>NC_009073.1:1200000-1800000 GCF_000015805.1 Pyrobaculum calidifontis JCM 11548 | reverse complement strand
AGCTCAGGTTGAATCCACGCCAGTCCCACAAAGGCGCCGTACATGACAAATATGGAGACTGAGGCGAGCGCCACGGCATAAGCCACCACCCATCTGTGCCAGAGCCACTGCCGAAGCGTGTAGAGTAAAATCACCATATCCTCTTCACCTCACCTCCCTCCATTTCCACGACGGCGTCTGCCAGCTCCGCCACTTCGTCACCGCCATGTACTGCGATAAGGACTGTGACACCGCCTTTGAGCCTTCTCAGTTGTTCCACAGCCCACGCCCTCCACGTCTTGTCTAAGTTGCTGAAAGGCTCGTCTAATACGAGTATTGAAGGGCTGTGGCTTAAGGCCAGCGCCAGGGCCAACCTCTGCCTCTCGCCCCCTGAAAGCCGTTGTACCTCCCTATTCCACAACTCCGCAAGGCTCACCATTTCTAACACCTCTACCCAATTCGCCTCAGCGTTCGTCAGCCGTAGGTGTAGCTCGACGACTTCTCTCACCTTTAGCTTAGGAAAAGTCAAAAGCTGGGGCACATACCCAATCCGCCGCTTCACTGCCGGGTTGATCGCAGGATCTGCCCCCTCTATCTCCACATCGCCTCTACAGGGGAGTATGCGTAAAAGACAGCGGAAAAACGTGGTTTTCCCAGAGCCATTTGGCCCTGTGATTACTACAAAGGCCCCCCGGTCCACTTCGAGACTTACATTTTTTAAAATCACTACATCACCCACGGCGTAGGATAAGGAGTTTGTTCTAACTGCGACGCCAGACATAGGCTAAGAGCACTGAAGCGAGGGCCAAGTAGAGCAGGTAGAGGCCGTGGGGGGTGCCGGGAGGCGGTATGGGGTATTTATCTTCCAATACGCCGCCGCCTGGGTAAGCCACGCCTAGCACATACTCCATGAGGCCATAGGCGGGGGATAGCGCGAGGATCTCCATCTGGGGGTGCTCTGAGAGAATTTGGTCAAAGACCCGCTGCACAGCCACGTAGCGGCTGGTGGAAGTGCCCCAGAAGTTGCCCCTCTTGGCGGTGGCGTTGTAAAGCCGCGCCTTGTTGTTAAAAAGCGGAAGAACATCTCTCACATTTTCTACAAAGTAGTTGCCATAAATCGTAGGCGACGATATGGGGTCTAGCCTAACGCCAATGTTGTTGTAGGCAATTACGTTGTCCACCACCTCGACGAAGCTACCTGGGGTAAAGGGAGACCTATAGAAGTCTACGGCTATGTAGTTTCGCGCAAAGATGTTGTTTCGCACCGTGACGTTGTTGGATTCAAAGACCACCACGGCGGCTCCTCCAATGGCTCTCACGTCGAAGACTTGGTTTCCCACTATCTCCACCCTCTCGCTGTACATGGGTATAAAGCCGACGACATACTGGCTTACGGTGTTGTTGGCTATTACAACTCCGGCGCAGTACATGAGATGTACCCCGTAGCGGCTCCCGTTGAAAAACACGTTATCGACAACCCTTAGCCCATATGCATGATCACAGTAAACTCCGTCCAGAGTATGCGTAAAATAGGACTTGGCCACTGTGACATTCCAAGAGTACCACACATATACCCCGTGGCCCCTAAAATACTGCGTAAGCTCGTGTAAAACCACAACCCCGCCTTGCTCAAAACGGGCCACTGGGACGCTTCTAAAACTTGCAATACGGCTATTCACAATTTTTACATTCGACGAGTTATATATCATTATTGGGTAGAGGCACTCCTCCACTGTCACATCCTCGATTACTACATCTCTGGCGTTTTCAATCCAAATACCAGAGTCAAGCCCACTTCTACCACAATTTCTCACTACCACGCCTTTAATTCTCACCCCGCTCGCAACGATCTTAAGCACTGTACCATTGCCACCGCCGTCGAACACTCCTCCGACTAATGTGACAGGTTTGTCGATTACGAAGTTGCCAACGAATGTCCCATTTAGGACGATTAAGGAGCCCGGCGAGGTAGCCTCAAAAGGGTTGGCTTGGACAAAGACGAGGGCCGCCAAGAGGAAGAGAAAAAACATCAAATTTTAAACCTCTCCCCCAGGTATGCAAATATAGGCGCCGCCGCAAGAAGCCAGAAGCCCACGTCTAAGATGTTAAACGCGGTGAAGTTGGCAATTTGGTAAGTACCCATAACGATTGGAGTAAACGGCTCTACCTTTATAGGGGCTCCGGGCTGTATGCTGTGGCCTAGATTGTACAGCCAGTATTGGAAATAGGCGACGCCGCCAATTAGGGCTAGGTACGTGATTAGGGCGACCCACCTCAGCCTAATTTTTCCCAACATATACAAGATATACACCGCGGCCAGCCCCGCGGGGAGCAGGGGAATTAACTTAAGCTCAATCATCTTCTCTGGCTCAAGAGGCGGCAGACCCACGTAGTGGTGCGCAATATTTAACTGCATCAACGCATCTGGCGGCGTGTAGTCCACGTATCCTGCGAGCATTACCTTTATGTAGACCTGGCGCGTATAGCCGAAGATCGGCGAAGAGAGATAAGTGGACCAGAAGGGGAAGGCGTAGCTTGCCAATATTAAGACGAGGCCCACCAGCGTCAAAATTCTGACCTTCATGTCCCCAACGGCGCTATTTCCTCTAACTTGCCCACAAGCTCATCTATCGTATACACTTGCCCAAACTTTGCGGCCTCCTCCCTATTCTCAAAGGCGGCGATGCCAGAGCCCATGGGGGTGGGAATTCTCTTGTTCACAACATAATAGGCCTCGCCCGCCCTTATAAGTCTTCCTGTGGAATAGTCGTGGACATACGCCTTCCCCACATCGCCTAGCTTGTCCACAGCCTTTAGGTAGAGGAGGAGGCATATCACGTCGTCGAAGTAGACCCACTTTCCGTCCTCGTTGTAGACCGCGGCGAACCTCCTATCTACAATAACCATGCCACAGTAGGCGCATTTATCCACGCCGAGTCTCACGTCTGGCACACCGCTCTGCCTAGGCCTTGTCAGCAAATATGCCGCACCCCCAGCCACCAAAAGAGAGGCCCCGAGTGCCATGAGAAATGCCCGGCGACTTACTCCTCTACTACCAGCCATCCCACCATTTCTAAGTGGAGCGGTGAGCAGAACTCGTAGCAGTAGAAGGCAAATACGCCGGGTATATCTGCCACAAACTCTATCTCGGCATATTCGCCGGGCTCCAGCGAGGCCGCCACATTGTACTCAGCAATGGCAAGGCCATGTGTGGCATCTACGCTCTTCTCTATGTTGGTTAAGTGGAGGCGCACTATGTCGCCCTTCTTTGCCACAATAATGTTAGGCCTTATAGTCGACCTAATCACCGTGCCCCAAACCTCAGTGACCCACCTCCCGTCTGGTAGCTGATACCTCTGCACCCGCTCCTTGCCTATTTCAGTCACCGCATTGGAGCTCAACTGGAACTGGCCATCTTTCATGACGTGGGGGTCCGTGCCCACTGGATATACGTCAAGCGGCTTTATCTTCTCAGCCCGTATAGCCTTGGCGTAGTGCGGCTCGCCCCAGCCCACGGGCACCTCTGCGAGTAGCCTCATCTTATCACCAGATATATCTATTAGCTGGAAGTTCTGAGGCTTAAGCGGCCCCACTGGGAAGAATCTGTCTATTGACCACTTGTTCAACGCCACTAGATACTTCCCAGCTGGATTAGGCGAATTAGACTCTGGCACACATATGTGGCCCACGTTGTAGTGTATCTGCACTTTGTCTACCACTGTGAACGGCTTATCGCCTCTGTACTCGGGCGAGCCTAGGGTGAATTTTGTTACTACATTTTCCACGAAGCAACTGATGTAGGCGTTGCCTCTCCCGTCGAATTCTGTGTGTAGTGGGCCTAGGCAGACCTCCACCTGTCCCGCAACCACGCTACCGTAGTCCAATATAGGCACTCCGTATCTGTCCTGCCCCTCGAACTTCTTATCTGCAATGGCCTGCTTTATCTTCTCCGTGCTGTAGACTGTGGCGTAGGGGGCCAGTTTGCCTCCCACAGATATAAAGTGCCCGCCGGGGGATGTATCTACGCCGTGGGGACTCTTGGGCTCTCTAACAAAGAACAACACCCCCTCCTTAATCGCGTCCTCTAGGGAGAGGACTTTTATGCCGTTTATCTCCTTGCAACGGCCTTGCCTCAAGCAGAGGTCCTCAGCCTTTCTCCACAGCACTATGTGTAACAGGTCGTAGTCGTTCTTAGACAACTTTGCCTCATATGGCGTCTCTCCGAACATGCCCTCTGTGCCAAAGGAGTTGACAAACGCCAAACCGTCGCCGGGGCCCCAGGATATTGTGGAAAGGTCTTGCACATAGGGCGGGACCTCTATTTGGAAGCTTTTCGACAAGTCGAATCTCCCAGTGTTACGGTCAAAGGCGAGGAACGTGAGGGCACCCCTCATGTACTCCCAGAAGTACTTTTCATCTTTTACCACTTGGCTCCACGGGACCTTGGTGACACCTGGCTTATATCCTCTGCCCGGCTCCCAAGGCGCTGGATACTGCGTGGCGTATAAGACGTACTCCGTGTTTGGAGTAGTGAAGGCGCCGCCGTGGATAGTTTGTACATTGGGGATTTTTACAATGTCCTTGGTCTCAAAGTCTAGTAGGGAAATGGCGGCTGCTCTCCCGTTCACTTTGTCGCCAATGAACAGCCATCTGCCGACATATTCGGCGTTTTGCCTATCGAACTCGGGGTGGTGGGTGTCGCCCCAGCTGAGCGGCCTGCCAGCGGTGGCTCTCTCGCTGAAGAGAACTTCCATGGTCTTCCTATCGTGGTAGCCCCAGCCCTGCCAAGGCTCGGGAGTGAATACGGCTATTATGCGGTAGAGCTTCAAAGAGGGAAGGCCGTAGACCGCCACCTGCCCCGAGTGGCCGCCGCTTGAGAACATGTAGAACTCGTCGTACTTCCCTCCGGGGAGATACGTGGCCACGGCATTTTCTACGTCTTGAGGCGACAGCCCTCTTGCCGCGGCCAATTCTTGGACCCGTGCCGACACGCCGGGGGGCGCCGGCGCCACAGCCCCCTTGGCCAAGAGCTGGCTTAAGGCGAGGCCCCCCACCAGCCCCACGGCCAGTCCCCCTAGGCCTATAACCACGTCGCGCCTAGAAATCTTTATTTTAGTCGCCTCCTTAGCCCCGCCGCCCCCGGCGCCGGGAGACGACGAGGCAAACCTCACCTTTGTAGGCGTTCGCATATGTAACAGTACGTGGTGCGGGATAAGTCTTTTGGTTAACCTCGTTAACCTCTAGAACGGCGAGTCTGTACAGAGCCGCCGTGGCGTTCTAGGCGGAAAAGCTTTTTATAAGTGAAAAAAAAGACTCATGTATATCTGTATAATTAGACATAAGCCATGCCCTCATTTTTTGGCACAATCTGGGGATGAGTTTAAACATGTTGGATTCAGAGTGGAGAACGGCGACTTGGCTCACCTAGTTTGGAACGGGAGGCTCAGAAAAGTTGTATGCAGGAAGGACTGCTCCATCGCGAAGCTTGTATCTAAGTCTTATATCAAATCTATTCTTACCGTGGATGGATATTTTATATTTGCCATAGTGGTGAGGGGGCAGTCGGCTTATGGGCCTTGTTACGCCCCTTACAGATTTAACTTGACCGAAAGGGAAGTGGAGGCTTTGCGTGTGTTTTCTTCACGCTCTATCAAAGGCGCGGCTGAGAAGCTGGGAGTTTCTAAGGCGGCTACAAGTAAGCTTGTGAAGAGAGCTGTGAGAAAATTACTGGCTCTACTGGGAGAGTGATCCTCTCGCAGTGCTTAAGGCTTGGCATCGGGATGCGCGATGGCCGCCTTAGGGTTCATCATGTTTTTATGTTGACAACGGGAAGTGCTCTATGTCGACAACGCTCTTTCCCCGTTTTGTGGCTGTGATGGCGTCTGGGCTTTTGTCGCTGGTGTTGGGGGGTCTCACGGGGATTTCCATATTGTGGAGCTGGGCGGGGCTTCCTTCGCCTATTCCGCTGGGGCTGGATAGGCACTGGCTTCTCATGATTTTCGGCTTCTTCCTAGCGCTTATTGGGAACGAGGTTCTCCACGTGCTCTCGCTGGAGTGGAGCGGCAGGGCGGCACCCCTTGCATACATGGCTCCTTTCGCCGCCATGCTCTGGTTGACCGTGGCCTTTACCTTGGCGGGGGCCTTTGCCGCGGCCTACCTCTCCTCTTTCGTGGCTTTGCTGATTCTCCTGGCGTACGCGGGCAAAGTCTACCTAGCGCCCTCGCGGATAGGCCTCAGGCCTGTGCTCTACAACTACCTCTTGGCGGCGGCGCTGGCTGTGTCCGCCGTAGTGCCGATTTTCGGCTTACTTGGCCTTTTCAACGCCGCGGTCGCCGCATTGGTATTCCCCATAGGCACCATCTTCGCCGTTATGGCCAGAGACATCTCTCTAGTGACTGGGAAAAAGCCCGCCAGGGGGTGGGGCAACGCCGTTGCCTTTGCCCTCATAGCCGCGGCGTTTTTCACATGGGCCGCCGGGGCGCCGAGGGCAGCTGGCGTGCTTATTCTCACAGCCTCAGCCCTCTCGCTGGCCTCCTCCGGCCTCTTGAGGGGGGTAGAGGTGCGGTACTCCCTTGTCCAGATATACACGGCGTATTTCTGGCTGGCCCTCTCCGGCATAGTTCTGACGGCTACAGGGGGCGCCGGGCTTTGGTACGACGTGGCGGTGCACGCCGCCGCGCTGGGCTTCATTTTTAACATAGTGTTTGGAGTAGACGTGGTGCTTATGGACATGCTGGCTGGCCAAGTCAAGAGGGTTACTGTGTCAATAAGGCGCAGGGGCTTCCCAGTCGCCGAGGCTGTCCTTTCTGCGCTGTTAAACGTGGGGCTCCTCCTCAGGGCCCTCTACCCCGCATGGCCGACGCCTCCCTTGGCCGCGCTCACAGGCCCCGCCGTGGGTGTTGCCATCGTGGCATTCCTATTAAACATGCAACGCAGACTAAGAGGGCTTTAAGCGGCCGCAATGGGCCTCTCGCCTTGGTTGCCAGTGGGGAGGTCTGAGCCCTTGGCTTTTTACAAGGCCGTGGTAGACGTGGTGTGGGCCTCCAGGCTCGCCCTCTTTCTTTCGGCCTTTTTCTTGGCCGGGGGCGCCCTCCTCGCCGCCGTGGGGCAGGTGGCGTGGCATATGTCCCTCATGGTGTCGGGCCTGCTGGCGTTCTACTTCGCCGTAATGTACATCCAGCTACCAGGCTTCATCAACGCGGCGCCGGCTAGGTGGGCCACGTGGCTACTCACAGCCCTCTTCATCCTTGGCACAGCCGCCTCCCAGCTCTACGGCTACGCCGCCTACGCCCCCTTCTCCGCCGTGTACATCGCCCTATACGCCAAGGGGCTTGGAAAAAAGCCCACCTTTTACCCCAACTTAATCACCATACCAGGCCTCGCCCTTCTCCCGCTCTCCCCCACCCCCCTAATGGCGGCGCTATCTTTCCCACTGGCCTCCGTCTACACTCTTCTCTACCGCGTAGACGTCTCTAGGGCAAAGGCGCGTTTTAGGCTGAAGGCGGCGGCTACCCTGGCCCTCCTCTACGCCCTAGCCTGGGCCGCGTCACTGTGGGGGCATCTGTGGTCCTTCATATTCCCCTCCATTGCCCTAACCCTAACGGCTCCTCCCAAGCCCCGCGACGCATACGGCGTGGGGTCCCTCTTCTTTAGAGTAGCCATAGCCCTGGCCCCTCTGGGGCACCACTTCGCCTACATGGCCTTCGCCGTCATAATGTCCACCCTCTGCGTGCCCTACTTCCTCCCCTCAATCCTCTACAGAGAAGCGCCAAGCTACAAGTACGAGCTACTAGCCGCGTCGCTGGCCGCATACGCCCTTCGAAACGTCGGCCTAACGGCGCCAGCCGCCGTGTTAGTAGTGGGGATCGCGGGTTACGCGGCGCTTCGGTCAGCCAAGTCGAAGCCAGTCCCCCTCAACCCGCCGCAGTAACTGAAAATACGATGATGCATCTCTATGTATTTATGTGTGATAAATAATATAAAAATGTTACTATATGTAAAATAGCATAGTGTAACAAGACTTATTAAGTTAAAACTACTTACTACTATGCAGTTTCTTAGAGTTGTTTTACGTACATGCCCAAAGGTCCCCCGCGACGCCTATGCCCATCTAGGCTTTCACATGCGCAATGGGCATGTAATACACCTTGTGGCCACCCCTCGGGGCGTGGAGAGGGTAGTAGCCAAATGCGACGAGTGTGTCTTCTACCAACTGGCGTCAAGCGGGTACATCTTCGGCGGAGTCAAGCTGGGCGAGGGGCGTATCACTATCGTGGTGACTGGCAACGGCGCTGTTAAAAGGGTCTTGAGAAACTCGCCCCAAGTGGTAAAGGTAGAGGAGGTGTCCTACAAGAACCTAGTGCTCACTGAAAAACAGCGAGACGCGCTCCTCCACTTGGCAATGGGCAAGGGGGCCGGCGACTTGGCCAAAGAGCTGGGCGTAAGCAGAGTGGCGGCGCTTAAGCTAATTAGGAGAGCTTTGAAAAAGGTGGCCCTCCTAGTCTAGGCCAGCATTACTGCGACCAAGAATATCGTCAAGACGGGGGCCGAGGATTTATACATCTTCCACATGGCTCCCTCAGTCCTCTTCACCAGCGCGTATATACTCGACGCAACGGCCGCCCCCGCGCCCACGGCGACTAGCAACAAGGACAAGAGGGAGGGCAAAAAGAGCAACGTCAAAAGTGCTATATAGGCGACACTTGCCACGTTCAAGACAGATATCACGACGACAGCCTTCTGCTCGCCAATTACGACAGGAAGCATGGGGACGCCAGCCCTTCTGTAGTCCTCTTTGTACTTGTAGGCCAGAGACCATATGTGCGCCGGGATCCAGAGATACACGGCAAAGGACATTAACACTGCGGCGAGGTCTATGTGGCCCTTTCCCAGCGCATATCCGCCTAGAAAAACCGCGTTCCCGGCGAATCCCCCTGCCAAGACGTTTAGCCAGCTCCTCCTCTTAAGCCACATGGTGTACACCACGGCGTAGAAGAACCAGCCCAAGGCCACGAAGGCCCCCGGCAACGGGCCCAGCAGGAGGAAGCCCAGGGCAACGCCGGCCGCGGAGAGCGCCAGAGAAAAGGCCAAAGCCCTGCCCGGCTTAATTAGGCCCATTGGAAGAGGCCTACGAGACGTGCGCCGCATTGCCGCGTCTATGTCACGCTCCCAGTAGTGGTTAAACGCGGCAGAGCCGCCCGTGGCCAAGAGAGCCGCCAAGAGAAGAGAAGACAGCTTGCCCCAATCCACGCCCCCCGCGGCGTATACGTACCCAGCTGCGCTGGCCAAAATTAAAAGCCAAATGACCCTCGGCTTTAACAAAGTCAGATACGCCTTCACCACGACACTTACACGAAGCAACGCCTAAAAGCATTCTGGTTAATTTAGTTAACCAGAAGACAATTGTGCAATTTTTTCCATACTTCTATTTATTAGTCTATTAGGGAATAAAAATATAGAACATAGAAAAAGTTAAATATTGATACCACTTATTTACTGTGAAATTTCTTCGCGTAGTTTTAAAGCCGTGCCCACAGACGCCGGCCGACGCCTACGCCCACCTGGGCTTTCAGATACAAAACGGCAAGCTCGTCCACGTTGTGGCAACGCCTAGAGGAGTCGTCCACATAGTGTCTAAATGTGAAGAGTGTATACTCTACAAACTCCTCTCCGTGGGGTATGTAAAAAGCGTAGAATTGGAAAACAGGCGACTCGTCGTAGTGGTAGGCGCCACACCGGCTGTGAAAAAGCTCCTGAAAGCCAACCCACATGTCGTCAAAGTGGAGGCAGTGTCTCACAGGAGGCTGGTTCTCACAGAGAGGCAGAGAGCTGTCCTGCGCCGAGTGGCAGAGGGGAGGGGCTTGGGAGAGGTGGCCAAAGAGCTGGGGGTGACAAAGGTGGCCGTGTACAAGGTCTTCAAAAAGGCGCTTGAAAAGGCGGCCCTTCTTATTTAGAAAAAGTAAAGCCTTTTAGAACCAGGGCGCCTTTATGCGCCAAGCTGGGAATATGCCCGTTGGGCTTGGCTCCTCTAGTAGCTGGACTGGCTCTACGTTTTTCAGGTTTATGGTGCCGACAATTTCCCCAGTCTCGGCGTCTACCTTGTACACCGTGTCGGTGCGCTCCAGCGCGCTTATTACATACTTCCCGTCTGGGGTATAGCCGGGGTGCATGGCCCACTTGCCCGGCTTGTTTGCGGCAAATATCGCGGGCTTCGGCGGCCGCGTCGCCACGTCAAGCATGTATATATCTACGGCGAATATGCCCTTGTTTATATTAAACGTGGTGTCAAACCACGCCAAGCCCTTGGGTATTGTGCCATCAGGGAGCGGCGGCGTGGAGTAGAGGCCGCCGCCTGTGTCGGCGGGGAACTCCTGCGGGTAAGTTATGTACTTCTCTAGGTCCATCGTTTGTAGGTTTATCACTGTGATTTTGCCCTCGGCTATGGCGTTGGTTAGGAAGTACTTGTTGGGGACTAGGGTGCCGGGGCCTGGGTGAGGCTTCTTTCCACATGGGATAACGTTGACAACCTCGAAGTTCTCTACGTCGAGTATTGTAATTGTGCTACTCTCCTGCCCTGTGACAGCCACATACCTCCCCACTTTGTCCAACTTGTTGAGCTCGTGGGGGCTTTTGCCAATGCCTGTGGTCTCGTAGGTCTTGTCGCCGATTTGGACTTTGACGCTTCTCCCCTTCTTGTTAGTGTCATAGCTCGTGAAGACGTGTACAATGGGGAAGGAGGGGTCTCTGTAGTCTATCACAAGCACCATCTCGGCGTCTTTTACGTTGACTAGCCAGTAGCCCAAGTCGGTTGTCAATATGGCGCCCTGCCGGCCCATCATGGGCGTGGGGAAGAACTTGCTCACGCCAAGGAATGGGATAACCTTCAACACCTTGAAGGTCTCCGCGTCAAGGATTACCACGTGGCCCGGGTCCTTGGAGCCAGCTATTACGTACTTCCCGTCCTTGTCGTACGCCGCGCTTCTGCAGTCAACGCCGATTTTAATCTGCCTAACCACCTGCATGGAGTAGAGGTCGATCTTGGAGAGCCAGCAGTCCCTTGACATCCCGAGGGCAAACCTCCTCTTGTGCTCAGGCCACTCCTCGCGGCCGAACCTCACCACGTGGACTCTATCCCCCGCGTTTTTCACCCGCTTCAGCACCTTAAAATTCTTCATATCGAGGAAGGTGTAGGCCCCCACCATCTCCACGCCCGGCTCGTGGTATCTGCTCTCAATCAGTATGGCTATCCAGTCCAAGTCGTTGATGTTGTAGGCGGTGGGCTTGCTGGGGAGCTGGTCCTCCGGCACCAACACCCTCAGAGTGCTTTGTATATAATCGGCGCTCAAGTAGGCGAGCCCCCTCTTCTGAAAAGCGTCGTGGGGAGGCGCGGACACCTGCGGCGCCGCGGTTTGTTGCTGTACTTGAACCACGGGCTTCACCCTCACCTCCTCAGCCTTCTCGTACACCACCTTCTGCACAGGCGCGCCGCGGCTCAAGGCAAGGGCCCAGCTACCAACAGCGAAGCCCAGGCCAGCGGCGGCAAAGGCCTTTAACACGTCGCGTCTCCCAGCACCCTTCTCCTGGGACTGCGACATGGCAGTGACTACGCCCGTCCGATTTATTCATTATGGTTAATGTGTTTAACCACAACCCTCTTTAACACCCGCGTATGGGGAGACATGGCAAAGGAGGCCATATATGTGATAATTGCAATCGTAGGCATAATCATCGGCGCGCTGGCGTTCACCTACAGCCCTCCGCCGGCTACAGTCACCGAGACTAGGACAACTGCCACAACGATAACCGAGTCCCCCACCACCGTCACAGCTGGCCAAACCTCCACCCCGGCCACGACCACTGCGCCAGCCCCTTCTGTCAAAGTGCAGTACAACGCCGACTTGGCCAAGAAGGGCGTTGAATACTTCAAACAGCTTGCCTGCAACGCCTGCCACACGGTGAAGGCCGTGGGCATCGAGGTGGGGGGCAACATAGGCCCCGACCTAAGTCAAACCCTCTTGGGCAACGTCGGAATAGAGAAGGGGACAGCGGGCGGCCCCATCATGATGAAGTACTTTGAGAAAAACGGCCTCACAAACCCGGCGGCAGATCCAAACAAGGCTGCCCAGCTAATAGCTAAATTCCTCACAGAGGGAGACAAGGAGCTAGCCCCCACCATGAGTGTACAGATAGAGGCCTTCAAAAAGCAGTACGGCGACAAGTGGGCCAGCGAATATGTCCCAGCACTAGTGGAAATGTTCAAAATGGCAGTAGCCGGAAAGTGACGTATATAACTTGAATTTTTTACTACTTAGTATGAGATTTAAATTTCTCCCCCGGACCTCTTTTTCACTGGAGAAGGAGGATGTCACCGTGTTGTGTCTACTCGCCAAGGGTCTTGGGGCTAAGCAGATAAGCTTTGTGACAGGCCTTTCTCTAAGCGCCGTGTACAGGAGGATAAATAGGCTGAGGGGGCTGGGCTTCGACGGGCCGGGGGTCTACATACCCATAGAGGCCGTGGATGGGCACATAAGGGTCTTGGCCAGGCCTCTCGTGGTAGTTGGAGAGGGGAACTGCGCCTATGTGCCCGACGACTGCGACAACGACTGCCTGCGCTGTCCCTACTACTCCACGCACCTAAGCGCCTTGGTTAAAGTGGTTGGGAGAAACTTCCTCACTCCTGTCCACGCCGCGGAGTACCTCGTGGAGTTGGCGAAGAGGGCGCTGAGACGCGGCTGGGAGCTACGGGGCGGCGAAGTTTAAAACTGGGGCACAGCAAGGGGCCATGCCCAGGCTGATCCCCCGGGAGTGGACCATCGTGGGAGTCTTGACAACAGACCTCGCCGCGGCTCTGGCCCTTGGCCTCCCCTCCGACTGGTGGAGGGCGCTCCTCGCCGTTTTTGCGTTCTTCGTGCACTTGACCACCTTTAGCGCGCTTTTTGAACAAGCCTCGCGGAGGGCCGTCTCGGCGCCTCTCCTCCTTGCAAACGCCCTGCCCTACATCCCCGCCTTATTCAACATGCCGGCGCCCGTCCTCGCCTCCCTCCTCGCCCTAGCCGCGGCCGTCCTCCTCGCCGCGGCCGGCGGCCGGGTGAGGACTCCCGTAGGCTACGTGGCCGGGCTAGCCCTCTACTCCTCCCTAGTGATGCCCATGAGGGCGCTCTTGGGGCCTCCGGCCCCCGGCGAATACGCCGTCTACGCGGCCTACGTGTCGTACTTCACCTCCTTTGCCCTCTACGTGGAGTCCCGCCTGGCCTTTAGGTCTCTAGACCCGACGGCCCCCCTCCTCCTCTGGCTACCCTCAGCCGCCTACGTGGCCGCCCTCAACCCCCTCACTGCGGTGGCTCTGGCAGAGCCCACGTACCTGCTTGTCGACAACTACCTCCGCCACAAGAAGGTCTCCACTGTGGACGAGATAAGGCGCATGGGGAGGAGGATTTTGGCGAGTAGCCTCCTCTTCACTGCCCTCTTAATCGCCGCATATAAGGCGGGGTCAAGGCTTATATAGAGGAGGCGGGGCGGGTCCATGGGCAAGGTGAGAGTGAAGTACGTGACTTCTGTCCTCAGGGAACACCACGACCACATCCTCAGAGCCCTCGCCGTTTTAGACAAGGCCCTCTCTTCCCCCAGCCCAGACCCCGACGACGTGTACACCTTGGTGCAGTTCGCCCAGCGCTTCGTTGACGCGTGTCACCACGGCGTGGAGGAGTACGTGCTCTTCCAGGGGGCAAACCGGGCGGGGTTCCCCCTGACCGGCGGCCCAATACAGGTCATGGTGTGTGAACACGGCGTGGGGCGCTACTTGGCTAGAGTCATGGAGGAGCTGTACCACGCGTGGAAGTCCGGCGACAAGGAGGCCCTACGGGACTTGGCCGACTACGCGCGCATATACATAGACCACCTCTCCCAACACATAGACAAGGAGAACAACGTCCTTTTCCCAATGATAGAGTCCACGGCCCACGAGGCGTCCTCCTCCAAGACCGTGGAACAGATAGAGCGGGAGAACGACCACGAGAGGTGGATCGCCGAGTTGGACAGAGTGGCCAAAAAGTATGGACTATAGGCTGGCCCTCTTCCTCCCAATGTTCTACAAACACGCCTGGACCGCCTACAACGCGAGACGGGGCAGGTACCCCGGAGGCCTTTACGCGAAGGGCATAGCCCTCTACGAGGCGGCCTTCTACCTATGGGCCTTGACCCTCTCCACCCCCCTGGCCCCCCTAGTGTGGACAATGGTGTTAATCCACTTGGCGGGCGTCCCCCTCTACTTCACAGGCGCGCTCAGCCGCTACGCGGCATACGGCCGCGCCTACTCTCTCTTTGAAGCCGCCGAGCTGGCAGTCCTGGCGGCACTCGCCGCCTTCCTCGTATAAATGGACATACTCTACCTAGTCCTACTCACGGCGGCCGCCGCCTTGAACTTCTCCGCGGCGTTTTCAAGGAGGCTGGCGGTCCCCGCCGCGGCGGCCACCACGGCCCTGGCCCTCTACCACTTCGCCCTATTCTTCGCGGATGGGTTTGACGTAGTCGTCGTGTACATAAACGCGGCGCGGGGCATGCCTCCTCTTGAGAAGGCGGCCGCCGCCTTGGCCTCTATCCCCGGCGCAGTCTTCGTGATGGCCACGGCGCTTGTGTGGGGAGGTCTGCGGAGCAGGGCCGCCCACGCCGCGGCGGCCCTCTTGTTGGCATATGCCGCCGCTGAAAGGCCCTTTGAGACAGTGCCCCAGCTAATCCCCGGCTACTACCCCCACTCCGGCATGGGGTTAAACCCCCTGCTGAGGAGCGTGTGGGCAGTGCCCCACCCCGTGGCCGTGCTGGTGGGCTACGGCCTCCTCCTCGCGGGGGCCGCCGCGAGGTCCCACGGGGCTTTTAAGTGGGGGTGGCTGTCGCTATCCCTAGGGCTCTTCTTGGGGGCCGTATGGAGCTACCAGACCTTCGGCTGGAGCGGCTACTGGGCGTGGGACCCCGTGGAAAACGCTCTACTGGCCGTCTGGCTCACGGCCACGGCGGCGCTACACTTAAAAAACGACGGGGGGCGCATCGCTACGGCGGGCGTCCTCCTGGGCGCCGTGGCGGTAAACCAGGGGGGCTTCTCCGCGTTGCACAGCTTCGTGGGCTCCACCCCCACGCCCCAGGTGCTCCTAGCCGCCTCGCTGGCCCTCACGCTGTGGGGACTGGCCAAGATCTCCAAAGGCATCCCCAGGGACCCGGCGCTGGCGGCAACCGCCTTGGGCATGGCCGGGGCCGGCGTTTTTATATACGCAACGGTGGCCTTCCCAGCCCTCTACTCGGCCCTGCTCGGCGCCTCCATCCAGCCACCCTCCGGCGACGCCTTCGTGTCGCTCTTTGTGGCGCCGCTCGCCCTGGCCGTCTACGGCGGACTCGCCCTCTCCTCCCTCTACTACTCCAGGCAACGCTCCGCGCTCCTCATCTACGCCCTCTGGCCAGCGGCCGCCGCCGCGCTGGCGGCGTGGTATAGGCCAGCCTTTGAGAGCCCGTGGTCCACAAACTTCCTCCTCTTCCTCCTGGTTGGCGGCGCGGCGGCGTCAGTGTACTTCGCTGCCAGAAGCCAGCACTCGGCGGCGCACAGGGCCTTACACGCCGTGGTCTTCGCGCTGGTGGCGGCTATAGCCGTGAGCGGGCCCTTCTCCTACAGCCAGGCCTACTACAAACTCACGCCGGTGGAGCCAGGCGGGCGCTACGTCACTCTGTGGAGCTGGCCGTACCCCGCCGAGCTGGCTCTGGAGGTAACGGCCGCCGTCGACTCCGTCGCGGTGGAGGTGCCTCCCACGGCCGCGTTGCCAGCTCTGCCCAACTACACGGCCTATGTCAAGGCCGTCGGTGGCGTCTTCTCCTTGAGCGGGCTGAACTACACGGTAGTGGACTTGGCCGGGGTAAAGTATGTGGTAGTGTGGAGCGGCGGGAGGGAGCTGGGCCGGGTCGGCGCCGTCCCCGTGGTGGAAGTGGAGAGGAACGGCACCGCCGTAGTCTTCCCCGCCCCCCTAGACCTCGTCGAGGCGCTGTCGGTCAACCCAGGCGCCGTCCGCAGATTTTTGGAGTGCGGTGGCGGCGACAACGTGTTACCGAGGGGCGTGGACTTCCGCGGCCGCGTCTACGTGGACGGGGCCGACGCCGTGTTTACGGCGCGCTACGACGCGTCGGGCTGGCTCAAGGGCGTGGGCGGGCTGGTGGTGGGGGTGGCCGATGTGTACAAGCCCCTCGTCGGCTACAACGTAGTCCTCGCGCCCGCCATGGAGACCGTGGGAGGGGCCATGTGGGACGCCGCCACGGCCGCCTACGTCAGAGAGCTGCTGAGCCAATGCAACGCAGGCGCCGCGTATGCAGTTTTGGCGTCTGTGGGCGCTAGAAACCTCACTCAAGTGGCGCTTTACTTGGCCAAGGCCCACGGGGCTTGGGTAGCCGCCGTGAAGCCAGTCCCCCTCATCTCCGAGCTCTACGCCCTCTCAGCCGCCGTCATAGCTCTCTCAGCCTACCTACTGGCCAAAGACCAGAGACAGAATAGGGCGTAAATTGAACCGTTTTTAAACGTTAAAGGCGAAAATGTAATAGTCAAAAACTTTTTCGGTTACAATGTTTAAAAACGGTTCAATTCGGTGCTTTATGCTAACAACTCGGCTGGCAACTCCTCCGTCCAAGGGGTTACCTTGGATCTCTCTGTTAATAGTACTAAGCGCGGTGATAATAGCCGTTGCCACCGCATTCTCACTACTAGGCCTTGGAGCACCTCCACCAGCCGCTACCGCACAGCCCCCGCAGACTGCTACTCAGACTCAGCAGACTCAGACATCGGGCCCGCCTGCGGGTGGGCCGTCTGTTTCTTACAACGCCGAGTTGGCCAACAAGGGCCTTTCCTATTTCAAGGATGTGGGGTGTGTGGCTTGTCACTCGATTAAGTCTCTTGGCGTGTCTGGGGGGAATGTGGGGCCGGACTTGAGTAAGGCCCTCTTCTCTGACACACAGTGGCTTGGGAAATTCTACCGGGACAACGGCCTTCAAAACCCCGCCTCAGACCCTGCCAAGGCTGCGGAGCTGTTGGCCAAATTCCTCACCCAGCCCCCACGAGACGCAACAACAATGACTGCGCAGATAGCCGCCTACAAGTCCCTCTACGGCGACCAATGGGACAAGGAATACGTCCCAGCCCTAGTAGAAATGCTGAAAATGGCCGCCTCGAAGTAATATGGTCGACGAGAATAGACGGAACACTATAAAGATCCTCATTGGCACCACGGCAGCAGTGGGCGCGGGCATGTTGGCGACTCCCCTAGTCGCGTCAATTATTGATGGAAGGGCTGGATACGTAAAGCCGGAGACCACCGGCGCCGTAAAAGTGGAGATATGCAAAGATGTGAATTCTTGCCCGAAGGAGCTCGGCGTCCCCTTGGACGAGTTGCGCAACGGCCCCGTGTTTAAGCTGATACGCGTAAACAGCATGGCTATCCCAGCCGTCTTCGGATTAATCAGAGCAACAGACGGAAAAGAGTACCCAGCGGCCTACGTGGCAATTTGTACACACTTCGGCTGTCCTCTCAACGTCATGGGGGGTAAGTATCTCACAGGCTTTAATTGTCCATGTCACGGAAGCGTGTTCACCGTGTGCAACAAGCCGGAGGGGTGCGGCAACGCCAGATTTCTCGAAATGTACGTATCTGGCGGCCCAGCTGTTAGATCGCTTAGGTCTATCGTGGTGGCGGTGAAAGATGGAGTAGTGTATCCCCTCGTGGCGCACATATGAGGGCGCTGGTTAAGCTCTGGGAGTTGATCCTGGAGCGCTTCCACTTAAAGGAGTTCTTAGAACACCCGGTGCCCCGCTACTCCAACATAAACCCGCTCTACTGGTTCGGCGACGTAGCCGCTGTGAGCTTCTTCCTCCTGGCCCTCACCGGCTTCTTCCTAGCCCTCTTGTACACCCCCTCGCTCGATGTGCGGCAGATACCTGCCTCTGCCATAATGAAGTGGGATCAGCTCTACGGCGTAGAAGGCGGCGAAGTGAGCGCCACAGGGTCATATCTAAGCGTGTACAAGATTGTGTATCTCACCCCGTTCGGCTTTATCCTGCGGCAGTTCCACCTCTGGGCGGCTTACCTCATGATAATGGCGGCGCTTGTGCACTTCTTCGCAAAGTTTGTCCTAGGCGCGTATAAGAGGAGGGGAGGGGGCGCCTTGTGGTTCCTCGGCGTCTTGTTGGGTGTCCTCACCATAAACCAGGCGGTGCTGGGCTATATACTCCCGCTCCACCTCGACGGCATTTTGGCGCTCATGATTGGGCTTAACCTCTTCCGCTACTTCGACTACTTGGGCATCCCCGTGGGGGGTACCATAATTGCCCTACTGGGCTCTAACTATCCCACAAACGAGGTGGTCAAGATGGTATACGTCTTACACATCCTCATAGTGCCAGCGGTGATCTTGATCCTCTTGGGCTTGAAGATCCAGGGCATTTTATACGGCGGCGTGTCGCCTCCCCCAGTGAAAAACGAGGCGCTTAGGCAGAAGATGGTGGAGGACAAAGAGCCCTTCTACCCCCACAGATTTGCGCTTATGGTTGGCCAAGTGTTTCTACAGATATCATTCCTATTGTTGCTGGTGGCCTTCTTCCCCCAGCCGCTGCTGGAGCCCTGGGCGCCTGGCCAAGGAGTGCCGACGGGTGTGCGGCCGCCTTGGCCTGTCATGTGGTACTACACCTATGTGAAAATGATTGATCCCTTCATATCTGTGGGTCTCCCATTCCTATTGGTGCTCTTTGCGCTAGTTGTGCCTCTGCTCGACAGAAGGGGCGGCGTGTCGGTGTCTGAGCGGTGGGTTTGGATATTGATCGCCATATTGTACATGGCCGTGATTGGCTATGGCACAGTGCTGGGCTTCATAGTCGACATACCTAAGCAGATTACGCCGTTTACAAGGATTGTGGTGCCCCCTGACAGCGCTGTGCCATACGTAGGCACTCCTACCCCCGTTGGGTGAGTATGGAGCCCACAGTCCTTGCCTGGCTGACGGCTGGCATCGCCGTGCCGGCGGCCGTGTTGGTGTTCGCGCTAGGCTACGTTAGCAGGGCCGCGTCTACCGCAGTGGGGCTAATATCTGTGCTTGCTCTGCTTGCACTCTTTGCCTATACCGCCAACATAATTATGGCCTACTACTCCGCGGCCTCTTTCCCGCCCGACCCCGCCTGGGTGGAGAAGGGAGTCCTCTACCAGCGTGTGGCCGCTGGCCAGTTAGCCGCGGCGTCGTTTATAATTGGGATTATGGCCGTGCAGTATTACATGGAGATTTCTAAGAGGGAGGGCCATGAATAGGGCCACTGCGTTACTCATATTGGCGCTTATTGTGGCCATTGGAATGGTCTTGTTAAACTACGGCTTGACATACATTAACGGTGTGTACAATACATTTGCCAATAGCCCAAGGGATTTAACGGCACTAAGAGAGGACCCAGTGGAAAGGACGTGGATGTTGCAGAGCGCCGTTTGGACCGGCGTATTCGCCTTGTCTATAGTGGCAGTGATGGCGTACTTGTACTACCTGGCGAGGGAAGAGTTCAAGTAGTCTCAGTAGTCTCAAAATCTTCTTTTAACAGTTTTACAAGGGCGTGGGCCAGGTGTCTGTAGGGGCTCTTTTGTTTTTCTAGACATTGGACAAACTTGTCTAGCCAGGGCTTTATAAACCTCCTGTAGAAGTCCTTCCTCATCAGCTTTCTGCCTAGGTCGTCCACGTTCCTTGACACGGCGAGGAATTCTAACATGGCGGGGAGGTAGTCCGGGAGCTCCCGCCTCACGTCCATGTCGAAGCCAAAGGCTCTGTAATAGGTCAGGATTTGGTGCATGTACCACCCCCTCTCCCTACTGTCTTCCCCAAGCGCGTAATACCCGGCGTATGGGGGGCACTTGGGCGCAAGTTCGAAGAGAGATATGCGGTGGTCTTCCACATCTATGCCCTCAGCCTCTTTGAAGAACTGGGCCACCTCCTCCAGCCCCAGGGCGTGGGCCAGTTCCTCCACGTCGCGCCTTGCCTCAAGCGCCTTCTCGGGCTGGTCCAGGGCCCTCGCTATTGTGATGTAGATTGCTTGTACGGGGTCCACGGCCCTATTTGGACAGTTTTTAAATAGTGGGGTTAAGGGGTGTAACCACTGCGCTTTTCTCTTCCAAGGTAGGTGTGGGCCATGAGAAACGGGTGGTCTCTCCTGGTGTTGGGAGTGACGGTGCTGGTGTACGTGGTGTATTTGGCCATGGCCGTGTGGACTTTCTACAACATGCCTCCAATCCCGGACAAGGTGGTGACTAAGAGCGGGGCTGTGCTTTTCACGGGCAACGACGTGATTGAGGGCAAGAGGCTGGCTCAGAAGTACGGCCTACTGGACTACGGCTCTTTCTTGGGCTTCGGGGGCTACTTCGGCATTGACTATGTGGCCTACACCATGAAGATATATGCGGACAAGATTGCCAACTTGAGGGGGGCCGCCTTCGAGGACGTGAGGCGCCTCATGACGCCTAGGGTGGAGGCGCCGCCGTACGCCTTCGCCTCGTCGCCCTCTGGGACCTTTGTGGTAAGCGACGAGTTCGGCAAGGCCTTCAACGACGTGGTAGAGTTCTACGCCCAGTACTTTGGGCCAAGGGCGGAGGAGGTGGGGCTGAGGCCCAACCTCATAACCAACAGAGATGAGGTCAGGAAGATTGCTGCTTTCTTTACCTGGGGCGTGTTGGTGGCCATGGCTAACTACACCAATGGGTTCCCCTACATGCCTGGCATCTTGTCGCCGAATATCCACGTGACGACCTCCACCTGGGTCACTTTCTTCGTGTTGTTGCTGGCCATAATGCCGCTGGCGGGTTACATAATTATAAAGTTCTTGGACTACTGGAGAGAGCCGCGCATCGCCCTCGACCTCCCGCCTCCGGGCCCCGCGCAGAGGGTGGCCCTCCTCGGCATGGCACTCGCCGTGTTGGGGCTCTCAATACAGGGACTACTGGGCGGCTACCTAATGCACAAGTACACAGAGCCCACCTCTCTCTACGGGATTGCTGGAATTAACTCCGTGTTGCCGTTCAACGTGGCTAGGGCTCTGCACTACAACTTGGCCATTCTCTGGATCGTGGTGACTTGGGTGTCCTTCGCGCTGTTTGTCTTGCCCTACCTCGGCGTGCAATTGTCCAAGGCCAGGGCCTTGGCCATATTGGGCGCCGGGGCCTTCGCGGCTCTGGGCGTGCTGCTCGGGGTCTGGGCGTCTTACCTCCAGCTAATCCCGGACCCGTGGTGGTTTATCTTTGGCTCACAGGGGCGGCCCGTGGTTAACCAAGGCACCTTCTGGCTCCTCCTAATTGCGGCCCTCCTCTTCTACCTATCGGCCGCTGTGTGGAGGGCTTCGAAGACTTCGCCGGAGCCCATACAGCCGCTGGTGAAGATACTGGCGATTGCGCTCGGCGGCACCGCGTTCGGCGCCGTTGTGGGGGCGCTGCCGGTGGTGGCGCCGTGGCCTCACTTCACAATCGACGAGTACTTCCGCTGGATCTTGATACACTCCTTCGTGGAGGGCTTCTGGCCCGCCATAGTGATACCCATACTCCTCATCCTCTTAGTGATAGCGGGCATGGTTCCACCAAAGATGGCCGTGGCGGCGGCTGGGCTAGATGCGACGCTTGAAATAGCCACGGGCATGATAGGCACGGCGCACCACTACTACTGGGGCGGCCAGCCCACTCTCTGGATGTACGTAGGCGCCGTCATGTCCACTTTAGAGGTCTTGCCCATAGGCTTCCTCATTGCCTATGCCCTGGTGCTGTGGAGGAGGGGCGAGTACAAGACAGAGTTGCAGAAGACTCTGCTGACCTTTGTCTTAGTCGCGGCGTTTGGCGGAGCCGTCGGCGTTGTGGCGTTTGGAGCAGGCCTCATAAATATGCCGGTAATAAACTACTACCTCCACGGCAGCCAGGCCACCATGGTCCACGCCCACTTGGCCATGCCGCTGGCCTACGGCGTTCCGTCCATGCTTATGTGGGTAGTGGCCTTTACCCTCGCCGGTGCCTTCTCCGCGGCACAGTTGAAGAGGCTTAGGGTGGCTGTGGTGGTCATGGCAGTCGGCTTCTACATACAGGTGCTCTTGTCGCTCATGTTGCTCGCAACGGCCCAGTTTACAACGACGACGCAGTGGGGCTACTGGGCCTCTAAGGCCATTTTTGCCCCAGACGGGACCCCCGCCTTCTGGATGCGCCCAGACGTGCAAACATTTGTGTGGCTGAGGATGATTGGCGACATAGTGGCCGCCGCGGGCATAGCCGTCTTCCTAATCTACATAGTGAAGGGGTTGCCCAAGGCGCTTAGGGGTTAAAAAGGGGATTCGTCGGAAAAACCCCGATTTTTCCTCTTTCCCTTTCTCGCTTGTAACGCTTTAGAGCCGCCCAGTCCTTGTACATATGCAAATCACGCGTAGGCGGCTTATATCCACTACCGCCGCGCTGGGCGCCTCGGCGGGCTTGTTGGCGCTGGCTCAGAACCTTCAGTATCTAAAGCCCCTGGCGCAGTTTGTAGACGCCCGCCTCCAGTACCCCGACAGGTCGTGGGAGGATATGTACAGGAGGAGGTGGCAGTACGACAAGGTTGCCCGCTCTACCCACGGCGTGAACTGTACGGGGTCTTGTTCGTGGAATGTCTACGTCAAAGACGGCTTGATTGTGTGGGAGCTTCAGGCCACGGACTACCCCGACATATCTCCCGACATTCCCAACTACGAGCCTAGGGGGTGCCCAAGGGGTGCGAGCTTTTCCTGGTACGTCTACTCGCCGCTTAGGGTGAAGTACCCCTACGTGAGGGGGGTGTTGATGGACATGTATAGGAGGTTTAAGCAGGAGACTGGGGACCCTGTGGAGGCTTGGAGGAGGATTGTGGAAGATCCCAACAACCGCCGGGCGTATCAGCGGGCGAGGGGCAAGGCGGGCTGGCGCCGGGTGAGCTGGGACGAGGCGCTGGAGCTAATTGCCGCCGCCTTGATATATACAATTAAGAAGTATGGGCCTGACAGGATCTACGGCTTTACCCCAATCCCGGCGATGTCGCCTGTGAGCTACGCCGCGGGCGCCAGATTTATAGAGCTCATCGGCGGCGTCATGGGCTCCTTTTACGACTGGTATGCAGACCTCCCGCCGGCCAGCCCCCAGATGTGGGGCGAGCAAACCGATGTGCCAGAGAGCGCAGACTGGTTCCACGCCCAGTACATGATTGTGTGGGGGACGAACCTCCCCATGACTCGTACCCCCGACGCACAGATGTACACCCAGGCCAGGTACAGGGGGGCTAAGGTGGCCGTGGTAAGCCCAGACTACAGCGAACATGTGAAATTTGCAGATGTGTGGGTGCCGGTGGCCCCTGGCACAGACGCCGCGTTTGGCCTAGCGGCGGCCCACGTGGCGCTTAAGGAGTACTACGTGGACAAGCAGATTAAGTGTCTGAGGGAGTACGCGAGGCGGTACACCGATTTGCCGTTCTTAGTCGTCCTCGAGCCGCTGGGCGATGGGACCTACGCCTATGGCCGCTTCTTAAGGGCCTCAGACGTGCCAGAGCTCAAGGACAAGGTTGGCCAAAACCCCGAGTGGAAGACTGTGGTGGTGCAGAGTGACGGATCGCTGGCGGTGCCCTACGGCTCTATTGGGTTTAGGTGGGATGGTAGCGGCAAGTGGAATCTCCAGCTGAAGGGGATAACGGCGAGGGGCGAGGGGGACATCGACCCTGTGCTCTCGGTGATGGAGCTTGGGAAGTATGAAAAGGTGAAGGTCAAGTTCTTCGCCGTCGACTTTGACGCAAAGGAGTTTGTCAGAGAGGTCCCGGCCATTAAAGTGGGCGATAGGTACGTCACCACGGTCTTCGACCTCTTGGCGGCCCATCTGGGGGTGAGGCGGGGCGACCTCGGCGGCGACTACCCCGCCAGCTACGACGACCCCAAGCCTTTCACGCCGGCGTGGCAGGAGGCCATCACAGGCGTGTCTAGGCAGCTGGCCATACAAGTGGCGAGGGACTTCATGAACACCGCAATTTACTCGAGGCCGGTCTTCGGCAAGCCGAGCGACCCGCCCTTCTTCGGCGACGACGCCACGCCTTGCGGCGGGAGGGCCATGATCTTTGTGGGGCCGGGGATAAACCACTGGTACCACGCAGACATCATTTACCGCTCTGTGCTGTTGCTGGTGTTCCTCGGCGCAACGCAGGGCAAAAACGGCGGCGGGTGGGCCCACTATGTGGGACAGGAGAAGATTAGGACTTTGATCGGCTGGTCTACGCTGGCCTTTGCCCTGGACTGGGTCAGGCCGCCTAGGCAACAGAACTCTCCCAGCTACTGGTACGTGCACACTGACCAGTGGCGCTACGACCCAATAACCACTGACAAGATTTACCCAGCGCCGTGGGCTAAGAAGTGGCGCAATATGCATGAGATGGACGCCAACGTAGTCGCGGTGAGGCTGGGCTGGTTGCCGTTTTACCCAACTCTCAACGTCAACCCCATTGAGCTTGGGAGCAGACTGGTGCAAGAGGCGAGGCAGGCGGGGGTACCCGACGCGCAACTGTCGGCCTACGTGGCTAGGAGGGTAGCCGAGATGCTTAAAAGCGGCGAGGTCAAATTCGCAATAGAGGACCCAGACGCGCCGGAGAATTGGCCCAGGGTGCTGTTCGTCTGGAGGGCCAACCTCATGGGCTCCTCGTCCAAGGGGCACGAGTACTTCCTCAAGCACCTACTTGGCACAGACAACAACGTAACGGCTGAGGAAGTGGGGACAAAGCTTGTGAAAGAGGTAAACGTGAGGCCAGCTCCCGAGGGCAAGCTAGACCTCCTTGTGGCAATAGACTTCCGCATGGCCACGACCCCCGTGTACGCAGATGTGGTTCTGCCGACGGCCACGTGGTATGAGAAGTACGACTTGTCTATGACAGACATGCACACCTTTATCCACCCGTTTACCCCCGCCGTGGATCCGCCGTGGGAGGCCAAGAGCGATTGGGAGATCTTCAAGGCGTTGGCTAAGAAGTTCTCTGAGATGGCGCCTAAGTACCTCCCGCAGGAGGCCTTTGACGTAGTTATGACGCCGTTGATGCACGACTCGGCGGCGGAAATTGCACAACCATACGGCGAAGTGAAGGACTGGAAGAAGGGCGAGGCGGATGTAGTACCAGGCAAGACTACGCAGAACGTGTCGCTGGTGAGGAGGAGGTATTGGGACGTGTACGACATGTATGTGTCGCTGGGGCCGCTGGTGGTTACAGTGGGCCTATCGGCCAAGGGCATTCCGGCGTTTAAGCCAGTGGAACAGTACAGCTGGCTTAGGGAGAGGAACGGCGTGTCCCAGCCTACCTCGGACTACGTGAAGACGCAGTGTGCAAATGTAGGAGGCTGTCCGAGCATTGAGCTAGATAAACAGGCCGCCGAAGCCATCTTGGCCATCTCGCCGGAGTCCAATGGCGAAGTGGCCTACATGGCGTGGTCAAACCTGGAGAGAGTGGTGGGCCTCTCGCTTAAGGACCTCCCCGCCAGGGAGCTCCGCATCACGTTTGACGACGTCGTCGCTCAGCCGAGGAGGGTCACGACGTCGCCTGTGTGGAACGGCATTGAGGCGCCTGGGAGGACGTATTCGCCGTTTACTGTGAACACGGAGCGCCTAGTGCCTTGGCGCACTTTGACGGGAAGGCAGCACCTCTACATTGACCACGAGTGGTTTAGGGAGTTGGGAGAGTCGTTCCCCATATATAAGAGGCCTTTGGATGTCGTGTTGGTGAACGTTGTTAACAAGTTTGCCAGCGTGTCAGACTTCTGGTACGACCCTGCCAAGTATAGGAGGGAGGTGGGGGGCGAGCGGAGGCTTGTGTTGCGCTTCTTGACGCCGCATGGGAAGTGGAACATACACTCTGAGTACTGGGACAACCTCATTATGCTCACGCTGTTTAGAGGTGGGCAGGTGGTCTGGCTCAACGACGAGGACGCCAAGTGGGCTGGCATAAACGACAACGACTGGATAGAGGTGATCAACGCAAACGGCGTAATTGTGGCTAGGGCCGCCGTGAGTCCCAGGATTCCGAGGGGCACCGCGATTATGTACCACGCCCAGGAGAGGCACGTGTATGTTCCACTTTCTCCCACCACTGGAAAGCGCGCTGGCATTCACAACAGCGTTACTATTACTCACTTAAAGCCCACTAAGATGGTGGGCGGCTACGCGCAACTAAGCTACTCCTTTAACTACTACGGCCCCACTGGCGTAAATAGGGATACTCTTGTGGTAGTAAGAAAGGCGAGTGGGGTGAGGCTATGAGGGTGCGCGCCCAGATCGCGATGGTAATGAACTTGGACAAGTGCATTGGCTGCCACACGTGTAGCGTCACGTGTAAAAACGTATGGACTAATAGGCAGGGCGCAGAGTACATGTGGTGGAACAACGTGGAGACGCGGCCTGGCCCCGGCTATCCGAGGCAGTGGGAGAACCAAGACAAGTACAACGGCGGCTGGGCGCTGAGCGGGGGCAAGCTAGTCCTCAGAGTCGAGTTGAAGAAGAGCTATAAGCCGCCTGGGCTTGACGACTACTATCACCCGTGGACTTACGACTACGAGGTGCTATTCTCAGAGACGCAGGCGGAGCAACAGCCTGTGGCTAGGCCTATTTCCCTAGTAACAAACGAGCCCGTCGATGTGAAGTACGGCCCCAACTGGAACGACGACTTGGCGGGCACCGAGTACATACTGGAGGATGTGAATATGTCAGAGACGGAGCGCGCGGTCTATACGCAGTTTAAGGACGTGTTTATGATGTATCTGCCTAGGATTTGCAACCACTGTCTAAACCCGTCGTGCCTCGCCGCATGTCCAAGAAAGGCGATTTATAAGAGGGAGGAGGACGGCATAGTGCTCGTGGACCAGACTAGATGCCGTGGGTATAGGTACTGTGTGGCCGCATGTCCCTATAAGAAGGTGTATTACAACTGGAAGACTGGGAAATCTGAGAAATGTATCTTCTGCTATCCCCGGGTGGAGGCCGGCCAGCCCACCGTATGCAGTCTGACGTGCGTTGGGAAAATTAGGTACATGGGCGTGTTGCTCTACGACGCAGATAAGGTGCTCGACGTAGCCGCCGAGCCGGATCCCAAGAGGCTTGTCCGCCGCTTTGCAGACGAGGTGCTTCTAGATCCCTACGACCCCAACGTGGTGGCGGCGGCGAGGGAGGCTGGGATTCCAGACGACTGGATTGCCGCGGCGAGGAGGTCGCCTGTGTACAAAATGGTGAAGGTGTGGAAGGTGGCCTTCCCGCTACACCCCGAGTTTAGGACCTTGCCCATGGTCTTCTACGTGCCTCCGCTGAGCCCCGTTGTTACCACATATGAGAACGCATATGGTGCAAAGATCACCGATATAATGCCGAAGGTCTCTGAGCTGAGGATACCCATCCAGTACCTTGCCAACATGTTCACCGCGGGAGACACAGCGCTAGTGGAACAAGCGCTTAAGAAGCTACTCGCCGTGAGAATTTACGAGAGGGCTAAGAACGTGGCTGAGCCTGGCCTCGCAGAGAAGGCCAAGGCGGCCCTTCAGGAGGCTGGGCTGTCTGAGGCCGACGCTGAGGAGATGTACCGGCTCTTCGCCATTGCGAGATTTGAGGACAGGTTCGTCATACCGACGAATCCGAAGAGATACACAAACCAGCCCCAAGTGCAGAGAGGCGTGGTGGGGTTGCCATGATGGGCGGTAGGCTTCTCCACGGGGCCGTCTTAGCCATCGCCGTGGTGTTGGCGGCGCTGGGAGTAATATTGATCACGGCACAGGCGCCGACGGTGGTTGTGAAATATGTGAACGGGAATATACCTCTTGACCCAGCCGCGCCCGTGTGGCCCACGCCTATTGAAGTACCGCTTACGTCGCAACAGTTGACGTATCCACTGCCCGCGGCGGCGGAGACGCGTAGCGTATACGTGTCTGCCGTGTACAATGCCACGCATATAGCGTTCCTGTTGACGTGGCAAGACTCCACTAGGGACGTGGCTACGCCAGGTGGATTAGACGTGTTCCCAGACGCCGTGGCGATACAGTTCCCAGTGTCAAGGGCTCAGTTGCCCTACATATGCATGGGCACCGTGGACAACCCCGTGAATATAATCTACTGGAAGGCGGGTGTGGGCGTGGAGAACTTAGTGGCGGGCGCTGGCTACGGCCTTTCGCCGCAACAGAGAGAGGCACTTGGCCTACAGGCAACTCCCACTTCGCCAGTGGAGCTACTGCCGCAGAATGCCCAGGTAGTGCAGGCATATACCACATACGCTGGGGGCAGGTGGCAGGTGGTGATAGTTAGGCCGCTTGCGTCAGTTCACCCGCTGATGTCCTCGCTGGCCAGCGACTTCAGCGCGGCGTTTGCCACATGGGATGGCGGAAAGGGCGAGCGCGGCGGGCTGAAGGCCACCAGCGGCTGGATCAGCTTCACGCTTGAGAGACCGGCGGCGCCTGCCAGAGTTGAGACTGTTACACAGGCGGCGCCTACCACTGTCACCGCTACACAGATTGTGGAGACTTCGCCGACGTGGGCGTGGGTGGTGATCGGCGTCCTAATAGCGGTTATTGCAATATTGCTCGGCTTGGCGTTCCGCAGGAAGTAATTCGATGCTCTTTTTCCTTCTCTTCTCCGAATTTCTCCTAAACCGCACCCTGAATAGGTTCTGGATTTTTGTCCCCCAGAACCAGTTTACACACGCCCTCTTTCTCGCAATTCAGTGGGGCGGCTATATTGCGATGATCGCCTTGTACGTGTTGGCATTCGCATACCTCGGCTTGTGGGGATCTCTGCCCCTCGCCCTAGTTGCCCTTGTAGTGACTGCGCTTGACTTATCTGCGGCTTATATCGGCGTTGGGCTTAGGCTTATGCCTATACTCCCGCTGGTTTACGCGCTGTTTTTTAGGTCTAGGGCCGGCTACGTCGTCGCCGCCTACTACTTGGCTCAGGGCGTGGTAAATTTGTACGCGCCTCAGCTCCTGTGGGTCACGCCATATCTGGAGTGGGCGTGGGCGTTTATGCCTCTCGTCGGCGTATTTATCAGCGGAATCCGCCACGGCGCCTGGAAGTTGGCGTCGGCGGCGGCTTTGGCCACGGCGGCCGCGGTGGCGGCGTCGCCTTACTACATGGGCATGATTCTCGTCTTTGGGATGGGTCTTACTCAGCCCTGGCTTCTGCCCGTGGCCGTGTTTCTCTCCTTGCTACAAAGAGAGAGACTCTTTATGTACTCCCTCTTAGTGGGCCCGCAGGCCCAGTTGTCAGTGCATTATTTAACCTTGGCAACTGCCATTGGCTATGTTGCTCGTGGGAAATTCAAGGGGGGAGCTGTGGGTAGTTAAGGAGGGCTTGGCCAAGGGGCCCGGGGGCCTTCTTCTTGAGGTGCCCTGGGTCGAGGGGGGCGTGCACTACGGCTCGGCGGTGGTGAGGGGGGCGAGGCTGTTTAAGCCAGACGGCGTTGAGGTAGGAGAGTTTAACCTGGTGTTGGTGCCCTATGGCTTGTACTCAGATGGGTTTAAGCCGGCTAGATATGCAATAGCCGTGGGAGGCGACTATGCCTATGTCTTTGAGACAGAGGGCTGGCGTATTGTGGAAAAGGTGGAATGTAGCGGGAAGTGGGACTTCATGTACGCCTACCCCTTCGCCGATGTTAAATCTCTCTACTGTACCGATGGGTTTGTGGTTGTGGTTAAGCCAGAGACCTACGGCGTTTTTTCCGCGCCCTGTGGCGTGTCGTACCACGTGGATGTCTTAGACCCGCATAGGGCCGTCGTGGCGGATTTTGACTACTCCGACGAGGGCATGGAGCTTCTGCTCAAGAAAATTACTCTCGACGGCCGGTTTCTGGGCGCGGAGAGGGCAGAGTTTAAAGGCGCCAAGGCCGTGGAGCCCTTGTCCACGTCGCCTCTCGTGGTGTACGTGGAGGAGTGGGGCGGGAGGCGCTACGTCTACTGGGGCAGAGAGAGGGTGGAGGTGGGGGAGCGCTTTTTTGTGTCTCGGCTAGGCGTCGTGGTTGAGAACAAGCTGGGCGACAAGACGCTGGCGTGCACGCCCGTCTACGTCCACGGCAATTACTACGTGTGCGGAGAGGAGGTGTTGGAACTAACATATTAATAGTGGTATGGAGTGACTTCTATGGAAGAGTTGTTAAGGAGGGCCGTGGAGTACGGCCTTTCCCTGGGCGCTAAGTATGTGGAAGTGAGGTGGCAGTTGGACTACGGGAGGTGGGCAGGGCTTAGGAATGGGCAGTTTGAGTTCTCCGCCGGGTTTAAGTCCGAGGGCGTGGGGGTGCGGGCGGTGGCGGGGGGCGGGCTTGGCTTCGCGGCCGCGCCCAGTACAGAGGCCTCGGCGGTTTTAGAGGCCGTTGAGCGGGCTGTTAAGCTTGCAAAGGCGGCTGGCTCTCTGCGCAAGAGGCCGGTGGAACTCAGCGAGGAGAGTTTGGCCGTGGTGAAGTACAGCCTTCCCCCCATCGACCTCGACCCGCTTGACTTGGCCAAGCGGCTCGACGAGCATGCCGACAGGTCTTTGACTGTGCGTAGGTTTTACGCCTCTGTGTGGACTACTGAGAAGTGGGTGGCGACGAGCGACGGCGCAGACGTCTACAGCAAAGTGCCGCGGGTGTACGTCTTCGCCATGTTTATAAAGCACGGCCCCTCTGGGAGCCTCCAGCGAGACGTCTTTCTGGGGGGCACCTCGGCGGAGGCGCTGAGGGGCGCTGAAAAGGTGGTGGAGGAGGAGTCTAAGAAGGTGTCGTACCTCTTGGAGCGTGCCCGGCCCATTTCGCCGGGGAGATACGACGTGGTCTTTGCCCCAGAGATGACGGGCATACTTGTGCACGAGTCCATTGGCCACCCCTTTGAGCTAGATAGGATATACGGGAGAGAGGGGGCCGAGGCGGGGGAGTCTTACATAAGGCCGGGCAACCTCAGAGTGAAGATAGGTAGCGACCTCGTAAATATCACAGACTACCCCGCGGTGCCGGGGGCCTACGGCTTCTACCTAGTTGACGAGGAGGGCGTCGTGGCTAGGCCTAAGAGGCTTGTGCAAGGGGGGTGGGCCACCGAGTTTATCACCAATAGGCAGTACGCCGCGGTGATAGGCGTCCACAGCAACGCCGGGGCGAGAGCCTCGGCCTTCGACAGAGAGCCTATTCCCAGGATGTCTAACACATACCTCGAGCCCGGGGACTGGGACCCCGAGGAGATCATCAGAGACACAAAGAGGGGGGTATACGTCGTCTCTTACACAGAGTGGAATATCAACGACACTAGGTACTCGGGGCGCTACGGCATCTTCGAGGGCTACCTAATAGAGGGGGGAGAGTTGAAGGAGCCGGTCAAGGGCTTCATAGAGGTGGACACGCCAGAGCTGTGGGGGAACGTAGACGCCGTGGGGAAGGACTTCAAGCTGTTTATAGGCACATGCGGCAAGGGGAATCCCTCGCAGGGGGTGCCCGTGACCATGGGAGGGCCCACATTTAGGTCAAGGGGGCTGAGGGTAGTGGTATGATGCGCTTCTTGGCCAATAGGGTAGACGAGGCGGCTGTGGCGAAGGCCAGAGTAGAGAACTACATGGTCAGATTCGCCAACGACGAAGTCACCGCGTTCAAGAGCTGGACTGTGGAAAACACCTACCTCTACTTGGCCAAGGGGAGGCGTACCACGTTTGTCAGCACCACCGGCTCCCCCTCCCTGGCCCAGGTAGAGGAGGCCTTGAAGGCCTTGGAGAATATGCCAGAGGACCCCCTCTACGTCCCCCTCGGCGGACCACAGCCCATAAACCACGATGAGGCTTTAGACAACTTTGAGAAACTGCCCGACCTCGTGAAGAGGGCCATAGACGGGGCACACGGCGTAGAGAGGAGCGCGGGGGCGGCCCTCCTCTCCTACGTCACGGTGGAGTATGAAGACACAGCCGGGCGGAGGGGGCGCTACTCCGTCAACCGCGTCTACTTGACCATGCGCTCGTTCCTCGGGGAGCTCTCCGCCACTAGCGCCGTGGCGGCGCGGCGAGTGGCAGAGATAAAGGCCGAGCATGTGGGCGAGCAAAACGCACACCTCCTCTCCTTAGCCAAGGGCCTGCCGCAGAGGCGGGTGGAGACGGGTAGGGCGGACCTCCTCCTCTCACCCCTCGTGTTTGGGCACTTGATGGGCGAGGTAGCCCACTTTTGGGCAAATGGGCTAGAGGTCGTCTCCGGCGGTTCTAGGTACAGCAAAGACGACGTGGGCAAGGCTGTGGCTTCGCCGGCGTTAACCGTGGTGGACAAGACCCACGACCCGTCGGCCTATGGATTCACTCCATTTGACTCAGAGGGCGTCCCGCCTAGGCCTGTGGCAATATACGAGAGGGGGGTCCTTGGGGGCTTTCTCCACACTAGGAGGACTGCCGCGGCGCTTGGGACAGAGCCGACGGGCCACGCGCTCGGCTCTCTGGTCAGGCCTGCCCCCGGCCACTTGGAAGTGGGCGCAGGCGACGCCTCCGGCGATCTGGAGGAGCTCTTCGCAGAGTTGAAAAACGGCTTCTACATCCACAACAATTGGTATACCCGGTATCAGAATGTGAAGACGGGCCAGTTCTCCACAGTGGGGAGAGACGTCGCACTTGAGGTAAGGGATGGGAGGCCTGTGGCGGTGGTCAAGTTCATAAGAATCGCCGACACTTTAGAGAACGTGGTGAAAAACGTGGAGGCTCTCTCAAAGAAGAGGGCCCAAGTCTACTGGTGGGACATGCCCGCGCCCGCCACTTCTACCTGGGCCATTCTGCGGAACATCGGCATAACTACATGAGACTTAGAGAGCAACTGGCTCGCGTCAAGTTTTACACTGAGGAGCTTCGGGCCCGCCTCGCCTCCCCTGGCGCAGACATCTACGCCTTGGAGAGACTTGCCGAGTTAGTGGCACAGTCGTTGATAGACTTGGCGGCCATATATGTGGCGCGTAGACGAGGCGAAAAGCCCCCCACCTACAGGGCGTTACTGGAGGAGTTCGCGCGCGAGGTAGGCTATGACCCCAAGAGGTTAGGCGCAGTGGCCTCTATGCGAAACGTGCTTATCCATCGGTACTACATTGTGTCTGTGGAGAAGGAGCTAGCCTCGTTTAAAGAGCTTGTGGAGATGATGCCGGAGGTGCTTGCCTTGGCCGAAAAGGCCGTGGGCAATAACCCCTGTGTAGAAGACGCCGTGAGGCTTGGGGAGGTGTTTAAGCGCCACGATGTGGTGTACGCGTACCTCTTCGGATCTACGGCGCGTCGCGGCTGTGGACGCGACTTAGACATAGCCGTGAAATTCGCCAAGCCGAAGACGTTGATGGACTTGGCCAGGCTAATCGCAGAGGCGGAGGACCTCTTGGGCCTCCCAGACGGCTCCATCGACATAGTCGACCTCGACGAGGCCCCGCCGCACCTAGTCCTCTCCATAGTGGAGGACTACATCGTGATATACGGAGACGCTGAAGAGGCGCGGTTCTACCTTGTGAGGAGGTACGAAGAGGCGCTAGACCTCTTGGTGACGTATCAAAAGGCGCTGGGGGGCGGCTAGCCTCAGTGGAATACTACGCCGTCGACAGCCACGGGCCCCTCTTCCTTCACCCTCCCCACGACCCTAGCCCTTAGGCCGAGGTCCTCGGCTCTTCTCAAGGCGTCGTTGGGGGTGTCTGTTACGAGGACCATGCCGACTCCCATGTTGAAGACGCGGTACGCCTCCTCCCGCGGCACTCCCCTCTTGACCACTTCCTCGGCCCAGCAAGGCAGATTGCCCAGCTCTAGCTTCGCCCCCAAGTCCCCGAGCACTCTCTTGAGCTTTGCAAAGGCGCCTCCTGTGATGTGTGCCACCGCTTTGACCACGCCCTCTTTCAACATTTCGACTACGGCGCCGTAGTCGGCCACGGGGGCTAGGAGGATGTCCTCGACCGTGGAGCCGCAGAGCCTCTCCCCCAGCTTGAAGATCCGCCTGAGGAGACTGAAGCCGTTGGCGTGGGGGCCCGTGGACTCTAGAGCCACTAGGTAGTCCCCAGGCGCTGGCCTCTTAGGCGCGGCCACTCTCTTGGCCAAGATTGTGCAAACCACGTCTATTCCGTTTACCACGTCTGGCATTATGGCCGTCTCGCCGCCTAAGACGGCAACGTTGGCCCTCTGGGCCGCCTTACGCAGGCCCTCGAACACGGGCGGCACGGCATCCTCTAGCCCGGGCGAGACCGCCACGTAGTCCACGGCCGCAACGGGCTTAAACCCGTCGCTGACCACATCGTTTACATTTACAAAGAGGCAGTCCCACCCGGCCACCTCTAGGCGCCCAGCCTGAAGAAGCCACAGGGCCTTAGTCCCCACGCCGTCTACGTGCAGCGCGTACTCCCCCTCCCCCAGCTCTATCCACCGGGTATAGGCGCCGGCGTAGCCGCCGAGGAGGGAGGCGGCGGCCTTGTGCAACTGCCTATGTTTGTCTAAGTCAACGCCTGCGTCTCTATACCTCACGAGCGGACTTCCCTGGGGATATAAAAGTCGTGTGGCCTCTGCCGTTTACTCCACCACCTCCCCCCTTATCTCAACGCCGAGCTCCTTGGCCAACTCAGCCGCCCTCTTCCTCACCGCTGGCGACACTAGTAGGAGCTTGGGCTTGACGCCAGCCACTCTCTCGTATAGGATGCCGAGCTTGTATAGCTCCCCCACATCGGCTCTGTCGGCAGACGATTTAAATTCCACGAGTATGTGCTCACCGTCTCTGACGAGGAGGTCTGCTTCAACGACGGAGGGGTGGCCGTAGACCAGCCCCTCGGCGTCGTAATAAGTCCACTTCTTGGCCTTGTAGGCCCCGAGGAGGTCCTCCACCAAGTATTTCACAGACTCTCTAAACGCCTCCTCAGCCACGACCCCCCACCGCGTGCCAAGCGCATTCATCTTGGCGGCCAGCTCGCGGATAGCCACAGATTGCGCATCAACAGCCTGCTGAAGCGACATAATGGCACGGGAGTGCTCCTCCACAGCCCTCTGCAGACCTTCAATAGCCCTTGAATGCTCCTCCAAGGTCTTCTGCATTGCTACAATAGCTCTAGTGTGCTCCTCCACAGCTCTCTGTAAACTCTCTACCGCCTTAGAATGCCTTTCAAGGACTCTTGAGTGCTCTTCTAAAGTCTTCTGCATTGAGTTTATCGCCCTTGAGTGTTCTTCTATCGTCTTCTGTAGTGCCTCTATTGCCCTTGTGTGCTCCTCTAGCGCCTTGGTGTGCCTGACCATTGCGCGTTGAAGGGCGGCTATGGCCTTAGTGTTTTTCTCAAGCCGCTTAAAGACCTTGTCTAGCCCAAGTAGGCCCAATACGGCGTATCTAAACTCCTCATCTTCTCTCAGGAGGCGGAGGAAGGCATCTTTGTCAAACACAATGTAGAGGGGGCTTGTCTTAAAAAGCTTTTAACAGTCTAGGCGCGGCAGTTGCCCTAGCCACGTTGTATGAGGCGCGGATTAAGTTTTTCAACAGACGGGCCCTGGTGGCGAGGCCCACGCCCCCTAGGTTGGGGGTTAGGTAGGAGGCCTTCTCTGCCACAGACTTCTCGTCTACGTCGAAGTACCACTTGCCTGTGGCGGGGTCCACCTTCCCCCCAACACCCACCACCACGGCGCCCTCCTTGACCATGTCCCCCGTGAGGCGCCAGGGGTTGTCGCGGTACAGCTCAGGTGGCCTTCCCACTGCGGATATGACGATGTCTGCCTCTTTGACGTAGCGGAGCTTGTCTCTCGTCAAGGCGTGGAGCACGGAGACTGAGGCGTCCAACTGCATGAGCATGACTGCGAGAGGCTTGCCCACTAGCTCACCCTTCCCCACCACCGTCACGTCCCTCCCCTTTACCTCTACGCCGTACATCTGAAGCAACTCTAATATGCCAGCGGGGGTACAAGGCAAGAGGTCCCGATCTAGGTCAAAGAGAGCCAACAACCTCTTCTTGTTCTCGGGGGTCAGCGCGTCTACGTCTTTCTCAGGGCTTAGCCTCTGGAAGAGGAGATCTTCATCCACAAAGGGCGGAACGGGCTTTTGTATAAGTATGCCAGTTACGTCGTCTCTCCTATTCAGCCTCTCTATTAGGTAGAGCGCCTCCTTACTCCGCCTCTCCGGCGGCACGTCCACGAGCTCGTATATCTCCACCTCGCCCCCCACCTCTCTCACGTCTCTAGCCTTCAGCGATACGTACCTCCGCTGAGTCTCCAGCTCCACTGGGTCGTCGTTGAGGAGCAACACGGCGAGCTTAGGCGTAACGCCGACCTCCTCCAAAAGCCGTACATGCCGCCGCGCCCACTCCTTCGTCTTCTCGTGAAGCGGCTTGCCGCTCATCCACGTAACCATGGCGGCAACACGAGGGCGAGCCTGCCCCCAAGCCTGCTCTCCCACTCCTTCAACTGGTATTCCACATAGGCCCTCTGCCTCTCGGCCCACTGCCTCTCCCACGCCTCGTCCACCTTAAGCACCGTCCTGACCGCCCTCGCCTCCACCTCCTCCACCCTCAGCCTGCCCCCCTCTTCATACACCCTGGGCACTTTAACCACCTCTTCCACAAGCTCAAGCCTCCCGTCTGCCACCGCTTGTAGGACCCTCGAGTAAAGCCTATGCTCAAAGATCAACACTCTGTCGGCGATTATCTGCACCTTCTCCTCGGGGGGAAGTGGAAGGGCATACACGTCGCCGATGTAGACAGGCCACTGATCAACTATAGGCCCCCCATCGACGGAGTCGTCAACTACGTGGACCGTGGGCCCCGTCACCTTGACCCCAGCCCTAAAGACCTCTTGATGCACCCTTAGCCCATACATCCCCTTTCCCCCCGCGAAGGGGAGCAACGAGGGGTGTATGTTGAGGACGAGGCGGAACCTAGATATAAACCCCCCGCTTAAGATGTAGTCGTAGCCCGCCAAAGCCACCACCTCTACCCCATGGCTCTTTAAAACCTCAGCCATCTCCTCCTCCCGCACAGCCCTGGGGACACCCCTATGGCGCACATAGCGCGCCTCCATTCCGTACTTCTCCGCAATCTCTCTAACCGGCGCATTCTCGTCACTGTATATTAACACGGGCACTTCAACGCCGCGGAGGACGCCGAGGCGTATGTGGTCCATAATCGCCTTAAAATTCGACCCACGCCACGACGCCAAGACGCCCACCTTCACGTTTAAGCAACCAATTAATTGTATTTATACTTTACCAACGTCGTCTGGGCAACGTTTTAAGTAGACAATTAATGAGCCAGCGATTAGCCGACGGTGGAAAAGTGAGAAACGCTATTTTTTCCTGCCTAATAGGCAATAAACTTTGATGTTTGTATACGACGGCGTAGCAGATGCGTATAACTTTGGCCCATGAGTAGCCCGTTTCTCCACCCAAACGCTTGCTCAGCCTTAATGTTCAGCTTAGACATGGCTCTACTCTCAGACCTTTTGACGGCTTAGGGCTAGTTTTGTAAGTTCAAGCAACTTGGCGTACCGCTCCACAAGGCCCACCGCATCCCCCGTCTTACGGTAGTACTCTTTGTCGAAGTGCTCGCCGCCGCAGAGCAAGCGGAATGTATCGCCGGACACCTCGTCCACGAGGACGAGCTCTCCGCCGACGCGCCCAAACTCAAACTTCACGTCTACAAAGTCGCAGTCTACGCTTGCGTATAGCTCTCTCAAGGCCGACGCGGCTCTGAGCGCCATGTCTTTTACCGCGGCGAGCTCTCCCGCCGTGAGCAAGCCGGCCTCCACTACGTCGTCTTCGAGGATTAGGGGGTCGTGGAGCGAGTCGTCTTTGTAGTGGAACTCCACTATGGGCTTTGCAAAGGGGGTCAGGGGCTTCGCCTTAGGCATGCGCTTGAGGTAGCTCCCGTAGGCCTTAAACCGCACTATGACCTCCAGCGGCGGCACTTGGGCCGGCTTAACTAAAATGGCGTTGGGAGGGACAAACATTAGGTAGTGGGTGGTCACCCCGCGGCCCTGGAGATATTGAAATAGGAGGGTGGAGGTCTCTGCCGCGAGGGCGCCCTTGCCAGGGGCCTTGTCACGCCTAGCGCCATCCCCAGCTGTTACCTCGTCTTTGAAGACCATGAGCAACCCCTCTCTAGTCTTATAGACAGCCTTGGCCTTTCCCTCATAGACTAACTCCATGAAACCCATCTCTTCTGTCTTTAAATGTTTAATTAAAGTAACCCGACGGCGTCTTATGTCTCTCCGCCATATTTTTAAATGGATGTTTTAAGGAGGCCATGGAGAAGGTCTTAGTGGTGGGGGATGGGGCTAGAGAGCACGCGATTGCGTGGGCTGTTGCAAAGAGCGGGGCGAGGATATACGCGGCGGTGGGGCACCCCAACCCGGGCCTTGTGCAATTGGCTAAGGAGACTGGGGGCTGGCACAGGGTAGTGAAGACCACGTCCCCCGGCGAGGTGGTTAAAGTTGCCGAGGAGGTCTCGCCCGACTTAGTGATAATTGGGCCTGAGGAGCCCCTATTTGCGGGAGTTGCCGACGCGCTTAGGGAGGCAGGGTTTTTGACCTTCGGCGCTTCGGCTAAGGCGGCTGTGGTGGAGATGCGGAAGGACGTGGCTAGGTCTCTTCAGTGGAAGTACCGAATACCCGGCCGCTTAATATACGGAGTGTTTAAGGAAGTTGAAGATGCCTACTCTTTTGCCAAGGCGTTGGGCTCTGTGGCCATTAAGCCCATTAGGCAGGCGGGGGGCAAGGGGGTCAGAGTGGTGTACGGCGACGCCAAGTACCTCGACGGGGCTTTCGACGAAGTGGTGACAAGAGGCGCGGCTGAGGTCAAGGAACAGCTACGCCACTACGGCGACGTGGAGGAGGCCGTGCTGGTGGAGGAGGCGGTGTGGGGAGTTGAGTACACCGTGCAGACTCTCACCGATGGGGACTTCGTCTTCCCCCTGCCCCCCGTGCAAGACAACCCCCACGCCTACGAGCTGGGGCTTGGCCCAGAGTGCGGAGGCATGGGCTCCCTTTCCCCATTGCCCTTCATAGAGGATGCGGAGGTGGAGGAGGCAGTAGAGGCCGTGAGAGCTACTGTGGAGGCCGTTGGGAGGGAGTTCGGCGTAAAGTACGTGGGCGCCTTAAGCGGGCAAATGATGCTCACGGCGCGGGGGCCCGTGGTGATTGAGTACTACGCCAGGCTGGGCGACCCCGAGGCGGTAAACGCCTTGTTCCTCTACGACGGCGACGCCTACGACCTGTTTAAAAGAGCAGCCGAGGGAAGGCTCGCCGGGGCCGAGAGGAGGTTTAAAGGAGGGTACACGGTGGTAAAGGCCTTTGCCCCCCTGGGCTATCCTCAGAGCCGCGAGTTGGCCAAGGGCCTGAGGTTTTGGATAGACTGGGACTTAGTCAAGAGGGAGGGATGCCTCGTCTTCTTCGGCTCGGCCGTGGAATCGCCGGAGGGGGGATACGTGACCTTGGGCTCCCGCGCCGTTGAGGTGTTGGCACATGGAGATACGCCAGAGGAGGCGTACCGCCGCGTTGAGCGATGTGCCGCAGCTGTGAGGGGCGAGGGGCTCTTCCACAGGTCCGACATTGCGTCTCCCTGGTATCTAAAGGCCATGGCAGAGAAGGCCGAGCTTGTGAGAGCGGTGTACAAGTGGAGGAGGGGCCGGGGCCTCGACAAGCGGAGGATAGTCTGGAGGCCTGGAGGGGGGGTGGAGGTGTACGAGTTTTAACATGTCCGCCGGGCTCTTCGCCATATACCACTTCGGCGGGGGGATAGACCTGTACCCCTTCCTCTACTACGGCCTCAAGGCGATGTCAAACCGCGGCGACGTGGCTGTTGCGTATGTGTACAACAACGGCGAAATTCGGCGGCTCGAAGTGGACCTGTCAAGGGAGGGTGAGGGGTCAGCCCCCGGCGCCGCGGCGGTGGGTTGCGTCTACGTGGAGGACTGCTGTAAAGAGGTCGACGGGGGCGTAATCTGCAAATTCGGCAGAGAGGAGCCTGTGCCTGGCGAGAGGCCTAGCGCCACGGCATATGTGGCATTGACCAAAGACGGGGCGGTGTACGCGTATAGGCCGCCCAGGCTCTGGCACTTAGCCGTGGGGGTTCACGGCTTCGACTTTGCCATAGTCGCCACGGAGGCCGCCGTGGTGGAGGTGCTGGGGGGCGAAGTCAGGAGGAGCCTCCTCGGGGGCGAATTACTCAAAATCCACAGCTTTGGCGTAGAGTCGGCGAGCGGAGGCGAGGCGGGGGAGCTCTGCGCCTTGGAGGTCCTCTACGCGTCGAGGCTAGACAACGTCATAGATGGCGTAGAGGTGGCAGAGACGAGGGCCAAACTAGCCGAGGCCTTGGCTGAGAAGACCAGGGCCGAGGTAGACGTGGCCATAGGTGTGCCTGAGACGGGGATGTTCTACGCCTCGGCGCTTGCCAGGCGGCTCGGCGTATGGAGCCCGCTTGCCTTTGTGGCAACGGCTAGGGGAAGGAGTGCCCTTTTAGACGAGGTAAAGGAAAGGCTAGCCGTGATTCAGCTGAAGGCCAATGTAGTCAAGGCGGTGGTGAAGGGGAAGAGGGTTATGCTTGTGGACGACAGCGTCATAAGCGGCATCACAATCAGACAGATGACACAGATGTTGAGAGGCAAGGCGGGGGCTAGGGAGATCCACGTCGCCGTGGCCTCTCCCCCGCTTAGGAGGAGTTGCCCATACGGCGTTAAGACGCCGCCGGAGAGCCACATGATCTACAACCACTTGACCCCCCGCGAAGTGGCAGAGGCGCTAGAGGTGGACAGCATAGTCCACCTAGAGGCTGAGGAGGTGGAAAAAGCTGTAGGGAAGAGGCTTTGTACGCTGTGCCTAAGGCCACCTCTTGATAAATGACGAGCGGAGAACGTCCTCCCGCATCTTGGCCATGTGCTCTCTAACCCTCTCCCGAACCTCTGGGTATTTTACGCCCAGTATCCTTGCGGCGAGGTAGGCCGCGTTGGCCGCGTTGCCAATCGCCACAGTGGCAACTGGCGTGCCCCTCGGCATCTGCACTATGGACAACAGAGAGTCGAGGCCCCCCAAGTGCTTGGTGGGAATTGGGACGCCGATAACTGGGAGTGGGGTCAGCGAGGCGGTCATGCCGGGCAGATGCGCCGCGCCGCCTGCTCCAGCTATAATTACGTCGAACTCCTTCTCCGCCTCTTTTGCAAATTGGAGCATGTAGTCTGGGGTTCTGTGGGCGCTTACGACCCTCGCCTCGTAGGGTATGCCCAGTTGTTCCAACACTTCAAACGCCTCCTTCATTACCTCTAAGTCGTTTATTGACCCCATGATTACCGCCACCCGCATAGGCGTAGTATTTTGTCCATTTATAAATTGTTTAAAATTCTCACGATAACGTGGATGCCGCCATCGACAATCTTTTAAACGTTTACTTCAACGCACACATGCGTCTGTTTACGCTGGGCGGTGGCCAGCTGGCGTTGATGATGTGTTGGGAGGCGCAGAGACTCCCCCTGGAGTTTGTGTTCCACGACGACCCCTCTGCGCCAGCGGCCACGTGCGGGAGGCCGGCGGCCGACCCCTTTGAGGAAGTAGATAGGGCAGACGTCGTAACTTTTGAGTTTGAAAACGTGGACTTGAAAGTGGCGGAGTACGCCGAGTTGAAGGGGAAGCTCAAGCCGCCGCTGGCCTATCTCGCCGTGAAGAAGGGCCGCATAGCGGAGAGGAAGCTCTTCCAGTCGCTGGGAATACCCACTGCGTCCTGGAGGATAGCGCGCGACGGCCGCGAAGCCTTGGAAATTGCCAAGTCCATGGGCAGGGCCGTTATAAAAGTACCAACGGGCGGATACGACGGGAAGGGGCAATTTTACTACCCCAGAGAGGCCGACGCAATTGCAGAGTTGGAGGGGGAGCTCCTCGTGGAGGAGTACGTGGATATAGCCAGAGAGTTCTCAATAATTGCTGTGAGAGACGAAAGGGGGGACGTCTACTTCTACCCACCGGCCCAGAACTACTATGTCGACGGCATATTGGTGTGGAACTTTGCCCCAGCCAAGGCGCCAGAGGAGGCCTACGAGTACGTCTACCGCCTCTTAGAGTGGCAGAAGTACGTGGGGGTATTGGCAGTGGAGTTCTTTGAGACGCGAAACGGCGAAATTCTAGTCAACGAGATCGCGCCAAGAGTCCACAATACAGGCCACTGGACGTTAGAGACAGACGCTTCACAGTTTGAAAACCACGTTAGAGCCGTGGCAGGTCTCCCCGTGAGGGGGCCCACCGCGGTGAAGCCCACGGCCATGGTTAACATACTGGGGAGGGGGCTCGAGGAGTTGCCGCTACGCCAGCTGGAGGAGTTGGGCAAGGTCTACTGGTACCGGAAGAGGGACGTCAAGCCTAGGAGGAAGATGGGCTACGTGAATATTGTAGCAGACACCGTAGAGGAGGCGGCGGCGAAGGCAAGAGAGGCGTTGCGCTTAATCTACGGCCGCGATTTTCCAAGACTCGTCCTACGCCGACCGCTATCACGCAGAAGCGAGACCTCTGCACAGAGGCCAGCAAGCCCCTTAAGTAGCTTTGTTTAATCTGTCGAGGTCTACGAGGTTCTTTGCGCCACTTGCGATCGCGAAGTACGCAGATGTGGTAACTGTGAGAGAAGTCTTTGCAAGAGGTGTGTAACTCATGCCGCCTCTGTCTATCTTTTCCAACCCCAGCCAACAGGCCCACGAAATGTAACAGAAAAACCTTTTATCCACATAACATTTGCTACTTATGACAAGCATAATTGAGGCAGTGAGAAAAGAGGTCGAACATTTGAATAGAGAGATTGCCAAGGCAGTGGAGAGGCCCAGCTGGGAGATGCTGAGGCGGTTTGTCCAAAACCAGCTCTACATAGTCCCCCACGACCTAAAGGCGCTTTCCGTGGCCATGGCCAAGGCCCGCGCCCCCGACGAGTATACGTTTGTAAAAATGTTGGTAGACGGAGACTACGCCGCGTACAACGCCTTGCTAAAGCTGGCCGAGGAGCTCCGCGTAGAGTTTCGGTGGCGCGACATAGATCCAGCCGCCGTAGCCTACACCCACTTCCTCTCCTGGCTAGCCCTCCACGGCACATTGGGCGACTTGGCGGTGGCCCTAGTGGTAAATCTCCCCGTGTGGGGGGCGAACTGCCTAAAGCTGGCAGAGTGGGCCAGGGCCAACGGCGTAAAACACGTGGAATTCCTAGAGATATTCAAAGGGCCCTACCATGAACTCGAACGCCTAGCCGAGGAGGTGGCGAGGCGGTACGAAGACATGGAGAAGTACATCTACGTGGCCAAGGCCATTCAGCGCTACGAGCTGGACTTTTGGCGGGCCATTGCGTCAAGTATATAACCTTCCACTTGCATCCCCAGTGGTGTCAATTGCTCTGTTCACAGACCTAGATGGGACGCTGACGCCCCCGGAGAGGGGGAGGGGGGAGTTGCCCAGGGAAGTAGACGAGGCGTTGCGAGAACTGGCCAAGCTAATCCCAGTGGCCGTCGTCACCACTAAGGAGTGCTCACTGGCTACGGCGAGAGTGCCTTACGCCGCAGCGTATGCATGCATAAACGGCGCAGAGGTGAAGGCAGGGGGTTACGTGGCGGTGGCAGAAGACTTAAACCCCGAGGCCCTAGTCCACGTGGCCAAGGCCGCAGAAAGGCTCGACGCGTACGTAGAAGTTAAGAGGACTACCTTCGGCTCGCCGGCCGGTCTCACCATCGACTGGAGAGGCGCCGGCAGACAGCCGGCGGGCCTAGACGCGGTGGTCGCCGAGGCGGAGAGGAGGGGGCTCACAGTGTTGAAATACGGCGGCCATCCCTTCGTGGACATATACGCCACGAAGAGAGACAAGGGAGACGCAGTGCGCCTCTTGAGGGCCCTTCTGGGAGTTTCACACGTCGTGTACATGGGCGACAGCGAAAACGACATCCCGGCATGGAAGGCCGCTGACGTAAAGATCTTGGTGAGACACAAGTACAACGCCCACTTATCCGTAGAAGGCGCCATACCTATCCCACAAGAGGAGCTGCCAAACTACCTCCGACAGGTGGCCAATAACATAAAGACGTCACTGTAACAATGCCGAGCGAGTTAACACTATATAAACAGTCAAAGAAAAGTGCAACGACGCCCCCTTAAGACAGTAGCTCTTTTTGGGATTTTTCTCCAATCGTTTGTAGATAGGGCGTCTTTGGTGTCTCTGCCTTTCCTTCTACACCTGCCTCAAGTGGGCCTTGTCCACGCCATTGCTAATGCTATATCGCTTGCGTCGCTGGCCGCGGCTCCGCTTATGGAGAAGAGGCCAAGCCTTTTCGCCTTATTTGCTACACTTTCCCTAGCGGCGACTGGACCCCTCGCGTTTTTAAACGCCTACGCCTTTGCCGTGGCGTGGGGCATCTCGCGGGGGCTTTCGCTTGTCTACTCCTCCTATCTGGGACCGGGAGATGTGGTGGCCAGGGCCTACGCGGTGAACATAGGGCTTGTCTCGGGATCGCTTTTGGCGGGCTTCGGCGGGGCCTCCGTCTTGCCCCTCTTGACGCCGATTGCCCTCTTATGTGCGGCTTTGGCAAAGGCCCAGCCGTACAGTCGGCAGATGGAGGCGGCCCTGCGCTGGTCAACGTTGACGAGGCTCAACGTCTCATTTCTACTCTTCATGGCGGGATACTTCACTCTTTACCCCTTCATGCCGCTGTATCTATCTCAGACAATGCCAATGCCGCTCGTGGGCATATTCTTCGCCTATGTGGACTTAATCAGCCTGGTCAACTTGTATATAGCCGGCCGCCTATTAGGCCGTCTGCCAGCCGTCTACGTTCCCCCGGCGGTGTCGCTCCTCGTGTTGCTGTATTTAACGATGCACCCCGCCGTGTTCTTCGCCGCGGCGTATTTCATCGACTTGTTGACCTCTGTGTACTTGCTCAACCTGCAGAAGAGGTTTTTGGCGACAAGGCCTGTTGCGGCATTCGCGTTAAACAGGGTCTTCCATAGGGCGGCGGCCGTCGTTGGGTCGTCGCTTGGAGCCGCAGTGGTTGTACACGGCCTAGCCCTCCTAGTGGTCTTAGACGCCGTCTTTGTAGCCCTCTCGGCCGTGCCCTTGGCGCAACGCCGGGGACGGCGCTAGGTCTTTAGCCACTGCTTGAGGCTTAGCCAGAGCTTTAGCCCCCCGACGCCTCCCCTCGACACGTGGGGGCCCACGGCGCGCTCTGGGTGAGGCATTAGGCCCAGCACATTCCCCACGGCGACTCCTGCCACGTCGTCTACAGAGCCGTTGGGGTTGTCCACATACTTAAAGGCGGCCCGGTAGGGCCCCGTGGGTATATAGCGGCCCTCCGCATGGGCCATGGGCATGTACACCACCTCCCCCCTCTGGTAGAGGAGGGTGAAGGGCGTCTCGTTGTCCACAACCCTCACCCTAATCCACCTGCTTACAAAGCCCGGCGGGTCGTTGGGCACGAGAGCCCCCGGGAGGAGGCCCGCCTCAGTCAATATCTGAAAGCCGTTGCATATGCCCAAGACGGGTACCCCCCTCTCCACGTCGACCCTCAGTCTCTCCACTGCCTCAGTAGCCGCGGCTATGGCCCCAGCCCTCAGCCTATCCCCGTAGCTGAACCCCCCAGCCAGCACCACCGCGTCGTATACCCCCGACCTGTAGTCTTTATACCACACCACCTCCCCCCTAAGCCCCGCCAGCTCCAAGGCCCTTAAAACGTCGAAGTCGCCGTTTGTCCCCGGAAACTTCAACACCCCTACGACGATCATGCCGGCGCCACCTTGAGCACCTCGACCACGTGGACGTTGGGGTTCCCCAGCCTAGCCGCCTTGGCCACCTCAAGCGCCTTAGCCGCCGCCTCCTCGGGAGAAGAGGCCTCCAAGTAGAGGGCCAGGCACTTCCCAGCCCTAACCTCTACGCTGTATCCAAGCCTGGCGAGGAGCTCCCTTGAAATTGTCTCCCCCTCGGGCTCCCTTATCGTGGGCTTATACGTCACGTTTAGGTAGACGACGTATCTCACACAGAGAGAGACAGCCCACTTTAAAAGTTTTAACTACTTGTTTAATAGTGGCGCGGAGTTCATATGTGGCGCCTCTTGGCAATATAAGTGAAGGTTTAAAAATGGATAAAAGCTCGTAGACATGGCCCTCACCGCGGCTGAGCTTGAGGCCATTAGGAGGGGGCTTGGGAGAGGGCCCACGCCGGTGGAGCTCGCCCTATTCACCGCGCATTGGTCAGAGCACTGCGCGTATAAGTCGACGAGGGGGAGGCTGTCGCGCCTCCCCTCTAAGGCGCCGTGGGTGGTAAAGGGCCCTGGCACAGACGCGCCGCTTGTGGAAGTGGCCCCCGGCCTATATGTCACGTTTAAGATAGAGTCCCACAACCACCCAAGCGCCGTAGATCCCTACAACGGCGCCGCGACGGGGGTCGGCGGCATTATACGCGACATATTGACAGTGGGGGCCAAGCCCATAGCCCTCTTGGTAAACCTCCATTTCGGCCCCCCGCAGGACGCACACGCCAAGTGGATCGCCCAGGGAGTCGTCAGAGGGATCTCCGACTATGGGAACAGAGTGGGCGTGCCCGTGGTAGGCGGCGAGACGTGGTTTGACGAAGACTTCACTTACACCCCCATTGTCTTAGCCACTTGCGTGGGGGTCGTGAGTGCAGAGGATGTGCCCAGAGGCGGCGTAGAGGCAGGGGACCTCTTCATCGTAGTGGGCTCCGGCGCCGATAAGAGCGGCCTCGGAGGCTCGGCCTTCGCCAGCAAGACGCTGACGGAAGAAGAGGACTTGGGCGCAGTGCAAGTGGCAGACCCCCTCATGGGGAAGAGGCTCATAGACCTCGTGCAAGAGGCTCGGCAGTGCGTAAAATACATAAAGGACCTAGGCGGCGGCGGGCTTGCAACGGCTGCGGCTGAGCTGGCCCATTGGTTCGGCCTAGGGCTTGAGATAGACCTCGACAAAATACATATGTCAGATGCGGAGATGGGCCCCGCCGAGGTTTTAATAAGCGAGACACAAGAGCGGCTGGTACTTGTGACGTCTGAGGGCCAGCTACCCTGCCTCAAGGCGCTGTTTGAGAAATACGACGTGCCATACTCAGTGGTCGGCCGCTTCACCGAGGGGGGCAGACTCGTCTTCAAGTGGAGGGGAGAGGTCGTGGGAGATGTGCCAGTGGAGCTGGCCGCCAACGCCCCCGTGCTGGAGTGGCCCACGAGGCCCTACAAGGCCAAGCCTCTCCCCGACCTTCCCCAGCCCCCGTTAGACAAGGCCATAGACGCCGTCCTCTCGTCGCCTAACGTGGCCAAGAAGGCGGCGATATATGAGCGCTTCGACTTCGACGTGGGGGTGAGGACCGTCGTCAAGCCGGGCGAGGGAGACGCCGCAGTGTTAAAGCTGTTGGAGCTAGGCGACGTGGGGATTGTGGTCAAAGGCGACGCCAACCCCCGCTACACATACCTCAGCCCCAGGCTGGGCGCCGCCAACGCCTTTGTAAAAGCGTATCGCAACGTGGTAGTGGCGAGGGGCATCCCCCTAGCCGCGGTAGACTCCATAAACTTGGGAAGTCCCGCCAGGCCCGAGGTCTATTGGCAGTTTGTAGAGGCTGTGGAAGGCCTCGCAGAGGCGGCGGAGGCGCTTGGAGTGCCCATCGTGGGGGGCAAAGTCAGCCTCTACAACGAGTATTTGGACAAGCCCATAAAGCCGGTGGTGGCCGTGGTGGTGCTCGGGAAAATAGACGACGTGGGCAAGGCGGCTAAGGCGACGTGGGAAGCAGGAGATGGGATATACCTCTGGGGAGTCACAAAGGCAGAGGTGGGCGGCAGCGAGTATTTGTACAGGATATTCGGCGAAGTGGCTGGGGAGCCGCCGGCGGTGGACTACGCAGTGGAGAAAGAGATCTTGCGCCTCGTCGGGACGTGGAGGCCCAGGAAGGCCACTGATGTGGGGCTGGGAGGCCTCGCCGCCGCCTTAGCGAAAATGGCGGTGAACAGCGGCGTAGGCGCCGACGTAGACATATGCAAGGCGCCTGCCGAGACCACTCGCCTCGACTTCCTCCTCTTCTCTGAGTCCAACGGGCGGTTTATCACAGCGGGGGAGGAGGGGCCGGGGGTAAAAATAGGCGAGGCGGAGGGCGAGAAGCTGAGGCTGAGGTGCGGGGGCACTCTCTTGTACAAGAGGAAGGTGGAAGAGCTGAGGGAGCTTATGGCGCTGAGGCTTTAACATGTGCGGCATAGGCGGCGCCTGGGGCCCAGAGGCGGCGCGCTTGGTGTTAGCCATGGAGCCCTGGCTACTACACAGAGGGCACGAGGGCGTGGGCTACGCCTATCTGCGAAACGGAGAGCTCAAGCTGGGCCGCCCCCCCGAGGACGCTGAAGCCGCCGTAATTCACACGAGGTACAGCACCACCGGCCCCTACCAGCAGGCCCTCCAGCCCGTCTTAGCCAAGCACAGAGACATGGAACTCGCCCTAGTGTTCAACGGCACCATCGTGAACTACAGGCGGCTAGACCCAAAGGCCAAATTCGACGGCGAGGCCTTGGCCAAGGCCCTGGCGAGGGAGGTCTGGGAGCTGGGGCTTGAGCAAGGCGTGGCGTCAGTGTATGCAAAGCTTGTGGGCGCCGCCTCCCTCATTGCCTTGACCCACGAGGGGATTCTCACGGTGAGAGACGTGAGGGGGATTAGGCCTTTGGCGGTGAAGCAACACGGCGGGAGCTTCGCCGCGGCGTCTGAGACTGTGGCGCTGGACGGCGGGCTGGAGCTGGCCCCGGGAACTGCTGTGTTCTACGGCAGGAGGATAGCCACGTGGAAAGTGGCGGAGGAGCCGGCACAGAGGCTGTGCGCCCTTGAGTACGTGTACTTCGCCCACTTCGCCAGCGAGCTCGGGGGCAAGTCGGTGTACGCAGTGCGGAGGGAGCTGGGGCGGGCCTTAGCGGAGGCGGAGGAAGTTGCCGACGCAATAGACGTGGTGACGTACGTGCCCGAGACAGCGCGCGTAATAGCCGAGGCGTACGCCTCGGCCCTGGGGAAGCCGCTAGTGGAGGCGGTGGTAAAAAGCCGCTTTGCAGGCCGCATATTCATATCGCCGCCTCACGCAAGAAGCCCAGCCACCGCCTTCAAAGTGCTGAGGGGGCACGTGGAGGGGAGGGGCGTGGCCCTTGTAGACGACTCACTGATAAGAGGCACAAACATAAGGGCTGTTGTGAAAATGCTGAGGGAGGTCGGGGCGCGGGAGGTGCATGTCAGAATAGCCTCGCCCCCCGTGAAGTGGCCCTGCTTCTTCGGCATGGACTTTCAAACCCGCCGCGAGCTCGCGGCATACGCCAGGTCGGTAGAGGCAGTGAGGCACCTCGTCGGCGCAGACACGCTGGCCTACCTCCCCCTGGACAAGTTTAGACAAATCCTCGGCGGGGCCGTGTGTTACGCCTGCTTCACTGGGGAGTACCCAGTGGCCATAGACGTAGAAGAGACGGAGAGGGAGCTGGCTAGAGCTCCACCCTCTCGGCGTCTAGCAGAGACAGGTCTATAAACTCCTCCAAGACGTCCTCCAAGTAGTCCAAGATCCTGACCACGTGCAGTATACTAACGTCTTCGCCAGAGTACTGGAGGCGCGTGGAGAGGGACTTAACCGACGCAAGCGCTCTGAGGACCTTCTCCACGTCTCCCTGCGCCTCCGCCACCCTAGACGCCGCCTCGTACAACTCCCTGGCCACAGACCTGTTAGGAGACAGCTTGGCATACTCCACGAGGTGGTCGGCGGCTCGCTCAATGTACCTGGCAATTAACACGTACTGAGTACAACTACGCGAAGGGGCCTTTGTACACCTCCTCTCTACCACGTGGCGCAGTTTGTCAACCTCGTCGTCCACGGCCTCTAGAAGCCTCACGTCGGGCTTCTCGGCATACGCCACGTGATCCAGCATATAGTTCATAAAGACGTTAAACATGCGCCGCACCAACACCGCCAAGTCCACCTCTGAGTCCACTATTTTTAAAACCACGTAGCCGGCCCCCTGCTCCACCACCGCCGCGCCGTAAAACCTAGCCAACGACACCACCCGCTCCAAAACTTCCCCAGACCCCCTCACCACCACTCGGTCAAACCCAGCTATATACGCCGCCAGAAAGGCCTTCTCGGCCACAGCGCGGTCCCTCACCACAAGCTCCACCGAGGACTCAGAGACGGGAAACACCAGCAACACCCTCCCATCCCGGACAACAAAGACCTCCCTAGCCTCGTCAACCCCCACCTCCACAGCCCACTCCTTAGGCAGATAAATCACATATGAACCACGGACAACAGACACCCTCCTACGCACAAAACCCCGCCAACTCCAATATTTAAGAATGAAACATATGAAAAAGGGGAAGATTGGAACCAATGCCCACGCGATTCTTCTCACATCACCCAAAATTTCATATGCACAAACCTAAAAAAGACGTAGGGAAAGGCCGGCATGCAAATGAACACAAAACTAATAGTGGCGACAATCGTCGCAGTGGTAGTAATCGCCGCGGCGATAGCCCTACTATGGCAACGACCTCCACCAGCTGGGCAACCAACTGCGCCACCACAAGCCACACAAAAAACACAGACAACAACAGGGCAACAGACTACGCCACCTCCACAGACAACTACGCAGACTCAGACGACGACGAAAGTGACGACTACGTCGGCGCAGACCACCACCGAGAGGGTGCCGTGGGCAGGGCTTAAGGGAGATATATTGGGCGGAGGGTCTACCTTTGTCAATCCGCAGATGCAGAAGTGGAGCCGGGACTTCTTGGCAGCTACCAAGGGCGGCGTTAGAGTGAACTACCAGTCCATTGGCTCCGGCGCGGGGGCTGCTCAGTTCATCGCCGGGAAGTTGGACTTCGGCGCATCTGACGTCCCCATGCCGAGGGACCGCTACCTCAACATCAGCGGGAAATTCGTCCAATTCCCCGTGGTAATAGGCTCGATAGTCGTAGTGTACAACGTGCCAGAGATAGCCTTCGAAAAAACCGGCAAATACCTCCGCCTCACCGGCGACGTAATAGCAGACATCTACATGGGCAAGATCGAGAAGTGGTGCGACGAGAGGATAAAACAGCTCAACCCAGACTTGGCGGACAAGCTCCCGTGCAGAGACATAATTGGGGTACACCGGTCAGACGGCTCTGGGACAACAGCAGCCTTCACCCTCTGGCTAAGCAAAGTAAGCCGGGAGTGGAACTCCACAGTGGGCTGGGGCTACACTGTGAAGTGGCCTAGAGACGACCTAGGCCTCGGCATAGGCGCCAAAGGAAACGAGGGGGTGGCCAAGGCCGTGTTAGACACGCCCTACTCCATTGGCTACATCGAGTACGCCTACTGGTGGGCCAATAAGAAGACGTACGACCAAAAGGGCGGCGTCGCCGAGCTTTACAACAGAAACGACGGCCAGTGGCATCTGCCCAGCGTGGAGTCTGTGCAATTGGGCGCATCCTCGGGGCTTCAGCGCGTTGCCCAAAAGCTAGGCCGCTACCCAGACCCCAGAGAGGATTGGAACCCCATATCCATCGAATTCAGCGACCCGCCCAAGGGCTACCCCATCATGGCCTTCGTCTACGTCTTCCTCTGGACAGACTACCCCCAGGACAAGGCCCAGCTTCTACGCGGCTTCTTCTACTGGGTATTGACAGAGGGGCAGAAGCCCGAGCACATTGTGGAGGGCTACATACCCCTGCCCAAGGAGCTGGCGGAGATAGGGCTCAAGGCCCTAGAACTAGTTAAATAACCCACTCTTTTTCTACATGCTAAAAGGACTCCTGGCGTCCCTCTCTTTCATACCCCTGGCAGTCGTGGCCCTCCTAATCTCCCTATTCGTCGCAGAGTCTTGGCCGGCGTGGCAGAAGTACGGCATGTCGCTTATAACGACGGCAGACTGGGACCCCGTGAGGGAGAGCTACGGCCTACTCCCAGCCCTAGTGGGGACGCTGGCGATCTCAGCGCTTGCGCTCACACTCGCCGCCTTCTTAGCCATATCCTTCGTGGCTGTGGCATATGAGTTCCTCCCCCCAAGAGCCGCCGTAGTCTTGGGAACCACCATGGACCTAGTCGCCGCCGTGCCGACGGTGGTCTTCGGCCTCTGGGGCCTCTTCGTCCTGGCGCCAGTTATGCAGACGGCGCAGGAAATACTCTGGAGAGACTTCGGCTGGCTGAGCTACAACGGCGTGGGGCCCTTCGCCGTGGAGCCCAGGGGAGGTACCACTGTGTTGACCGCCGCCCTGCTCTTGGCCATCATGATTACGCCATTCGCCGCCTCTGTAATTAGGGAAGGCTACGCAGCGGTGCCCAAGGAGGTAGTAGAGGCAATACACTCAATCACAAGCCGCAGGTGGGAAATTGTGAGGCTGAAGCTGGCCTACATAAGGCAGTACGTGTTCAGCGGGCTCATCCTGGCCCTGGGGAGGGCCTTCGGCGAAACCGTTGCCGTGGCCATGGTGGTGGGGGGAAACTTCGTAAACGTAATAAAGGCGTTGACTGAGCCGGGCATAAACGTCTCGGCGCTGATAGCGCTACAGTTCCCAAACGCCCAGGCCTACGCATATATGCAACCGGCACTCTTCGCCGCCGCGTTGCTCCTCGCCGTGATAGGCTTCGCAATAAACGCCGCGGCAGTCTACTTCCTATTTAGGCGATGATACAAGCCCTGTTCTACGCGGGGGCCCTCTTGGCGGGGCTGCTCCTATCGGCGCTGGCGGCCGCCCTCCTGGGAGACCCCACGCTGGGCGGCCTGCGCCTCTCCCACGTCCTCTACGCAGCGACGGTTGCAGTGGTGGCGCTCGGCGCGGCGGGGCCCCGCGTCTTGAGAAACACTTTGTCCATAGCCGTGGCCATTGCAGGCGTCCTCGGAGGCGCGGCGCTGGTATACATATTCCTCGCACAAGTGCTCTACGTCGGCACAGCCATGGCGGTAAAACACGGCGGGCTGGCGTTTCTTTGGAACATCCCGCCGACCCCCTCCGACGAGGCCGGCGGCATCGGCCCCGCGCTCTTGGGCACGCTCTACATGACCGCCATTGGGGCACTCTTCGGCTTCCTCATAGGCTTCCCCGTAGGAGTCTACCTCGGCGAATTCCGCCGCGAGCTGGCGGCAAAAGTGGCGAGAATCGGCGTAAACGTCCTCGTGGAATTCCCCACAATAACAATCGGGCTACTCGTCTACGCCCTCCTCTCCCTACTAGGCATAAGGCCGTTCAGCGGATACGCAGGCGCCCTCGCCCTAGCCATAATCATGATACCATACGTGGCGCTCTTCACCGCGGCGGCATACGCCTCTATACCGCAGGCAGTCAAAGAGGCGGCGTACGCGGTGACTGGCTCCCTCTACAAGACACTCTTCGTCGTCATGAGAAAAGTGGCCGCCCGCGCCATCCTCGCCGCGTTCCTCCTAGGCACCGCCAAGATAGCCGGCGAGACGGCCCCCCTCCTCTTCACAGCCTTTGGAAACGACTACTACACCAGCGAAATCTTCGGCGTAGACCTAGGCCAGCCCACCGGCTCGTTGACGCTACTCATCTACTACATGGCCCAGACCCCCTACACAGTTCAAAACGAGGTGGCTTGGGGCGCCGCCGCGGTGTTGCTGTGGATAATACTCGCCATATTCGCCGCCGCCCGCCTAGCCCAGCGCTCGGCGTAGACACATATGAAGCCCCCAAGACGGCGCGGGGAGGCGCGGCGGGGAGGCCCCGGGTACATATGGGCAAAACATTTAAGAACTGGGGTAGGGCGCAACGTGATCGACATTAGAGACCTAAAGCTACAATTCGGCGACGTAAAAGTGCTAGACGGAGTCACCATGAAGATCCCCAACAACGTGATATACGTAATCATGGGCCCCTCCGGCTCCGGCAAATCCACAATACTCAGAGTGTTAAACAGGCTGGTAGAGTTGTACAAGCCCAAGATAGAGGGCGAGGTGTACCTAGACGGACAAGACATATTCAAAATGCCCCTCTCCCTGCTCAGGAGGCGAGTCCAAATGGTCTTCCAAATCCCAAACCCGATCCCAACCCTCTCCATATGGGAAAACGTGGCCCTAGGCCCCAAGCTCAACCGCCTAGTCAAATCCAAGGCAGAGCTCCAAGAGAGAGTAAGGTGGGCCCTGGAGAAGGCCCAGCTGTGGGAAGAAGTGAAAAACAGGCTAGACGCCCCCGCCGCCTCCCTCTCCGGCGGACAACAACAGAGGCTCTGCATAGCGAGAGCCCTCGCCTTTAAGCCAGAGGTCCTCCTAATGGACGAGCCCACCGCAAACCTCGACCCAGTAAACACAGCCAAAATCGAGGAGCTCATGCTCGAGCTAAAAAAGGAGATGACCATAGTCCTCGTCACCCACTACCCGCCGCAGGCCGCGCGGGTGGGAGACTGGGTAGCCTTCCTATACGGCGGAAAAATCGTCGAAGAAGGGCCAGTGAGAGAAGTCTTCACAAGGCCCCGCCACGAGCTCACAGAGAAGTACGTCACGGGGAAGATATGAGGCGCCTACTCGACATGGCAGAGGAGAGAATCTTAAACATGTTAAACGACGCGGCGCAGCTGGCCCTAAAGGCGGTAGACCTCGCCATAGCCGTATACAGGGGAGAAGGCAAGGCGCGCGACGTGAGAGAACTAGCCTCCACAATACACCAAATACACGACGAGGTGGTGGAGTTGGCAATGGAGGCAATAGCGAGGTTCAACCCAGTGGCCACAGACCTCCGCCTCCTCAGAACAGCCATGGAAGCCACCTACGACTTGTACAGAATAGCGAGATACGCCTACGACGTGGCGGAGACAGCGGAGACGCTCGGAGTCAAATGCCCCACAGAGAAAGTGGAAAAGATAACCCAAGTGGTAAAAGAAATGACCCAGAAGGCCGTTGGAATGATTCTGCGCAGAGACCCGGCCCCCCTCCAAGAAGTGCGGAAACTAGACGACGAAGTCGTAGACCGAGAATACAGACAAGCGTTAGCCGCCGCCATCCAAAACCCCACCCCCTGCTCCGTCGTAGAAACCCTAGCGCTGAGATTCCTAGAAAGAGCCTCAGACCACGCAGTATACATGGCCGAAAAAGCCCACTACCTAGCCACAGGCCAAGCCCCACCCTAGCCACGCCCCCACGTCAACAAGACTCGGCTCTGGTCCTCAACACGCGCCAAAGTGGCCAAGGGATGAGATAGCTTTATGCGCATTCCAACGACAAGGGGACCAACTGGTGCAAAGGGCATGCGCTTGGGATCTCGCAGGCGTCGGTCAGCGGTGGCGATAAGGCGTATGTGTTCCACTGTAGTCCACAAAGAGATAAATTTTTGTGGATTACAATGGAACATGCTAAAGGAGATGACTCTGGAGTACGTCGAGTCGCTGAAGTACGTAGACGAGATACCGCGGAGGTTCGCCCTCCCAGAGGCGGGGAGCGACATAGTGGCTGTGGTGGGGCCGCGGCGCGTGGGAAAGACCTTTACACTGTTGAAAAAGGCCGCGGAGACGTTGAAGGCCGGGGGCCAGGCCGTCTACGCCACCTTTGACAACCCAGAGCTGAGGAAGTGGAGCGCCAAGAAGCTGGCAGAGGAGGTGCGCTCTCTCTACCCCAAGGGCAGAGTGGCCCTCTTCTTAGACGAGGTGCAGGAGTGGCCCAACTGGGACTACAACCTTAGGTGGCTACACGACGTGAAGGACTTCCAGATATACGCCACGGGCTCCACCTCGGCCCTCTCCGTAGACCAAGTGCCGAGCCGCCTCAGAGGCAGGTACATCTCCAAGCTACTCCTGCCGCTCTCATTCGCCGAGTTGGCCCACGGCACGGCGCCCCACACCTTCCGCGAGAGGGGGGCCCTCAAGAGCCTACTCGACGACTACCTCAAATGGGGCGGCTTCCCCGAGGTGTGGAAAAGCCGCTCACTCGACAAAGTGAGAGCCCTCCTCGACACAGTCTTCTACAGAGACGTAGTAGAGGCCAGGGGAGTCAGAGAGCCTGAGGAATTCGAGGCTCTCTTCTACACAGTCGTAGAGAACTACGCCAACCCAGTCACCTGGCGAAGCCTCGCCCGCGCCCTCGCCTCAGAGGGAGTAGAAATAGACCCCAAAACCGTGATAAAATACGTCAAATACATGCAGTGGGCCTACCTAATATTCGTCGTGCCCCCCTACGGCAGGCGGCGGGGAGCCCCCCGCAAGATATACCTCGTAGACCCAGCCTTCACAAATTTGACAAAAGCCGGGCTAGACAAGGGGCGGAAAATAGAAAACGTGACATACCTACACCTACTGAGAAAAGCCATCGAAGAAGGCGGGAAGATCTACTACATCAAAAACAGAGAAGAAGTAGACTTCTACTACGTGGGCCAGGAGAGGGCCGTAGTAGAGGCCGCCTACGACCCCGACGAGAGCCACATACGAAAGGCCGCCAAAGCCGCCGAAAAACTAGGACTAAAAAAAGCCCACGTGGTCACATGGGACACAGAGGACACGCGGCGCGTCGGCCAAGTCGACATAGAGATAACCCCCCTATGGAAGTGGCTACTCCAGTAGAGGCGCCAAAAGACATATATCGCAGACACACTTTACTACGTGGAAAACTTCGAGCCACTCGCCGCGGTGTTCTACTTGGCCGGGGCAGGATAAAGAGGCATCTCGACCGTACAAGCTCATCTTCTACAGCAGGAGGTAGGACTAGGCAAATTCCATTCCCACAATCTAAATACGGTCCGCAGACCTAGAGGAGCTCACTTAAGCTCCCCAGTCTCGGCGTCTATGTAGGGGACCGGAGGCGTGGGAAGGTCGTACACCTCCCCCTCTATCCTGCCCACCCCTCGCCGTAGTAGACAACCGCGCCGTCCTCGTCTATTATCACCGGCACCCTCCTAGTCCACCTCTGGCAAAGCACCGCGGCCTCCTCCTCGTCCAAGACAGACGACCACTCCACGTGAAGCGAGAGGTCAACCCACCTAAGAGCCGCCACTATCAAGTCGTCATCGTATATAGCCGAGATGTAAAAATAGCGGCCACTCCCCGCAAAAGTGTACCTCGCCCCCTCCGCGACGCAGAAATCTTACACACCTCCCTCACGTGGGCAAAGTAGCTCAACTTAAAAGTGCTCCTCCATAAGCGTCGAGGCAAGCTCTCTATGTCGCCTTACTGCTTTTAATGCGAGGTGGTAGGTATCGCTACTCCTCCCGGCTAAGCAGAGGTTTGACAGAGCTGAATGCGCCGTGCTGAACTACGCGGCGCTTTGAGAAACTGAGAGATGAGTCTCTCTGGCGGGAGCTCGCCGACAAGGTTTATTATTGGGTTTGAGGAGGGGGACATGAGGTTTGTGGCAGACGTGGGCTCCGCAGTCGACGAGGCAGTGTCGGCGTACCTGCGCTATGCCCCAGCGGCAGAGGTCCTCAAGTAGGCTAATACTGCCCCTCGGAGGCCCCGACCCCGCCTCTCTCCCGCACCACAAGACCAAACGCGTCTTAGGCGAGATGTACGAACTCTGCAACCTCTTCCTCTACGACGAGGCGGCCGGGGCCGGGTTTATGGCAGTGGGGTGCGGCACTGGGCACATACCCCGCGTCCTCCGCGTGGTATTGAACTACGCCAGGTGTCGCACCTACGCGGCTCTGCCTGTGCGCTGGGGAGGCGGAGAGGGGTGGCTCTTGCCCGTGGTTTCTTTTAGCCTCTCCCCCTGCCCACACCTCGTGGCCGAGTACAAGGGGATGCTCGCCCCCCTCTACCCCGTGGTGCACTTCGACGGGTTCAGCGTAGACGGAGTCGCCGCCTACTACATCTCCCGCAGACGCCCCGCGGACGTGGGGAGGCGCCACCTTTGGCCTCCCGTGGTGGCCAAAGGCGGGAGGCCGGCGAGAGTGGTGTGGAGCACCCGCTACCCAGACGTGGCCGTGTTCCCCGACGACGTCGCAGAAATCGACCCCGGGTCAGTGTCTGCCACTCAGTACTACCCAGTGGACTATGCAAACGGCGTCGCGTACTTGTACGGCTTGAGCGGGGGGTGGACGTTAGTAGACGAACTTAGAGTGCCCGGCCGCGGCGCCCACTTGGGCGAGCGGTTCGCGGTGTATGCAGTGGAGGGTGAGTATCTTCAGATGGAGTCTCCCTGGGGGCTCGACTTCGCCGTCAACGTGGTGCTTGGCACTGTCGGCGGCAGGTGGGTCCTCATGGGCAAAGACGGCCTCTACCTCGCCCGCTTCGAAAGGGCCGAGGGGCCTGGAGGCAGAGTCGGCTACGCCGTGGTGGAAGAGCCCTACCGAGGCGACGTGAGAGAGGTGGAGGGCCCCTCAGACCTGCCGCCCTTCGTACTATGCACAAAGAGGGTGGCCGAGGTGGCCAGCGGGTGCAGGTTCCCCGGGGGCTTCTACATGGGGGATAACTTGGCTCTGTGGGAGGACGAGGCGGGGGAGCTTGTGGAGAGGGGCCGAGAGGTTTTGAAATGGCCTCTGTAGTCTACGGCCTATACCCGAGGCAGTACAACGAGCGATCCGACGGCTGGTCGAGGGTAGTTGTCCTAGGGGTGGGAGTGGAGGGGCGCTGTCGCTACTTCCCCGGGTGTAGGGCTGTCCCACTCCTCGTCTTTGAAGACTACCTCTCTTCCCTGCTCAGAGTTTTAGACCTCACCAACGCCTACCTGGCCTACCCCTCTGCCTCCGGCGGGCCTTTCAGACTCCCACTCAAGGCCGGAGACAGGCTGTCCCCCTACGACATGTACCAAGCGACGTCGGCTAGATACCTCGTAGAGTACCTCAAGCCAGTCTTAAAGCGCTACGGGGTGGAGGGGCCTTGGTCTATCTTCTCCCGTGTCCGCGTCCCCGGCCGCGGTGCCCACTTGGACGAGCGCTTCGCCGTATACGCCATTGAGGGCGAGTATCTACAGATGGAATCGCCAGAGGGTGTCGTGCCGGCGTTCCGCTTTGTCTTAGGCACCGTCGGCGACCGGTGGGTCCTCATGGGCAAAGACGGCCTCTACACTGCGGCATTTATAGAAGACGTGGGGCCCAGCGGGAGGGTGGGGTACGCCGTGGTGGAGGGGCCTTACTGGGGCGAGGTTAGGGCTGTGGAGGGGCCCCCATTCCTCGGCGACGTCCTCCCAAGCACCCCCTCTGTAAAGACAAACTGCCCCCTGGGCGCCCTCCAGGTTGGCGACAGCGAGGTCTGTGTCCGCGACGACGAGGTGTTTCACATAGCCACAAGGTGGCCGCTGGCCGCGTTCAGGGGGACCCCCGGCCAATACGCAGTCCGCCTAGCCCAGCTGTTACACAAGAAGTACAAGGCAAAGCTAGCAACCGTTAATACTTAGCGTCTATCTCCCTCAGCCATATCTTCTCAGCCTCCACCTTCCTCACTCTCACGCCCCTCCCCACAAGCCCCAAGCCGTAGGCCCCGTAGAACTCAAGCCCACCCACCTCCCACCCCGGCAAGACAAGAGGCCACCTCAAAAGCAACCACGGGTCCACCTCAACCCGCGGAGCCCACCCCGGCCACCTCACCACCCCACCCACCACAACCGGGTAGAGAAGGCCGTAGGGAGGACCCCTAACCCTCTCCACAGGCCCCCCATACGGCGCCACGACAACTATCCTATCGCCCCTAAGCTCCGCCAAGTAGAGACCGTCCCCACCCATGAGGACCCAATCGCCAGTATCTAACACCCCGTAGACGAAGTCCCACGCCACGTACTCATCCCCACCCCTCCCCACAAGGCGCAGGTAATCGCCCTCCACTTCCTTTATGCGGAACTCCTCGCCCACGAGGCGGCCTCGCCCAGGGAACCTCGACCCAGCTGTCTCGTGGTATCTTGACCCAAGAGCTACGGGGAATTTTGACCCAACGGCTTGGCAGTTGCCGGGGAGGTGGCCGTAGTAGCTGGCGCAGTGTGGGTTGTAGGGGATGGGGTCGGGGAAGTCGAGGAACGGCTCAGGCGGGTGGACAAGCCTACTCCACCCGTCCCCCGTGGGGAGCGGCGTGGAGGGGAAGTCCGCCGGAGGGGCGCGGGCTGTGAAGAGCGGCCGAAGCCACCTCTGCCAGTCGTAGGGGTCGGCAGACACAGCCACGTAGAATTTGCCCTCCCCGTCCACGAGGGTGAGGCAGTACTTATCCCACGGATCTTCGCCCATAGAGACGGCCACGTGGCCCGGCCTCTCCTGCGCCGATACACCCACACGGCACTTTCTAACGCCCAGAGGGATAAGGAGCTTGGGCTCAAACTTGTACACGACATACAACGGCCCATCCTCCGACGGGACGTAGCGGAAGCGGTAGAGGTAGTTGCGGTAGGGGTAGTGAAGCACCACCTTGAACTGCCACCGCCTCCTCACAAGGGGCCACCTTAGGTAGAGCTCGGGGTTGGGAACCTCCTCGTCCAACAGCTCTCTGAGGGACTTGCCCAAGAGCCTCTCCACCCGCTCAGCCGCCCTCCTAACGCTGGGGATGCGGTACGAGAAGAGGGGGTAGAGGGAGGGAGGCCCTCTCACGTCTATGAGCGGCCCCCGATAAGGCGCCGTTACGACGACGCGCCCACCCCTATGCTCCGCCAAGTAGAGACCATCCTCGCCCATGACCACCCACTCCCCAGAGTCAAGCACCCCCAACACAAAGTCCCACGCAATGTGCTCATCGCCGCCGCGGCCCACTAGGCGGAGGTAGTCACCCTCGACTTCTTTAACCCGAAACTCCTCCCCCAAGAGGCGGCCGAGGCCGGGGAAACGCGGGTCGTCCCACTCTGCGTATTCGTGTCTTATCCAGTACAGATCCTCCTCAACCTTGACGAAGTTGCCTGGCTCGTATCGGGCGGCTAGGAGGGAGAAGCCCTCGTAGGAGCAGTCTGCGACGTGGGCAAAGCTGGTGGGTATGTCGCCGATGGACTTGACCAAGCCCCCCTCGCCAACGAGGGCCGGCTGGCAGTGCTCTGGGTACCTGCAGATCTTCCTAGCCTCCTGCCAGGGGAGCACGTCCTCCAACACCAAGTCGGGGACAAGCCTAGTCCACCCCAATTCGCCCGTCTCCAAGTCCTCGTAGGGGACTGGGGGCACTGGGAGGTCGTGCACCTCCCCCACCATGCGGCCTACGCCGATGCCAAAGGCCCTCACACCACCGCCGCTGAGCAAGAGGATGGGCGCCTCCCTCTCCCAGTTTGTACACGTCACGGGGCAGTACCCCGAGGGGCACACCTCTCTATCAATGGCGAGAGGCAGAGAAGCCCGGCGAATAGCCACCACAGCCTCGCTGGAGGGGCACCACCCCATGTAGTAGTGGGCGCCACCCACGCCCTCAAACACCAGCTCCCCCCGCCCCCTCTTTGCTCGGAAGCGGCACCCGGTATTTCTCATGAACATGTACAAAAAATGGGCCGTCTTTAAAAGCCCCTCGCGGGCCGGCTAAGAGGCGGCTGGATAGCCGCCTGTCCTCAGCAGCTGGGCGGCCAGCTCCCCCAGCGCCCCGCCGGCGGCCAGCCTGTCGGCGATCATGTCGCCGAGGCGGCCGACGTATTCCCATGTGCTTATGGCCTCAACGGCGTCTTTGGCCTCTGCGTCGAGCCGCTTGAGGAAGTCGTCGTCAGTGAGCTCGCCCCGCGTAGCCTCTACGAAGACGACGTACACCTCAATCTTGCCACCCACCACCTTGTACTTCCCATAGGCGAAGAGGTATGGCCCACGCAGATCGGGCACAGGCGGCATAGGCCCAGGCCAGGCAAAGACAGAGTAGGCCCCCTCCCCGCCGTACGCCCTCCCATTAAACGCATCTACGAGGTAGCGGACGTACTCCCCAGACGCCCTCTCCCACTTGTCAATAGCCGCAAAGTGGCCTCCAAAAGCGTCTGGATCCTCGTCCCACGCCTTTACCTCACCTAACACGAGCCGCCCGCCCTCGCCGACGCCCAACAAGTCTAGTCTGAGAGGCATCTTTCCCTCCTCTGGGTCGCCTAGCTTTAGCCAAGCGGCTGTTAGCGACTCCTTTTTCTCAATGTTAAAGGCGGCGGCAATCTCTTCACCAAATGTAGATTGTAGACGTACAAGCTCAAGGTAGTCTGGCGTAGGTAGCGAGACCTCAGAGGCTATGGCGCTCGGCTGCGTCTTGCCCAGCGCCACCATGAGCGCGCCCGCCAAGTCCTTAACCGGGGTATGGGCCTGGATCCTGGCCCCACCGCCGACGTCGACGTAGTACTTATCATTCTTCTCGTCTTTTACTATCGAGAGGCCGTACCTCTCCAAGTCCAGCGTAAACCTGTAGACCTCGGCGTCGCGGCCGACGACCTTGACCCTCGCCTTTTGAACCTCCGAGTCCTTAGCCAAAGCCGCAAACCCCACCATACGCCCAAGACCCACATAAGTGCCAAGCCTAACACCACCAACAGACAAAACCATACCAACGTCGTGGCCCCCACGCTTCCTGTAGATTGCGAAAGTGACTTCACCTGTGTCGAGAGTTATCTTCTCCCCTTCAAATACACTAGTAGATTCTCTCTTCTTTACTCTGAGTCCGCCGTCTTTTGTGAGTTCTAGGAACACGAGCTTGCCTTCTTGGTCTATGGCGAATTTTCTAACGTCTATTGCGAGGACGTCGAATTTGCCTTTCTGCCTTTCTACAAAACGCATCAGCTCTGAGGACCTGTCGTACTTGTATAAGGGAAAGGGGGTCTTGTACTTGAAGGCGGCCAGCGCGGCGAGCTGCCGGTAGGCCTCCCACCCCCTACTCCCAGCGGCCCTCCCCACGGCAGTCGCCACGTCGCCAAGCGAAGAGGCAATGCCCACCCACCTAGCCACCTCAACCTCCACCGCGAAGGTGGAAAAGGCCTGGAGAGCCCCATCCCTGAAGCACTGTGCGTATTGACCGTAGGCCGAAGCCGCGGCCTCGAGGTCAGAGGAGAGCTGGGCAGCCAAGTCCAGCGGCTGGCCCAGGTACAGAGCCACGGCGCCGCTCGCCGCGAGGGCCCCCTGAACAAACCTAACCCTCTGAGCCGCCGGGCCAGCCGCGAGGAAAGCCGCACTGGCCACGTCACCCCAGTCCACCCGCCCCGAAGACACGTCTACGTATACGTCGAAGCCCAGCGCCACGCCGTTGGCCAAGAGGTCCGCCAACTGCAGGACACCCACGGCCCCCCTGTACCCCCTGGCAACAGACGCCGCAAGGTCCAGCGCCCTCGCCCCCGAGGCGGCGGCCTTCACAACGCCGTAGCCCCCAGTCACAAGCGCCGCCCCACCCGCCGCCGCATCCAGCTCAGTCACCACCCCCGCCAAGCCAATCCGCTCCGCCGCCCACCTCCTCCCAGCCCCCCGCGCCTCGGCGCATTTATCCCCAGTCACGCCGCCCCAGAACTGCTCCAGCCTACCCCAAAGCCAGTTGAGGAAAGAGCCGTTCTGCGTCACAAGCCGGCCCTCTGTGTAAAAAACGTAATTGCTCCAGCTGTAACTACCCGCCGCCCGAATCCGGTAGGAAAAGACGTAAGAGCCCCCCTCTCTGGCAACGCCGTAGAGGTACAGCTCGTAGACAGAGCGCGGCGGGAGCGTGACGTTTGTTAAAGACAGCCTCGACCCGTGGGCAACGCCGGAGCTCCCCGTTTTGTTAGAAAGGCGTAGCTCCACGGCCCACGTGACTGAGACGTTGCTCGGGTTGACGAGGAGGAGCCGGCCCGCGTTAGGCCACTGGACTTCAAGAGCCAGGGGCACTACGTAAGTGAGGTCGGGCTGGAGGTAAAACACGGCGGAGCCGTACTTCCTCTCCACTGCAGTCACGTTGTAGCCCAGCGGACGCGTGAGGAGGGAGGCCTCCGTCGCGTTGAGCCCGGCCGCGGCGGCAAAGGCCAGGGCCTCTTGCAAATCGGGCGGGCCGCAAGAGCCCTCCACAATATCTTGAGAAACAGAGGCGCCGGGCCTAGACGGCCAGTTAAAGGCGTATGTTATGCGCTGTCCCCTCAAGACGCCGGCCCTCCAGAGGGCGCAAGCAACGCGCTGAGGCGAGACGTCTATAAGGTCGAGCGGGCCGTCCGCCTCCACTCTAACTGTCTGCGCCGCCCACGCGTCGACAAATACGATATAATAAACGCCGGGGGCCGCCGCGCCGGAGACGCTACACTGCTGCCCCCCGCCTGTGGAGCACTCAAAAGCCGTAAGCCCCTTGTCGGACACGACGTAAGCCAAAGTCCGCGGGAGTTCATAAGACCACCAGCCCTGGATTGTAACCGTCGTGTGTCTCTTAAACTCAACGGCCAACACGAAGAACCCCCATCGCCGAGGGGTCACCCCGAGTGTCAAAGACGGCGTAGTTAGGCCCCACCTCGAGAAACTTCCCCTCGGGGTTTGGATACGGGCAAGACCCCACGTCGCAGTGGACGAACTCCCCCCAGAAGACGTTATACGCCAAGGCCGACAAGGCCAGGAGGAGAACCCCGAGAATACCCGAAAACCGTAACTCGCATAATTGCTGAAAACAGTTAAAACGAAAAACTCGACGAGAAGTTGAACAAAAGCAGACGACGTGGAGTCGGAGAGGATGCCGCAATCAACGCCGAGAGGCACGGCAGAATAGCCCCCGCGCCGCCGGTCTTGGTGACAAGAAGCCCCCAGCCGCCAGGCGGTCCCCGCCTCATTGCGAGCAACCCCTCAGCGACCGCTCGACGAAGATCTCCGCCCCCTCCCCGTACACCGCAAGCACGCGCCTCCGCCCCGCCCTCCCCACCGCACCGCCCCTCCCCGGACTTAAGCCCCGCCGCGCGGCCCGTGTATGAGCAGAGGCGACCCGCCGAACCAGCGGCTGTAAGGCCTCTCCATCACCACTCCCAGCACATGAAGCACGTGGCGGGGGTCGTGAGGCCTAGCGGGTCGCCGGCGGCTACCTTAAGGACGTGGGGGCAAGGGTCAGCGAGGGGCCAGTGGAGGATCGCCTCGTCCGGGACGTCCACCTCCACGAGCTCGGGGATGACGAAAGGTCTCGCGCAGCGCCAAGAGGACGGGACGAAGAGGTCTACGCCCTCCACCCCCGCCTCCCTGAGCGCCCTCCTCACGTAGTCCAACACGGCGCCGGCCACCCTCAGCCCCTCCTCGTTACACGCCACCAGCCTAGGCGCGCCGCAGGGAGAGGCGACGTCTTGCTCAGAGCCTCCGTAAGGCGCCAGCACCTTCACGAAGCCGACCTCCCCGAAGTCCTCCAGCGGGTTCTTGGCAGTGGCCACGAACTCCGCCTCGTAGAGGCCGTCGTCGCCCAAGATCACCCACCTGCCGCCCTCAAGCACGCCGGCCACCCGGTGCCACGCGAGCCACCTGCCCACTCTGAGATACCTACCCCTCTCCTTCACCACCGGCAACTCCGCCCCGGCCAGCTCCCCGCCCCCAGCCCCGTGCACCCTCAGCCCAGCTAGCTTCTCAACCTCTAGCTCAACCCCAAGCCGCTCCGCCGTGAAGCCCTCAGACACCGCCGCCCCCCCAAGCCCCACGTAGGAAACCCCCAAAGGCCCCTCGTAGGCGAAGACCCCCCAAAGCCACCACCACCGCGAAAACCCGCCCCCCGCCGGCATCGGAGGCACATAAGCCGCCCTAAACCCCCGCAAGTCGCCGTCCCAATACGTGTCGTCCTTCTCGCCGCGGGGGATCACCCTAAGCCTAAAATTCTGCCGCCACCACTCCAGAGAGCCTTCCCAGTAGAAGGAGTCCTTATAGAAACTGAGGTAGCAACGGTACACCAGATCCCCCCGCGGGAGTCTCCCCACCACGTAGCTCCAGCCGGCCATACCAACTCCGCCAGCCGAAAATATAAACTTGTCGGCCCGCGGCAGACCGGCGATGGGCCGCTCCGGCGGCTACAGCCGCCGCGTTTGCCCGGCTAAAAGCCAGCTCCACGTCCCCTGTCCTGACCAGACTGACAGGCATCAAGATTTTACGCGTCTTGACCGACGGAAGATCAGACCGGGGTGTCAGTAAAGGACGCCCCTCCGAGTTTCCCTGACTCAGGACGGCGTCTAACCAGCCGGCCGAGGCCGGCAGTGATTGCCGCCAGCCCCTAGTCCCAGGTGAAGAGGTCCACGTCGCCTAGCCTCAGCAGAGGGCCGCAGGTGTCTGTAAGCGGCCAGTCGACGACTTCCCTGCCAAGCGCTACCGGGGTGTTCGTAACCAGAGTCACGTGGGCCCCCTCTGCCTCGCACCTGTGGCCGAGGGGCTCTAGGAGGTGTCTAGTATCCTCGTTGCAAGCCACCAGCTTAGGAGCGCCGCAGGGGGAGGCCACCTCGTCCACGTCGCCGTTGTACGGGCCCAGCACCTTCACGAAGCCAACCTCGCCGAACTCCCCCAGCGGGTTATTCACAGTTGGCTGAAAAACCGCCTCGTAGAGGCCGTCGTCGCCAATTAAAACCCAGCGGCCGTCGTCCAAAACGCCGAGGACTCTATGCCAAGCTATCCAGTTGCCAACCCGGAGGTATCTATCCCTATGCCTTATTACCGGCAGCTCGGCGCCGGTCAGCGATCCCGCGCCCGGGGCCCTCACCGGCGGGCCAATCGGCGAGTAGGGAAGCCATCTGCCGCCGAAGGCGTACTTACACGGGCTCAGGATAATTTCTTGGAGCTCGTACATGCAGTACTCGCACTGTACTTCGAGGCCGCGCTCTGTGAGGACGTAGAGTTGGACCTCGCCGACTGGGTAGCTGAGGCCCGTCATTTTCTGCATGTCTTCGTAGAAGCTGCCGTATCCCCACCACCTAGAGCCGCCAAGCGGCGGGACGCACTTAGGCTTAAAGCCGCCTGTGTGGCGCCTAACTAGAATGAGCCTAACGATTGCCTTCCCCCTTTTCAAATACACCATCGGCTTGGCCCAGACCAGGCCCTCAAACACGACGTACGATATCTCGTCTTTTCCGCCTTCCTTGACCACGTCTACGAGGTGCGATATGCGCCGAAACCAGTAGCGGTTTGAGGAGGCGTGCACGGCGAGGACGAAGCCCCCCTCAGCCCTCCCGAGGAGGGCGATAGTCCCGTCGTACGGCGGCTCCCCCGCGGAGCACGGCCCCTTATAGTCGTTGATCGAGTTGATGTTCCGAACCGCAAGCCACTCCCTAAACAAGAGCTCGACCATGAGACGAAAAACGGGGGAGGATTTATTTATTGAAGCAGTTGTAGAGGGCTGCCCTCACCTCCGGGTCGTCAAAGTCGACGAGTTGTTCAAACAAGACTCCGCGCACCTTGAAGCTCGGCCCATCGCCCTCGTAGACCGCCAATAGGGGCGCCACCTTGTGCCTGTCCATGGCGTCAGCCCACTCCACCAGCCTGCTCTTAGCCTGGGGATGCGCCAAGACTTTGTCAGACACTGGGCTACTGCCAAAGGCGTTGCCCCCCGCAGTGACACCGCTCATCGCGTCCACCCTAAACGCGGCGAGGGCAAAGCCGTATGGAGTAAAGGAGCCCCCAGCCAAGATGCCGGCCTCCTGCAACTTAGCCGCGTTGCTCTTAAACTTGTTAACAGTCTCGTCGATTTTCCTCGCCACCTCGGCCCACACCACCCTCCACCCATTCCAATTAGCCAAAGCCAAGCCGTCGGGGGCGGCGCCCCCGGTCCTCCAGCCTCTTAAATGGACATACACCCCCGGCATGTCGCGTAGGTAGTAGCTGGTCTTCTCCCAATACCCCACCAGCCCCAGCATCCCCACCGGCCCCTCCAGCTCCTTGACGGCCACGTCCTTCGGGGCCATGTCCACCTCGTAGGCGGCTTGCACCACGTCTATTCTGGGGCCGAGAAGCCAAAACAGAGGCAGAGCGGCGAGCTTCTGGTGCCACTGGGAGATAGTCGCCAGGCTCGCAAAGGCGCCGAACAACGCGTCGTCGTACTCCACCTCGTAGTTGAAGCACACGTAGCGGACGCCCCTCACGCTCCGCATTTCAAACTTGCTCCGCAGAACCCAGGCAAGGCCATTCTGCTGAAGCACCTCGAAGAACTCCGGAGACGTCCACCTAACAAGCTTCCGCTTCTCATACCACGCCAAGTAGAACCCACCGGCCTCTTCACCGCCCTCCTCATAAAACACGTCAAGGCCCCCAACGCTTACGCTCCGGCCAGCCCGCCCCGGGTTGAAGTAGTTAACACCTTTCTTCTTGTCAAGGCCGAGAATTATGTGCAACTGCCTATCAGACGTCACGATTCCGTTGGGGGTCGTGGCCACCACGGCCGCCACGTCGTCTCTCCCCGTGAGGGCCCTGGCCAGCTTGGTAAAGGCCTTTGCCCACGTATCCTCGTCAATTTCATGCGGCCCCCACGCCCGCGCCGCGACGTAGCCGGCATGGGTGACGTGCGAAAACAGCTTAGCCCCCTCGGCCACCTTGACGAAGGCGTTGCCGAATTTCTCCAGCGCGTCTCTCGACACCTTGGCGTATAGGTTCGAGGCGAGGTCCACCACCGCCGACACCCGCTGCGCCCAAGACACGTACACAGCCGCGTAGTACCTGCCCGCGTGGCTACACGAAGACCGCGTCAGCACCCCTGCGTGGAACCGCTCCACCTCAGCCAAGTCCACCCCAAACGCCGAGAAGACCTCCTCGGCCGCCTCCGGCTCTAAGATCTGCCTCAAGTCCTCCGCTATGAACGCATCCCGGAGCACGAAGCCGACGCCGGTCCCCACAGCCCTAGCCCACTTGGAAGAGCCCAGCGCGTAGTAAACCGTCTTCAACGCCGAGATCAAGCCCTCAGCCCTCTCAGCCGCCTTGCCCACGCCCAGGAGCTTCCCGAAAAAGCCGGCGATCCTCCCCACTGGTATAACCGTAAGCGCGACGTCGCCCAGGAGGGAGTAGTCGTACGGGTCCGCCACCTCGTCGAAGGCCTTCCAAAACGCCTCGTTGCACGGCCCATAGGCGTCCACCAGCCGCCTAGTCTCAAGAGGCAGAAACACCGCGTGGAGAGGCCTCATGACGATAGACCGGTTCCCCGCCACAAGCCGCGGCTTGTCAAAAGACACCGAGAAGTTCCCCAGCGAGTACGCCCCCGGCGGGGCGTAGAGGAAGAGAGAGACGTCGTACTTCGCCTCCTCCCCCCGCCAAACAGCCGGCGCCGCCAGCACTGCGTCCCACGCCCCAACCGACAAGCTGAAATTCAGCACCCCCCTCCCCCCCCCCCCCCCCCGAAAGCCTCACCACGGCGACATACGTCGCGTTGACACACGACGGGTTCCCCACCACGAAAAGCCCCGTCCCGTTGGACTGCACCTCGAAAAACACAGGGACCTCCACCACAGAGCCGTTAGACAAGAAAAACAAAACCACTCCATCCCTCCTGTCAACCCTCTTCACAGAAAGCGAGTACCCAAAACTCCTCAACAACCCACTAGCCTCACCAGCGTCAAGCCCATGCACAGCCGCCCACCCCAACAAGCCAAACAAAGACCGACACGCATACCCAGGAGAATAAAACACCGCGTAGGAATCAGCCCTCGGATCGCCGGAGGACTTAAGATCAACCCGCAGAACCTCCCCAAAAAACTCGCCGGAGGGGCCGCCCCCCACAGACCCCCCGAAGTGCGTAAAAAACAGAGAGCCGTTGACATACACCCAGTGAGTAAACCCGCCCTGGTGCCACAGCACCTGGACAACCCACCTACCACCCACATAAGTCACCCTCAAAATCTCGTCCTCGTAAATCGTATTAACGTTCTTCACAGGAGGAGGCTCTGCGGAGTCGCAACTAGTACAATCCTCCCAAAACAAGGCAAAATCCAGCACAGACCCCTCAACCCTCTCAAAGGCCCACTCAGCCCCCACAGAAGCCCTAACCAACACCCGAGAATACCCCGCATCCCACCACCGCTGAAGATCAAACACCTTCAAGTAGTAAGAACCCCGGTAGTCCCCAGTATCGTTAACAAACAGAACAAGCCCATTAGTATCCACGTTGCCCCCCAACACCAGAACAGCCACCAACAAGACCAGCCACCAAACCCGCATACCCACCGACAAACTCTAATATTTAAACAATACGTTGAAAAAATACGAAAAAACCGCCGAGAGGTTGTACAAAATACCACGCCGGGATCAACGCGCCGTTGAAAGCTAGAAAACACAGCAACCGTCTACCCCCAGCGGGTTTCAAAAGGCGAGGACTTGAGGAAAACAGAGGGGAACCCCCACGCCGCCGCCTCAGCCCTTTCGCCCGCCGCCCCGCACGCTCGGGCGATTGGGAGGGGCCGGCTCTCCCCTCGGGAAACCCTCGGGGGTTACACCGCCCCCCCATCAACCCCGTCTTCTACGGGAGCCCTCGTGCCCCGGGGTTGCCCCCAGGGCAACGGCCGCCTCGTCTCGGGGAGGGCTTCCCGCTTAGATGCTTTCAGCGGTTATCCCCCACGGCGTGGCTGCCCGGCAGTGCCCTGCCGGACAACCGGTACACTAGAGGCCGCGGCGCCCCGTTCCTCTCGTACTGAGGGCACCTTCCCCTCAGGCGGCCAGCGCCCCCGACAGGTAGAGACCGACCTGTCTCGCGACGGTCTGAACCCATCTCACGTTCCCCTTTAATGGGCGGGCAGCCCCACCCTTGGCGGCTGCTGCACCGCCAGGATGGGAAGAGACGACGTCTGGGTACCAAACCGCGGGGTCGATGGGGACTCTCACCCGCGACGAGCCGGTTATTCCTAGGGTAACTTTTCTGTCATGCCCGGCCCCCACTGGTGGGGGCACGAGCGTTCTCTAGGCCCCGGTTTCCCGCCTGGGCCCCTTGCGTTCAAGGGCCCAGTCAGCCCGGCTTTTGCCCTTACACTCTACGGCGGATTTCTGACCCGCCTGAGCCGAGCTTTGGGCACCCCCGATATCTTTTCAGGGGTGTGCCGCCCCAGCCGAACAGCCCGCCTGCCGCTGTCCCCGCCTTGCGGCGGGTAAGCGGAGGGGCGGAGAGTGGGTGGTGTTCCAGGGTCGCATCCACGGGGCCCGGAGACCCCGTTTCATCGCTCCCACCTACGCTCTGCACCCCCCGCCCCCCCGCAACGACAGGCTGCTGTGAAGCTCCATAGGGACTTCTCGCCCCGTCGGGGGTCCCAGGACTGTGCACCTGGAGGTGGGTTCGCCGGGCCCCGGGCCGGGACAGTGGGGACCTCGTTGATCCATTCATGCACGCCGGAACTATCGGGGGGCTGGGGCGGGTACAACAATTCGAAAAACCTCCTTCTGTAGGGGGATGGCACCTCCAAGACGTAGACCCCGTGTCTCTTGTCGTCAAGGTAGACTCTGCTCTCGATTCCCAACTCCCTCAGCCAGCTCCCCACGAGGTCTAGAAGCCGGCGGTTCTTGTTCCAGAGCCTAGCCCTCCTCCCGGTCTTGTCCCCCTCAGCGTCGTAGAGCCCTCTAATGAAGGCGATCCTCTCGTCGGGCGCCAAGCCCTCTAGGTTGGCCAGCTTGTCGTTGAAGAGCTGCCAAAGGCGCTTGCTCGAGACCCGCACCTCTACGCGGGTACGCCCACTTATTACCTGAACCTTAGATCCCAAGCCGAGCTCCTTGAGCAACGAATGAAACATCTTAGCCGCGTTTTCGGCAATGGCGGCGTCTTTTTGAGTCACCACAACTCTGTATTCGGTACGGCCGCCTTTGTAGCGGAGAAGGTACAGCCCGCCATCCCCCACAATTAGGCCGAGCAGATAGGCTACTGAGGACATAAAGATGACCCCCGCCACCAGCCCTTACCCGGCAAGGCATTTGGCTACCTTAAGAGGGTCAGAGTTACCCCCGGCCTTCAGCGGCGCTTCGCCCGGTTGTACCCGGGGTTCACGTACCGCCAGTGGCCAGGATTCAGCCCCCGTACACACCCTTACGGGCTCGCGGGGACCTATGTTTTTGTTAAACAGTCAGGTCCCCCTTGCCACTGCGACCTGCGGTCCCGGGGGTATACCCCAAGACCGCAGGCACCCCTTCTCGGGGGGCGCGGCGGAGTTAAGAGAAAGAGTTAAGAGAAAAGGGAGGATATTTTGGAGGAGTAATTCTTACAGAGAGCCATAATTATCTCCCTGCTCCTTTTCTCCCATATGTGTAGCTCATATGCACCATGGTGGTAGTGTAGAGTAGATCTGACTCCAAGCGTCTTCAAAAATTCCTGTATTTCAATGAGCAAATCCCTATTGGCGTTGTATAAAATAATTCGATCCCTCTTAACTGTTCCTTCTGCGTCTGTGAACCCGCCTAGGAATTTTATCTTCTCCTCCGGCGGAATTTGGCGGAAATATTTGGCTGGATCGTCTTTTATCTCCTTGAAGAAATAATATGCGTCTTTTGAATAGATATATACCTTTACTACATTGTTTGGCGCTCTTTCCTCAATGGGCTTTCTGTTAAATATTATCGACAGCAACGATTTGTAGACTTCTGGTATTTCTCTCCTCTTAGAGCTCTGGACAAATCCAACTAAGTAGTTTTTCCTGCTCCTCTTCATGTAGTAAAATCCATCGCCTACAAGAAATCCAATGAGTTGATTTAAACGCTCCCTCGCGTCCCTCACAGCTTCCGATGGATCCTATAAATTAAATCCTCCGCCGCGCCCTCTCCCGAAGTTACGGGGCCAATTTGCCGAGTTCCCTGGCCCGGGGTCACCCGAGCCGCCTTGGGCTTCTCACCCAGGAGCACCTGCGTCGGTTCTCGGTACGGGCGCGGGGGCTCGTTCCCCGTCCCCTTTTCACGGGCCCCAGGAGTCGGGCGGACCGGGGAAACCCCCGGCTATTCCCGCCTTCGGCCGGTTCTCGCCATTACGGCACTCCCCGGCCTTCGACGGTTAAGCGGGACGGCAGTCCCGCCCGCCCTATCCCGAGGCGTCGGGGACGGGGCCTGCGTTGCCGCAGAACCTACCCCCGCGGCACGGGAATATTAACCCGTTTCCCTTTCGGCGGGTGCCTATTAGGCCCCGCCTTAGGACCGGCTAACTCCTGGCCTATTGAAGTTGCCAGGAAACCCTGGTCCTTTCCGGCGGAGGGGCTTCTCACCCCTCTTCGCTGCTACTACCGCCGGGATCTTCGTCGGCCGCGGGTCCACCGGACCTCACGGCCCGGCTTCTGCCCCACGGCCGCGCCCCCCTACCCCACGCGGGCCAACGGCCCGCGGGCCGGGGTCTCGGCGGCGGGCTTAGTCCCTGTACATCTTCGGGGCCCCCCGCCTCGGCGGGTCCGCTGTTACGCGTTGCTTAGCCGATGGCTGCTGTTAGGCCCACGGCCCCGCTGTCTTGGGCGGGGGACGCCCTTTTAGATTGACACTAAGCCCGCACTTGGGGGCCTTAACCCCGGTCTCGGTTGTTCCCGTCTCGGAGCGGAGGCTTACCCCACCGCCCCCGCCTCCCCCCTTCTACGGCGCTGGCAGGTTCGGAGTTTGACCGGGGGCCGGAGCCTTTCGGCTCCCGCACCCCCGATCAGTACTCTACCCCGCCGGCCGCCTCCGGGGAGGCCGGGCTGAGACCCGCTTCGGGGGGAACCAGCTATCACCGGGCTTGATTGGTCTTTTGCCCCTAGCCCCAGGTCATGGGAACGATTTGCACATCAGAACCCCTTCGGGCCTCCACGGGGCTTTCGCCCCGCTTCACCCTGCCCAGGGCTAGATCGCCCGGTTTCTGGTCTCACGGCCGTGACTACGGGCCCTTTAAGACCCCGCCCCTCGCGGGTTGCCCCGCTGCGGGCTGTCGGTTTCCCTACGCCTCCGGGGTTGAACCCCTTAGGCTCGCCACGGCCGTGAACTCCCCGGCCCGTGTTTCTAGACGTAAGGGCAGACCCTGGACCCCCTCCCTCGTACTCCCCCGTCACCGGGGTTTCCTTCGGGAGGGGGCATCCTTTCGGGCCTGCCCCACTGTAGCCGCCCGGTTTCAGGCTCTTTTCACCCCCCTTCCGGGGTTCTTTTCAGCTTTCCCTCACGGTACTAGTGCGCTATCGGACTCGGGACGTGCTTAGCCTTGCCGGCCAGTGGCCGGCGCGTTCCCCCGGCAAAACTAAGCCGAGGTACTCCGGGACCCCGGGACTCCGCCACGGGCGGTTTCGCCTACGGGGCTATCACCCTCTACGGCGGGGCATTCCAGCCCACTTCGGCTACCGCCCGCCGGCGGTTGCCCGGGCCCAAGCCCCACATCTCCCCACGGTTGTCCCGCGAGGATTTGGTTTGGGCTATCCCCCTTTCGGTCGCCCCTACTCAGGGGGTCCCTGTTGGCTTCCCTTCCTGCGGGTACTAAGATGTTTCCTTTCCCCGCGTTCCCGCCCCTTACGGGGCGCCGGGGCCTATTCGGCCCCGGCAGGAAGCCCCATTCGGGGATCCCGGGTTCTAAGCCTGCCTGCGGCTACCCCGGGCTTATCGCAGCTTGCCACGCCCTTCTTCGGCGCCCGAGCCGAGCCATCCACCGGGCGGCTTTGCCGTGCGGAGCGGCGGTTTGCGGGGCCGAGGAGAAGCCCTTTGGACTACCCACCCCCGGGTGGAGGTGATCCAGCCGCAGGTTCCCCTACGGCTACCTTGTTACGACTTCACCCCCCTTGGGAGCCCCCTGCTCGTCCCCCCACCTTGCGGCGAGGGGCCTCGCAGAGGGCTCCCTCGGGTGGTGCGACGGGCGGTGTGTGCAAGGGGCAGGGACGTATTCACCGCGCGTTGGTGACACGCGGTTACTAGGGATTCCACGTTCACGAGGGCGAGTTGCAGCCCTCGATCCCTACTGGGGCGGGGTTTACGGGATTGCCTCCCCCTTTCGGGGTCGGATCCCGCTGTCCCCGCCATTGCAGCTCGCGTGCAGCCCCGGGGTTTCGGGGCATACTGACCTGCCGTGGCCCCCTCCTTCCTCCGGCTTACGCCGGCAGTCCCCCTAGTGTGCCCCCCTCCCCGTAGGGAGGGGTAGCAACTAGGGGCGGGGGTCTCGCTCGTTGCCGGACTTAACCGGACACCTCACGGCACGAGCTGACGACGGCCATGCACCTCCTCTCAGCTCGTCCGGCAAGGTCGTTAGCCTGGCCTTCATCCTGCTGTCGCCCCGGGTGAGGTTTCCGGCGTTGACTCCAATTAAGCCGCAAGCTTCACCCCTTGTGGTGCCCCCCCGCCAATTCCTTTAAGTTTCAGCCTTGCGGCCGTACTCCCCAGGCGGCGGGCTTAACGGTTTCCCTTCGCCACCGGCCGGGCCCTAAGCCCGACCGACAGCTAGCCCGCATCGTTTACGGCCGGGACTACAGGGGTATCTAATCCCCTTTGCTCCCCCGGCTTTCGCCCCTCACCGTCGGGCGCGTTCTGGCCGCCCGCTTTCGCCACTGGTGGTCCTCCGGGGATTAACGGATTTCGCCCCTACCCCCGGAGTACCGGCGGCCTCTCCCGCCCCCTAGCCCGGCAGTATCGCCCCCGGCCCCCGGGTTGAGCCCGGGGATTTCAGGAGCGACTTGCCGGGCCGGCTACGGGCGCTTTAAGCCCAGTAAACACCCCGACCACTCGCGGAGCTGGTATTACCGCGGCGGCTGACACCAGACTTGCCCCCCGCTTATTCTCCCGGCTTTTTAGACCGGGCAAAAGCCGGGCTCTTCGCCCGGCACTCGGGGTAGCCCCGTCGCGGTTGCCCGCATTGCGGAGTATTCGCGCCTGCTGCACCCCGTAGGGCCTGGGCCCTTGTCTCAGTGCCCATCTCGGGGCTCGCGGCTCTCACCGCCCCTACCCGTCTTCGGCTTGGCGGGCCTTTAACCCGCCAACTACCTGATGGGCCGTGCCCCCACCCTCGGGCGACTGGCGGCGGATCGGCCGCCAGCCCTTTCGGGGAAGGGGCCTTCCAGCGCCCTTCCCCTATGGGGGATTGACCCCAGTTTCCCGGGGGTGTCCCCCTCCCGAGGTTAGGTTAGGCACGTGTTACTGAGCCGTGCGCCGCTCCCGGGCGCCCCCGGGCGCGCGACTCGCATGGCTTAGCCCTACCCCGATAGCGGTCGGGTCCGGCAGGATCAACCGGTTTCGGACGGCCGCAAGGCCGCCCGGGGGGTGGGTTTGTCCGGGCTTCTCCTCGGCGGCGGCGTGGGGGTTTCTCCCCGGCGCCCCGGCCTGGGGGATCCCAGGGGGGGACGTCCGGGGAACATGAAGATGATTTTCGGCCGGGCTTTTGCCCGGCCTCACGCGCGACCTTCCTAGAACACACTTGTTTAAAAGTTTTTCTCTCCTCTCCCCGGCGGGGCGTGTCCGTTAACTATTTATGCCAGGCCTCGGGGGGCTTGTGTGCGTCTCTGCTGAGGCGTTGGCAAAGGTGGACGGGGTGTTGGGGCCTGTGTTTGGGCCTAGGCGGTTTGGCGCGTTTGGGGGCGTGTTTGAGGTTGTGGGGTGCCGCCTGCGCTGTGTGGAGGGGGGCTGTGGGGAGGCTGTGGGGGCTGTGGCTGAGGGGCTTGGGGGCAGGGCCGTGGGTGGGTCTGTGGTGCTGGGGGGCGAGGTGTGTGCTGGACTTGTGTACCGCCTGGGTTTGGCGTCTTCTCTGCGCCTCTCTGTGGGGGACGCCTCTTGGCGGAGGTCTTGGACGTGGGGCGTGGGTGGCTTAGGGCGCGGGTTTGGTTTTACAGGTGGGGGAGGCCCGTCCTCGTTGAGCTGAGGGGTGTGGGGAAGAGGTTTAGGGGTGGTATATACGCCGGCGGAGAGGTGTCGTGGGGGGACTTGGCGGAGATACATAGCCTGCTGAGGGAGGTGGGGGTCTCCTCTACCCTGGGGCGCCGGGGCCTTGAGCTTTATGGTGGGTTCCGCGACGCTCTGCTTGGGCGGCTGGGGCGGTGGAGGGCGACGTACGCGGGCGGGCTGGCGTTTAGGGTTGGCGGGAGGGCTGTCGAGTTTGGGGAGGACCTCTCGGCGAGGGTGCGGGGGGCGGGGCCCCTCTTCTGTGCTGGGCTTAGGCTTTTGGGGGTGGCGGCGCGCCTCGTGGACGTGGGGCGCGGGCGTGGGGACGTTGTCCTTGGGGTAGACGGCTTTTTTGGCCTGGCGGCGGCGTCTGGGGCGGCGCCTGAGGGGTTTGAGAGGCTGTGGAGTGGGGAGGGGCTTCTCGTGTTTCGGCGGGGCGCCACCTACTACTTCGTGGTGGAGGTGGGGGGCGTGTGGAGGGCGGCGTGGGGGGCCTGGGATGGGGAGAGGCGTCAGCTGGAGCTTAGGGGTGGTGAGGAGGAGGTTCTGCGGGGGGTTTGAGAGGGGGTCCTCCGCGTGTACAAGTCGCTGGGGGTGGGGCGGGTGGTGGGGGAGCCGTCTGGGGGCCGCCTGCGCCTGTACTGGCCGGACCTCGCGGTGTTTGAAAGAGGTGCCGCCGGCGCGGCGCAAGAGCACGTGGCCCACGCGGAGGCGAGGGTACAAGTGGTGGGGGACGCGTTGGTGGTGGAGGGGGGCGGCTCGTCGTGGGTTATCCCCTTCAAGCCTCTTAGGGGTAGGGAGTCTCTCTTTGTGGGGGGTGTGGGGCTGTGGGATGTGCTTGTGGGGCTTGGGGTTTTGGCGGCTAGGGAGCCTGAGGGTGTTAGGCTGGGGCGGGAGGGTGTGTGGGGCCTCTTGGCGGCGGCTGTGGAGGCGGGTGGGCGTCCTCCCGTGGGGGTGGGCTATGTGGGGCGTGGGGTGGTGGTGTTTAGGGTTGGGGGGTACGTGGCTCTTCTGCAGGAGTTGTATAACCGGGGCTACTTGGCGCAGTACTCCATGGCGCCGAGGCTTTCTAGGGAGGTGGAGGTGATTAACTTGAGGTACCACGGCGGGCCTCTGCCGCAGGTGGTCAACGTCAAGTTCCCGTCTGAGGTGGGGGGGGGGGGGGATGGCCCAGATGCCCTTGGCCTTATGCAGGATGGCCGGCGGGTTCTGTGGCTTGAGGTGTCTAAGGTGGAAGGCGGGACGTTTGAAGATTTGTACAGGGGCTTTAGGGGTAAGCTGGACCGCCTTGTTGAGGAGGGGCTTTTTGATGGGCGGCGGTTTACTCGGCGGGGGGTTGCCTTGGTGGGCCTTGCGGTGGATGCTGGGTCGGGGGCGACGGTGGATGCTCCTTTGGCGGAGCGCTACGGCGCCTTGGAGTACGTGGCTTATCCGCGGGTGGAGTCGCAGATTTTCCGCTGGCATAGGGCGTTGGATAGGTCGGTGGGGGTGGCGCCGCTTTTTGTGACGTATCAGGTCTTGGGCCGCCAGCTCGTGGCGCGGTTTGTCTTGCTCGACGACGTTCCTAAGGGCGAGAGGGATTTAAAGTCGGCTGTTGAGAGGTGTTTTAGATGATTTCGCTGGCGCCTTTTTACAAGCTTAAGCTGTTTATCTACCGCTCTTCTCGTCTCATCTTGCTTCAGTATGCGGATGAGTGGGACTTGGGCTGGGCTGACCTTGTGGGGAGGGTGGGGGAGTGGTTTGTCTTCTACGTGGTGCCTGGGGGCGAGAAGAGGGTGAGGGTTTTGGAGCTGGTGGGGCAGGTCTTTTCTCCGTGGCCTTACGAGGGGTACGTCCGCGGTAGGCCTTTCGTCATCTTCGGCGGGCGTTGGTGGAGGCTTTTTGGCTTTGTGGTAGAGGGGGTCTTTGAGGGGGGCTTTCGCCCCCTCTGTGTGCCGCCTATTGAGGGGTCTAGGTGGTGGGTATACGCGCCTGTGGCTCAGTTTTTTGACTTCCTCAAGTACCCCCCGGCCGACGACGTGGCCTACGTACTGGCTCCGGGCGGGCTTAGAGTTGTGCGCCAGCATGGGTTCTATGGGGATGTGGTGGACTACAGCTTGTGTAAGTGCGTCTTCTACCGCCCCCCTCCCAGGACTGCCTACGAGGCAAACAACCTCGTGGTGTCTCCCATCGGCCCACCCCTCACTCTTCCAGGCCGCGGCTCACTCCTCGGCGCCGAGCTCCCAGTGGTGAGGAGGCGCCTTGGGTATTTGCGCGTGGGCGAGTGGCTGGCTTGGCATAGAGTGTTGGGGGTGTTGGACTACCAGCCCGGGGAGGCGGCCAAAAAGTGGGTAGTCGTGGGTGATGACGGCTTGTATGTTGCAGAGTTTGTGCCCACCGCTAAGGAGCCTCTAGAGGAGATAGGCGAAGTGGGGTACGTGAAGGTCGTTGCGCCTTACGAGGGGGACGTGGACGACGTCGCCTCTCCGTGTGGCGCCCCCAGGCTGGTGGCCTGTACGGAAGAGACCACCGACTTGTTGAGAAGCTTGGGGCATAGATGCGAGGCGGAGAGGGGCGTGCCGCACGTGTTGTTAGGAAGCCCAGAGGAGGTGGCCCTAGGCAGAGAGGCGCTGGACTGGCCGCTGGCGGATACGTGTAGTGTCTATAGGCCGGGGGCTCATTGGTGGCATTTATGACGTCTATTGCGCGTTGCTGTAGGATTTATGATAGGTTTGTCTACGGCGTGGCGCGCGGCGGCTATGTGGGTGCGGCTTATTGTACGAGCGTGTTTTGGGGGGCTGAGTGGATGGTGGACGTGTTGGAGAATATGAGGCGGTGTGGCGCTGGGCGTCTTAGGTGGTTTAGGGAGTCTTTTTGGAAGGGGCGGGAGTGGGGTGGGGGTGTGGCTGAGTTTAGGCCGTGGTGTATGCCGCCTCTGCTGGCTTCTGGGGCGCCGACGCGTTGGTGGTTTTTGTCTGGCGATATGTACATAGAGGCGGAGGGGGGCTACTTTGTCCCTATCTTGCACAAGTTGGCGGTGTCTGAGGGTTTTGAGGTTGTTTCTGTGGAGGAGTACAGCTATGACGAGCTGATTTCTCTTCGGAGGTGTAGGGAGGGGCTGAAGCACGTTCTTCCGCGCAGAGGCACAGCCCTCCTCGGCCAAGAGCTCCCCGTGGTTAGGCGGCGCAACGGCTACCTCCGGGTGGGCCAGTGGCTGGCTTGGCACAGGGTGTTGGGGGTGCTCGACTACGGGGCCGAAGGCGCGCCCCGGCGCTGGGTCATCGTGGGAGACGACGGTCTTTACCTCGCAAAGTTCGTGCCCACAGTGGAAAACCCGCTGGCGGAGTTCGGCGAGGTGGGGTATGTGAGAGTGGTAGAGCCTTTCCAAGGCGACGTGGACGAAGCGGCGTCCCCATGCGGTGCCCCCAGGCTGGTGGCTTGCGCAGAGGAGGGGGCGAGGGTGGCGGAGGCTCTGCTGGGGTATGTGGCTGGTTTGGCTAGGAGGCTGGGGCTTGTGGTGGAGGTGCGGGGGTGGGGCTGTTCTAGGCCTTTTGTGATTCCGCAGTTGGTGGAGGTGGATGTTCCCAATTCCGTTGTCTTGGACTGGCCTTTGTCTGACGCCTGTCCGCATGTGCTTAGGGCGGCTGATGGGGAGCCTCTTGGCCTCTTTACGCCGGGCCTCGCGAATTTTTACTCGCTTTTTGTAGACGTGGGGTAGCGCCGGGGGCGTTTTGTTTTTATTCTCCGGGTGTGTGGGGGCTGTGCTGTTTGAGGGTTGGAATTTGGGGCCTTTGGAGCGGGTGTCGGTTGAGGTGGCCCGCCTTACTCTCTTTGTGGGTGTGAATAGGGCTGGTAAGAGCATTGTGGCTAGGTCTCTGGCGGCTGTCACAACGGCGTTGTACAGGGCGTCCGTCGAGTACGCGAAGGCGCTTGCGGAGAGGAGGCGGGGGCGTTCCGTCAAAGAGCGGCCTTTGTCTGAGCTGTTTCTACAACAGCTCGAGGACTTTGCTTTGGAGATTCCTGTTAGGGCTGGTGCGAAGTCTGTGGTGGTTAAGCTGAACTACGGGGGCAGAGTCCTCCTTGTCGAAAAGGATGTGTTGGGGAATTTTAAGGTGGGGGGCGACTTGGTGGAGGCTGCGGCTAAGCAGGTGGAGGAGAGTCTGAGGGTTGGGAGGGAGGGGTTCTTCGATTTTGACCCGCTTTTCTACCCCTGGTCTACTCTGGAGTGGTGTAATAGCCTATACCCGGCTGCGGCTAGGTGGCTGGCGTCGGCGTTTGACATTGTGGTTTCTCAGGAGGCTGTGTTTGAGGGGGGTGTGGAGGTGAGGAATCCCTCGTCGATGGTGGTTTCTCTGGCGGATTTGGCTAGGCGTGGCGGCTGTCGGAATCTCGTGCTTGAGGAGCCGGAGGCCCATCTCCACGACGACGCCGTGTTTGAGTTTGCCAAGTTTTTATACGCCGAGGCGTCCCGGGGCAAGGGGTTCTTGGTCACTACCCACAGCGACCTTCTCACTGCGTGGGTTGCGGCCTTGGCGGCTCACCCGAATCCTGGGGAGCTCGGCGTGGATGTGGGCGAGCGGCCCTCTGTCAAGGTCTACCGGTTCCACTTGAGGAGGGTGGGGGACGCGTACGCCGAGGAGCTGGACCTGCGTGGGGGAGAGGTGGATATGGACGAGGCTCAGCTGAGGGTTTTGGAGAACTTGGAGAGGGCGCTCCGGGCAGTCAAGAATGCGCTGCGAGCCGGTAGATAAAAACCACACAATTGGCAATAGGCGCGGCTCTGTGGGCGGACCCGCCTGCGACGCGGTGTGCGACTGCGCGGCGGTGGAGTGCAAGTCAAGCCTTGGAATAGACGAGGACGTGGTGGCGCAACTGGAGGCTTGCCTCAGACTTCTCACGTGCGGTGAGAAGAGGGCTGTGCTGTGTTTTGAGAGAATGAGGATGCCCGGCAGATACGTCAGAGAGTACTACAGGGGAAGGCTCGGCGTCGAGGTGGAGTTCCACGGCCGCGGCTCGCAGCTGTGCCGCGACGCCGGATGTTTCTAGCGGAGACGCTTCGGCGGGCGGTTTTCCGCCCAGCCGTCTTTCGCGAGACTCACGTGACCTTGAACGAGACTGGTGGAGGAGGTTTACGCCTGTGGGGCCTTGTTGGGGGAGTGGTGCCGGTGTTGAGGGGTGTCCGCTGTTATGGTTGCAGGGTCGGGGTGCGGGGCGTGTGGAGCGCCGCTGCGACTGCCAGCTTAGCGTTACTCTACTGTTGATTGCGCGAGTCCGGCGATGTAGATGAGGGGTATGATTGTCGTGAGTAGTATCCCCTCGGGGCTTGCCTTGTCGGCGACTGACGCCAGGGCTAGGGCGTAGGAGCCGAGGGAGTAGCTGTGTAGCCTGTGCTTGCCTAGGGCCCACGCGGAGAGGGCACCTGCAACCATAAGGAGTGTGATTATTATGCCGGCCGCGACGGCTGGCATGATTGCGCCGTACTTTAACATGAAGCTGAGTATGGCGGAGAGCACCGCGAGGTTCGCCGCTGCCGCAGATACGTGTAGGGCGTGGGCGATGGCCTCTAGCCTGGAGGGCTTGCCCCGGTGGGTCTCCGCCCCTCCCATGTGCGCCTCTGCTGGGTTGTAGATATTTTTGTTGGTTGTCCGGGTACTTTCAACGGGATATGACTAGGACGCTTATCTGTGTTGGGGCTGCACGTATTTTTAAGTGGGGCTTTTGTCTGTCGTGGATTGTGGGCGTTTCTTTGTGGAAGTTACTAGGGATGAGGCGCATGTGGGGAGGTTTTTGTGGAGTCCTGTGGGGGAGAGGTGGAGAGTCATGGAGGCTGTTAGGCGTGGCGACTGTGTTATTCACTACATTGCGACGAGGAGTAAGTCGAGGCGTAGGGGGAGCTTCGTAGGGGTGTCTAGGGTGGCGTCTGAGGCTAAAGTAGTCGATAGAGAGGAGCTTTTGCGGCGGGGGGTTGAGTCAGAGTATCTGTCTGAGTGGGGAGACTACGACCAGTTTTACCTGGTGGAGTTGGAGGGGTTTGTGGAGTTTCCGAGGCCTATCCTCCTTGACGAGGCGAAGAATTTCGGCGTCGAGGTTCAGCAGGCGTATTTGTATGAAGTTGACGTTAAGGTGGGGAGGAGACTTGTTGAGGTTGGGCTCCGCGGCGGTGCCCCTGTGCAGAGGCGGGGGTTTGTGGATGAGAGGGTTAAGAGGTTTGTGGCTTTGGCGTTGGTGGCAGGGAAGAACCTATTATTCGTCGGAGCGCCTGGGGTTGGGAAGACGCGGCTTGCGTTGGACTCTGCCAAGCTTTTTACGGGGTGTGAGCCTGTGGTTGAGGTTGGGCGGGATGGGTTAACGTATGATGATTTGGTTTTACATTTTGTGGCTTCTGGCTCTGGGGCGAGGCCTCGGCTTGGCTCATTTGCTAAGGCGGTGGTGGAGAGTTGGAGGAGTATTAGGGAGGGGAGGGGGCCTTGTCAGTTTGTTTTTGACGAGATTAATAGGGCTAATGTCGATTTGGCTCTTGGTAGAGTTTTCACGGCGCTTGACTTGGCTCACAGGGATAAGGTCCCCGTGTTGGAGCTTGACGAGGAGTTGGCGAGGCCGTTGGGGGTGGAGCCGGGGGTGTACTACCTGCCTTTCTCGTTTAGGGTTTTTGCTACTATGAACGTGGTGGATAGGGCCCAGTTGTTTAAGTTGAGCTTTGCCCTGATGAGAAGATTTGCGTATGTATATGTAGCGCCTCCGCACGAAAAGTATGCGTCTGAGGTCCGCGTTGAGGAGCTAAGGGACGACTTCGACTTAGATCCCTACGTGGAGGTGGCTTTGGAAGAACTCTCTATTGAGCCTAGGGGCGGGGACATACCCGCATTAATTAGAATTGGGCTTCCCACCGTCGGCGAGTTGAGGGAGTTTGCAAGGGGGCTGGGGGTCTCTAGAGTGCTGTCGTGGGTTGTGGAGGTGGGGGAGAAGTTGGGGGTTGAGGTGGGGCCTTCTCTGGCCGTCGACATGCTTAAACTGGCGGCTGTGTACATGGTTTTCAGGGACAAAGCCCCGCGTCTTTTCGACAACCCTGGCGAGTTTTCTCAACACGATTTTTTAGATCTTGCCACGGCGTCGCTTGCCGTACCCTATCTGTCGATGGCTTTGCCGAAGATTAGGCAGAGGTACCTCTTGAGCCAAGAGGTAAAAGAGCTTGAGACGCTTAAAAATATTTACTCCAAGGTTGGGGAGTTATTTGGCGAGCAGTCTTTTACTGCTAGGCTGTTTAGGGGACTGTTTGACGAGCTTCCCATCGACCTTGGGTGATGGCGGTTTGTAGAATTAGGGAGGGGGAGTTGTTTCTCATATCGGAAAAAGCCAGAAAGTGCAACTTGGAACCAAGCAAGCTGCGTGCGGCGCTGTTAAACATGAGGGCTGCGATTAGTGTCAGATCGCCTCTCGGCGTTGTGGACACTCCGCGGCCAGATGTGAGGGGTGATAGGGCGTTCTCTGGCTTTTGGGTGGGCGCATATGAATACAAGGATAAACGCGAGGATAGGCACGGCGAGGTGACGCTTGTGGTGGAGCCTAGGGTTGAGAACTATGTGGAGATGGTTAGGGAGGCGGCTGCTCTTCCCTTGAGGTTCCACGTCTTTGCCTTGGGGTCTGTGGAGTTGGCTCACTCGCTTGCGGTGCTTACGAGCGCAGTGTCACATCTCTGGGAGGTGTATAGGGCGGCGTCTAGGGAGCCTAGGTTTTTGACTGAGTTTGTGGAGTCGTCTGTGGGTTTTCTCGACGTGGCGAAGGGGCGCACCGTCTTGTTGAGGAGGAGGCGGGTGCCTAATAGGGCTTTGGCTAACGCTGTCGTGTTTGCATTGAGGAGACTCGTCAAGGATGTGGAAAAGGCGCGGGATTTTGCCAAGGAGGTGCTGGGGGAGTCGCCAGAGGTCAAGAAGGTGGCCGAGTTTTACCTGAACTACATATTGCACATGGCTGAGGCTGTCTTGGCTGAGGTAGGGGATTTGGCGTATTGGGCCGATGGTGGGGAATTCGGCGAATATTGGCGCCTGGCGCTTCCCGTGAGGGGCGGCGGGGGCAGGGGCGGGGAGTTGGCTAGGCTCTTCTTGGTCCCTAGCACTAAGCTGTACGAGCTTTACGTCCTTGCCCAGTTCTTAAAAGCGGTTGGAGGAGACGTAGAGCTCTGCGGCTCACGTTGTCTAAAGGTGGGGAATACCCGTTTCTATTTCAATAAGGCTCCTGTATCCCGCATCATTAAACAACTGACAGGGAGGAGACCGAGACCCGATATTTCGATCAAGCAAGGGGAAAAGGTCGTGGTGGTGGATGCCAAGTATCGGGAGCTTAACAGAGGGCGGCTTGCCCTTGCGGATGCCATTAGACTTGCCGCATACCTCCTCGACGTCGCTAGAAATGGGAGATTAACCGCTGTAGTAGTCGCCTTAGAGAAACCCACGCTGGATCATCCACCAGTAATACGGACAAAACTCACTCCAATGCTCGACATTGAGGTTAGGTTTGTGAAAGTTAATCCCTCGGGCGTCAATGAGGTTAGGGCTCTTCTCTCAGAGCTGCTAGCCTAGATATATCTGCGCCATATGGCATACAGTCAATTAGTACTTCTTCGACTCTCTCAGCTGCGGCCTTTAGGTAGTTGCGGGGTAGCCTCTCTATGGCCTTTACACATACGCCTGCCTCTTCTTCTGCTAATGGCCAATCCTTCACAACGCAGAGGAGGAACAATAATGCGCCTAGTGTCTCTTCGTCTAAGTCGCGGCACCTCTTGAGCCACTCCCCTAGCGGCGTGAATCTGCCTTCTCCGACCCAGTTGCCTGTGCCCACAGTGACTACGCCGAGACGTCTAAGGTCGTTGTATAACATAGCGTATAGGCTCGTGTCCCCCAGCTTGATTCCCTCCTCTTCGGCTACCTTCTTTGCCGCCAGCTCTGCGTCCTCTCTTCTAACGCCTCCGGGGCTGTTTAATACCTGCTTGACGAGTTTTCCGTATAGCCTAAATACGTCTCGTGGCTCTCCCCCCTTGACATATCTCAGGGCTTTTAGCTCACAACAGTCATACTGCTTCACGGGCGTAAATCTGTCTGATTTAAATTTGTCTGGCGTAGATTCTGGCGTCTACTACGTATGCGCCTTTGCCTTCTTCTAGGGCTATTACTGGGTTGAGGTCGGCTTCTGTTATTTCTGGGTTTTCTTCTAGTAGGCGTGAGAACTTGACTATGACGTCTACTACCGCGGGTATGTCGCGTGGCGGTGTTCCTCTGAAGCCTGTGAGGAGCTTGTATGCCTTTACCTCTTTGACCATGTCCCAGGCGTCTTGTTCGTCGAGTGGGGCTAGGCGCATTGACACGTCTTTGTAGAGTTCTGTGTATATTCCGCCTAGGCCGAAGAGGATTACGTGGCCGAAGATTTCGTCGTAGAGGGCTCCGACGATTAGCTCCACGCCCTTTGGCACCATTTTTTGGACGAGTACTCCCTCTATCTCTGCGTAGGGGACTGTCTTGGTGATGGCCTTGATTTTTCTGCAGGCTTCTCTCACGCCGTCGGGGGTTGTGACGTTGAGTACTACGCCGCCTACGTCTGTCTTGTGGACTATCTGGGGGGAGACCACTTTTAGGGCTACCGGATATCCGATCTTCTCCGCGGCGGCGACTGCCTCCTCCTCGCTGTGGGCTAGGGCGAAGTCGGGGGTGGGTATGCCGTAGTGGCGTAGTAGTTCTAGGGCCTCGTCTTCTCTCAGCTTGTTTCTCCCCTCGGAGAGGGCCTTGGCGACGATGGGGTGGGTCATAGCCTCCGCCTCACTTGGCTGTACCTGTATAACGCCCAGAGGGCCTTTGCGGCGCGTTCTGGCGTGGGGTAGGTGGGCACTCCGCTGTCTTCGAGGGCTTCTTCGAATTTTTGCACGAGCTCGCTGCCGCCGAAGTTTACCGCCACTATGGGCTTGCCGTACTTCTTCGCCCCTATTATGTACTCGGCGAGGTTTTTTGTGAGGCCGGGCACCTGCATGAGGGTTACCACAAGCGCCATGTCGAAGAAGGCTGTGGGGAGCAGCATGTCTAGCACGATCTTGTAGTGCTCGTCTGTGGCGCTCCCCGTCACGTCTATGGGGTTTGAGACTGCGGCGAAGGGGAGTAGCTCTCTCTTGAGCTCTTTAGCTATGCTCTCGGGGACCTCGGGGACCTCCAGCCCCAGCGCCTCGAGGGCGTCTACCGCCTGGACGCCCATCCCCCCGGAGTCTGTCACTACGAGGACGCGGGGGCCGCGGGGCGTGGGCTGGGTGGCGAGGGCCTTGGCCATGTCGAACATTTCTCTCACTGAGGATGCCTCTATTGCGCCTGCCTGTTTGAAGAGGCCGTGGTACATCTCGTAGGTGCCCGCCATGGCCGCCGTGTGGCTTCTCACGGCGCGTTGCGCCGCGGTGCTGCCTCTGCCGGCCTTGTACACCACTATGGGCTTCTTGGGCGCTATCCTCCTAACCGTGTCTAACAGCCTCTTGGCCTCGCCTGGGTATTTAAGCCCCTCCATGTACATGGTTATGACTTTTACTCTCTCATCTTCGGCGAAGGCCTCCAAGAGCTCTACCTCTGTCACATCTGCCTTGTTTCCGTAGTTTACTACAAAGCCCATGCCTAGCCTCCTCCTGGCCGCCCAGTCCATTATGGCCGTGGCCACTGCGCCGCTTTGGCTTATCAGGGCTATTGGCCCAGGCGGCGGCCGGCCGGCTCTCTCCACTGGGAGGAACTGGGTGTCGAAGTTTGTGTATGCGTTGTATACGCCGATGCAGTTGGGGCCTAGTAGGCGTATGCCGTACTGCTTGGCCACTGCCTTGACCCAGTTTTCTAGCTCCACGTTGCCCGCCTCGGCGAAGCCGCTGCTTATCACCACGGCCGCCTTTATCCCCTTTTGGCCTGCCTCCTCGAGTATCTTGGGCACCGTGGGGGCGGGCGTGGCGATCACGGCGACGTCTATGTCGTCTTCAACTTCTAGGAGTGACTTGTAGAACTTTATTTTGCGGCCCCAGAGCTCTACCACGTCGTACTTCGGGTTGACGGGGTAGGCCCTGCCCTTGAAGCGGGTTGCCAAGTTCTCCAGCAAGACGTAGCCCACTGTCCCCGGCTTCGGGGAGGCGCCTACGATGGCGGCGCTTTGGGGGTCTAACAGCTTTGAAATCACGCTATATAGAAAACATAGGTTTAAATACATGGGGCGGGGCCTGTTTAAACGATGTGTTGAAAAATGTGCGCGGCCTTGTATACGTTGATTAGGGTAAATCTGCTAGAGGCGCTGGGGGGCGAGGTGGGGTACCTTGGCGAGTGGATTTTCGCGAGGCTGTTTCCGGGGGCGGCAAGGGGGGAGGCCGTGGCCTTGTTAGTGGAGGGGCTCTACTCGTCTGAGGTGTTGAAGCCGCGGGGCGCCGCTCTGCCGAAGGAAGACGTGCCTGACGTCGTGTCGCGGCACGTGGCCGTGGAGTGGCCTATACATAAGTCGTGGTTTGTGCCTGCGGTGGACCACGGGACGCCGCGCGTCTTTATTGACCCCCCGAAGCGCCTTGTGAAATACGTGGGCCGAGACGTGGAGGGGGAGTACGCCAATCTGCTGGCTGTCGGCCTTTGGGAGCTCAGGAGCTACGTCTTGGACGGGGTGGCCCCGGCTCTTTTGGAGGGGTGGCAGTGGCTTTTGCCGCAGGAGGTGGAGGCGGCGGAGGTGCTCTACAGGCGGCTTGTCGGCGGCCCCGACTTTGTGGCGGCTGTGGTTGAGACGCTGCGGGAGGTGGACTTCTTGTTGGTGGAGGGGGGAGAGGTGTACCACGTGGAGGTTAAAACTACCACGTCGCCTACTGAGGCCAAGTTGCGCAAGAAGCGGGCGCTGTTGGCGCGCCGCCAGAGGGTACTTGGAAAACTGGGGCTGAGGCCTGCCCTAGCCGTGGTTGTGCCTAGGGAAAACTGGGAGGTGGAGGTGTGGGTGGAAAAAAGTTAGGACTTTTTGATCTTTAGTATGTCGCCGATTAGCTTGTTGTTTGGAATAAGCACCTTGTTGCCCTCGGCGTCTCTAATCACTGTATACATGGCGGTGATGTCTTCTACGACGCCCTCTTGACCGGCGCCCACGATTTTTTCGCCGATTTTAAACGGCCTTGCTAAGAGGAGGAACGTTCCCGCAACGGCTTGCCCCAATACCTGCTGAGTGGCGAAGCCGATTACTAGGCCTATGAAGCCGCCTAGCGCCGCTGCGGCGGCGCCTCCGGATACTGCCCCGGCGAGGGCGGCGGCGAGGGCGCCTATTCCAATGAGCTTAATGAGGTTTGAGACTGCGCGGCCTGCCGTCTCGCCCTGTTTCTTGGCAACGGGGAGCGCCACGATATCTGCAAAGGCTTTGACTATCTGCCAGCCGAAGAACAGTGTGAGGAGTATGTCGACGTATATTTTGTAGTCGAGGGCTTGTGTAAACGATAGGGGCGGCGCTGCTATGAATTGGAATATTGCCTGTACTATTGCCATTACTACTACGTATAGCACTATCCAAAGGACTAGTCTCCCGACGGGGTTCATAGGCGCACAATGGTCTATGTATTTAAGTATAACGTTGTTGTTTTCCGCCAATTTTATATTGGGGTGTGGGGGTGTTGACGTGCGTCAGATTGTTGTTCTGCTCGGCGTAGGGGGCGTGGGGAAGACGACTCTTGCCTACAGACTCATGGGCGTGTCGCTGAGGCCCACTGTGACTCTTAGGCCCGGCATATATCGCCTCTATCTCTCGGGGAGGGAGGTGAACCTCATTGATGTGCCTGGTCAATACGTCTTTGAAGTTGTGCACAACTTTGCCCGTATGTGGTCTTTCTATGTTGACAAGGCTGTGTATATGTACGACGTGCTTCAATACGTCACTCTTAAGGCGCTGACGGACATCCACAGCGGCCTATTAGATAGGGGGATAAAGCCGTTTAAAAAGGTGGTGATCGTGGGGAATAAGATGGATTTGGCAAAGGAGGCGGGGTTCCACATAGAGGCTGACGAAATCGCGGCAGCTGTCGGGGCGCAGGAGGTTTTTTACATATCTGCGCTGAAGGACGACCCCCGCGAGCTCGTCAAAATAGTCCTATAGGACTGAGATGATGGCCGCTTCTTTGTACAAATCTTCGACGGCTCTGACGAAGTGCTCTGTGTATTCATACCTCTCGCCGCCGCGCCTGACCTCTGCCACGAGCTCCTCCGCGATTTTTAAGGCCTCTTTGTAGAGGCCCTTCTCTATTAGGCGTAGGGCAGCCGTGTACAGCGCTGAGACCTTTAAAATGGGGCAGTCGCAGTTTGGGATACTCCTAGCGGCCTCTGCGGGATCGATTTTTGCCAAGGCGGCTAGCGCCACCTCTGCCGTCTTAAAATCGGAGTACTCCAGCGCCGCAGAGACGAGCCTCTTCAGCGTCTCAACGGCCTCCTGTGGTACTGCGCCTAGGTAATGCGCCATGGCCAACCGCCTCAACACCGGGGGCGCGCCTCTGTCCACTGCCGCGTCTATGTAGTCTCTGTACAGTTTGTAGAATCGGCCCAGCGCCTGGGGGTCCTCTGCGACGCGGCTTGCAAGTATTTGCACAACTCTCTCCACGCACTCATGCGGCGCCCTCCTCGCGTCCACTTGCGCCATGGCCGTCAACACGGCTAGGTCGTTCCAGCCGCACTCGACTCTGGGGAGCGGCGGGGGCGTTTCTAGCGTCACTCTTCTTCCGCCCAGCGCATCTAGCACAATTCTTGACACCGAGCCGCCGTGGCATATGTAGTCCCGCATCTCTCCCTCACACGCCTTGTCTCCGCCTAGGGCCACTCTGGCAATGGCCTCGGCCAGCCTGGGGTGGAACTCTGGGCTTAGGAGCAACAGCCCCCTGTAGATCGACCGTATGTTTGCCAAGTCGGGCTTAGTTAGGCAGGGGATTTCGCCCGCCTTTAGCCTGAGGGCCTCTGCCACCACTGACTCCTTGGGGCCGGCGGCCCATTTGATAGACGTGGCAAATTCCTCTCTAGGCGTGTAGAGCTCTCTGAGCTCCTCCAAAATCTCCTCGGCCACGAGTTTTACCACGTCGGCAGAGGTGGAAAGCTTGGTGAGTATCGCCAACCGCCTCGCTATCTGCGCCGCGTTGGGCAAGACCTGGGCCACTGCCGGGGGGAGGTATTCGCCTTGGAGACTCAAGAGGAGCGCCGCCGATATTGCCCGCGCTTTTTCACACGTGGGAAAGAAGACGGACTTGTAGAGCTGGTAGTACAACTTCGCGAGCTCTTCCAACGCGTCTCTGTACAGCGCCTGGGGGTCGTACTGGGCACACCTCCGCCTCACGTATGCCTTGGCTCCGTACACGGCTAGGGCGAAAATTCCGCTTAAGTCTCGGTGTCTATCGGCGACGTAGTCGATGTAGGCGTCTGCCTGCGGAGTTCTACAACCCATCGCCACTGCATGGGCGTTGAACACCTCCCTGGCGGCTGCCTTGTAGTCCACGTGGCGCAGATACTCGGCCATGTCCACTACCCTGGCCACCTTCTCCACCTGCTCTCTACAAGGCGAAAGTTCAAAAAGGGCGCGGGGCAACACTATGAGCGAGGAGACGCCGCGCGTGTTTAAGAAAAAGGCGCGGTCAACCACCATGCTGCACTTCTCCATCCAAGCCGCCGCCAGCTCTGCGCGGGGCACCAGGGGGTTGTCGTAGAAGTTTATCCCCAGGGGGTCGTAGAACCCCACGGCGTTGGGCACCTCGGGGAGCACCTCTAGCAAGTTGTCAAATGAGACGACGTCTGCGCCTAGGTCAATCACGGCGTAGTACTCGCCTGCCAATTTGGCGGCCACGTATCTGGCCACGACAGATTTCCCAACGCCGTGCGGCCCAATTAACACGACGGAGGTCCCCGCCTTCAGCGAGGAGACGAGGCGCGCTTCTAGTTCCTCAAACCATTTGACGAGCCGCGCCTTGTAGTTGTCTGTGATATTGAGCACGTAAAACTCGTCGGCCTCTTTGGCCACCCCGAGGAGAGAAGACACAAAGCCCCGTAGGCACAGCTATAAAAGTTATAAATTGAAGACTTCGAGGGGGCATGCCCATCACGCTGGACCCCGAGAAGTTGGCAATAGTGCTACAACACAGGTTTAACTACAAGATATGTAGAAACTGCGGCGCCCGCAATCCGCCAGACGCGGAGAAGTGCAGGAGGTGCCGCTCCCGCAACCTCAGGCCCAAGAAGTTTAAGAAGAAGTAGCTACAACAGTTCCACGTAGAACTTGGGCGGCTCAATTCGCTCGCTCTTGCACCGGGGGCATCTACTCGGCTTCTTAAGGCGTTCGCGGTCTCTAAACTCATAGCCACAGTTTTTACACACGGCTGGCACCATCTCCAGCCTATACCCCATCCTCTTCAACGTCTTTTTGACGTGTTCCAGCTCGTCGTAGAGCTCGGCCGGTTTGAGGTCTGTCGCCACTAGCGTCTGTAGTTGATAAACCGTGAGGGGCTCCCTGCTTTCGAGGAGCACTTTTATCAGGCGCTCTCTTACGGTCTCCATCAACGTTCTACTACGGCGGACTGGAGCCAAAGCGGCTTGAACTGCCCCCCTGGGCGCAACACGGCGAATGTGAAAATGTGCACGTTCTTGTCGCCGGGCTTGTTCGCCTCTATTCTTATGAACCTGGTCTGCTCCGGCTTCTCCACTGGGTCAACGTTGGCATCTAGGAGCTGTACCTTTGACGGAGTGTAGCCAGCCGCCTTTAGTTGCTCGACTATGCAGTTGGCTACGTCCTGCGGGCTGGCGCCGGTGCACTGGGCCTTTTCAATTGCCTCTTTTACCTTCCCGTGTTCTATGCTGTAATCCATGACGCCGCGTGTGTGGACATATTTAAATCAGTTGCTCAGCCGTCTTCACCTATCCGCCCTTGTAAGCTTCGTCACACTTAAAAAGGATGTAGATTCTTGCTATTTATGAGAGTTATCATAGTTCTTGCACTTGTTTTTATTATTATCGCCACTATTTTTATTCCACCCTCTTATCTCAGGCTTGCAGACCCGTTTAACGGGCCTATGAAGGCTGTTGCAAGGCCGCCTCCCCCCGCCGCCTTAGAAAACTACGTACTAGTCATAAAGGCCGACAGTGAGAGAGAGGCGTTTTACAAACTGGGGTACGCCCACGCGTATTACCGATTTTTCCAAATGGACGTAATGAGGAGAGTTGCGGAGGGGAGGTTAGCCGAGTTGCTCGGACCAGCCGCCTTGGAAACCGACGTTTATTTCAGGAGCAGAGGCCTCTACATCTCTGCCGCCAAGACGTGGGAATACATAAAGGCCAACTACCCCGAGTATGCGTCCCTTGTGGAGGAGTATGTCCGCGGAGTAAACGACTTTCTTGCCACGAATCCTCCTATACTGGAGTACTTGATATTGGGCAAAAAACCTGAGCCCTGGAGACCAGAGGATACCTTTGCCATTAACAAGTTAATCGCGTGGTCTCTAAGCGGGGGAGAGGACGACTTAACTCTCAAGGCCTTGGTGGATAGGGCAGGGCCCTGGGTCTTAGAGGTGGCGTTGAAGAGGGAGGTTAATACGCCTATTCTGCCGCGGCGGGCGACATTCTCGCCTGTAATGCATATGTTAGGCGAGAGCAATAACTGGATTATTTCGCCTAATTTCACTCAGTCTGGGGCGCCGATACTGGCGAACGACCCCCATCTCTCACTGTCGGCGCCGCCTATTTGGATTTTTCAACGAGTTGAGGCGCCGGGCTACACTGTGATGGGCGTGGCGTTTCCCGGCACTCCTGTCGTAGTAATAGGCACAAACGGCTTTGTTGCATGGGGGTTTACAAACACAGGCGTCGACGTAATTGACTACTATTACTACGTGTGGAATGGGACAAAGTACTTGTACAACGGCGTTTGGCTCGAGGCTGGGAAGAGGGAGGAGGTGTTGAAGGCTTGCGACGCCGATGGAAGATGTAGTCAGAGGACTTTGGTAGTTCTCGAGACGGTGCATGGGCCTGTTATTGAGTACAATGGGGAAAGATACGCGATGAGGTGGCTCGGCAATAACGTAACTCTGGAGGCGCTTGCCCTATATCAAATGGGCAAGGCGAGGAATTTGACAGAGTTTTTAAACGCGCTTAAATACTTCGTAGTCCCCAGCCAGAACACCGTTTATGCAGACATACACGGCGTAGTGGCTTATTTTGCCAGCGGCTATTTCCCCATCAGAGATGGGGGTTATCTCCCGTTTAATGGGTCGAGGGGGGAGGGCGAGTGGCGGCGTCTTGTGTGGTTGCCTAGTGTTTTAAACTACGTAAACCCACCCTACTTGGCCACTGCCAACAACAAGGTGGCAGACGCCAATATATACCTCCAGTGGAGGTGGGCTGACCGCTACCGCCATGATAGAATTATGGAGTTGATAACCCAGAAGATAGTTGCAAAGGGCAAGGTATCTGTAGACGACATAAAAGAGATTCAGCTAGACACGGTCGACATCTCGTGTAGAGATGTGAAAGCCTTGCTGAGGGACTACGGCGGCACGAGTGCCAAAAAGTTGTTTGACGAGTTGAATAAATGGGACTGCGTAATGGCCGCGGACTCCGTTGCCGCGGCGAGATACGCCACGTTTGTTTACACGTTGCAGAAGTTGGCGTGGGGCAAGTACAACGTCTCTCTCACTTTTATGCCGTTTGAAGTAACTCTTGAGGCAATTAAGAGGGGGTATGTGGATAGAGGCGTCGTAGAGGAGGCCGCGGCCGAGGCGTTGAAAGTGGACAAGCCGTGGGGGTCTTTGCATACGTACGACATAGAGCACGTCTTAGGCGGCGTATTTCCGCAGTTGAACTACAGGCCGGTTGCTGCCCCGGGTAGTTGGTTTACGGTGAACGTGGCGCCGGACTTCCACGTATCGCATGGGCCTAGCGTAAGATTCATAGTGGACTTTAAGGAAGGCGTGTACATGATGTTGCCAGGGGGCCCAGATGGCGATCCCCTGAGCCCGTTGTATGACGCAATGTACATGCCGTGGGTGCGGGGCGAGTATGTTAAAGTGGGTTAAGTATATAGGGGTCGCTCTGCCGCTTCTCGGATTTGCCGTAGAGTCACATTGGGTGAATGTGGTGCTTTTGCCCTTCCTCGGCGGAGTTGTGTTTGGCCTATTTGCCACAAGACGTGACCTGCTCCTCTCCCCCATAGCCGTCCTGGCGCCTATAGCCGCGGTGTTGCTATACTACGCCGCAATTGACTTACCGCGGCTTATGCGCTTTATCTACCTCTTCCCCCTGTTTGTGCTCCTGTGGATAGTTTTTTGGGCCGTCTTCTTTACGCTTGGGGCATTGGCTGGACGTATACTGAGCCAAAAGATAAAAACTTAAGAAAAGTGTGACGTATGAACTCAAAACTTCTGGCCGCAATACTTGCCGTAGTTGTTGTAATTATCGCCGCGGTGCTACTGGCCTGGCCTCCGGCCCAAGCCCCCGCCACTACAACTAGCCCCGGCGCGCAGACCACCACCCAAGCGGCAAAGCAGTCTATCTATGTGATATACGACATAGGTGGGAGAGGCGACTTGTCTTTTAACGACATGGCGTATCTAGGCGCCTCTAAAGCCGCGAGAGACTTCGGGCTAGGGCTGAAGGAGGTTCAAAGCAAGACGCAGGACGACTATGTGCCAAATCTGAGGGCAGCCGCGCGCTCTGGCGACGCTGCGCTGATCGTCGCCGTCGGCTTTCTAATGACTGACGCGGTAAAGCAGGTGTCGCAGGAGTACCCCAACGCCAAGTTTGCCATAGTGGACGGCTATGTGCCAGACAGGCCTAACGTTGTATCTATCTTGTTTAGGGAGAATGAGGGCTCTGCGTTAGTGGGCGCTCTGGCGGCCTTGACGGCCTACTACTACAACTGCACAAAGGTCGGCATTGTGCTAGGCATGGAGATCCCAGTGTTGTGGAAATTTGAAATTGGGTACGCCTACGGCGTGAGGTGGGCCGAGCGTTATGTAAAGCAGAAGTTTGGGAAAGACATAAAGTTCGACATATACTACATATACACCGGCTCTTTCAACGACCCGGCGAAGGGCAAACAGGCGGCAGAGGTCATGCTTTCCCAAGGCGTCTGCGTAATTTACCAAGCCGCGGGCGCCACTGGCTTAGGAGTGTTTGAGGCCGTGGCAGAGGCTGGGAAGAGGGCTGGACGGACCATGGGCCCGCCTTTTGCGATAGGCGTCGACGCCGACCAAGACTACATCAAGCCCGGCTTCATTTTGGCGTCTATGATGAAGCGCGTAGATGTAGGCGTTTACAAGGCCGCGGAGATGGCCGCCAGGGGCACTTTTAAGGGCGGCGTCCTCGAGTTGGGCTTAAAGGACGGAGGCGTTGGCGTAAGCACCTTAGACGACTTGACTCAGTTCATAGAGATAGGGGTTAGAGCTGGCGCCGTGAGGCAAGAAGACGCGCAGAACATTGTAAACACTGTGAGAGCCATGAGGTCTCAGATACCGAGCTGGGTGTGGGAGGGCGTCGACGTGTTGAAACAGGACATAATATCTGGGCGGGAGAAGGTTCCGCTTCCAACTACCCAGGACGAGGTGAACGCGCTTAGGAGAGAGCTCGGCCTAGGCGCCGCTAAGTAAATGCACGTCTCGCTTAGGAATATTCACAAGGTTTTTTCAGATGGTACACACGCCTTGAGGGGGGTTTCTCTCGACATTAACCCCGGCGAAGTAGTGGCGTTGTTGGGGGAGAACGGCGCTGGGAAGACCACTCTTATGAAAATACTCTCAGGCGTCTACAGGCCCACCTCTGGAGAGATATACATAGACGGCAAGCCCGTGAAGTTCAAAAGCGCGCGCGAGGCGATGAGGTTCGGCATCGCCATGGTGCACCAACACCTGTCCCTTATCCCAGGGCTGACGGCATTGGAGAACGTGGCCCTCCTCAGCGGCGGCGGACTTTCTCCCATTTCGCAAGAGCTTAGGCAGAAAGTGGCCGCAATAGCCCAAGAGCTGGGCTTTGAGGTAGAGTGGGATAGAGACGTGGAAGAACTACCTCTGGGAGTTAGGCAGAGGGTGGAGATTGTCAAGGCGTTGTACTGGGGCGCCAAATTGCTCATATTGGACGAGCCGACTACCGTGCTTTCTCCGCCGGAGGTGAAGTCTCTTTTCCAAGTGGTAAAGCGGCTGAGGGAGGGAGGAAGGGCGGTGGTGTATATTACGCACAAGATTCCGGAGGTGTTAGAGGTCGCAGACAGAGTGGTGGTTCTCAGGAGGGGGCTTGTGGCCGGGGAGTTTAAGCCCCCGTACGACGTCGACAAATTGGTGGAGGCCATGGTTGGGCGGCGGGTGGCTGGAGGCGTGGAGAGAGTGGGGCAACCAGGCGAGGGGACGGTGCTCGAGGTGGAGGACTTGTGGGTGTACGAGGGTGGAAGGGCGGTGGTACAGGGGGTGAGCCTTAGAGTGCGGGAGAGGGAGATCTTGGCCATAGTGGGCGTCGAGGGGAACGGCCAAGAGCAGTTGGTGGAGGCTATAGTGGGCGTTAGGAGGGGCAGAGGCGTGGTTAAGATCCATGGGGGCTACGCCTACATACCCGACGACAGGCACAAGGCACTTCTGCTGGAAATGACGCTTATGGAAAACTCGATAGTGGGGATGGAGGATAGGTTTGCAAAGAGGTGGCTTATCTCGTGGAGGGACGTGGAGCAGTTTGCCTCCAAGCTGATAGAGGAATACAACATAGTCGCACCGGGGCCCCGCGCAGTGGTTAAACACTTGTCTGGGGGGAACCAACAGAAGCTTGTGGTAGGGCGGGAATTTAGTAGAAACGCCAAGTTGATAATTGCCCACCAGCCGACGCGCGGCCTAGATGTGGCTACCACAGAGTTTGTCCACGGCCTCATAGTGGAGGCGAGAAATAGGGGGGCCGGCGTGCTGCTTGTGACAAGCGACTTAGACGAGGCGTATAAACTCGCCGACACTATAGCTGTCATGTTCAAGGGGAAGATCGTGGCGCAGGGGCCCGTGGAGGAGATGGGGCTGGAATACGTTGGGCGCAAGATGGCGGGGCTATGAGAGCCGGCTTGGACATACCTCTGGCCGTTGCGGCGGCCTTCGTAGTAGGGGCGCTGGCCATGTGGGCCTCTGGCTACGACCCGGCGGCCTCCTACCGCTCCATGCTGTTGACGCCGCTCATGGACCACGTGTACCTGTTTTCCGCGCTGGCCTTCTCAGCCCCCATAGTGTTGACCGGCCTCACGTTTGCGGTTGGGCTAAGGGCGGGGCTCTTCAACATAGGGGCTGAGGGTCAGGTCTACATGGGCGCGCTGGGCGCCGTGTTGGCCGCGTACTTAGTGAAGGGGTGGGCCGCCCTCCCCCTCGCCCTGTTGGCAGGAATCTCGCTTGCGGTGGCTTGGGCGGTGGTTCCCGCCCTATTGAAATCCCTCAGGGGGGTTAACGAGGTTGTCAGCACGATTATGATGAACTGGATAGCCTACTGGCTATCGATAATGGCGGTATCCACGGTTTTTGCAAATCCCCTCCAGCCGGAGGAGTCGGTGAAGACGCCGCCTGAGGCGAGGCTGACTCCCCTAGTGCCTGGCACCGATTTAACGCTCGCAGTTCCCATAGCCTACGCCGTGGCGGCGCTGGTCTACGTTTTCCTCAAGTACTCTGTGTGGGGCTTCCGGATTTCTGTGAGTGGGCAAAACCCCCTCGCCGCCAAGTCGTATGGCATAAGCCCGGGGCGCACAATTTTCTACGCCTTCGCCGTCGGCGCAGCCGTGGCCGGCTTAGCTGGCGTATTGCAGGTGGTGGCGAGGCCGCCCTCGTATAGTCTAGCCCGGAACTTGGCCAACGTATATGGGCTAGGCTTCGATGGGATAACTGCGGCAATGCTGGGGAGGGGCCACCCCCTCGGCGTAGTGCTCGCGGGGATTTTCCTCGGCGTTTTGCAAGAGGGGGCTCGGCATATGCAAATTGAGGCTGGGACGCCCTTTGAGTTCGTGAGAATTATACAGGGCGTGATAATTCTATTCCTAGCCGTGAGAATTTTGAGGACATGACAGACCTCGCACTACTGTTGCTCTACCAGGCGCTCTTCGCCTCTGTGCCTATCCTCCTGGCGTCGCTGGGAGAGATACTGACCGAGCGCAGCGGCGTGGTCAACATAGGCCTCGAGGGGCTTATGTTGCTAGGCGCCTTCTTTGGGCCACTCACCGCCGACTTCTTGAAATACCGCCTAGGCCTCTCGCTTCCAGACCCCTTGTGGCCCTTGGTGGCTCTGTTGGCCTCTGCGCTTGTGGGAGCCGTAGTTGGGGCGCTACATGGGTACATATCTACGTATCTCGCAGGGGATCAAATTATCAGCGGCATAGCCATAAACCTCTTTGGAGCAGGCGCCGTGGCGTACGGCATACAATCGTATTGGGGGGTAGCGGGCTATAAACAGGTGCCAGATTTTGTAAAAACAGATCCCACTGCCATTGCGGCGTTTGCCCTTGCCCTTGCCGCATTTATGTGGTTTCTCCTATTTAAGACCAGGCTTGGCATTGTGATAAGGGCGTGCGGCGAAGACCCCGAGGCTGCCTTTAACATGGGTGTGGACGTGGACAAGGTGAGGCTCTTTGCCACAATTGCGGGCGCAGTTCTAGCCGCCTTAGCCGGCGCATATTTGAGCATCGCATATCTCTCAGTTGTAACTAAGGAGGTTTCGGCTGGGAGGGGCTTTATAGCGCTTGCCAATGTGGTATTTGCAAACTGGAACCCCGCCCTAGCCGTTGCCGGCGCCTTTATCTTCGGCTTCTTTGACTCCTTGTCCTACTGGCTACAGACGCTGGGCGTGGCGCGGTACGAGTTGACGAGGATTATTCCATACGTGGCCACTTTGCTAATAGTCGCCGGCGCGATAGGCAGGGCTAGGCCGCCCAGGGCGGTGGGGAAGGCCTTCAGAAAAGAATAAAATACACGCCCATTTACTACCATGGACGAGTTTAGGAAGGCAATGGAAGAGCTTGCGAAGTCTATTCAGAAGATTGTAGAATCTGCAACAAAGGAGGCCACTAAGGCGGTCCAGTCGGTGGCTGGAGAGGGGAGAGAGTACCGCATAAGAGAAGAGGGCGAGGAGTTGATAGTCGAAATAGACATGCCCGGCCTCGAGGCGCAGGATATCTCGCTTACAATTTCAAAGGACGGCGCCTATATAAGAGCCGAGGGGGCGAGGGGCGATAGAAAGTACGCCAAGTACATCCGCCTCCCAGTCAGAATTGACCCCTCAAGTGCCTCCGCCGTATACAGAAACGGCGTATTGTACATAACTGCGAAAAAGGTCAAAGAGGAGGAGATAAGAGTACCTGTCAGAGGCTGAGCAACTTGTATAGGGCCACTGCGAGTTGGCCAAGCGAGCCAATGTCTCTATTCACCGCGTGGCTTAGGACAGCCCCGGGGGGCAACTCCCTCGGCGAAAACGAGAGATCTGCCCCGTGGACCAACAACAAAACCCTCCCCTCCACTTTTTCCACAGGCCTCGTGTCTTTGTCCGGCCTAGTTAGGGCAAAAACGACGTCGGGCTTCACAACCTCCACCACGTCGCCTATGTCGTTGAAGACCAAGACCTCCCCGCCCATTTTAAAGGCTAGTTTAAACAAATCGCCTATCTGCTGAGCCGCTGCTCCAAATACCTTGGCTAACACCAGCCGCTTGACTCCAAAGCCGTAGGCGATTTTGGCAAATTCCAACATCTTCGAGGCTGAGTTTATGTTGTAGACGCCTACTACGACTTCCACGGCGGGGAAAAGATGGGCTCTTTTAAATAATACGCGCCGGCTACTTGGCCCTAGCCGCTATGCAGAGCCTCTCCTCGTTACATTCGACGAAGAAGGGGACTCCGCCGAGTATGAGCAATCCCCTCTTAAACTCGCCCAGGTCGTCGCTTAGCTCATAGCGCATCCCGCAGATTTCTAGCTCTCTGCCTGCCTTAAACGTGAGGACGTCTGCGCACGGCTGTAGCTCCTCGACTTTTATAATTGCTACGTCACGTACCTGCACCACTTTTATTATCATGCTCCGCCAATATCTTAACCGCCTCGTTGGCCACCTTTATTGCGTCCTCAACCCCCACCTCTGGCTGAAATTCGTCGGTCTCTCTGTTGGCTATGGCCGCGTAGACTCCGCCGGCCCGCGCCCCATAGATAGAGGCAAGGGTAAAAATTGTGGCAGACTCCATTTCAAAGGACAGCACCCTGAGGCTTCTCAAAGTCTCTATAAGCCCCCTCGCCCAAGGCGGCATGAAGCCCCGGAACCCTGGCCTCTCTTGTCCAACGTAGAAGGAGTCGGTGGAGGCCACAATGCCCACGTGGTGTCTCACGCCGAGTCCCTCCGCCGCGTCGACGAGGGCCTTTACCACTTGCCAGTGGGCAACTGCGGGGTACTCAGGAGGCGCATACCAGCGGCTTGCCCCCTCCCACCTGACGGCGGCGGTGCCGATTATCAAGTCGCCCAGCTTTATCTCCCTCTTAAGCGCGCCGGTGGTCCCCACTCTTATGAGCGTATCAGCGCCTGCGTAAAGGAGCTCCTCTACCGCAATGGCGGTGGAGCCAGACCCTATGCCCGTGGAGGTGGCCGCTATCCTAACCCCCTTGTATATGCCCACCCACGTCGTAAACTCTCTGTTGCGCGCCACTTCTCTAGCCTCCTGCCAGTGTTTTGCAATAAGTGGGACGCGGCCGGGGTCCCCTGGCAGGAGGACGTAGCGCGGGACGTCGCCGGGGCCTATCAACAAGTGGTACGCCTTGTGCCCTATCTGCGGCCTTTGTGCCATGGCTACCCGGCAGTCCCCGTTTTTAAGCGTAGCGCTCTTACTAGGTTTATGAAAGAAAGTGCGCTTGACAGGGCGTTCAATGCCGTAAATACCGCATCGCCAATCAGTGCGGCGTAGATCGTGAGCGAGACGCTTCCGAGGAAGTAGAGTATTGTCAAATCTAGAGGCGGCGGGGGGCTTCTCCTCAAGATGTTCACGGCCCACGCCGCCGCTATTAATACAAGGCCCAGAAAGCCGAATAGCTGGATCATGCCCCGCCTCTGTATATGGAGACCTTGTAATACGCGTAGTTCATAGCCGTGAGAATTTTCTCAACGGCGTCTCCGTCTCTGGGCAGTATCAACACGGCGCCTCCTCTCCCAGCCCCGCTGATTTTACCCCCGTATACAAACGGCCTCAGTATCTCCAACGCCTGCACCACTCGGCTGTCTACCACGCCCAGGGCGCCAAGGAGCCAGTTGTTTATTTCCATAAGCTCTCCCACACAAGCCAGGTCTCCCGCCACGAGGCATTTGTGAGCCTCCTCAACCACTTCGCCGATTGCCTCAACCACGGCCTTAAGAGAGGGGCGGCGCTGCAACTTCGCCCTTACGTCTGCCACAATTTCGCCGGTAGTCCCCCTCCTCGGCAACAACAAGACGTAAAACTGGGGCAACTCGGCGCCTATTTGCTCGGCTCTGAAGGGGCTTGGCCAAATTTTTAAAAGGCCCCCCATGGCCGACACGGCGGTGTCCATGGGAGACGCGATGCCTTGAACCTTCAACTCAACGCTGTGGCCCAGCCTCGCAAGCTCCTCGGGACTAGGCCTTGCGCCGACGCACTGAGAATATGCCTTGAGCAACGCCACAGACACTGCAGCCGACGTGGCCAGCCCCACGCTGGGGGGAAAGTCGCTCTTGATCTTAAACGTCGCCCTCAAGTCCCCCCACCGCTCTCTCGCCACCTCCAGAGCCGCGTCGACGTAGGCAAAGAAGCGGCCTACGCCGACGCCCTCCACTCTGCCCCTCTCCGGGTAGTACACGGCCTCTGAGAGGGGGGCCACAGTCTCCACACGCAACTCGCCCCCTTCCTCACACTCGACATAGACCCCCTTATCTATGGCGGCGGCTATTGCCGGCTTGCCATACACCACCGCGTGCTCGCCAAAAAACTTGACGACACAGGGGGCAAATACCTTCATTAAAAGAGTGCGCCCAGAGAGCCGGCGATTTCCTCCTCGCTTGGGCCCTCTTTCTTCTCCTCAGCCTCCCCTCCCGCGGCGGGCTGTTGTTCAACTTGCTGCGGCTGGGCGGCTGGCTGCGGCGCCACTGCGACAGAGAGCCCGAGCTCCGGCGCCTTTGGCGCTACGGCGGCGGCCAGGGCGTTGGCCTCGGCAACGGCTCTGCTTAACAGCGCTGGGAGAGTCTCCTTGGTCACTACGCCGAGCTTGACAGCCAGGGCGAGGGCTCTCGCATGCGCCGCTGGTATAACCACTTGGAGCACTTCCCTCGTCGGATACACCACGTTGAGGGCCAAGTTTCTCGCGTAGGTGGCCGCCGCCTCTATCAGCTCTCTGTACTGCTTCACGTCGATTATGAGCTCCTCTATTGGGACAAAGCGTTTGCCCTTCCACAGCACTCCGATGAGGCGGAGCGACTCGAATATGGGCTCTATCCCCACTACTCTCAACACTTCGGCCATCTCGGGTGTAATCTCCTGCCCTGCCTTAGCCACCACTGTGTCTTTTGCAATCCAGATCTTGCCCTCTTGTACCCTAGTGGGTATCTTCAACTTGCCGAACTTGGAGATTATGGGGCCTGGCGATGCGTTAGTGGGGCCTGCGGGTATGACGATGTCGAAGGGCGCCTTGTCCCCCGGCCTGGCGGCTCTTCTAACCGCGTATTTGGCAACTAGTTTAACAACCTCTGCGGGGTTGTGATTTGTGAAAAAGAAGCCCACCTCGCCGCGGACTTTTTCAGCTATTTCAACCGGCACCCCGCCGTAGACCTTGGCGTATGCTATCTTGAACAGAGTCGGCTTAATTATCTTGACGGCGCCGTAGGGCCTGAGCTTGTACCTATACTCGCCGAGTATTCTGGCGGAAAGGCCGTGGAGGTCAAAGAGAAATACATACTGGTACTTCTGCAACAGCTCAGTGGCCTCTTGTACAATTCTGACCTTACGCGGCGGGTAGCTCTTCTCTCTGACATACTGCCTCTTGCCAATGGCGAGCATCAGGGATGGGGGATGGGGGATTTATATAATTTCAACGCGCTAAAACCTCAGCCGGCTTAATTCGCACAGGCGGCGACATGGTCTTCTTGATGTATATGTCTCTGAGGTACTGGCGTAGCGGGAACTTCCTATTTAGCTCCTCGAGCACTGCGAGTATGTTTGTCAAGATCTCCTCAGGCTTCTGCCCTTCTGCGCCAACTCTCACCTTTATCACTGGCTCATTCCTCAGCCTCACGCGCACAACTCTCCTCAGCCTCTCTACCACGGTTTTAACGTCGACGTTCGGCGGCACGACCTCGGGCATCTTCCCCCTTGGGCCAAAGATTGGGCCTATCACTCTGCCTAACAGCGGCATTAAGTCGGGAGGAGCTATAAAGAAGTCGTACTGCTTAGCCAACTTCCTAATGGCCCTCTTGTTTCCAGCCAGGCCCTCCACCTCCTGCCTCGTAATAACGGCGTCAACTCCCGCGTTCTTGGCCTGAGTCTCAAAGGCGCCATGGGCAAACGCGGCAATCTTATTGAGCTTAGGCGGGTGGGGCAACTCCACCAGGAGGTTGATACGATTCTCGGGCTTGCTCAAGTCGATGCCTCGAAGCACCACTATTAGCTCGACGCTCTGCCTAAACCGCCTCTTTTTCCCAGACTTGAGAGCCTCGTCAATCTTTTTCAACAAGGCCTCCCTTTGAACTACGGCGCTCATTGCGACCACTGAGATTCAAACTTTTTAAGTACTTCGTCGTATTTGCCCTCGTCGACTGCCTTAAGGACTTCGTCGGCCCTCTTCCCATCTACAAGAATGCCCATGCTCTTACACGTACTCAACAGCTGCTTAACAGCAGACTTGAGAGACTTAGACTTCAACTCGTCCCTCTTGAGCACCGCTATTTCGACAATTTTCTCAAACGGCAGATCGCCCAGCGTCTCCTTGGCAGAGTCGTGCGCGCCTGTGTCTTTCCCCAAGAGCTTTAGGAAGAGGTCTCCTATTGGCGGCAGATACACCTTCACCTCGTAGCCATCCGGCGAAACCTCCAGCTCCACCTTCTGCACTGGGTACTTCCCATATGCCTTCAACTTCTCCTGAACCTCCTGCACCACCTTGTTGGGGTCTAGCCCTGCCTGTTTAAGAGCGTCTTGGAACTGGGGATTAACAGCCACCTTTCCTCCCTGAAGCGGCACGACGATAACGCGCTTAGACATCGACCAGGCGAAGAGGCGAGTATTAAAATTTACCTATTGTTGCCCCGCCTTTTTTACGAGCTTCACCTCCGTGATCTTCAAGTCGAGCGGCATGGGGAAGGCGCTGTCTAGGAGCTCGACGCGTACAATGCCCTTTTCTCTGTCGACAAAGGTCACCCTGGCCCTACTGCCCTTTAATACGTCGGCGGTTATCTCAACTTCGTCGTTGACGTCGATCTCGACGGTCGGCTTGGGAGGCTTGAGTACCCTCATCACCTCCTCCACGTTTGTTATACCGCGCATAACCCCTTTTACGTGCTTCACTCCATACACCGCGCGGCTGACAACCGGCAAAGACTCTCCCTCAATGAACAACACGCCGAACGACTCGGGGGGTACCACAATGGCGTAAATTGGCAATTTGCCAGACTCCACCCGCATCTTCAACAGCATCACGATGTTGTACTCCTGCCTCGAGACGACGCTTACTGTGAAAACAGGGCACCTCTCAGACGACATTACCTCAACTTAGCCAACAAGTAAAGCATTGCGGCAAAGACCACAATCAGAGACGTCAATATAGCTATACTCTCTCTCACTGGGTCAAGCGGGGCAAGCCACTGCCCATACACGGCGCCACGGATATAGACACTCGCCACGTGAAACACGAGCTGAAAGGCCCCCGCCACGAACACCAAAAGCAAGAGGAAGCGCGCAGTGAGTTTAAACTCCTCGTCGTCGGGACGCGCCGCTGTGGAAATAACCCACCTAATGTCTCTAATCAAGTTGGCAATCTTCTCCTCAAGAGACGACACACATGAGCAATGCCACCACTATTTAAACTTAGACCCAGCTTCCCCTCACAGAGGTCCACCTGTCCACTCCCCATTATCTCGATAAATTCCACTCTCACTCAACCTAGTTATATATGGTGCCACAGCTTTCATAAGACCGATGTAGGGATCTTCTCCAGAGGACTAAGGCGACAAAGAGGGCCTACTCCACCAACTGCTTCACGTAGTCCAGCTTGACGAATTTTACAAGGTCTTTGTAGCTTTGTCCAACACCGAGGAAATACACTGGCCGCTTCAGAGTATACATAAAGGTGAGAATAGAGCCGCCCTTGGGGTATGCGTCGACCTTCGTCGCAATCATCCCGTCTATTCTGACGTATTTCGAGTAGTAGCGCGCAATCTCTAGCGCCTCGTTCCCCAGCTGCGCGTCAAAGACAAAGATGGAGAAGTGCGGCTCCGCCACCCGTTGAATCTTCCGAAGCTCCTCCATCAAGTTGGCATCGGTATGCATTCTCCCCGCCGTGTCGATGAGGACGAAGTGGTGGCCCCTAGACCTGGCGTGTTGCACGGCGTCGAAGGCCACCGAGGCTGGATCAGCCCCATATGGCCCCCCGATGACCTTGAACCCAACCCGCCTCCCATGCTCCTCTAACTGCTCCCTAGCGCCCGCCCTGAAAGTGTCGGCCGCGGCCCCCACGACGGTGTACCCCCTCTCCATTAGGTGGTATGCAAGCTTGGCGAGAGTGGTCGTCTTGCCGTACCCATTCGGCCCTAGGAACATTACCACCACCGGCCTGGCCCTATCCAGAAGCTTGCCCCCCTCCTCGTAGAAGTCGACGTCGGGGACGTCGGAGAGGATCTGTAGAACAGAATCCACCACCGCCCGCTTCACTGCGCCCTCTTTATCCCCAAACCGAGGCACCTTCAGGCCGACTAGCCTCCTCTTGAGCTCCTCCACAAGGGCGTCGGCCACCTCCACCGCCACGTCGCTCTCCACAAGCTCAAGGTAGAGATCTGTCACAAACTCCTCAACCTCCTTCTCCCCCAACGTGTCCTCCGTAACCGCAGATACAACCGCGTTTACAAATTTAGAAAACGTCCTCTTAAGCCTATCAAACATTACCTAAGCCCCAGCCTCTCCAGCACCTGGCGTATCTGAAGCGCCCTCTCAGTGAGCTTCTCAATGTTTTCCTCAAGAGAGGTCTTCACCTTGGAGTACTCCTCAAGCCTCTCTTTGACAATTCTCTCAGCGTTCTCCAAGTCGAGGAAGGCGTAGTACCCGGCGCCCAGCGGCGTAAGCACCTCCCGCCCCTCGAAAACGCCCCCCACGAAGATTCCGGCCCCTATATGCACGAGCCGCTCGCCGCCCTCGCTCTTCAAAAGCCTCACACCGTCAAGCGCGGTGCTCAGCTCCTCAACCAGCTCAGACACAGTGGCGTGCTGAGCCTGCAGACTCGCCAACAGATCATTCAACAACTGGTACTCCTCCAAGAGCCGCTGAATATCCTGCCTAGAGAGAGACATGCTAGTACCTCACCACCTTCTCCAACACCATCAACATCTTGGCCTCATTAGACTTAGCAGACGACGGCTCCACCACAGACACCTCCCTAATCCTAATCTGCGTCCTCTTAAGCTTATGCCTACTGCCGAGAACAGAGTAGACCTTCTCCAACGCGTCGTAAGGCCTCTCACCCACGACCTCTACGACAAACTTCATCCCAGTGGAAGTGTCCCCAACTACTCTATAAATCTTAGGCATGTGGCCCAATATGCCGAACCTTAATAAATTTTCGTCGACGGATGAAGAGCCAAACAGCCCGGCGGAAGAGAGATGTCAACCTTCTTCTCTAGATAGTCATAGCTACACACAGCGTGATGAGAGTGGTGTATTGCCGCATAATGTTAGCAAGGGTTCAGAAGGTGGAAGGCAAACTACGGCGGCCAGATATACGGACTAGATAAAGGAGACAACCGTGGCCTAGCCAAGTACTTGAGTAATCCTCATCAGTTCAGGGCCAGCCGTCTCGTCGCCCACAAGGGCCCCGTAGTCGTTGACCACAAGCCCCCCTCTCAGGAAGCTCTTGCCCTTGTTCACTGTGCCTACGTCTACCTTGACCTTGAAGTAGTCGGCCAGCTTCTTCAGGTCGTCGTCTGTGGCCTCGGGGGCCACTAACAAGCCACGGGAGTTGACGACTGCGAGTGACCCCACCAGCGGATTTCCTGCTATTGTGTCTACCACCACCTCGACTCCGAGCACGTCGGACACGGTCTTACGCGCCTGAGGCTCCAGGAGGGGGGACACCAGAGCCGCCCTGTTGTTTGCAAGCACGAGGTTGGACACCGCTGTGTACTTCGTGGCCACGATGCCCACGTTTAGCCCAAGGGACTTAAAGAGCTTGACCTCTTCCTCGAGGGCCAGCGGGGAGAGGAGGACTCCGTTGTCGTTTACTACGGTGAATATGCCAAGGAGGGGCGACTTGGCTATGGTGAACTTGGCCACCGTTGTGCGGAGGGTGTTGCGCACCAAATCGTCTATTTTCTCGGGGGTGTCAGGCGGCACAAAGGTGACGGTATTGTTAGTGGCTAGGAATACTCCGACGGACGACGAGCCGAACAGCCTGGCGGGGGAGATGTCGAACTTCACTGTTTCAACTCCACGCGGACAGTTCCGTCGTCTAGCTTTTCTACCACAACATGTACTCTCCTGGGGGGTTTCTCAATGCTACGGGCCCAGAGAGCCTCGTTGAGCGCCTGGCCTAGCTTGACGGCCTTGGGCTCCACTTTTAGGTGGCGTGCAACAAACCGCCTTATGAGGCCCACGGCGTACTTAGCCCTCTTGGTTCTCGACACCTCGCGAGTCCTCCTCAGGTTTATTACATACTCCCTCGTCAAGACTACCTTCTTTTCCTCAGACACGGGCTGGAAAAAGTGGCTGATTATAAATTTAGCCCCACAGCAACTCCGGCTTTTTCTTTCCCTCCACCTCCTTTACTCCTCCCTCTTTTCTTACCTTAAACACGTATATATCATTAACCTATATTTTAGCTTTTCCTTGTATATTTTTCAAGCAAAGTAAATAATTTAAGGCCTACGGCAGTATCTAACGTGGGCGGGAGCGGCAGACCGCATATTGATCCCGAGAGGTTGCTACAGCTTGTGCTCACATACGCAGTAAAGAGTGTGGGGGGCAAGGTGTATAGGTTGTACAAGAGGTTCAGGGCTGACAGGTGGTACGGCGGCATAGCCACCGCCGATGTCGTCGGGTGCAATCTGCGCTGCGGCATGTGCTGGGCGTGGCGCAACACCTCTTTTGTGCTCAGCGGCGGCGTGTGGATGGCGCCGGAGGAGGTGGCGGCGCGGCTTGACGAAATTGCAAAAGCCCGCGGGTTTAGGCAGGTGAGGATCTCGGGAGGGGAGCCCCTGATAGCGCCTAGGCACCTCCTAGAGGTGGCGGACTTACTGTCCAAGTACATCTTCATAGTGGAGACCAACGGCATACTCGTGGACAGGGAGCTGGCTAGGGAGCTCGCCGCGAGGCCGCACTTGGCTGTGCGCGTCTCTATAAAGGGCGCGACGCTTGAGGAGTTTGAGGAGATAACGCTGGCGCCGCCCTCCTACTTCTACAAACAGCTGGAGGCCATACGCGTGTTGGTGGAAAGCGGGATGGAGCCGTGCCGCGACGTCTACCCGGCGGCCATGCTGGGGTTCTCCACAGACGCCGCTGTGAAGAGGCTGGAGGAGGCCCTCGCCGAGATAGACCCGCGCCTGCCCAACTGCATCGACGTGGAGTACGTAATACTTTACCCACACGTGGTGAAGCTTATGAAGGCCAGGGGCCTCAAGCCGACCCGCGCCGTGACGCCGGACGGCGTGCCGGCTTTCATGATATGAACTGCCTAGACCTCACCCTCTACCCCAGCCTAGTCCTCGCCCTACTTGACGGCAATTATGTGAAAAAATTCGGCGTGAAAAAGGGCGTCTGGGCGGGCGACGATATATACATGTCGGGCCGCTGGTATTCGCCTTGGCGCTATGTAAACGAGGTGGATAGGGCTGCGGCCGACTACATACAGCCCCTCTTGGAGGAGTACGGAGACTGCGTAGGCATATCCACATCCCCCGGGGACGAGGACCTGCTCTTCGTAGTGGCCTTCCTAACCCAGAACACTAACTACCACGTGAACGTGCTGAGGTGGGCCAACGCGCTGTTTTCAAAGAGCGAGGACATCCGCGCCGCGGCGGCGAATGCCCCCAAAGTGGGGAGAAGCTACCAGTTGGCCAAGCTCCCAGATGCGGTGGCAGACTACATACGCCTGGGAAAGCCCAAGGATAGGCCCACTCTGCTAAAAATCAAGGGGGTAGGCCCCAAAGTCGCCGACCTCTACCTCCTCTACACGGGGGACGCAACAGCCGCCCCAGTGGATAAACACTTCACGAGAATAGCGCCGAGGCTTGGCCTCAAGGGGGAGCCGCCGCGCGCCGAGTATTGCAGGCGTTATGAATGCGGCAACTGCCCCCTGGCGGACAGATGCCTACGGTACAGAGCCTACGCGGCCTTCGGCAGATTGGCGGGGTGGGTGCAGACGATGAGCTACTTAATCGACAAGGGGCTGGCCGCCCCGACACGCGGCGCCCCGAGGCGTTGATCTTTTTATACCCCTGGCTTAGGTGCCTCCAATGGGGTGGACGAGGAGTTTGTAGTAACTCCGTGGGAGGTCAGGGGGAGGGTGGACTACCAGAAGCTGATGCAGCAGTTTGGCGCAAGGCCGCTCACCCAGGCCGAGGTGTCGCTCCTTGAAAAATACGCCGGCGAGGTGCACCCGCTCATTAGGAGAGGCTTCTTCTACGCGCATAGGGACTTAGACGCCATCCTCAAGTGGCACGGCGAGGGCAAGCCGTGGGCCCTCTACACGGGGCGAGGCCCAAGCGGCCCCGTCCACATAGGCCACATGGTGCCTTGGATACTCCTAAAGTGGCTCTCCGACAAATTTGGCGTAGAGGTCTACTTCCAAATGACAGACGACGAGAAGTTCTACGACGACCCCGAGATGCGGCTGGAGGAGGCCACCAAGTGGGCCTATGAAAACGCCCTCGACGTAATTGCCCTCGGCTTTACCCCAGACAAGCTACACCTCATAATAGACACCAAGGACATAAAGCCGCTCTACCCCATAGCCGCCAAAGTGGCGAAAAAGCTCACGTGGAACACTGTCAAGGCCACCTTCGGCTTCACAGACTCTACAAACATAGGCCTAATCTTCTACCCCTCGCTCCAGATAGCAGTAGCCTTCCTCCCCACCGAGCTACACGGAAGGCCAACCCCCGTGCTGATCCCATGCGCCATAGACCAAGACCCCTACTTTAGGCTGGCACGCGACATCGCAGAGAGCCTCGGCTATCCCAAGCCCGCCACCCTCTACTCCAAGTTCATCATGGCGCTCACAGGCGAGAGCAAGATGTCGGCGTCAAACCCCAACTCGGCCATTTACACGATAGACGACGAGAAGACCATACGCCGCAAGATAGCGAACGCCTACACCGGGGGGAGGCCAACAGCGGAGGAACAGAGAAGGCTCGGAGGCAACCCTGACGTCTGCCCCGTATACCACTACCACATGCTCTTCGACCCTGACGACGCCTCTGTGGAGAAGATATACCACTCCTGCAAATCGGGAGCCCTCCTGTGCGGAGAGTGTAAACAGATGCTGTACGAGAAAATCCGCAAATTTGTAAAACAGCACCAAGAGGCGAGAGAAAAGGCAAGAGACAAAGTAGACGCCTACCGCCTCAGCTCAAAGCTCAGCTGACTATTTTTGCAACCGCGTAAGTGTCGCCCACTCTCTCTATCTGAACCCTTACGTGCTGCCCTGGCTCAGCCCCAGGGACAAAGACAATGAAGCCCTCCACCTTAGCCACGCCATCTCCCCTACGCGACTTCTCCACGATGTCCACCTCCAACACGTCGCCTTCCTTAACCGGTTTTGGACCCGGCGGGCTGCGCCGCCTACGCGGCGCGCCGCCACCTCTACCTCTTCGTTCCATTGGCCCTAAGGAAGATGGGTATATAAACCTTTGCACAAAGCGAGACGGTGATTTAAGCCGGCAAAACTGACCACTGATGAATGCCGTGGCCGTACATGATACAGACTCTATGACAAACACTGATAGCGCTTAAGAAGGAGCTAATAGTTGAAATGCTTGTGCAAATATCAAGGCCAACGTGAACTCAACCAGCGTAGTAGAGCTGCTAGCCATTAGAAAAGCCACAACAAGCATTGTAGATGAAAAGCAAAGTGGCGGGCCCGGTGGGATTCGTAGGCGGCTTTGCCTGAACCCACGACCTACGGGTTAAGAGCCCGCCGCTCTACCAGGCTGAGCTACGGGCCCTGTGCGTCTCTAAACCCGTTGTTTAAAAGTTTAGCGCCCCGCTAGTGCGCTTCCTACATCGCCTATTCCCAATGCGTCGCCTTGGAGAATGGGGTGTAGCATGTTGAAGTAGAGGAAACCGGGCATGCGGCGGCCGGGATTTGAACCCGGGATCAACGGCTTGGCAGGCGTGTGGGGGCTGCGCCCTCGCCATCCTAAACCAGGCTAGACTACCGCCGCTGGGAGCTTCACACTTGTCTGTTTTAAAAAATTATCGGCCTTGGGACTCGTTATTTTAACCGTTTTTTATAAATGGGGACACGTTTCGTAGGGCCATGTCGAAGAAGCAGAAGTTGAAGTTCTACGACATAAAAGCGAAGCAGGCGTTTGAGACGGATCAGTATGAGGTGGTGGAGAAGCAGACTGCTCGTGGGCCAATGATGTTTGCAGTGGCCAAGTCCCCATACACCGGCATCAAAGTATACCGCCTACTAGGCAAGAAAAAGTAAAAACCCCAAAACCCACCTTTTTTCCATGCCTTTTAAGTTTGGGAATCTCGAGATATCTTGGCTTGGCCATGATGGGTTTAGGATTGTGGGGGGCGGCGTAGTTGTGTATATTGACCCGTTTCAGCTACAGGTGGGGGAGCCCAAGGCGGACTTTATCCTCGTCACGCATGAGCATTTTGACCACTGTGACCCGCCTTCTATTCAGCGCGTCTTGAAGCCTTCTACGAGGGTGGTGGCGCCGCGGGTGGCTAAGGCCTGTGTGAGTAAGGCCGCTCAGAACGTGGTAGAGATTTCGCCGGGGGCGTCTATCGACTTGGGTCCGCTGAGGGTGACCGCCTACCCCGCCTACAACATAAACAAGTTTAGAGACCCGGCGCGTGGCGTCGTGTTTCACCCTAGGGAGGATGGGAGAGTGGCGTATCTCATTGAGTGGGGCGGCGTGAGGATTTTCCACGCCGGGGATAGCGACTTTGTGCCAGAGTTTAGAGACGTGAAGGCCGACGTTGTGTTAGTTCCAGTTTCTGGGGTTTATGTAATGACGGCGCGAGAGGCCGCCGAGTTTATAAATACAATAAGGCCGAGGGTGGCAATTCCCATGCACTACGGCGCCATTGTTGGGTCGAGGAGAGACGCAGAGGAGTTCAAGTCGCTTGTGGGGCCTGGAGTTGAAGTAGTTGTCTTAGAGCGGGAAATATAGCCGCGGCCACCACCGCCACTGCAATGGAGAGGTAGGCTTTTACAAATTTCTCAACTTTTATTACCCTTATCCTGTGCCTCAGCGATGTGACTAGTAGGGCGGAGTATGCCACTAGGGTGAACGAGATGGGAATTCCCAGCGCCGTCCCCAGCGCCGCGGCTGTCGCCGCGGCGAGGTTCACCGAATTTGCCACCTTGCTCCTCAGCGCCGCTAGGTCTAAGACCCAGCGGGAGTAGCTGAGGCCTAGGTAAGTCCCCGCAGCCGCCGCAACTGCCGTCAGTGCGTAGTTTTCTGCGAATAGGGCTAGGTTGTTGTAGCCGAAGGCGTACATAACTGCGAACAGCGTCAGTAGCGTCGTATATCTGCCGCCCACGGCCTCGTAGGCGTAGGCGGAGAGGGCGACTGCGGGGGAGAGCAACCAGAACAGCGCAGCGTCTAGGCTTGGCCTGTGGATTGCGTAGGTGACGACTGCGACCGGGAGACTTATCTTCGCCGCCGTCAGCGCAACGTACAGCGCCGATATGTAGAAAAACTCCGCGGTGCCTATCTTCAGCGGTTGTAGGTTGCTCGTGGCCATTCCCAACATCTGGCCTGCCAAGGCTATGGCGAAGGACCTCCGGGGCCCGGCCCCCGAGCCCCAGGCGGTGGGGCCGAGCAACACAAGCGAGTTGTTGTAGGCTAGTAGGAAGGCAAGTACCGCGGGGTATATCATTAGGCCGAGGACACCACTGTGACGAGGTGGTACGCCGCGTCTTGTATATTGTCTGCTATCCTATCCGCGGTGAATACCAATGTGACTAAGTGGTTGAACTCGACGGCGGTTAGCTCGAGGCCGTATATTTTGTCTAACACGTCCTCTTTTATCTCGTCGATTTCCTCCTCGAGCGAGCTTACTATTCTGGCATAGTGCTTCACCTCTTCGACCTTCCCGGCGCTTAACATCTTTTGGAAGTACTCCAACATCGACTTTATCAAGTTGAATATCTCTCTGACCTCGTTTGCAACTATGGCGTATACGCTCTCCTTTTGCCACAGGTGGAAGCCCCTCCTTATCTCCTTCACGGCGAAGTAGATTAAGTCTAAGACGTTGTCCACGTTGTCAAGGAGAATTAAGACGAGGTTTGTCACTGTGGGGACGACTGCCCCCTGCGTCACCTCGTCCACCAAGCCTCTGATGATCTCGTCGCCTTCTCTCTCCAGCGCAGTGATTTTTCTCATGGCCTCGTCCACGTCGCTCTTAGCCGTGGCCCGCGCGGAGAGCAACTGGAGGAGGACCTCAAGCGACTGGCGTGACAGCTCTAGGTGCGAGGCTATTTTTGCCTTGACGTCCTCCACTCCACTGGTGAATATCCTCTTGATACGTTGCACACAGCTAATTTGCGCCCCCTTATTTATCCCTTTCCATGGGCGATGCCTTAGTGGCCCTGTTGCTCCTCACCATTGTGGTAGGAGGCATGGCGGCCAGGCCCCTCTACCCCCATCTGCCCACCTGGAGCATAATGTCGCTAGCCGCCTTTGTGGCAATAGTCCTCGGCCCAGTCTCCATCGACGATGTGCCCCAAATGCGGCGGGAAGATGGAAGAAGTAGGGCATAGGCGGATGAGGTGCACGGTCTGCGGCTTCGAAGCCGGAAGAGACGTCGTCGCCGTGTTAAACATCGAAAGGAGGGCCCGCGAGGTGTTGGGTAACCCCGCTTTTTCCCCACTGGCGATCTTAACGCCGAGCTAATCTTATAAACACCCTCGTTCATTCTCACATGCGTTGTCGCCCGGGGGATCGCCCCCGGGCATTCGACATGGGGGGAACTCCGGCCTCCCCGACCGCCCCCCAAATGACGGATGAAACCCCGACCAATGGGGGGAACCAATGACCCGCCCACGGGGGAACCCAGGGCGGCGAGGAGGTCGGATCCCTTAAGCCCGTTTCACATACCGCGCGAAGGCGTTTATGGGGACGTAGACAAACCTAAACTCGTCTCTCCACGTGGGCATGATCTTCCCCCTGATGGGTATCTTGGCGCCGCAGAACTTGCACCTATACTCCCCGCCCCTCTCGACGAGGTTTATCTCAAGGATGTCGAACCCCCTCCTCTTGATCACCACGTTTCCACACTCGGGGCAGTAGGTGTGCTCGTACTTGTGGCCGGGGACGTTCCCCACGTAAGCAAAGCGGGCCCCCTCCTCCTTGGCCACCTCCACGTGTTTCTCCAAGGTCTCCACCGGCGTGGGCGGGAGGTTCATCATCTTGTAGTCTGGGTGGAAGCGGAGGAAGTGTATGGGGACGTCGGGGCCTAGGATGTCTATGACTCTCCTCACGAGTCTCCTCGCCTTTTCTAAGTCGTCGCCGACGCGGGGCACCACGAGGTCTGTGACCTCTACCCAAATCCCATGCCGCTTCATCTCTGCCAACGTCTCGAATATCGGCTCGGCGTCTGGGACATAGACGTAGCGCCTTAGGAACTTCTCGTCAGCATTCCCCTTGAAGTCCACAGTGGCCGCGTCTAGGAACTCGCTTGCGTATTTCACAGCCTCGGGGGTCATATACCCATTTGTCACAAAGGTGTTGAAAAGGCCCCTAGACCTGGCCAATACTCCTACGTCGTGGGCAAACTCGATGAAGATTGTGGGCTCGTTGTACGTGTACGTTATGCCGTGCGCCCCGTAGCTCTCGGCCAATTTGACAAGGAGCTCAGGCGTTACCTCAAACCCCTCGGCCTTCCTCCTCTGGCTAATCTCAAAATTTTGACAGTACTGGCACGCCCAGTTGCAGCCGAATGTTGAAAACGAAAGGACAAGGGCGCCTGGGTAGAAGTGGGTGAGTGGCTTTTTCTCGATCGGATCCACCGCTATGGCCGAAATTAAGCCGTAGACGTCGAGCCGCAGCTTGCCTCCTCTGACGCTCCTCACGCCACAGAAGCCGGTCTGGCCCTCCCTCAGCCTACACCGCCTAGCACAAGCTGTACACTCTATACGGCCGTCGGGCAACGCCTTGCTCAACACAGCCTCCACAGAAGAGCCACGTCTCCCAGTAAAAAGCTTTTAGCGGGACAGCTTAGTGAGAAGAGAAGTGATGAGGGTAGTAGAACGATAGGTGAAGAGGCTGAGCTACGCTGATAAACAAGGCCCTTTTTGCACCAAGTGCGTTAACACTAGGGTAGGTGTTCTACGTATGGTTCATTCAACACACCGAGGTCAGCATTTCCGGCGCCGGCCATTGAAAGCCACAAATGCCTACTCATCACCGACAGCCACTGCTCCCGTCTTTATAAAGTATGTACCACTTCAGGAGGTGAGCAGGCTTGTGGCGTAGTTATTCAACGGACACTACCTCGTATGTTGCACACTTCTCTAGGGCTACGGCGTCTGCTGGCTCGGCGCCGTGGTAGTGTCTCACGGGGAAGTCCATGTTGTTGTCTGCCACGGCCTTGACTATGGGGAAGGCGTCTGTGGGCTTGGGACATTTGGTGAGTATTATGAGCTTTCGCGCCTTTATACGCGCCTCTCTCAAGAGCTTGACCCCGTCTACCCCCTTACAGTTTTCAAAGACGGCGATTAGGCAGTCCTTCTTTTCCATTTACACTCTTCTGCCTTTGCGGCCGCTGGGGGGCCTAATAGTGTCGTGCGGTATGGGGGTGACGTCCTCTATTCTGCCTATCACTAAGCCGGAGCGAGCCAAGGCGCGTATTGCGGCGGAGGCGCCGGGGCCGGGCACCTTCATGCCGTAGCCCCCGGGGCCTCTTACCTTTATGTGCACTGCGTTGATCCCCCTGGCGAGGGCTAGTTGCGCCGCCTTGTACGCCGCCTGCATGGCGGCCCAGGGCGACGGCTTGTCTTTGTCTGCGCGTACCACCATGCCTCCGCTTACCCGCGCCACCGTCTCGGCGCCTGTGAGGTCTGTAATTGTGATAATGGTGTTGTTTGACGACGAGTATATCCACGCTATGCCCCACCTGAGCTTTTGTTGTTGCTGTGGCTGTTGCGGTGTCTCTGCCGTGGACATCGTGGATGGGTTCAACGACCTATTTATGTTTTACCCGCTTTCCCGCATATCTCGGCAGGGCGCCTGCCTCCTCCAGGGCCGTGGTAAAGGCTATCATTAGGGAGGGGATTACGAAGTCTGTGGCTATGGTTACCTCGGGTATTAGGTCTACCACCACGTCGGCGAATCGGTATATGCCGGGGGGTATGCCCTCTCTGGCGCCTATTAAGACGTTTACTCTCTCACGGGCGAAGAGCTGGGCTAGCCTCTCTTTCACCGCTGTTACATAGTCGCCTTTGGGGTCTGTGACTATCAGCGGCTCGCCCGCCCTGCTTCTCACGTATTGGTAGAGCTCGTAGACAGATATGGGGACCTTGTGAACAGGCCTCCCGTAGCTCCTCGTCTGTATTTGGTATCTACTCTCGACGCCGGCCTCCACGGCCTCGAGGAAGACGCGTAGCGTCCTCGCGGGGATCTGCTTGTGCAAAAGGATCGCCAGCTCTGCCACTTCAAAGGTCTGGGCCGCTCTTCCGATTCTCTCGCCCATCTTTTTCACCGCCTCGTCGTCACCCTCGTACACCATTTGCCCAATGGCAACTTTCCTCAGGGCGTTGAGCGTCAGGGGCTTGTCTCTGCGCAACTTTCTGTACTCTCTAGTGGCTGGCACGCACACTGCGGCTACGTCTTGAAATATTTCCACGTATAGAGGCTTCGCCGGTTCCTCTAGGTCGACCTCGGCCCCCGTGGCCTCCTTGACCGCGGCGCCCACTCTTACATTTACGTCAATTGACGTAAAGGGGTGCGTACCCCTCCTGGTGGTCCTAATGGCGAAGGTGTCGCCAGGCGAGATATACCGCTTGGCCACTTCCACAGCCGCCTTCTCAATCTCGGCGATGTCCGCCTTGACAACTTCCTCTACCACGAGAATTCTGTCCGCCTCGAGCACCTTTTCGGCTATTAGCTCGGCGATTTTCCACTTCCCCTCGCCGAGGCCTTTTACGACCACTATGCCTAAGTACCCGCTCGGCGCTGGCAACACCTCAGCACCCTCGCCTACCAGCTCTTTTATGTATGACGCCGCCAGTTTCTCAAATCCTCTCCTTGTCTTAATTATTAGGTCCACGGCCTAAGTAACTATTATAAATAACTTGTACTATTTGACATGGCGTGGAAGCTCGAAGAGAACGTACAGCGTGACATTGAGAAGGCTCAGGAGAGCGTGGAGCTGTACGGCGGCCACCTCTTAAAGGCCCCCAATAGGTACGAGATTAGGACGGGCGTGGTCATAGCGGCGAGGTTCGCCGACAAGCTTAGGAGGACTGCCTTCGCGGTATTCGGCGGCGTTGTTCCCAAGGAGGAGATTGTGAGAGCCACTTCTGAGCTCAATAAGAAGATCTACGAGCGCCTCGTCTCCATGGGGGTGGGCAAGCTCGACATTGTCCGCATATCTGTGGAGGCCAGCGTCGAGGGGGGCAGGCTAATCTTCGGCGAGCCAAAGATCGAGTGGTTTGTGCCACACACGGAGGTGGAGAAGAGGGTAAAGGAGTGCGAGGAAAAATTCGCCGAGGTTAAACAAAAAATTGAGAACTTGCTTAAGGAGCTTTCTACTCTATCTTAATCTCAAATCCCTTTTTTCTCTTCTCGGTCTTCTCCAGCTCCACGGACAGCACGCCGTTTTTATAGGTGGCTTTTGCCTTGTTGGGGTCAACTGCGGCGGGTAGCCTAATCTCCTTGTGGTACTTCCTGTCTTTGCCTTTCGCGTCTATGGTTAGCGTTTTCCCGTCTTCGCTTATGTACAGCTTTATGTCCTCCTTCTCCACGCCGGGCATGTCGACCACCACTTTTATCTTGTCGTCTTCCTCAACTATGTCGGTGAGGGGGTCTATCTCGTCTACAACCTCTATCTTCTCGGCGTCGGCTCTCCTCCTGACGTTCCCAAATTCTCTTACCACGGGCCTCCCATCGGGGCCCATCGTAATTTCAAAGCCGTAGTAGTAGTACCTAGGCCTCCCCGCGCCCCTTGTGGCCGGCTCCGCTGTAAGCCTCCGGAAGTCTTCCTCAATCTGTCTCTCTATTTCCTCGAAGAACTTCTGCCACCTCCTCATAAATCTCTCAAACTCGTCGAAAATTGACATGTGGACGAGTTAGATGTCCCTATTTAAACTTACTCTAGAGGCCGGCGATTGTTCTCCTAACTCTCTTTGCCATTTCCTCGTACCGCCTTATGTCCTCAGGTGTGAGAGACGGCGGCACCCGCTTTAGGGCCTCCTCAAAGTGCCTCATTGAGACGGGCTTCACTTTGCCCTCTCTGATGACTTCCCGGAGGGCGAGCATGGCCGCCTCTCTCACTAACGCCGCTATGTCTGCGCCAGTGTAGCCCTCAGTCCTCTTGGCGAGCTCCTCTATGTTGACGTCGTCGGCCAGCTTTATCTTCTTCGTGTGAACCTTGAAGATCTCTACCCTGGCCTTGAAGTCGGGCGGCGGGACGTATATCACTCTGTCAAATCTGCCGGGCCTCAGCAACGCGGGGTCTAATATGTCGGGCCTATTGGTGGCCGCCATGACTACCACGTTTTTCAGAGTGCCTATGCCGTCCATCTCGGCGAGGAGCTGGTTTACGATCCTGTCCGTCACGCCAGAGTCGCCGAGGCGCGTGCCTCTGGCAGGCGCTATTGAGTCTATCTCGTCGAAGAAGATGACGCAAGGCGCGGCCATCCTGGCCTTTTTAAACACCTCGCGGACGGCCTTCTCCGACTCGCCGACCCACTTGGACAACAGCTCTGGCCCCCTCACCGCTATGAAGTTGGCCCCAGACTCGGTAGCCACCGCCTTGGCGAATAGGGTTTTTCCAACGCCGGGTGGGCCGAACAACAGTATGCCCTTGGGGGGCTCTACGCCCAGCTCGTCGAAGTAGTGTCTATACTTCATGGGCCACTCCACTATCTCCCTGAGCTCCTGCTTAATTGAGTCGTATCCCCCTATGTCGTCCCAGTGGACCTCTGGCACTTCGATTATCACCTCTCTCAGCACCGTCGGGTGCACGTACTTCATGGCGTTTAAGAAGTCCGACATTCCCACCTTCAGCTTGCTGAGCGTCTCCTGTGGAATTACGTCTTGGTCCACGTTTATCAAGCGGTTTTCAATAGCCCTCCTCAACGCGCTCATGGCCGCCTCCTTTGCCAACGCCGCTATATCTGCGCCAGTGTAGCCGTGCGTCATCTCGGCTATTTTATCTAAATCCACCTCGTCGCCGGGCTTGCACACGCCGCTTTCTACATCGGCCTTGGTACAGAGAGGCATATTCCTAGTGTGCACCGCCAATATCTCCCTCCTAGCCCTCTTGTCCGGCATAGGTATGTGGATCTCTCTGTCGAATCTTCCCGGTCTTCTCAACGCTGGGTCTACTGCGTCTGGGCGGTTTGTGGCTCCTATGACTATTACCTGTCCTCTTTCTTGTAGTCCGTCCATTAGGGTGAGGAGCTGTGCCACTACTCTCTTCTCCACTTCGCCGGTCACCTCCTCTCTCTTGGGCGCTATGGCGTCGATCTCGTCTATGAAGATGATTGCGGGGGCGTTCTTCTTAGCCTCTTCGAAGATCTCTCTCAGCCTAGCCTCAGACTCGCCGTAGTATTTGGACATAATCTCAGGCCCGTTAATGGCCACGAAGTAGGCGTTAGCCTCGTTGGCCACGGCCTTGGCCAAAAGCGTCTTCCCAGTGCCAGGAGGCCCAATCAGCAGAATGCCCTTAGGCGGCTCAATCCCCAAGTGCTTAAAAAGCTCAGGATGCCGAAGAGGAAGCTCCACAAGCTCCCTAATCTTCTGCTTAGCATCCTCCAAATCACCAATATCCTCCCAAGTGACCTTGGGTATTGTGAGCTCGGCCTCTTTTACAGGCTCCTCTCTCACCGTAACCTCTGTGTCTATGGAGACGTAAGCGGCTGGCCCCGGCTGTACCTGCACAACTACAAATCTTATGGCACCGCCGTAGAAGGGCACATCGATGGCTTGGCCCCGCGCTATTGGTTTCCCAAGTAGCACTTGCTTCTTTAGGTACTCGGGGTCTACTCTCACAGGCTCTGTTGGCGCTAGGACGACCCTCTGGGCTGGCTTTAACTGCACCTTACGCACCTTCACCGTGTCGCCTATGCCAACGCCTGCGTTTTGCCTAATGATGCCGTCCATGCGTATAATCTCCTTATCCTCGTCCTCGGGGTAGGCGGGCCACACTTGCGCATAGGCCGACTTCCTCCCAATAACCTCCACGTAGTCCCCGGGCTCTACCCCCAGCTTCCTCATTATTCTCACGGGGAGTCTCACAATGCTTCGGCCAACGTCGCGTGACCTAGCCTCAGCTACCTTTAGAATGACCTCGCTAGACATGACTCGGTCCACCTATGGATATAAAAATCTAGGCCCGCTCCTCTACTTGCTTGACTTCGGCCAGCTTCTCGGGCATCGCGTATGTCACATACACCCTGGCCAAGTCTTTCACTATGTCCATCTTATTCAACACGCCGACTAGCCGGCCTTGCTCGTCTACCACTGGGACAACGCCCTGCTCCACGAGTTTGTCGAGGACCTCTTTCACATCTGCATTGACATTGGCGACGTGATCCACTGGCCTAGACACGTCGAGCGCGGTTAAGGTGCCCACCTTAGAGTACCTAAGCCTAGACAGGCCGGTTGTTGCTTTTCGCAGAACTCCCGACTTTGTGAAATACACTACCCTCTCTCCTCTCAAAGTCTCCTCCACGGGCCTCAAGGCCAAGTCGTCCACCGTGACTACCCCCATTATGTTGCCGCCTTCGACGACTACAACTCCGTCGAGCTCAAAGGCGTTTATCTTCCTAGTTGTTGACATGAGGCTTGAGAATGGGTTTACCGCCGCCACGTCGGCGGGTGTCATGAGCTCCCCTACCTTGACGCTTCTCCCACGCTCCTTATAAGCCTTTACTAGCTCGTCTTTTGTAACAACGCCGATGGGCTGCCCAGCGCTATCTATAACAACTACGTAGTCTGTCCCAGCGGCCAACATCTTATACGCCACCTCCTCCAGCGTCGCGCTCTCAGAAACCGTGGGGTACTCAGACTTGGCCAAGTCGCCAGCTGTGCCCTCCTCAACCGCCAACTTGGCCTGCTCGCCTGGCAGAGCCTCTTCCCTGAGAACTAGGAGTTTTCCCTTCTGCCTCCTCCAGTACCCCAAGGACTTCTCTGCGATGTACGACATAAAGTCTCTCCTAGTTATAAACCCAACCACTTTCCCGCTGTCGTCCACTACCGCGAGGATCCCGCTCTTCGACCTTAGGAACGCCTTCCTAATACTCGACAGGGGGTCTCTCACGTTTACCATCGGCACGTCGCTCAACATGACGTCGCGCGCCCTAAGCCCAGTCACGTGTTTCACAGGCTTTAACCTAATGACGGCCTCCATGCTTGGCTTACTCACGGGGACTTCCACAGCTGTCTTCACCTCTACGTCTTCGCGCCCCTCCTTGGGGCCGTATAGGTACGCGTGGAGGACGTCCCACGCGGTGACCGCGCCTATGACTTTGCCATTTCTATCTACGACGGGCACTACGTATATTCCGAAGGTGGCCATGTACCTGGCCACGTCGGTGATGGGAGTATCGGGGTTCGCCACGGCGACCCCCCTGGACATAATTCTCCAGACTCTGGCCACCCCCCTGGGCTTGCTCTCGCCCCTCGTAACCCGCGTGCCAAAGATGGCGCGCGGCTCCCCAGATCCCCTAAACCACCTCCGACTCTTCAAGAAATTCCACACCGTCAATATTCCAGCGGCTCCCCCCTCCCTGTTCAACACCACATAGCCGTCCACTTCCCCGCCCACAAGCTTGTGGAAGATCTTAGACACCTTCTCTATCGCTTTAACAAAGCCTACTCTCGGCTTTTTCTCGTCGATCGACGTGTATACCGCGGCGACGGACTTGGCCTTCGGCTCCCTCAGAAGTAAGGCTGAGAGTAGGCCTCTCAGCGACACCACGCCCACGAACTTCCCCTCTTCGTCTACTACGACGGCGCCCCACTTGCTCTCGCTTATCAACATCTCGGCCACGTTCTCAATTCTCCAGCTCTCCTTAACCACAAGCGGCTGATTCAAAAACTCCCCCACCTTGGCGTCGAGCTTCTTGCTCTTAAGAAGAAGCGCCGTGTGTGGATACACAACCCCTGCGACCTCGTCGGAGAACACGGACTTGAACACCGGGACCACGTCCACGGGGAATTTCCTTAGATACGCTGCAAGCGTCTCAAGCGTGGTGTTCACAGTAACTCTAAACGGCGGGTGTTCCACAACATCTCTAACAAACTGAGGGACCCTCTTCTCGGCAAGTTTTTCCAACTCCTCCCTAGTTAACACATGTTATAAAACGCTCCTCCTTATTAAATTTCATCTGCATAAAACTCTCCCCCGAGATGCGCCAGCAGTATCCCATGTTCTACGTCAAATGTCCCAAAACTAGTCTCCACGGTCCTGGGACCCACAACGAGGAAGTCTCCGTAGAGCTTGTCCGTTATGAGAAACGTGGTAATACCTAAGCGTTTTGCATAGGCGGCCACCTCCTCTCTGTCTGTGACAATGGGGATTTTTCTCACATACGCATATACCAGCGAGTCGGCTACGCCCAGTCTCCCCCTGAGCGAGCTCGCCACCGCCCCCCTAGGTTCCTCCCCGCCTTCCCAGAGCTCTAGCACGGCGAGAAGCCACGGATGGCGGAGAGTCCAGCTCGCCACTTCGTCTCTGCCACGCGTTAAAAGCTCCTTTAGCAACGCGGCGTCGCCAGCGTCTAGCTCGAATACTGCCTCTAATACTGCCGCCGCGGCGGCTGGGTCCACTCTTGAAAGCGAGATTAGCCGCGCCTTAGGCACGTCGTCTGACTCCATAACTACCACAATGTCGCTGAAATACCGCCTTAGCGCATTCACCAACGCACGCGGGCTGGCCGAGGCGCGGATGACTCCGTCAAAGGCCTCGCGAGGCGGCGGGGGGAGGTAGCGGTAGAAGGGGCCTACGCGCCTGCCGAATTCCTCTCTGCTCAGCGCGGTGCAGAACACGTGCTGGCAGTGCCCGTAGAGGCTCCCCAACCGTATGTACACGTTGCCGACGCCGCGGCCTCCTCTCACGAAAAAACAGGCAACGCCAAGGGAGGGCACGAAGCCCACCTCGTCGAGCCCCCTCACGTCAGCCTTTTGGCATATGAAGCCGCAGGCCTCTACTCTATAGGCGAAGTACGCCGCCGCAGGCACGCCCACGGCAAGCGCTAGGAGCCCAGGGCGTATAAGCGACAAAGCGATGGCCGCCGTGGACAACAAACGCGATACCCCCGGCTTGAGCGGAGTTAAATACGCAGAGGCCAGCGACAGCGCCGCCAGTGGAATCTTTGCAGTGCCTGCCGCGGTTAGGGACAGAGCTAAGGCGAGAAGCGATGCTGACGCGGTCAACACGTCGCATTTGGCGTAGCGGATCCACAGAACTGCGTAGACGGCCACGTGCCTCCGCACTAAGTACAGAAGCGCCGCGGCGACGCCCAGCGGCGGACTGGCCACGAATATAGCCGCTATCAACAACAGAGCTACGAGGCGCCTCATGGTTAAAAACAAGTCGAGTATTTAATACGTGGTCACGCAGACACGCGTTCAAGTGGGAATCGTGGGAAAGCCAAACGCTGGCAAGTCGACGTTCTTCGCCGCGGCGACTCTGAAAGACGTCAAAATCTCGCCTGTGCCCTTTACCACTATCGACCCCAACGTGGGCATCGGCTACGCGCGCGTCGACGACTGTCCCTGTGCAAAAATCAAGTGCAACCCGAGGAGCTACATGGTCATCGACGGCGTGTGCTACGCCCCTGTAGAGCTCATAGACGTCGCAGGCCTGGTTCCGGGCGCTTGGCAGGGCAGGGGGCTTGGAAACCAGTTTTTAGACCACTTGAGGAGGGCCCCCGTGCTCTTACACATAGTAGACGCCTCAGGCTCCACCGATGAGGAGGGCAGAGTAGTTAAGCCTGGGAGCCACGACCCAGTCAGAGACGTGGAGTTTCTAGAGAGGGAGGTCGACATGTGGATCGCCTCTATCGTCAAGAGGGATTGGGACAAGACTGTGAGACTTGTGGAATTCAGCAAGAAGAACATAGCGGAGGTCTTGTCGGAGAGGTTGGGCGGCCTGGGCATTGGACGCGTGGAAGTGGAGAAGGCGCTGGAGGGGGCCGGTTTGGCCAAAAAGCCGCCTAGCAAGTGGGCCGAGGAGGACTTCTACAACTTCAGCCGCCTCGCCCGCTCCCTGAGCAAGCCCATAGTAATTGTGGCTAACAAGGTGGACCTCCCAGAGGGGGAGGAGGGGTACAAGAGGTTGAGAGAGGTTTACCTAAACCGCATAATAGTCCCGGCCTCCGCCGAGGCTGAGTTGGCCCTGCGAAAGGCCGCGGAGCGCGGCCTTGTGAAATATAAGCCGGGCGACCCCCACTTCGAGGTAGTCGGGACGTTGACGCCTCAGCAGAGGGCCGCCCTTGAGAAAATTGCAGAAGTCATGAAGAAGTGGGGCGGCACCGGCGTTGTGCAGGCAATAAACGCAGCAGTTTTCAACGCGCTCAAATACGTGGCCGTCTACCCCGTGGAAGACGAGAGGAGGATGAGCGACAAGGCGGGCAACGTGCTCCCGGACCTCCTCCTAGTTCCACACAGCTACACAGCCAGAGACGTGGCCTATGCAATCCACACGGAGCTGGGCGAGAGGTTTATAGCCGCCATCGACGTTAGGACTGGGAAAAGGCTAGCCGCGGACGAGCCGGTGAGCCACGGCCTTGTGCTGAAAATCTTGGCTAAGTAGCCTTGTTTCTAATAATGGAAATCCACACGTTTCGCCTAAGAGGCTCCGGCATGTGGCCGTCTCCGCCGAGGCGGACCTCTTCGCGCTGTGGACGAGGCTCCTCGCGCACCGGCCACCGGCGCGGCGCCTCTTGCCGCCCCTCTAGGAGAGACAGAATCTTCTCAAGCTTTTTCATTATGGCGTCATAAGCGTCGTATATGGCCACGGCGCCGCTGGAAGACACGGCCACGGGCTGAAAAGAGGCTGGTGGGTAGAGGTACACGTTTACAGAGAAGGAGGCAGAGAGCGGAAGTGAGGCAGGCGCTTCCTCGGCTACGGAGTAAGCCCTGCGGGCCTTTGACAAGGCCTTGTAAACCGTGTTTATGGAGATCCCCAGCGCCTCCGCGATCTCCCTTGGCCTAAGCCCCTTGGAGTACAGCTCCGCCACTCTCCTCTCCGTGTCAGTGAGCTTCACGTACATTGCGCCGCGCCTTAATAAATTGGACGCCCAAAATACTTGGGTAATACTTTGGAAAGCTTTTCCACCACCTCCCTCGCCTCGCTCTCCTTGATCTCGTCGCGTCCATGCCAGACAAGCGAGCCGCCCCACCTGGGGATCACATGTATATGGAAGTGGAAGACCACTTGCCCAGCCTCTCGCCCTGCGTTTGTCACAATATTGACCCCCTTTGCCCCCAGCTCGGCCCAGGCCTTGGCAAGCTTTGCGGCGATTTCAAAGCCGCGCGTCGCCACATCAAGCGGCGCATCTACCACATTCACATAGTGGCTCTTGGGCACCACCAGGAGGTGGCCAAAGGAGGCCGGATACTTGTCTAGAATCACTACGAATTTGTCATCCTCGTACACTTTCCACGCTGGCGCCTCCCCGCGGACAATCTTGCAGAAGATACAATCCATCGGCCCCGAGGAAAGAAAACTATTTTAAAACAGTTGTAGAAGTCCCGCGGGTGGGGGGCTTAAAGAGGCCCGACGCGGCCCCTATGAGCGAGCCCCCTGCCGCGGGGTCAACACGTTATTTTGCTACCGGGGTTCCCACCCCGCAGTATTTCTTCGACATATTCCGGCCTCCTTCCGTCGAATATGTATGTAGTCACGCAGTTCCTCCGCAGTATTGATATACTCCAAGGGTCAACGAGCTCGTAGCCCCCTGGCACGACGCTTGTTTTTAGAATTCTCTCAAGCTCGTCGTATGTAAGCGTCGGTATTTTTCTAGCGTTGGGGTTTCTCCTGGGGTCGTCGTCGTACACGGCGTCGATATTTGCCGCGTTGAGGAGGACAGAGGCGCCCGCCGCCTCTGCCACGAGGGCTGCCACAGTCGCCGTGGATTGCCCCGGCTGAAAGCCCCCGGCCACCACGACGCGGTGCCTCCTCCACGCGTCGAGGAACTCTTCCACTGTTGAGGGGGCCTTTGGGTAGGCGTCGTCGCCGATTAGCGAAATTAACAGGAGGGCGTTTAGCCGGCTGGCGTATATCCCTAGCAGGTCTTGGAAAGTGTTGGAGGCGCCGCCCTTTCGCGCCATGGCTATGTACCTCCTCGCCACTTCGCCGCCTCCAGTTACCACGGCCACTTTTCCGCCTATGCGCCTTATTATAGCTGCGTATTTGGCCACGAGGTCTTCTTCGTCGAAAATTCTGCCTGTAAGCTTAAGCACCAGCATGGCGCGAGAGGTACGCCTCTACGCCCTTCATAACCCCCTCTACCACGTGCGCGGGGGCCTCGCCGAAATCTATCTTGGGGGTTGCGCCGGTGCACAGCGACTTAATTTCCTCCATATTCCTCTGGGCCACCTCTATGAGATATCTGTCTTCGTATGGGTATAATACCTCGATTAACGCGTGGTCTGAGCAGTCTGACAAAAGCCACGCCGCCCTTGACTTGGCCTTGGAAAGCTCGGCAAGTAGGGTGTTGGGGTCCACCTCATTTCCGTAAAGCCACACTTTAACCTCTCTGCGGCCTAGGAACTTCTTCTGCACCTTTATGGTTACGGGGCCGAAAGTCCCTTCGCGGCCGTCTGAGAGGGCCTTGGTAACTTCTTCGGCGACTTTGGCAAGCTCGAAGTCTCTCTCATGCAGTTTCTTTAATTTCTCGCACTCGCACAGCCTAGTTACAAATTTGACAAAGGCCTCTGCCACTATGCCTACTACAACCTCCTGGGCGCCCACGGCCTCTAGTTGCACTAGGTTTAAAACTGTGCAATATGTAACACGCGTGAAGAGATCAGGCTAGCTGATCAATGATGTAGGACCTAAGCACTGACGACGCGGTTAACTCGGCGGCTGTTGCTTGATCCTTCTGGGGTATATGTACTCCTTTGGGGCGGCCTTTATGGGCTCTAGATACGGCCTAAGCGCCTTTGGTATTTCAACTACGCCGTCGTCGCGTTGGAAGTTTTCCAATATGGCGGTTATTGTGCGCGTGGTTGCCAACCCCGTGCAGTTGAGGGTGTGGACATACTCCTTCTTCATGCCTTTTCTTGTCACGCGGATGCCCAGCCTATACGACTGCCAGTCTGTGACATTGGAACAGCTGGCCAACTCCCTGTACTTGGCCTGCGCGGGGTACCACACCTCTATGTCGTATTTCTTGGCGGCGGGGGCTCCCAAGTCGTGGGCACATATGTTTACCACTCTGTAGGGCAGGCCGAGGCCTCTTATGAGTTCCTCAGTGTTTCTGGTAATCTCCTCGTGCCACTTCCACGACTCCTCTGGGAGAGAAAAGACGAACTGCTCCACCTTGTGGAATATGTGTACTCTGAATATGCCCTTGAGGTCTCTATTCCCGGCGCCGGCCTCTTTCCTAAAGCACGGAGACCACCCGACATAGAGCTGGGGGAGCTCCTCCTCTAGGAGTTCCCTCTTGTAGAGGTAGGCGGCTATTCCATGCTCAGCCGTGGCTATTAGGTAGAGGTCCTCCCCCTCTATTTTGTATATGGCGTCCTTAAATGTGTCAAAGTCTAAAACGCGGCGAATTATATCAAACTTCAGCATGTAGGGCGGTATGACGGGCCTAAACCCCTTCTGGGCTAGCTGGTCCATGGCATACATGGCGAGGGCAAAGTCCAGCCACACCAAGTCGTCGAAGAGGTAGTAGAACCTGCTCCCAGCCACCTCCCCCGCCTTAAGCGTGTCAGCCATCTGCAACACCACCTCCGCCATATCTGCGTGCCCCACAGGCTCCTTCTCCACCACCACGTACTCTACGCCTGGGTCTAGGGACTGCAACGCGGCATTGCTCACTTTGACAGTGCCCCAGTGCCTAACTGGCACGGAGTCCACGCCCTCTGGACACACTGGCACAGACTCGTGTATTAGATTCGGAAAACTGTAGAGTAGCTCCTCCCTCTGCCTCTCCAACTCCTTGACCTCCTCCTCCACTTTCTCCAACTTGGCGGCAAGCTCCCTAGCCTTTTCAGATATTTCTCTCCTGCGCTCAGGAGGGGCCTTGGCCCCCTCTCTAGACAGCTGGTTGTAGAGGTGGCGGAGCTCGTCTATCTCTTTTTTCAACTGACGCCACTTGGCGTCCAGAGCGAGGAACTTGTCCACGAGAGATGCGTCGACTCTCCTAGCCAGCAAGACCTTCCTCACCTCCTCTGGGCTCTTCCTCAGAGCCTCAAGCACACTATAAGACATGTGAGAAGCAAAGCCTCTGTATATAATTTTATCTACTCACCAGCGACTTAAGCAAGAGGAGCACTCTTGCGAGCTCCTCTCTATCCGACACCTTAAAAACCAACAGAGGAGCAGCGTGGCTGGGGTGCCAAAACTCGACGTACGTGGCCTCCCTCAAGGCCACTACGTGCACAAAGTACTCCCTCTCGGCAACCAGCCTATACACATAGCGGCGCCCAACCTCAAAGCGGAAGATTTCCACTAGCTCATAATACGGCGCCTCCTCTAACTCCCTAATCAGCAGGGCGTTCTCCACAATGAAATATACAACTGATTTAATTACCTGCCCGCCTTTTCCTTGTCTTACTCCCCCTCATAAAATGCCGCACCATCTTTTTTATTTTCGCGACACACTGAAGACCTCAGAAAAGGGCCGAGCTAGCCCATGCAGACAAAAATAAACTTTAGGCGAGACGAGAATGGCGTGTAAAGTTCAGTAACCTAGCTGTGGAATTAGCATAGAGGAGCGGGAAGAGGGGTTGCCCGAACCGTTTGCCCTTTTTATCTAGTCTCTACGCACCCTTACCCCGAAACGCTCCTGCCTCACACCTTCACTGCCAGCTACGACTTGCGCGCCGCCACTTTCGCTGTGATTAAGCTTACTCCAGCGTCTCGCTGCGGCGCTGGTCGGCGTGCACATCCAACACAAAAATACAGACAGCACCGTCATTGACAATGCGCCGCGAGGAAGGACCACCTTGGCCAGTCTCTTCTACACACTTTTCCGCATGTGGCTTTCTCACACACATCTGCAACTATTGAAGCATGTCCAGGCCACGCGGAGAGCCTCTCCCTCACCCGCTGTTTTCAAAAGCGTGTAGACCATAGCCTCGTCCTCTGTGGCTATGGCCCTTTCGAGTAGCCCCCTAAGCCGCGGGAGGAAGAAGTAGAACATTCGGGCGTCGCCGCCGGCCTCCTCCACTAGCCTCTTCAAAATTCTCCGAAATTCGCCCGCCGCCAGCTTCACGGCTTTTCCCTAATATGTCTCTTCCCAATGAGCTCGCCCACCCTCCTCACGTCTGCCTTGGCCAGCTTTACGATGTCGTTCCAGAGGGCCTTGTACCTACCCCTACGTCGCCAATGAGGCAAAGGAAGTGATCACGAGAAGTCTCTACATCGCTCCACAAAACAGCTAAAGAAAAACTTAAAAACAACCAAAAACGATACCTAAGAAACATAGAATCTCAAGAGGAGGATTGAAAGGTGCAGCTTCTGTCAATGGCGTCGTCCAAGAAGCGGGTGTGAATCTCAAGAAGAGGATTGAAAGAGTACACGTCGTCCTTGGAGGCGTTTGCGGCCATGTTTATCGAATCTCCGGAAGAGGATTGAAAGGAATACGCTAATGCGTTGTATATACACTGCCTCCCGGGTGAATCTCAAAGAAGAGAATTGGAACATCCCACTACCTACCCGTAACGCCGTTCATAATTTGAGAATCTCAGGAAGAGGATTGTGAGTGCTTGAAAGTGGTGAAAGGGAGATGGTATTTGGGTTTGGATTTTCAAATCTGTTAGTCTAAGATTTGCACTTGCACGGGTCGATTGACATGTAGAGGGTGCCGAGTTCGACGTAGCCGCACTTAAGCCCCTGCTCGTGGCACTGCTGGGCGCAGAAGGTGCAGAAGGCCAAGGATGTGGCTGACATCGCCAGTAACACGGCTGTGAACAAAGCTGCGTCGAGGTAGAGCATGAGGCGGGGGTTGCGGGTCTTGGCTGCGAGTAGGGCGAGGGCGGCGGCTGGCACAGCGACGAGGAGGGGCTCGGAGTAGTAAGTAAAGCCCTTGGCCCCCGGGACGCGGTAGGCGAGGGACGGCAAGTCTATGCCCGCCGCCGCGACGAAAAGGAGCAATACGTCGACCAACAGCACCACGCCCACCAACACGGCCAGAGACAAGGCCACAGCCTTCACCGCCGTCTTCCTCGCCAAGTCCTCCACTATGCCCCTCGCCTTTTTGTACAGGCGACGTACTCTCTCTTGCAACCTACTCCCCACGCCACTCCAAACTCTCATACCCCACATAGCGGCTAAGGTTTTAAGCCTTTGCCCGCGGCCAACCCTCGGCTACCGGCATGGGACGACAAACGGAGCGCCGGAGTCTCAAAGACACGTCAAAGACTTAACGAGATGCGAATAGAGAGGAGACATGAGGCCGCGCCAGCACTGGCGGTCTGCGTGAAGTTGTTCAACTCACCGTACAAGATGGGCAAACCATGGCTTGTGGAAAAGACAAGCTGTTAGCCACCGTGAAGGCCAAGGTGGAGCCCACGCCGGAGTTGATCGAGTTGCTGAAGAGGTACCGCGGCGGGTTAAACATGGCGATAAAGTGGGCCGTAGAAGAGGCGAGGGCAAAGGGACATGGGCCTACGCTATCCGAGATGCACAAGGCCCTCTACGAGCCGCTGAAGGCCATGGGACTGCCGTCGGTAATTGCACAAGAATGCTACAGAGAGGCGTTGGCCGTGGTGAAGTCGTATATAGCTAAGGGAGCTAGGGGCAAGACGCCAGTAGTGAGGAAGTTGCACATGCGGCTACGCAGAGACGCCTACAGCGTCAAAGACGGCTACCTCCATGTAACGGGTGGGCATAGGACGAGAATTGTGGGCATGGAGGAGAGGTACAAGGAAGGAGAATGGAGGGAGGCTAGGCTGGTCTACCGCGGCGGCAACTTGTCCCTCTACATATCGGTGGAAATTCCAAGGCCTATGCCAATCACGCCGAGGGGCGTAATCACTGTTAACATAAACAAACGGTATGTCTACTACGGCAATTCCCAGTGGATGAAAAAGGTGGAGACGCCGGTGGAAAGGCTGTGCGGCTGTGGAGACAGGCGGAACGTCTCGCCAAGAAGCGCTCTACGACGCACCGCCCGCCGTGGAGTAAGGGAAAGGAGCTCCAAGCCAGAATACGCCATTTCTAGATAAAGTAAAGTTGAATAACGTCACGGAGGACTGGGCGAAGACCCCATTTTTCCCACCTGTGGCTTTGATTCCCTCTGTTTAATCAATATAGGGTGGGTGGGAGTTGCGTTCATGGGTTGTTGCCTGGGGAGTCGCCCCCGGGCATGCGACATGGGGGGAGTCCGGCCTCCCCGACCGCCCCCCAAATGACGGATGAAACCCCGACCAATGGGGGGAACCAATGACCCGCCCCGGAACAACTTGAGATGGAAGAAGTCAGTGAGAACTTAGACGACTTCGATCTCCTTATCCTCTTCTTTTGTGGCCGTAAAATATAGCGCCTTGGCTAACCTGCGGCTCTCTGGCAAGATGCTGTTTATGTAGACTAGGGCGGATAGGGCGAGCAGAGCTAGGGACAGGGCGAGGGTCCCATCATAGCGGAGCTGGCTTATTACAAACGGCGATATAACGTGCCGCAGGCCCCCCAGCTTGGCCATGGCCGCTATCAGCGAGGAGAAGAAGGCAAGAGAGAGACCCACGGTGATTATCCACCTGCCGTCGCTTCTATTTCTAACCGCCGTTATTATGTTTAAGAAGATGTACGGAGTAACTGAGACAAATGTCATGAGGTATACGCCCACGAGAAGCGGATAGACGTCGAGCAGGCCAGCCCACCATATGTTGAAGAGGACGTACAAAACACTGAAGAGGACAAAGACGAGACCTATTCTAACAGACTTTGAAACAATCCACAGCATAGACCAAGGAGATCCACGCTATATTAACCCTACGTGTAAAACTAGCCGCACTCCCCGGTCTTGCAGTAGGGGTCTTTGCCCTCCTCAAGCGCCTTGAGCTTGACCTGCTCAGCCGCGTCGCTGATTGTGGCGTCGAGGGAGAGCGGCTTTACCACTATCTTGGTGTCCGCGAGCTTCTTCTTGATCTCCTGCTTAATGCCCGTGTATATCACTTGCACAGACTTAGACTTGTCGCGGTACACCGTTATCCCCTTGACCCCAAGAGCCCATGCAAGAGCAAACGCCCAATATACGTCATCTTTGGTCGCGTTAGCTGGCATATTAATCGTCTTCGATATGCCTTGATCCACCCACTGCTGTGCTGACGCTTGCATCAGTACATGCCAGGCCCAGTGTATCTCCATCGCCGTGGCCAACAAGTGCTTCACGTCCTCTGGCACGGGGGCGTCTCTCAACATGCCGCTCTCCTCCACCGCCCTCCTCACCTCAGGTGTCCAGAGACCCCTCGCCCTCAGATACTCGACGCCAGGCCAGTAGTACTCCACCAGGGTGCCGACGGTGACGTTGCGGAGGAAGGCCAGGGCGAAGACGGGCTCTACGCCGCTGGTGGTGCCCGCCAGTATGGAGGTGCGGCCCGTGGGGGCCACGGACATCACCACGGAGTTCCTCACCCCGCCCTTAACCTTCTCCGAGAGCTCGGCCAGGGTGGGCTTGCCGAACCTCTTGGCCATGGCGTCTAGCCACCTCCTCGTCTCGTAGGTTATGGCCTTTAGCCTGTCCCCAAGCTCTCTGTACTCCGGCGGGTACGCCGCCCTTACCCTCTCCCACCGAGACCAGACGAAGTCTTGGTACTTCAGCACGGGTATCACTCCCCTCGCGTAGTCGGACTGGTGGAAGTACTTAAAGGGCCCCCTCTCCCTCGCCAGCTCTGCAGACTCGTCGAGGGCGTTGAGATAGATCCACGCCAACACTCTGTTAACTAGCGTCACGGCATCCCAAGAGGCGTACGGGATCTCCAACTTTATCAACATCTCGGCGAGACCCATGACGCCGAGACCAATTTTGCGGATCTTCCGATACGTCTCATCTACATCTTTCATCCCAGTGGTGGATATATCTACGGCGTCGTCGAGAAATCTAACGCCAACGCGGGCTGTCTCGGCCAAGCCTGCCCAGTCTATACACTCCAGTTTTTCCTCCAACGTGCGGCCGCTACACCCCTCTTTCACAAATTTGACAAGGTTTATATGGGTCAAGTTGCAGACGTCTTTATCAGCGCCGGGCACCTCGGCACAAGGATTGGTACCAAACCACACATATCTGTCGCCATCTACATTGACATACAACAGTGAGTTCGACGCATTCATGTTCGACTTGAAGATCAGGCCGGGGTCGCCCGAGTCCCACGCGCCCTCTACGATCTCTCTGAATAGCTCTTTGGCATTAACTGACCCCACTGTCGCATCTTTTGGTAGTTGCACCTCTCTCGTGAGCTCTAACACCTCTATCGGCTTAATCCCCAATTTTTCTACAACAATCCTTGGATTGACAAGAGGATAGTTGGGATCTTTATCTACGTCTAATGCCTTTTCCATAAAAGCGTCATCCACCACCACCGAGATGTTGAAGTTCTGTAGGTGTACGTCCTTCAGCTCCCCCGTCTTGGCCTTTATGAACTTGCGTATGTCTGGGTGCCAGACGTGGAGCGTGCCCATCTGCGCGCCGCGCCTCTTGCCCCCCTGCTTAATGACTTCCACATTTGCGTCAAAGAGCTTCATAAAGGATATGGGGCCGGAGGCCACGCCCGCGGAGCCCCTCACCACGTCTCCCTCGGGCCTTAGGAGCGAGAAGTCGTAGCCCACACCACCTCCTGCCTGCTGTATTAGACCTGATCTGGTCAACACATCGTAGATACACCTCTTGCCAGGATGTGTGATTGACGACAAACAATCCTCAATCATCAGAATGAAGCAGGAGGCAAACATCTCCTTGCTAGTCCAGGCGTTGAACCAGTAGGGAGACGCCGGTATCAACTTCAGCGAGGTGATGTAGTCGTAGTACAGCCTTGCCCTCTCCACGTCTCTCGCCACTGCGGTGGCCACCCTGGCCGCGGCCATGGAGGGAGTCTCGGCCAGTTGGAAGTCCAGCCTCCTCAACGCGTAGTTGCCGTTGGTGAAGAGCCTAAGGGCGTTGTAGCTCAGCGAGCGGTCGAACTCGGGCCTCAGCTTCAGCTGCCTCAAGAGCTCCAAGGCCTCGGGCTTTATCACCCCCGCCAGTTTCTCAAAGGCCGCCAGGGCCCTCCTCTGGTACTCCTCGTCAGACTTAACGCGCAGGAAGTCTCTCCCAAATATCTCCTTGTATATTCTGCCGAGGAGATGCGACTTGGCCACCTCGGCGAGCTCCGGCCTCTCAATCGCCTTCTTCAAAAGCTCCACGTGCACCAAATCGGCGAGCTCCCAAGAGCCGACGTCTCTCTCCACTTTGATGTCGGCCGCCCCGTCCACCTCCACCCCCGCGTCCTGCGCCGCGCGCTCAATTGAGCGCCTCAGCTTCTCCGGCTGGAAGGGCTCCACAGAGCCGTTGAGCTTCAAGACTCTGTACATTGATTATATCTCGTCATTCATTAATATTCCCTTTAGTTAAAACTTCTCCGGGGGGAGAGTTAGCTGAAACTATTTGTTCCTGTATAATGAGAGGAACTCTGCGTCGTTTAAAATCTGCCCCTGCTCTTCCGCCACCTTCTCCATGTACCTCTTTCCGGATTCTCTCAAGACGTTGTACACTGCGTCGGCCACGTCGCTTGGGACATCTGGCCTTGGGTATGGGAGGCCCAGCCTCCCCACAGTGGCTTTTGCGAGTAGCCACATTTTCACGTGGGACTTCTCGACCTTGTCCACGTCTATGCCGAGCCAAAACATTTCTCTAACCATGCCGAACGTCAACACCTTAATTAAGCGCTCCCAGCGCTCCTCCAAGATACCTCTCTCCCTTTCCCTCAGCGCCTCCATTATCTGCGGAGTCTTGTGCTCCTGTCCGTGGTATCTGGCCCGGGAGAGCACTGCGACTAGCTCCGGCAACAGAATTGGCTTAAGCGACTTGTGTAAAACAACGGCGGATAAGATGGCTTGACTCGCCATAACTCCATTTACAAAATTTTCAACAGCCTCGTCTACAGCTAGTTCCTTCTCTGTCTTGCCGTCTCTTAGCGCGAGCACGTCCTCTGGCTCGACGGGGTCTAGCAACACGAGCCTCCCGTCGAGAAATACGGCCGGCACGCTTAAGACGTAGTTGGCCAAGTAGTGGAAGTAGGGCGCCTCGGCCATTTCAAACTCCACGCCTGCCACGCCGCGTAGCGCCTTGTAGAGGTTATACGACGACTTACATGTGTGGTGAAGGACCACCTTTATCATTAAGCGGGCGAAGGCCCGGATTTATCAACATTCTCCATTCCTCTTAAACTATTGAAGAAGAGTAAAATTGGAAGAAGACGAATCCGTGTCTCAACTCTCTTCTCTTCTTTGTTCAGCCCTTCTCCTCCTCTCCAAGTGGCAAGCCGCGAAGCGCGGCGTGATGGTAGTCGAGGTGGACCCAAGCGGCGCGTCCACAACGCGCACCAAGTGCTGCAGGAAAATGGAAGAAGTGGGACACAGAAGAATGAAGTGCACAACATGTGGCTTCGAGGCTTGGAGAGACGTAGTGGCACTGTTAAACATTGAAAAAAGGCTTGCAAGAGGTTGGGCACCCCCCGCTTTTTTCCCACTGATCGCTTTGATCCCCGTTGTTTAATAAATATTAGGGTGAGGGAGGCGCGCTCATGGGTTGTCGCCTGGGGGATCGCCCCCGGGCTTGCGACATGGGGGTAGTCAGGCCTCCCCGACTGCCCCGCAGATGACAGATGTGGCAACGAATAGATGCGGGGAACCAATGACCCGCCCACGGGGGAACCCAGGGCGGAGGAGGGGGTCGGATCAGCATTCGTTCCCCTCTTCACGCCTCTGAAAAGACCAACTTCATCACGGCTGAATTTTTATACGGAAATATGTTTCTAACGCCGTGATATTCAGGAGACGCAAGCCCAGCCTCACCCCAGTGGTCAAGACAGAGGTGGTTAAGAAAATTGTGGAAATTGCGCCTATTAAAGTGGGAAGTGGGAACAGGGCCGTAGTCGTATTCTTCGACTTGAAATGCCCCTTCTGCGCAAGGCTCTTCAAGGAGACTGAAGAGGTCATGCTAGAAATGGCCAAGAACGGCTTGATAACATACGCAATGTGCGACTACGTGGTCCATAAAGACGCCGAGTCTCTACACAGGGCCCTCCGCTGCATCGAGGCAGAAAAGAGGCTGGACTTCGTTAAAAGGATATACAGCGGCGAAAGGGTAAAAGCAGACGAGTGTCCAGCAGACGACTTAAAGGTCTGCGAAGAGCTCGCCGAGGCTGTTGGAGTCTACGGGACGCCGACCCTGCTCTTCTACGACTTCTCCAAGGGCCGTGGGTATATACACTTCGGCTACATGACGCCTGACCAGGTGCTGGAGGCCATATATGCCCTATGATACTGGGGGAAGCGGCTGGAAGATACGTCCTACGAGACCTTGGGACCTATCTCCTCTTTGACGTGCAGAACCCCCTTGCCGACGTCACCGTGGTGCCGCCGCCCCCCGGCTCCTCTTACCAGTTCGCAGTGGTGGGGGCCTTGGTGGCAAAGCTTGGGTATAGGACAAAGGTTTTGAACATGTCCACGTGTAGAAGAGAGACTATAAGCAGAATCTTGGCCAACGCGGCAGGCGAGCTTGTGTACGTGGGCTATGCACATAGGCTGGCATACGCTGGGCCAGGCGCCGTGGTTAACCCTGAGGAGGTAAGCGTTGAAAACGTGCGGAGAGTGGCCCTTCAAAACCTGAAGTATAGGGTGATGTGGGAGAAGTGCTTGCAGGCGGGTCCCCAGCAGAGGGATGTCGTAGAACTTGGGCATCTGCCCGAGGCCCTTGAGAGACTCGAGATTTGGCTGGCAGAGCGCGTTGGCAGGAGGTAGCTAGCAGAGCCGCTTGGCCGAGGGGAGCTCGTACACCCCGCCCCTAATTCTCCTAAAGCCGTAGATCTTCCAAGGCCCGGGGTTCAATATCCTCTGGCCAAGGTCCACGTGAGGCACGTGGCTGTGTCCATAGGCTATCCACACCCCATCTCTCAGGCTCAGCCTGCGCCTAAGGACTCGGCCTATTCTCCCCCTGTCTACTCTCTCGACTAAGTAGGCCACGACGCCGCTTTTCACGACGCTGTCGCCGTGTGTCACAACCACCTCCGAATCCTCTATAAAGATGTCGCCGTTGAAGGCGTATACCTCTGCGCCGTTTATCTTCTCCCACAGGGGGCCGGGCAACTGTGGGTCGTGGGATGAGGAGCTAAAGGCTATGTATAACTGCGCTGGGCGTAGGCCGAGCACGTCCATGGCCTTTGCTATAAGCCTAATGGCCTCCTCTCTCCCCACCAGCCTGTACTGGTCTTCAAAGAGGTCTCCCGTTATTGCAACTCTCTCTGGGCCGAGGGAGGCGAGGCACTTCTTCAACTCCTCTACTCTGGAGTGTGGAGAGCCGAGGTGGACGTCGCCGAAAACTATCACGGGCCTTTGTGCATAGCCCTATTTAAAACTTATATAGTATATAGATCTCTAGAGATATGAGAAGGGTCGCAATCATAGGCGCCGCTGGGCGCGACTTCCACGTCTACAACATGGTCTACAGGGGGAGCAAGGAGTATAAAGTTGTCGCATTCTTAATGACCCAGATACCGATACCCAATCGACGATATCCGCCGCCGCTCTCCGCCACGCCCGACGGCGTGCCGATATACACATGGAAGAGCTATGAAGAGCTGACGCGGTATTTGAAGGAGTTGCGCGTAGACGAGGCCGTGTTGGCTTACAGCGACTTGTTGTATGAAGAGGTGGGGCACATAATATCCGCGGTGTTGGCCAGCGGGGCGAGCTTTAGGATCCACGGGCCTAACGACACCTACCTCGACTCAATAAGGCCGGTCATAGCCGTCACGGCGACGAGGACTGGCGCGGGGAAGTCCACCATATCCCGCGAAGTGGTTAAAGAGCTGTCTGCCAGAGGCTTGAAAGTCGCCGTTGTCCGCCACCCAATGCCTTACAGAGAGCTAGAGGAGGCGGTTGTTGAGGTGTACAAGAGGCCTGAGGACTTGGATAAGCTCACCTTTGAAGAGCGGGAGGAGTACGAGCAGTATGTGGAAATGGGCGTGCCCGTCCTCGCTGGCGTTGACTATGGCAGAGTGTTAAGGGAGGCGGAGAGGCTTGGCGACGTAGTGCTGTGGGACGGCGGCAACAACGATTTTCCATTTTTCCGGCCGAACTACATGATAACTGTGACAGATGCCCGGAGGCCCGGCCACGAGGTTGGGTCATTTCCAGGCGAGGTGAACCTAAGGCTTGCAGATGCCGTTGTGATAACTAAAGTGAGCGACGCCCGCGCGGAGGACGTGGCAAAGGTCGTGGCCAATGTGAAAAAGGTCAATCCAAGGGCCGTGGTGGTCAAAGCGGATCTGGAGGTGTATGTGGATAGAGACATCGCTGGGAAGAGGGTCCTCGTGATAGAAGACGCGCCCACGGTGACCCACGGGGGTCTGCCCTACGCCGCTGGCTACATAGCCGCAGTTAAACACGGCGCAGTAGTGGTGGATCCAAGGCCGTACGCAGTCGGCGTAATTAGACGGATCTACGAAGAGTACGGCACGGGGCCCGTTTTGCCGAGTCTAGGCTACACCGAGGAACAGCGGAGAGACTTGGAGGAGACCATTAGGAGGGCGGACGTCGACCTCGTGGTAATAGCCTCCCCGGCCAAGATAGAGAGGGTGATAAGAATAGATAGGCCAGTTGCCAGGGTTGGATGGCGCCTCAAGGTGGTTGAGGGGCCCTCAGTGAAGGAGCTCGTGGACGCGTTTCTGGAAAAAGCGGGCGTTTCCTAGGCGATTTGCACCTCGCCTTCTGCTACTCCGCCTAGCAACGAAAAGAGTTTCCGCAGGTATAAAGCGGCGTCTATCAGCCTCGACAGCTCCACCCCGGGAACCCCTGCCACCACTACTAACACGTCTCTGGTATCGCGCTCGATTTTTGTCTCTACGCTGTCTCTATATGGGTATAAGTGGAGTATTTGCCCATCAGCCGCCAGCACTATCTGGCTGTCGAGCTCCACGGGGGAGCCGCCTATGGGGTAAAACACCTCGCCCCTCTTCGACCACCTCAGCCGCAAGACCTCGCCCTTGACCTTGGCCAAGTCGTAAAGGCCTATGGGAACTAGAAACTTTATCGACGCGGCGTTGCCCGCGTCCACGACTGGGCTAATCCTGGGAAGCGCCTCGCCGCGTAGAACGCGGCGCAGAAGCGCCTCTTGCGCTGGTCTCTGTTTTGTAGGATCTATCTTCACCACTCTCCAGTAGAAGTCGCGGTAGGCCCTAATCACCGGGTGGTCCTTCAACGTGTCTAAGGAGAGCGACGACCTTGCCTCGTCCACCGCTCTCTGAATCTCCTCCACTAGAGGCGGCGGGTACTCCCTATTGTCAACTCCTTTAACCACGTCGTACGCCACGAAGGCCCCCGTGTCTCTTACCTCATTTATTATTACGACCACGAGGACAACAGGTTTTGAATCTCCTCCACGTGTTTCCTTATCTTTTCTACAAGTTCTCTGCACTTATCGGCCCCGGCGAGCTCTGGCGGCAATTCCACCTTAAACCCCTCCTTGGCCAACCTCTCGTAGACCTTTAAGACCACTTGCCCAGCCTTTGTCTCTCCCTTTAAATGCCGTCTCACAGTAGCCTCTGTTACGCCGAGCTCCTCGGCGATTTTAGAGGCTGGAAGCCCCGCCCTTTCTCTGGCGAGCGCCGCAGCCGCCGTGTAAAGGGAGTCTACCCACGTCACTCTCTCCGCGGGGTTTTTAATAGCCTCTAAAACCTCTCTGTCGAACAACGACATGACCAACAGCGCTGACTCAAGCTTTCGAATGTCTTCGCGGCCCACCGGCTTTAGGGGCACCTCCGACATTGCTACTCCTCCTCTACCTCTATTTCAACTTTTCGTTGCCTTGCTTGACTTGTTTGACGCTCGGCCTCCTCCACGGCCCTACGCATGGCCTCCACCTCCTCCTTTGACAACTGCTCCACTTTTACAGAGGTGCCAGAGATCCTTATGTATTTGTCCCAAAAGATCTCCACCCCCGTGTCTTTTATCTCCATTGGGTGTCTCAACATGGAGTGCTTAGTGTCGCGCATCTTCCAGACTATTATGGAGCGGTACAGCTTTCCATCGACTTCGTCTAAGTCAAGTCTTATGATGCCGTCTACCGCGTGCTCTACGCCAGGTCCTCCAAACCCCCTCTCGCCCACGGACACCTGCGACACGAAAAAGGCAGTGCAACCGAGCCCGGCCAATACCCGCTTTAGCAACATTATGGTGGACCGGGCCACCGCCGGCTTGGTGAGATAAAGCGTAGACACCGAGTCTACAACGACTCTCCTGGCCCCGATTTCCTTTATCGCCTGTCGAAGCACGTCGCTGAGCTCGTGCACATCGTCCACTTGCTTAACCACATACCTCTCCCTCTGAGCCGCGGCGCCGACTCCGCCGGTGAACGCGTCTACAATGGCGAACTTGCCCTCCTTCTCGTACTGAGACACGTCCCAGCCAAAGTGGCGGAAGCTCCGGCGCACAGCCACGGGGTGTTCCTCCAAGGCTACGAAGATGCCGGGCTCATCCCTCTTAAGCCCATTAAAGAGGAACTGCTTCCCCAGAATGGACTTGCCAGTGCCCGGGCCGCCGCTCAGTAGCACTACGCTTCTCTCAGGTACTCCTCCAAATAGAATTTCATCTAGGCCAGGCACATACGTCCTAACCCGCGGAACCATGCCAATCCCCAGACACAGCTTAATATACTTTTGTCAACAGGAGATGCAACCGAAATGCGCCGAGCTAGATACGGCGACTTCCACGCAGAGACCGAGGTGTTTGTAGTCGGCGCCGTCATCATTCGCCGTGGTATCAATATTTTAACCCTGGCAAAATGGGAGACTATGGAGTCGCGCGTAAAAGACCCCTCGCTGGCCAGTAGAGGGAGGGAGCAACTCTACTGGGCTGAGCGGAATATGCCGGTGCTCATGGAAATTAGGCGGAGGTTTGAGAAAGAGAAGCCGCTGGTGGGCCAAACAGTAGCCGCGTGTCTCCATGTGACAAAGGAGACCGGCGTGTTGGTTAGGACGCTGGCGGCGGGCGGCGCGCGGGTTGTCCTAGTGCCGTCAAACCCGCTCTCTACGCAAGACGACGTGGCGGCGGCTCTTGCAGAGGAGGGGATCCACGTGTACGCGTGGCGGGGCATGTCGGAGAGGGAGTACTACAACGCCATAGGCTTTGCAATCTCCTTCTATCCAACAATTACGTTGGACGACGGCGCCGACCTCACTGCGACAATACACAAGCTTTGGCACGGGGTCAAGGACGAGAGCTTGAACTACGTCGCTGAGACAGCCGGCGGAGTCGACGTAGAGAAACTCGTGGCGGGGCTCAGAGGGGGCACTGAGGAGACTACGACAGGCGTCATTAGGCTACGCGCCCTGAAAAAGGCGGGGAAGTTGGTATACCCAATAATCGCCGTAAACGACTCCTACACAAAATACCTATTCGACAACAGATACGGCACTGGGCAGTCCACCTGGGACGGAGTTCTCAGGGCCACAAATCTGTTAATCGCAGGCAAAGTGGTCGTAGTAGCTGGCTACGGCTGGGTGGGGCGGGGGGTGGCAATGAGGGCAAGGGGCCTCGGCGCCCGCCGCGTAATCGTAGTGGAGGCAGACCCAATCAGGGCCCTTGAGGCCGTCTTCGACGGCTTTGAAGTCATGCCCATGGACAAGGCAGCTGAGGTAGGCGACATATTCATAACCGCCACAGGGAACGTACGAGTGATAAACCTCGGCCACATATTCAAGATGAGAGACGGCGCTGTGCTCGCCAACACGGGCCACTTCAACGTAGAAATAGACGTAGCCGGGCTGGAGAGAGTGGCAACGGCAAAGAGGAGGATTAGGCCCTACCTAGACGAGTACACTCTCCCAGGGGGCAAGAGGGTGTACCTCATCGCAGAGGGGCGGCTTGTAAATCTAGCGGCAGCCGAAGGCCACCCGTCCGAGGTCATGGACATGTCGTTTGCAAACCAAGCCTTGGCGGCTGAGTACTTAGTCAAAAACAAGCTGGCGCCAGACGTCTACAAGCTCCCCGACGAGCTCGACCGCGAAGTGGCAAGACTTAAGCTAAAGACCATGGGCATAGAGATAGAGGAAATGACAGAAGAACAGAGACAGTATCTATCCTCCTGGACCCTCGGCACCTAACGCTGTACCCACATTTTAAAAACCGCCCAGCTATGCTCTCTGCGAGGCAGGCCGCCGTACGCGAGTCGAAATTCGACCTCCTCTTTACACATGTCTTCGGCTATCTCATGTGACGTGACCCCCTCGCGCCACGCTGGCATAAGGGGGCACAAATATCACTTCATGGTCCAACTATTCGCCGACCGTAGCCTGGCCGAGGTCTTGTCAGAGGACAAGCCCCGTGTTGGAGAAGTACAGAAGACAGGGCGGCGGGGTATATATGAGTCACAATACGCATATCAAGATAAAAGTTTCAAAGCTACCCGCTAGATGGGATTTAAATTCCCTCCCCCTCTCTATTTTGATGATTGCAACTCTGGGGTCTGACTTGTGAAGATACTGACCTGCGATGAACATCTCTTGGCCATATCGCGGTATATTTTCACATTTCTCTTAGCGGCCTTGATCCTGCGCCTAAGCGTCTCTAAGTCGCTTGGAGAAATGCCGAGGGCCTTTAACTCGCGGTAGAGGGCCCTCAGCCTTTTCTCCTCCTCCTTGTAAACCTCTAGAAAAGTGGCTACCCTCCTACACTCTAGGGCGGAGACGTCCACGGGCTCTGAGTCTAGGCCCAAGATCCGAAACGCGGCGTCAGAGCTCTGCACTAGGGATGCCTTGACCTTTTCCACGTCTATGCCTCCCAAGTATTTGCCGAGGCGTTCAATTAAATAGTCGACTTCCATAGCCTCTCCACAACTCTCTTTCCCACATACTCGTCGTCTTCTACCACTTCAATTGTCTCCACGCGGCCCTCTAAGTGGTCCTCGGCCAACTCCTCCACATCTTCTACCACGTCGACGGGGTCTACGGCAACCCATCGCCTCGGGTTTTCCCCGACGCTCAAGTCGACGGCGAGCAAGGCGGCCACGTACTTGAAGTCCTCCTCGTCTAGTGTCTCCCTCAGCTTGTACAGGGCGGCGGCCCTCTTCGCCGGGCTAAGCCTCCTAAGCCGCGGGATTAAAATCTCCACAGCCGCTTCCACGTGGTTTTGACTCTGCGTAGATAAATATGCTGTGTTTAACAAAGTGCGTGGGGAGAGTGGAGTGAAACTAAACCACTATGGAGGCTAGGTTTGCAATTGTGGGCCACCTAAGCGTCGCCTCCATGGCCACGGGGCCGTGTATCTCAGAGCCCTTCGGGTCTCCCTCGGGCGTAACTATGACAACGGCGTTGTCCTCAAACGCCACCCACGTGCCGTCCGGCCTCCTGTAGGGCCTCCTCTGCCTAACCACTATCGCCCTGAAAATCTGCTTCCTCAACTCGGGCTTCCCCTCCCTCACCACAACTACCACCATGTCACCCACGCCGGCGCCCGGAATTCTCCTATGCACAGACTTAGAGTAGTGGCCAACGACGCCTATCACTCTAACCAGCTTCGCGCCAGAGTTGTCAGCCACGGGGACTAGGCTGTTCATAAATATGCCAGGAGTCACGTGGAACCTATACGGGACGCCTACCGTTCTCTTGCCGCCACGCTTTGCCATAGCACCCCCTACAGCCGCAGTTTATAAGCTTTTCCCACGGAGGCCGTCAGTCCGTCCGTCGTCAGTCACCGTTCTTCCACCAACGCTTTCATCATCAGCCTTTCTTCCAACTGAGCAGTATGCCAACGTTGCTCGTCAGTTTAATATTTAGCCGGTTCTTCTCGACGAGCTCTGGAACGTCGATCTTGGGTATTGCCCCATCGTAGTAGAAGTAGAGGTAGCCCAAGTCCCCCGGGTCTACCCCCAGCCCCCTCGCGACGACGTAGTCCACCTCTGCGCAGTTCTCGCCCACCACTTGCACCCCCCAGTAGCGCTGGAAGCCCTTGATGGGGCCGTCTCCCTCGATGACGTACTTCCCGTCGGCGATGCAGAGGGTGTTTTTCTCCAGCTTGTATATGTCTGCGATGTACTTGTACAAGGCCCTGAACCCCTCGTAGAGGTTTTGCGAATCTTTCGGCTCCAGTATCTGCAACGCGGCGGTGGTCATCGTGGAGTAGAGAATGGTCTGGGGGTGGCTGACGGGCATCGCAACGACTATCTTCAGTAGTGACTCGTCGAAGGCTGCCTCGAGGGCTCTTACGCGGACCTTGTTGCCCAGAGGCGACTGAAGCTCCAGCCTATATGTGGCACTTTGATGCGGCATCACTATCTTGGCGCCGTACTTAGCCGCCAGTTTGTCTAGCCCCATCACTTTCACGGCCTTTTCAAAGTAGGACTTAGGCATCGAGAAAGTAAGCGACACGTGGCGCCCCTCCAAGATCTGTAAAATTGTCTCAAGGAGCTCGGCCCGGGGGTTTGCCTGAGAGGGGATGTAGCTGTGGACCGCCAAAACTATCAACGCGTCCTTCTTAGGCACCGGAGGCCTCTCGTCCGCCGGCAGTGCCACTACCACGCCCCAAGTTAGACGGTAAAATAAATGTTTTAGAACCCATGCGCGGCGGGGTCGACCGGCTTCACCACCTCCCTCAATACCACAGTGGCGTAGCTCCCCCTCGGCAGAGTCATACGTATCTCCACCTCGCCGCCGGCGACCTTGTACTCCAGCTGGCCTACGTCCAGCCGGGCGCGCCTATAGCTACCATACGCCCTCAAGCCCCTCGGCATCTTCAAGAAGAGGGCTGGGTCGAGGCCTAGGTCCTTCACCACTCTTACAAGAGCCTCGCCCACTCTGCCCCTCGGCATCTTAACCCCCGCGCCGGGCACGGGCAAGACGAGATCCCCCGCGAGGCCCTCCACGTAGTACGCCACTTGGCCCCCCACGTCCACTAAGTCCCCCTCCACGGGCTCCAGCGGCGCCAGCTCCATCCGCCTCGAGAGAAAGAGGTTAAAGACGTAGGACTGGGCAGCCTCTATGTAGATCTTGAGGATCTGCCCCGGTATAGCCATCGCCGCGTTCCAGAGGTCCGCCCCCTCCACCAGCTTCCTCAGAAAAGCCCTCTCCTCGAGAAACCTCTTGGGAAAAGCCTCCAGCGCCTTGGCGTACTCCCCCCTACACGCCAACTCCCTCGCTCTCTTGGCGGCCTCGGACTCCCGCGGAAATATTTTACAAAACATGACGTCGAAGAACGCCTCGGCGTCCTTCTTCAAGAGGGCTAGGCCGAGGAGGTGGCCCACGGGGCGCACAGTCCCGAAGCGCTGATAGCCGTAGTAGTTGGGAATCGGCGTCTTGGCCAAAGCGGCAAGCGCCTCAGCGGCGCAGTCCGCCCTATCCACGCCTCTGACAACAATCGTAAATCTATTCCCATATATCTCCGCCGGCGTAATAGGCCTATCCATCGGCCACATGCCTAAGAACTCTACCCCGGGGATCTGGGGCAGGCTGGAGACGGTTCCCCTCACAGACACTATCTGCGAAGTGACCGCCCTAGTGTCCTTTATGCCGCCGATAGATATGTCGCGTGGATTTACCCCAAGAGCCTTGGCCAACCTTAACACAAACTTAAGAGTGTCCACGCCCCTCTTCACGACGTGAATCCACGTCCAATTCCCAACCCTCGGCGTGAGCGCAACGCCGTTGACAGAGACAACAGTGCCGTCTTTGAGGATCTCCTCCACGACGAAATCCTCCACCCTTTCCTTGATACGGCCCCCGGCCGGGCAAGTGTCCGTGGCGTAGTATTGCATCCCCAAGCTTTTGTCAAATGGCGGGGCCTCCATCACGGCTGAAACTTAATTAGGTAATATAATATGTAGAGCATGGCGAAGGTGTGGTTAGGTCCAGCCGGCATCCCACAGTACGTGGTGAAGGCGAAGTCTACGCTGGACGCAGTCAGAGTGGTGAGAGAGCTGGGCTTAAACGCCATGGAAGTGGAGTTCGTGCAGGGTGTCCGCATGTCGCGCGAGCTCGCTAAACAGGTTGGCAAGGCCGCTCAGGATCACGGAGTACTGTTGTCTGTCCACGCGCCGTACTTTATTAACTTGTGCTCGGATGAGGCGGATAAGGTGGAGAAGTCTCGGCAGAGGCTTGTAGACTCGTTAGACAGGGCGTATCATATGGGGGCCTGGGTCGTTGTCGTCCACGCCGCCTACTATGGCAAGCTCGGCCCCTCTGGGTGTTATGAAAAGGTGAGGGAGGAGCTGGCTAAGGCGTATAGGGAGGCGGGCGAGCCCTCTGGCGTTTACATCGGCGTGGAGATCACGGCGAGGAAGAACCAGTTTGGGAGCGTGGAGGAAGCGTTTTCTCTCGCAAAGGAGTTGACGTTTGTCACCCCCGTGATAGACTGGGGGCACTTATACGCGAGGAACAACGGAACTATCGACTATGGGGCTGTCCTCGATTTGTGGAATAGGGAGTTCCCGGGGAGGCATATGCATACACATTTCACGTCTGTTAGATATCGCAATGGGAAATTTGTCGACGAGCACGAGCCTGTTGAAGTGGGGAGGCCGCCCTTTGAGCCGCTTGCAAAACAGTTGGCTGAAAGGGACATGGCTATTACGCTTATCTGCGAATCCCCCCTGTTGGACAAAGATGCGTTGTTTATGAAGGAGGTGTTGGAGCGCCACGGCGTTAAACTGTCTTAAAGCCGGGAGTTGACGTTTGGTTGTGAAGACTGTATTAACCGCGCTTGACTTATTGGCCTCGTCTGTGGAGATGTCGAGGCTTGTTGGAGCACATGTGGAAAACGTCTACAGGACGGCGGCGGGATTCCTCTTTAAGTTTGGCCAGGGTTTTGTGACTATCACTAGGCATAGGGTCTCTTTGACTGGGCTAATTCCTGAGAAGACGCATGAGGGGGCGGAGACTTTGAGGGGGCTTTTCCGCGGCGAGCGGCTTACGTGGGTTGGCCTCCCGCGGTTTGACCGCATTGTGGAGTTCCACTTTGAGACTGGGACGCTCGTAGTTGAACTATTGGAACCTTTCAACGTTGTCGCGGTTAGGGAGGGCAGAGTTGTGTGGCTTCTCCACAGCTATAGGGGGAAGGACAGGGAGCTCAAGGCGGGGGCTCCCTACACCTATCCGCCCGCTGTGTTTGTAGACGTCTTGAGGGCCGGGGTGGAGGAGGTGGCAAAGGCGATAGATCCGTCAGATGTGAGGCGTAGCTTGATTAGGCGAGTTGGGACTGGACCTGAGTTCGCCGATGAGCTCATTGCTAGAGCCGGCGTTGACCCCCACGCGCTAGCCGCCGCGTTGAAGAAAATCGTGGACGACGTGGCGGCGGGGAGGCTTGAGCCGTCTGTGTGCATAAGGGGCGGCGCCGCTGTGACCGTCCTCCCCATTGTGCCTGTGGCCGCCAAGTGCGACGAGGTGAGGCGGTTTGACTCATTCTGGGTTGCCCTCGACTTCTACTTTGGCCCACTGGAGCTGGAGGCGGCTAAGGCGTCGGCTACGCGGGAGCTAGAGCAGAGGCGGAGGCGGCTGGAGGCGAGCATACAGGAGTTGGAGAGGAAAATTCCTGAGTACAGAGGCGAGGCGGCGAGGCTCAAAGCTCTTGCCCATAGGCTGTTAGTGTATAAGTACGAGGTAGAGCAAGCCTTGGCTGGCTCCGAATCAAGTATACGTGTAGTATACGTAGACGGAACTAGAGTAAAGATAATTCTGCCAGAGGGCGACGAGGTGGAGATTAGGCGAGATGTACAGTTGGGGCGCCAAATCTCTGCCTTGTTTGAGAAGGCCAAGGAGTTGGAGGAGAAGGCGGCCAAGGCGCAGGCAGTTCTAGACAAGATGAGGGGGGAGTTGGCTAAGCTGGTGGAGGAGCAGAGGAAGGCGGAGGAGAAGGTGAAGTCGTCTGTCAAGGCTGTGGTTGAGAGGGAGTGGTTTGAGAAGTACCACTGGACTGTGACCACTGGGAAGAGGCCGGTGTTGGGCGGCCGCGATGCCTCTCAGAACGAGTCCATTGTCCGGAAGTACTTAAAGGATCACTACCTGTTCTTCCACGCGGATATCCCCGGCGCCTCTGTGGTAATAGCGCCACCCATAGAGGACCCCCTTGAGGTGCACCAAGTGGCCCAGTTCGCCGCGGCGTATAGCAGGGCGTGGAAGATAGGCATTCACGCGATCGACGTCTACTACGCCAGGGGGGAGCAAGTGTCTAAGCAGCCGCCGGCCGGCCAGTACTTGGCGAGGGGGTCGTTCATGGTGTATGGAAAGAGGGAGTATGTGAGAAACGTGAGACTGGAACTCGCCGTGGGCTGTAGACGCGACGGCGAGGCGGCGAGAGTGGTCGCCGCGCCGCCTAAGTCGGCTCCCTTACTCGCGGAGAAATACGTCGTGGTGACCCCTGGGAACGTTGAGAAGAGTAGGCTGGCGAAGGAGTTGGCGGAGAAGTGGGGCGGTTGCAACGTTGATGAGATAGTGGCGGCCTTGCCCGGCCCCTCGAGGGTGTCTGAGGTGGGCAAGGGCTCGCCGCTGTCTTGGGAGGAGATAAGGGAGATATTTAAGTCGTGGTAGACTGTTTGTACAAGGGGCCTCTGCGCCTCGATTGTATATACGTGGACTCGATGCTCGGTTGGCTTGCCAGACTGTTGCGCATAGTGTTTGGGCTAAGAGTCGCATATGCGCCCGACCTCGACGATGCCGAGCTTCTGCGGACGGAGTGCCTAGTGGTAACCCGCGACGAGGAGGTCTTCAGAGCTAGGAGGGGGCCGGCCCTTCTGCTTAGGACCGACGACCACGTTAAGTGGATTGCAGCGTTTCTCTCCATGGGCCTTCCGCCGTTTGTAAAAACTGCTTGTCCCATATGCGGCGGCGAGTTAGTGGAAATAGACTGTGGAGAAGCTGGGCGAATCGTCGGCCATGTCGTGTACAGCGAGAAATGTTGGCGTTGTATCTCCTGTGGCCGGGTCTATTGGGTGGGCTCCCACTGGCGCGGCATAAGGTCGTTGGTGGAGGCGGCGCGTAGGGCCAATGTCAACTGCGTCCACACTGGTTAAGCCACCTCAATATAGCGGGGGTGAAGTACAGCACGGCGGTTAAGACCTCGACGCCGTCTGCGTAGGCCAAAACCTCCCTCACTTGTCTACAGGTAAAGACGCCGCCGACATAGATAATCGCAATATCTTTCCCTGCGAGGCGCCTAGCCTTTTTCAATGCCTCTAAGCCGTATCTGTACAACAGCAAGCCGCTGAGGCCGCCTCGCCCCACGCTAATTCGGCGGTCCTCGACGGGGATGGTGTTGGTCACAACGAGGCCCCACCCTGCCCTCCTCGCCTGTGCCACGGCAGACGGCAAGTCGGCAGAGGGGCCCACCTTCAAGAATATGGGTATATCCACCTCTGCCAGTTGCGGCGCGGTTTTCCAAAAGCCCTTGTACGTGGGGCTTGAAATGTTTATCTCAACGGCCGCTGGCTTAAAGTGCCGCTCTAGAAATCTCAGTTGTACTAGGAAGTCCTTGGCGGTGAAGCCTGCTAGACTTATGAAGAGCGGGTAGTTTACCTTGGCCACCCTCGACACCACCACGGGCAGGCCGGGGGAGCCGAGCCCCATGGCGTTCACCAGGGAGTAGGGGCGCACTCTGGCCATCCTAGGCGGCTTATTGCCCCGCCTAGGCCTCGGGAGCGTGGAGCCCACGACCACGAAGCCGGGACAGAAGAAGGAGAGAAACCTGGCGTACATCCCTCCCTTGTCTAAGCCAGCGGCTACCCCCACTGGGCCGCACACCTCCACCTCGCCTATACGCCACCTCTCTCTACATCGACAGCTGGGCAACGGGGCTGAGAACAACAGGGCCCCCAGCCTGTGGCTAATTTCGGGATGTACGAAGTGTAGCAACTTGCCGAGGGTTAACAAGACCATTTAGCCAAGTATTCAACCGCGGCGCGGTAGTGCCCCTCCCCGATATACGGCTTCAATGTCTCCAAAAGCTCCCTCATCTTATACACACTGAAGACCTCCACTCCCGTCTCTCTCCTAACGTTTTGCGACCCGCACTGCTCTCTGTCTAGGAACACCAAGGCGCCCACCACCTCGCCCCCGGCCTCTCTGACGGCTTTTATGGCGTTTATCAAGCTATTCCCAGTGGTCAACACGTCGTCTACAACAACCGCGGCTAGCCCCGCCACATCTGCCCCCTCGACGGCCTGCATTGTTCCATAGCCCTTGGCCCCTGCTCTCACATATCCAAACGGCTTTTGTAGAAGGTAGCCCAAAATGGAGGCGTAGGGTATTCCCCCAGTGGCAACTCCCAGCAAAACGTCGAACTTTAGCCTAGAGAGCGCAGAGAGGTATCCCGAGACCACCCACTTGACTAAGTCCGGGTGCCCCAAGGCCCTCCGCAAATCTACGTAAAAAGGGCTCTCAATGCCGCTAGAGAGGACAAATCTTCCAAATTTGACGACGCCAGCGTCAATTAACGCCTTCATATCAAGTCGCTAAGCTCGTGATATCGGCCACAGTATGCGCATACAAAGAGGGGAGGCTCTCTCTTCACGAGGTAAAACGTGGGGACCACGGGCTCCCTAGGCGCATTTGTTATACACATGGGGTTGCGGCACTTGAATCTCCCCCTTATCACCTCGGGGGGCGACACCTTGAACTTCTTAATCACCTCGAAATTCTTCACAATGTTTATAGTGGCGGTTGGCGCTACCGCCGAGATTATATTCACTTCCTCTGGCGTCAACTCCCGCCCCTCAATTTTGACGATGTCCTTCTTACCAAGCTTGCGCGAATCCACGTTCATCACAAGGGCGATGCGCAACCCCTCCCTCCCAGTTATCCCCAAGACCCGCAAAACCATCAAAGCCCTGCCAGCGGGTATGTGGTCTATCACTGTGCCGTTCTCAATTTTACTCACTATGAGCTCCTTAGACACGAAAAGAAGAAGCCCGGAATATTAAAAACCAGCCCGGCGTCTCACGGCGTGGTAAAACTCAGACATGCGGCGGCCGGGATTCGAACCCGGGATCAACGGCTTGGGAGGCCTGTGGGGGTTGCGCCCTCGCCATCCTAAACCAGGCTAGACTACCGCCGCTGTGATTAACTACATAGACTGTTTATAAGCTTTGACACCATCTTTGCCCCGGACCACGGGTTAAGTTTAAAACCCCGTGTGTATTCACTATCGGCGGGGGTGCCCGAGCCAGGTCAAAGGGGCAGGGCTTAAGACCCTGTGGCGTAGGCCTGCGTGGGTTCAAATCCCACCCCCCGCATACCCCCTCTTGTTTCCTGCAAGAAGGGCCAAAGGCGAGGTTCTGAGTCAGTAAGGTGCGCCCGTGTTTATGGTAGTGGACTCGTTAAACCGTTGCTTGATTTTACTAGAGTTTGGGCCTTGGGAAAAAGTGTTATATAAAATTTGTTATATTATTTAAAGTATTGTTGTCCCTCTTGTGTAAATGTTATGGTGTCTTTGTCATAGTCGTAGTAGCCTACTTCTATGTAGGTAAGTGTGCCGTTTTTCGACGTGACTCCCCATAGTAGGAAATTGGGGTTTGCCCTATCGCCGTTTTCGTCTAGTAGCACTACGCCTGTGGCTCCCTTATATCTGCCTTCTTTGCCCCACTGCTCGAGCGTGGCGCGTACCTTGTCTGGGTCGTCTGTGCCTATTGTGGCCATTATTTCGCCTAGCATTTTGATTATGTCGTATGACTGGGGCGCGGGGGTTATGGGCTCGGCGCCGCACTTGGCTTTGAACTTCTTGTAGAAGTCTTGGTACTCTGGGGTCGTGGGTAAGGCCCAGTTGGTTGTCCCTATGATTTTGCCGTTGGCCATGACGTCTCCCGCCTCCTTGAGCAAGATGGGGGAGAACGCCATGCCCTCTGTTCCTATGAGTCTGGCCTTTGAGAGAACTGGGTCTTGGCCTATGGCTTTTAATACGACGGAGCCGTCGTCTTCAAAAGACACTATTACTAGTGCAAAGTCCGGCCCCACTAGGTCTTTTACCTTAGAGGAGATTGACCTCACGGCCTCTGGCGCTGCTTGTGGAAAAACTTTGGGGTCTGGGTCGTACGACGCGGCGGCTACTAAGTTAAATCCACGTGCTTTTGCCTCCTTCTGTAACTCTAGGTATAGCCCCTCGCCGTATGTGTCCTTTCTATAGATTATTGCGACGTTTTTTACGCCCAGTTGCTTTATAATAGCGCCGATGGCCTTTATTTGCTTCGCATCTGTCCCAACTATTCTATATAGCCAGTCGTTGGGTATGGCTAGGAGGCTTGAGGTAGACCACGCGCTGAATAGTATGATCTTGTTTTGATCTGCGAAGGGCTTCTCGCCTGACGCCTCTCTGCTGGTCAACCCCGCATGTACCGCCCTCACGCCTCTTGCGTACAGCGACTGTAACTTCTGTAGTGCGATGTTTGGATCAAGTTGCGTGTCTTCCACGTATAGTTCAAACTTTATGCCCTTGCTCCCATACTCGGCATTTAGATCGTCGATTGCGAGTTGCGCAGCGCATTGTGCAAGTTTTGCATAGCTACTGAAGCCGCCTGTGAGAGGCAGTAGGGCCCCAAGTTTAAACACCTTTTGGCTGGTAGTTTGGGTGGGTTGGACGGTTGTTGTTTGAGTAGGCGGCTGTTGGCCTCCTCCCATTAGCAGAAGCGCCGCCACGGCGGCCAGCAATATTACAACAACGACAATTGCTATGTAGAGAGTTTTGGACGCCATAGAACCACCTTTTTTCAAGTATAAAACAATTAACGCTTATTAACTCCTCCGATTTCCCTCCTCGTGTCGGCGGAGGTTTTGAGAGTGGAGAAGCTTGACGCTGGGTATGGGAAATTTCACGTGTTATTTGGCGTAGATTTGGTCGTGCGTCAGGGGGAGATCGTGGTACTGCTTGGCCCCAACGGCGCGGGGAAATCCACGTTGTTGAACGCCGTGGTGGGCATGGCGGACGTCTTCGGGGGCAGAGTGGTGCTGTCTGGTAGAGACATAACTGGGAAGCCGCCGCACGAGGTCATGAAGATGGGGGTCGCCTACGTGATGCAGTCGCCCAACAACTTCGGCACGCCCAACGTCTTCGGCGAGTTGACAGTTTACGAGAACCTACTCGCGGCGTCTATCGGCCTGCCCAGAGACGAGGTTAGTAGGAGAATCGAAGAGGTCTACTCCCTGTTCCCAAAACTCAGAGAGCTGAGGGATAGGAAGGCCAAGTTTCTCTCCGGCGGCGAGAGGCAGATGCTTGCAATAAGCCTCGGCCTCATGAAGAAGCCGACGCTGTTGATGCTGGACGAGCCCACCGCGGGGCTTGCGCCTAAGCTCGTCGGCGAATTTTTCCACGCCATTAAAGAGATTAGGGACAAGTTGGGCATCTCCATCCTTCTCGTGGAGCAGAACGCCAGAAAGGCCCTTGAAATAGGCGACAGGGCCTACGTGCTTGTGACAGGTAGGATAAAGTACAGCGGAGCCGCCAAGGAGTTGGACGAGGAGAAGCTGGCAAGTCTCTTCCTAGGGGGCTAATGTCGGTGGAACTCCCAAAAGGCGTGAAGTACAAGGTGTATAAAACCGACAAATACACTATATACTACGTCATGGACGAGGTAGAGCTAGGGGGATTTGAAAAAAGGATGGTTAAGGGAGGCCACGAGTTTCTCTACTATGGAAATGCTGTAGTTATAAGGCCGATTAAACAGATTTCTCAAGGTCGAGAAGCTCCTTCAGCGTAACACGTATAGCCCTCCCGTCAGGTAGCTCTCTTACAATTATAAAGTCTAGAAGCCCCTGCCTCAGCTCCTCCATGGCTATGAGCACTGGGTCTATTGTGCCCAGTTGCCTTACATCCACAAGTGGCTGCGCCCCCATCGCCAGTTGCGTGGCCCTAGCCCCTATTATGCGGGCTATCTCGTACTTAGTCAGCCTAGGCGGATAAAGCTCCCTTTTTACCAATGCGCGCTCTAGTAAATCAACAAGGCGGTTTATCTTCTCCAGGAGTTCTGTTGTAGAAAGGGTTTCGGCCACGGCGAGGAAGGTAAAAACTGTATTTAACTTTTTGGGGTGTGGAAAAACTAGTCGAATTTAGACTCCCCCTTCTCCTCCTTCTCCTCTCCCTCCTCCTTCTTGCCGCCCTTCTTTTCCTCCTTCTTGGCGGCGCCGGCGGCGATTATGTCGTCAATGCGCAGTATCATTATGGCCGCCTCGACAGCGGACTTGATGACCTGCTTCTTGACGAGCAACGGGTCCCACACGTTTAACGCGGCCATGTCTGCAATCTTTCCGCCGTGGACATCTACGCCGGCGGTGATCTCGCCGTTGTCGTGTCTTCTCCTAAGCTCTGCAATGGCGTCTACTGGGTCTAGGCCGGCAGTGAGCGCAAGTATTGTGGGTATGTGTTCAAGAGCGTCTGCGAACTTCAGGGCGGCTAACTGCTCTTTGCCAGACAGCTTTCTCGCAAACTCGCGAACCCTCCTTGCCACCTCTATCTCGAACGCGCCACCTCCTGGCACAATCTTCGGCTCGCGGAATAGGTCTCTTACCACGTGCAACGCGTCTTGTAGAGACCGCTCTACCTCGTCCAGTATTCTGTCGCTACCGCCTCTCACCAGTATTGTGACAGCTCTCGGGTTGGGTATCTCCTCTACGAAGACCATCTTCTCCTCGCCTACTTTCCTCTCCTCAACTAGCCCGGCGGTGCCCAAGTCCTCCGGCCTTGCGTCCTTTATGCTTGTGATAATCTTAGCGCCCGTGGCTCTGGCGAGCTTCTCTATGTCGCTCCTCTTGACTCTCCTAACCGCTAAGATGCCCTTCTTGGCAAGGAAGTGTTGTGCAACTTCGTCGATGCCCTTCTGTGTAATTACCACGTTTGCGCCAATAGAGGCGAGGTGGTCCACGTAGCTCTTGAGAATCTCGGCCTCTTGGTCTAGGAAGGCCTTTATCTGGTCAGGCGAGGTGACGCTTATCTTAGTAGTCCACTCCGGCTTCTCTATCTCAAGCGGCGCGTCCAACACGGCTATCTTGGCGTTGACCACTCTCTTAGGCATGCCGGGGTGCACCACCTCTTTGTCTAACACTATGCCTCTGATGAGCTGCGTCTCGTAGATGGACTTGCCCTTCTTCTTCTCAATCTTAATCCAGTCCAAGTCAAGGTACGGCTTGCCGTCTCTCATCTCCACAGCCTGCAGCGCGGCGTCTACGACGAGGCCTGCCAAGTAGTCGCGCGTCTCTGCGACAACTTTTGAGGAAAGCGCGCTGGACGTCACCTTTAGCAACTGCTCCTTTGTGAGCTCTATGGGCTTCGCAATTTCCTCAGCAACTTTCAAGGCGTACTCCGCCGCCTTCTTGTACCCGTCAATTACAATTGTGGGGTGGATACCCTCTTCAAGTAGCTCCTCGCCTAGCTCCAGTAGCTTGCCTGCGAGCACCACCACCGTCGTAGTGCCGTCGCCAACCTCGGCGTCTTGGGCTTTGGCGACCTCGATGAGCAATTTGGCGGCCGGGTGCTGGACCTCCATCTCTTTTAGAATCGTAGCGCCGTCGCCGGTTATGGTGACGTCTCCGAAGGCGTCAATCAACATCTTATCCATCCCCCTAGGCCCTAGCGATGTAGCCAAGATCTCCGCTATAACTTTTGCAGCCTGTATATTAGACCTCCTTGCATCTACGCCAGTGGTCCTCTGGCTCCCCTCTTTCAAAATCATTACGGGGACTCCTGTTCTTGGCGCCTGCTGTGACATGGCTTTACAAAAATCGTGTATATAAAAACTTTTCGATCCTACAGCTTAGCGAGCTTTAATATCGTGTTCCACTTGGCGTCTACCTCCTCCTCTAAGGCCTTTATCTCCTCCTCTGTCAAATGGGCGAAGCGCCCCTGTAGCTTCAAGTAGTCTTTAAGGGGCCTCCTCTTTGACTTATCTGCGTATACTGTGCTGGGGGGATTCAGCTTAAATACGCCGTTGTCGTACTCCCACAAAATCCACGCGCCAGTCTCCACGGCGAGTCTAGCCACCTCCACCGTCTTAGCGGGGTCAAAACGCCAACCCGGAGGACACGGCGTGTACAAATGTATAAATTTGAAGCCCTGGATTTCCGCGGCTCTCTTAAGCTTTCTATAGAAGTCCTGGGGGTACGCTATATTGGCTGTTGCAACATAGGGCACCCCGTGCATGGCCATGAGAAGCGCCACATCTTTCTTGCGTTCACGTTTTCCAGCAGGCGTTGTAGTAGTCCACGCTGTGCGGGGGGTAGAGCTACTCCGTTGTATCCCAGTATTCATGTACGCCTCGTTGTCGTACATTATGTAGATGATATTACTATTCCTCTCAGCGGCGCCGCTTAGTGCGGCAAAGCCGATATCAGCAGTCCCGCCGTCGCCGGCCCACACCACGGCGTGGCCCTTCACGCCGAGCATTTTAAACGCCTCTGAGATCCCCGTCGCGACGGCTGGAGAGGAGGCAAATGGGACATTTAAAATCGGCATTGCCACGCCCGACTTAGGCGCAAGGCCTTGTACAACAGAGGCGCACGAGGCCGGTATAACTAGGACAGACTCCTCCCCCAGCGCCATGCCCAATATCTTGAGCCCTATCATCATTCCACAGCCTGCACAAGCGGCGTTGCCAGGAACTACGTACTTTTTCTTTGGCAGAAGGTCTAGTCTAAAGCTCATATTACCACCTCCACGTCCCTGTACTTGCCCTCCAACGCCCTTTGGAGAGTTTCGTAGAAGTTGCGGTTGTCAAAGTCCACCCCCGCTATTCCGGCTATGATGTTAACCACTTTTGCCCTCCTAAGCGCCGATTTTACCTCAATCCCCAATATCCCCCCCGCCGGCGTTATGTCTCTATCGTATACAACGACTAAGTCGTATTGATCTAGCTTCTCCACCTCTTCGCGTGGGAACGGCCTTATGAATCTCAGACGCATTAGCCCAATTGGGACGCCCCTCTCTCTCAAGGCGTCTACCGCATCTTTTGCATCACTACACCAGGCGCCGGTACACACGGCAATGTACTTGGCGTCACTTGCCTTGTACCACTCCACAAGGCCTTGGTAGCCGCGTCCAAACATTTTTCCATACTCCCTGTCCACTTGTGTTATCACTGCCTTTGCCTCTTGATGTGCCTGATATATCGCCGCCTTGTGCCTAGCATGTATCCGATTGTCAGAGGGAAGATTTCCGAAAGTTATTGCATTACCCGGGCGCAAAGCCAGCGGCACATCTGGCCTCCTAGGCGGCAGGAATTTGTCCACGAGCTCCTGCGGTGGAATCTCCACAGGCTCTGTTGCATGCGAGAGTATAAACCCGTCTACTCCCACGGCCATTGGGAGGACCACGGTTTCCGCGATTTTGAAGGCTTGAAGAGTTAAGTCAAAGGCCTCTTGTACAGTCTCCGCCATAGCGATTATCCACCCGCTGTCTCTCAATGTCAATATGTCGTTGTGTTCTACGTGTATGTTCCAAGGAGGGCCTATGGTTCTAGTCACAACCGCCATTACGACGGGCGCTCTGCTTAGGGCAGTCCACCAGATGGCTTCGTACATGTAGAGAAGGCCGTGTGAAGACGTGGCGGTGAAGGCCCGGGCGCCCGCCATGGCGGCGCCGTATACGACAGACATCGCTGAGAACTCCGATTCCACATTCACAAAGCTCGCGTTTAACTCGCCCTTTTCCACAAACTCGGCCAATTTCTCCACGATGGTGGTCTGAGGCGTAATTGGGTAAGCCGCTATTACGTGCGGTTTTGCCATCTTAACCGCGTGCGCCACCGCGTAGTTTCCAGTGAGAGCGGTCCTCTGTACAGTCAGCGTCTTCATAGTTCACCTTCTGGGACCATGTCTATGGCCTTTACGGGACATACGTCTGCACATATGCCACACCCTTTGCAGAACGTGTAATCAATAGTCACCTTCTGGCCCTTCTCCCAGTCGATTACAGACTCGGGGCAGTACAGCCAGCAGAGTCCACAGTCTATACACTTCTGTAAATTCACCACGGGCTTATAGGTACGCCAAGTGCCTGTCACACCCGCCGACGCTGTTGAAGGAGTTGAGATCGGCAACACATCTCTTCTACATCTTCCATTTATATATTTTATATTGGCATATAGAACCGAGATATGGCAAATAGAGTTGCAAAATTTACAAAGGCGAAAAGGGACGTGGTAGAGGTAAACTTTGACGAAAACTAATTAAACATGGTAGTTCAATAAGTTGTGTACGAGGTGGTGTTCCTTGGGCGGGGCGGACAGGGCGCGGTTACGGCCGCGCAACTTCTAGCCTACGCGGCTACGTTGGAGGGAAAGAAGGCACAGGCGTTGCCAGAGTTTGGGGCCGAGCGCAGGGGAGCCATTGTGAGGGCGTATCTCAGGTTTGGGGAAACTCTTCTCCACTCCTCAGTAAAAGAGGCAGACTACGTCGTGGTACTAGACGGGAGAATACTAGAGCAGATAGACGTGAGGCGGTATGGCAAACCTGGCGCAGTTTACATAGTAAACACAAAGTCCAAAGCCGAGTGGTACATAGGCATAGACGCGACAGCCATAGCGCTGAAATACGGCCTAGTGGTCGCCGGGTGGCCCGTTGTAAATCTCATCATGGCCTCGGCTTTTGCGGCAGTTAGCAGGCTTGTCTCACTAAAGAGCATTATTGATGCAGTGCCCGTATTTGTGCCTAAGAAGTACATAGAACCTAATGTAAAAGCCGTGGAGGAGGCCTATAGGACTGTGGAAGAGCTGTTGAAATCTCAGGGCCAGCGCCCTGCGTCAATCGCGTAGATCTCTATATCGGGAATTAAGACGCCCCTCGCGTCAATTATAATAGACCTGCCTAGTCTGCTCGCCTCCATGCGGTATGCCGTGTGGTCAGTGGCTACAATGACCACATCTGCGCCTCTTACTGCATCGTCTAGGCTCTGTGTAAGCGCTATGCCCCACTTGGCCAGCGCCGCGTCGCTTCTCACATATGGGTCGTGTACCACTATCTGCGACGGCTTAATGCCCATTTTTACCAATGTGGACACTATACCGTATGTGGGGCTTTCCCGCGTGTCATCTACATCTCCCCTAAAGGCGAGGCCCAGAATAGCTATTTTTGCAGTTGCCGGGTTTATGCCGTGTTTCAGCATTGCGCGTAGCGCCGCGTAAGCCACCTCGCTGGGCTGGCTTTCGTTGATGCGCCTAGCGGTGGCCGTCAAGGGGAGTTCCACTCCGAATTTCGCCGCTGTCCATAGCAGGAAGTAGGGGTAGACCGGTATGCAGTTGCCCCCTACCCCAGCCCCCGGCTTGTGCACGTGACTGTACGGCTGGCTGTTGGCCGCCTCGCGCGCCTCTTTGAATGAGATGCCGAGGGCGTTGGCCAGCCTTGCCATTTCGTTTGCGAGCGCTATGTTGACATCGCGGTACACGCCCTCGAGCAATTTCTCAAACTCGGCCTCCTTAGGCGAGCGCAGAGTTATCACGCCCCTCTTGGCGATTAGGCGGTAGAGCTCGGCCGCCTCCTCGGTGCTCTTCGGCCCCACGCCGGCCACGACCTTTGGGTAATTCTCCACAATGTCCTTAAATGCGTGTCCCACCATTATGCGCTCAGGGCTGTAGGCCAAGTAGAAGTCTTCCTCGGCCGCCAGGCCTGAGGCGTTTTCCAGCGTTGGCTTAACTACTTCCTCCGTGGTGCCCGGAGGCACGCTTGACTCCACTATCACCAAGTCCCCCCTCTTTAGGCCATTGCCAATTGCTCTAACCGCAGAGAGTAGCGACGAGAAGTCCACGTCGACAGAAGAGGGGGACTTCCGCAAGTGCACAGGCACGGCCACGATTTTTACGTGGCTTTTTATTGACGCAACTACGCCGTCGTCTGTGGCAGTTAGCCTCCCCTCCCTCCAAGCCTGCTTAAGAACGTCTACCACATCTCGCTCCGGGTACTCTATCGCCCCCGCGTTTATCCGCTCCACTTTAGCTGGGTCTACGTCTACGCCTATCACTCTCGCCCCTGCGTACGACCATGCCGCAGCCAAGGCCATGCCCACGTAGCCTAGCCCGTATATAGACACCACGAGTTCGCCCCTCTTCAAGAGGTCTGCAAGCATAGCCGCGTGGGGGCAACCTTTTAAAAAGTAGATGGCCGTCGAGCTGTGGAGATATACATATTGGGCTACGGCGGCTGGATATCTAACCCCAACATAGGGTACACCTCGCTCTACGTCAAGACGGATATCAATCTGCTTTTAGACGCTGGAGAGGGGACATACGCAAGACTTGCGCAATGCGGCTTGCCCTTCCCCGACGTCATATACATAAGCCATCGACACGGGGACCACATACTGGGAGTACCCACATTTCTGCTTATGGCGCGTAGGCTGGGGCGCAAGGTTAAAATCGTGGGAAGCGCCGAGGTGCTAGACGCTGTGAAGAATTTGGCGGTAATAACGGGCATCGAAAACGCGTTACCCCACGCGGAGCTGATAGAGGCGCATGACAAAGTCAAAATAGGCAACACTGTCATGTCTTTTGCGCCCACGGAGCATCCAGTGCACACGTTAGCTGTGAGAGTGAAGCATGGGGGCAAGTGCCTTGTGTATAGCTCAGACACTGCGCCAGTAGACACAGTCGTCGAGTTGTCAAAGGGGTGCGACTTATTGGCCCACGAGGTGTCCGGCAACCCCGGCCAGGAGGAGGAGGCGCGGAGGGTTGGCCACAGTACCACCGCCGACGCCGTTGAGATAGCTCTAAGGGCGGGCGTAAAAATGTTGATGCCCATACACTTCTACATTGAACAGCCCATAGTCCCCCCCGGCGTCACCCTAGTGTTGCCATCTCCCTGTGGAAAAATTGTCCTATGACGTGCTACCGTTTGGCCAAGAGGCGTGATTTATTCGCGTTCCCTTACCCAATAGCCATATGGAGGGATCCTCCCAAGTCCGTCGAAATAGTCCGCAACCTAGTTGCAGATGGCGGTTTTAAGCACATATACACGGTGGGGGACGTCGTCACGAGAAACTTCCTTGAATACGGCCTAATACCCACGTCGGCCGCTGTGGATGAGAAGACGAGGAGAGGGATACGTGTAGAGCGTTTCTCGGCTTTTAGAAGCGTGGTGGAGGTAGTGAATCCGCCTGGGTACATTACTGACGAGGCGTGGTCAGCTGTGGAGAAGGCTGTAGAGGGCGGCGTGGTCGTAAAGGTAAGGGGGGAGGAGGACATGCTTTCCTTGGCGTTTATCAGGTTGGCTCCCCCGAGGTCAATAGTGGCTTACGGGCACTACATGGGCGCACTTATTGCAATTCCAGTGGATTGGTACAGGCGAGATCTCCTAAAATTATTTGACTTTCTTGAGAAGTGTTAGTCTGTAGCTGGTGGTATAAGTCTTTCTCTCTCTTTCATTAGCGCTATTATTCTTGCCTGTTCTAACGCCCGGGCCACCTCTATGTACCCATGTTCATAGAACTTGTCCACCAACCTCGTCAACTCCTCGATTAGTGACGAATCTGGTTTCATAGATAGGCGAAACGGATATGTTTATAAACTTTTTGCCTCAGCCAGCTGCCGCGCAGTCACACGTCCTCTTTGGTCGAGCTCATCACTGTGTAGTAAGCCGCTTCCAGTTATAAATACCGGTGCCGCCCCCCTTGGATACGTGAAGTTTGAGCTAGACGAGAAGCGTAGAGTCGTGCGAATTGTGCCAGAGAGAGAAGAAGACTTATACTTCATCTACCTGCTTATAGACAGAGGCGATATAGTCAGAGGGTGGACCGTCAGAGAGTACAAGCCAGAGGGCGCAAAAGAGGGAGAGAGAGTGAAAATGTATCTAGGGATAAGTGTTGAAAAGATAGAGTATCACAAGTTTCGGAGTAGCTTGAGAGTGAGGGGCACCGTGGTGGAGGTTCAAGAGGAGGTAGAAGGCGTTAAAGGTAGACGCCACACCTTTGAGATAGTCCCCGGTAGAGAGGTCGTAGTAGAAAAGAGACGGGGCTCTGTTGAAGTTGTCAAAAGGATACTAGATATGGCAAACGTGGCGCTTCCAAGAATTCTCCTAGTGTCTATAGACGACGAAGAAGCGGCTTTAGCGTACATCTCGGCGCTAGGCGCCGAGATTATGTATACAGTGCCTAACCAGGTGAATAGGGGGAAAAGGGGGGAGAGCCTCCTTGAGGACTTCTTTAAGTCTGTAAATACACTAGTAGAAGAGGTGAAACGTCTGCGGAAGATTGACAGAGTTGTACTGGCGGGCCCCGGCATGGTGGTGGATCAAGCGGGCAGATATATTCGGGGCGAGAGGGTTGTCCAAAGTTCTGGCGGAGTAGCAGGCGTTTATGAGTTTCTTAGGAGCGGCCTATATGACAAACTCAAAGAAGAGCTGGGTCTCGAAGCCTATAGCAGGTTGCAGAAGATGTTGGCTAGCCAAAGAGACTTAGTTGCACTTGGCGTAGAGGAGGTGAAAGAGGCTGTTTCAATTGGCCGAGCTGAGACGGTCCTCATATTGGACACATATATGAAGGAGAAGCCGGATGAGGCGTGGGAAATACTGTCGCAGGTTTATAACACAGGCGGCAAGGTGTATATAGTTAGGGAGGATACTGAGGTTGGCGCCGCGATAAGAGCGATGGGAAATATAGTTGCGCTATTGAGATGGTAAAAAAGGTGGGTTTTGGGGTTTTTACTTTTTCTTGCCTAGTAGGCGGTATACTTTGATGCCGGTGTATGGGGACTTGGCCACTGCAAACATCATCGGCCCACGAGCAGTCTGCTTCTCCACCACCTCATACTGATCCGTCTCAAACGCCTGCTTCGCTTTTATGTCGTAGAACTTCAACTTCTGCTTCTTCGACATGTGACAACAGTTCTCACCGGTTTATAAAGCTTTTGTTTAATTTAACTACTGGATATTGTTATTAGGCTATTCATATGAAATTTGTGTAAGATATTCGCTTTATATTCTTTTTATAATTCATCTAGTTTTCCTATTTCTGTATATTCTATATTGCTCTGTAGTTTTTTAGAATACTCTCTGTGAGAGCTGAAAGGAGGGACCGGTTGTGCCCTATCATGTTTAAAACTTGCGTCTTTAGATTCATCGTGCGTAGAAGAGTAGTTGTTTTGCTCGGCGTTGGTGGCGTTGGTAAGACTACACTTGCCTACAGAGTAATCGGCCTATCTGAGAGGCCTGTGATGACTCTTAGGCCTAGCTACTACAGGCTGTATATAGGGGACTTGGAGCTTGATCTCGTGGATGTTCCAGGTCAACGTGCCTATGAGGTGGCCATGAAGTTTGCATCATTTAAAGTGTCAATTATAGATAGACTTATATATTTATACGATGTAACAAATCAAGAAACACTATATTCAATATCTGAGATCCACAGTATCTTTATAGAGTTGAACTCCCACGTTGCGAAAGAAGTCGCCATAGTCGGCAACAAGAAGGATTTGGCCGAGGAAATAGGCGTTTTTATAGAGGCTGACGACGTTGCTAAGGCCTTAGGCGTAGGTGAGATATACTACATATCTGCAGTTAAAGACCCGCCAGAGGTACTTGTAAAAATTCTACTAGGTAGATAGAGAAAGAGCTTTGAGCACCGTGCTTAGCGTCGAGTTCCAGTTTTCCCGTGTAAGCCAAATAATCTCAAAGCCTAACTTCTCCGCTGTATGTATATAGTTCCTATGTACTGTGGCTATTATCCTTGGAATTCTGTCCACTGCCACGCGGAGGTCTGTGTAAAAAGTTGGGCACTTGAACTCCATGGCCCCTATCTCGTCTATGAAGGCCACTTCGCAGTCCTCTTGCCGTAATGCGCGGCTTATAACTTCACAACTGGGGAGGTTGACCACGTACTTCCCCACCGAGGGACTTCCGGTGCCCACTCTAGCTAGGGGGACTCTTGCGCCGCTTACCACGTCGATTGTGTCAAATCCTATTCGCACGCCCCGTTCTCTTACTTCTACCGTCACAAAGCCGCAGCAGCGATATTTACTCCGCGCCAGTTCTAACACTCTTAGTACTAGCGTCGTTTTTCCCACGCCGGGCATTCCACTAATCCCAATGAGTAATTTCTCAGCCCTTTCACGCCACGTCATTATTCGGCTTAGTCTAGCCTCATCATTAGATTGTACGTGAAACAGTTAGCGTGCCCTCCAGCGCTTTGCCTATTAGGTACTTAATAAGTCTTTCAAAGGGAGCGATGGCGTCTCCCACATGTTCTTTGATTTTTAGCAAATACCTACCTATTTCATTTGCTATACTTTTTGTCTCAGGTCTTTCTACATTTTCATCGCTATAATCATCTGAGTATTGGTAGAGTATGCCTAGCTTAGTCCCAAGTTTTTTCGCAGTCTCTATTAACTCGCGGCGCCCCAGGATCACAAGCGGCATTACTAGCGCCGCCTCAATAAGCGGCGCCGTTTTGAATTCTGCAGCCTTGTCACGTTCTCCCTCTAAGTCTAGCGCCTGGCCCACAGAGAGCCTCTGCGCCACGTCTGCTAGATATGTCACGACATCGGCTCCCAGGTTCACCGCCATTTTAATGGATTCCGCGATTAGCCAATCACTGGCGACAATAGCCCTACCGTCGCCATACATTGCGCGGGGCGTCTTTATGCCTCTTCGCTGGTCGTGTTGATCCATGACGTCGTCTTGCAGAAGCGAGACGACGTGTAGAAGTTCCACTATGGCGGCTGCCTCTAAAATCCTTGGATCCATTATAGAGCGCCTATCAATGCTATAAGTAAAAGTCAACAAGAGGAGAGGCCTCAGCAGTTTGCCAGGCGTCTCTATGTAATGCCGCACGGCTTTTCTGAGGGATATTGGCTCAAGCTCTTCGCCCACTTTGTTGAGCCTGGCTTTAACACGCTCCAATGCGGCTAAAACCTCTGGCGGCAATGAGTACACGGGGATAAAAAATAGGTGTGTTTATATGCTCACTTAGCCCTATACTTGCCCTCGGCCGTTTTTTCCACTTTCCCCTCTCTTATTAGCCTAGTTAACTGCGCTTTTACAATGGCTACCTTGTCTGCTCCTATGGCTTTTGCAATTTCCTCCGCTGTAAACTCTTTACCTTTATTCTGGGTCAGATACTCATAAATCTTGGTCTTAACCCCGGACGGCATGTACTAAGATAAAGTCCAGTATTTAAATATTTGACTTCGCAAATCAATTTTTATACCTGCCACTACCCACAGCCTCAATGGTAAAGCTGGCGTTAGTGGTAGCGGAGTTCAACTACGACATTACGCACCTCATGTTGCAAAAGGCGTTGGAGCACGCCAAATTTTTAGGTGCCGAAGTTACCTATGTAGTTAAGGTGCCCGGCGTATTTGACATTCCAATGGTCCTCAAAGAGCTGGCGCTGAAGGAGGATGTAGACGCCGTAGTGACGCTAGGCGCCGTGATACAGGGGGCTACAAAACACGACGAAATAGTGGCCCAACAAGCAGCTAGAAAGATACTGGACTTGGCTGTGGAGAGCGGGAAGCCCATAACCCTCGGCATTATAGGCCATGGAGCCAATAGGATGCAGGCTTTGGAGAGAGTTGAGGAGTATGCCAGACGCGCTGTAGAGGCGGCGGTTAAACTGGCACGTAGAAAGAAGCTTCTGAAGGAGGCAAAATACGGCGGCTCGACAGTTGTAATAGACTAATAGGTGGGAGTAAGCCAGTGTAGGTATTTTTCAACCCCACCTCTTACAACTCTTGCGTACAGCTCTCTAAGCCTAGTGGTTATAGGGCCTGGCCTTCCGTCGCCTATGGCTCTGCCGTCTACCTCGACTACTGGCGTAACCTCTGCCGCAGTCCCCACCAAGAATACTTCGTCGGCAGTGTACACCTCCTCTCTAGTCACGGGCTTTTCCGCCACGGGGATTTTTAGATCGTCTGCAAGCGTAATAATGGCGTCCCTGGTTATGCCCTCGAGTATTGAGGAGTGAACAGGTGGCGTATACATCTTTCCCCTTCTCACCACGAACACGTTTTCCCCAGACCCCTCTACCACGTAGCCATTGGCGTCTAAAAGCAACGCTTCGTCGTATCCGCGGCTTCTAGCCTCTACTAGAGCTAGCACAGAGTTTACGTATATCCCGCCTATCTTTGCCATGACTGGCAACATGGTATTATGTACTCTTCGCCATGTGACAATGGCGGCCCTAATTCCGTCGGGAGGTAGGTATTTTCCAAACGGGAACGCCACAACGGCGACTGAAACATCTAGGCTTCTGACATCCAGGGTGACGGTCGGCGTAGAGACGTACGCTACCGGCCTAATGTATACGTCCTCCTTAAAGCTATTTGCACGTAACACCTCCAGCACGGCGTTTCGTACCTCGCCCTGGCTGTATGGCATCTTTATCCCAAGGATTTTCGCCGAGTAGAACATCCTCGCCACGTGGTCGTCGAGTCTAAACACGTAGAGGTTTTCGCCGTTCCAATACGCCCTAATGCCTTCGAAGATGGACGTGCCGTAGTGTAGCGCGTGGGTTAAAACGTGGACTTTTGCCTCTTCCCATTTCGTAATGCGGCCGTCTAGCCAGACGTATTGGGCGTATATCTTCATGGCCCAAACAGCAACTTCCGCATTTCTGCACCAACGGCTTCAATGGGGTGGTTTTTCGCTTTTTCCATTAACTCGCGTAGGCGGGGGGCGCCTCGCTGGTACTCCTCGACCCACTCTTTGGCAAACTCTCCGCTTTTAACTCTCGCCGCGGCTCTCCTCATCTTCTCCTTTACCTCGTCGTCGATGACCCTGGGCCCCACAGTTAGACCGCCATATTTTGCAGTATCAGAGACTCCGTTTAACATGCCGTAGATGCCCCTCTGCCATATGAGATCCATGATTAGCTTAGCCTCGTTCAACACTTCGAAATAGGCCACCTCTGGCTGATACCCCATCTCAACTAGTACCTCAAACCCCTTCTTTATCAACTCCATTAGGCCGCCTACTAGCACCACTTGTTCGCCTATTAGGTCTGTCTCAGTCTCCTCTGCAAACGTGGTCTCAATTACTCCGGCCCGCGTAGCCCCTATGCCCTTGGCGATTGCCAGCGCATACTTCAACGCCGCGCCGCTGTAGTCTTGGTAGACGGCGACTAGCGCCGGCACTCCCCTTCCGGCTAGGAACTCCTCTCTCACGGCCTTTCCCGGGCCCTTTGGCGCCACCATTACGACGTCTACATACGGCGGCGGCGTGATGAGCTTGTAGTGAATGTTAAAGCCGTGGGCGAAGTCGACTACGGCGCCCTTGCGCAAATTGGGTGCCACTTGTTCACGCCAGACGTGCGGTTGCTCCATGTCGGGTATGAGCATCATTACTACGTCGGCCTTGGCTACGGCCTCTCCCACTTCGTATACCTGAAAGCCGTCCCTCCTTGCGGCCTCCCAGGAGTTGCCTCCCCTTCTCGCACCTATGATTACGTCAAGGCCGCTATCTCTCAGGTTTAACGCCTGTGCCCTGCCTTGAATTCCGTAGCCGATTACTGCGATGGTTTTCCCCTTTAGCCAGTCTAGAGATGCATCGCCGTCTCTATATATCTTCGCCATGGTGACTCTCTTACTATAGTTTTTAAATTGTTACCTACTGACTATCGCCGTTGCCGTAATTATGGGCGCCGTTTTGATCTCTAGCACCTCTGGCAACTTGTCCAACTTTGCAACCAGCCACTGCACCTCGTCTGCGGCGCCTTCTACATACATCTCAACTTCGTATAGGGAGTCTGTGGAGACTAGCTCTAGTCTCTTTACGCTGACCTTGGCCCTTCTAACTATGCTGATGACTCTTCCGACGCTGTCCATTGATTGGGATATCTTTAGCTTAATTGTGTTCATATGTTAGCACAACGTCTTCCATGCCCTTTGGCAGAATTGCTTGAGTGAGCCAGTCGCCTGGCTTAACCCACGGCAGTACAATATCCTTGTCTTCGTCGATTGTCACGTCTATAACGAGCGGTTCGTTGTTTCTAACGGCCCATGACACGGCTTTTTCCAACTCTTCATATGAGGAGGGCCTAATACCCTCAATGTTGTACGCTTCCGCTATTTTTATGAAGTCGGGGTTTCTAGCGAACCTTGTCGCAACTTGTCTATTGCCATATAGGTAAACTTGCCACTGTTTTACCAGTTGCAGAGATGCGTTATTAAATATTATTTCAACAAATGGGAGATCGTATTCTCTCACTAGGGCTAGGTTGTTGAACGTCATCTGGAAAGAGCCGTCTCCGTCGATGCACACCACGGGCCTAGTTCTGTCGGCCAGTTTTGCCCCCAGCGACGCAGGAATTCCGAAGCCCATAGTGCCTAGCCCAGCCGACGTGATAAAGGTCCCCGGCTCGTAGACATCCCACCAAATCTCAGCCCACATCTGGTGGCTCCCCACGCCGGTCACAGTTATCGTGTCGGGGGGCGTCGCCCTCCTCACAGTTTTCAACACCTTCCAAGGGGCGAAGAACTTGAACACGGAGGCCCACTTCTCCATGGTCTCCTCATACCTCCTCCTAATTGTGTACAGCCACTCTAGGAACTTGCCGTTTCTCATAGCCGCCTTAGGCAGTAGCCGTAGTATCTCTTTCAAGGCCTCTCTGGCGTCTGCCACAATTCCCAAAGTCGGCTTCACGTTCTTCCCTATCTCGCTTTTGTCGACGTCTATGTGTATTAACTTCACGTCGCCTGACTTTACCATTTCTTGTAGCTCCTTAAACCGTCCCCATGTCCTATCGCTAAACCTTGTGCCTACTGCGATGATTACGTCGGCGTTTGCCAATGCGGCGTCTGCCTCAGCTCTGCCGTGCATCCCAGCGGGGCCCATGTAGAGGGGGTGGTTGTGTGGTATCGCCGCCTTGCCCGGCAGCGTGGACACTATAGGTGCGCTTAGCCTCTCTGCAAGTTCCAATGCCTCTTTTGTTGCCCCCGACCAGAGGACGCCGCCGCCGACCAAGACGACGGGCCGCTCAGCCTCTAAGATTATCTTTGTGGCAAGCGCTATCTCAGACTCAGAGGGCTTGGGAGGCTTGAACTTCGCGACATTGACCAATATCCTGCCCTCGCCGCTGGCTTTTGCTAGTTGTAGGTCGCGCGGTATATCCACGAGAGTGGGCCCTGGCCTGCCTACCGTGGAGATCTCATAGGCCAGTTTGACCGCGGCCGTGGCCTCTTCGGGCTTTTTCACCTGGTATACCCACTTTGTTATTGGTGTAACGACGCCTAAGATGTCTGTTTCTTGAAATCCGTCACGCCCGAAGACCCATGTGGGCACTTGGCCCGTTATAGCAACGACGGGCACTGAGTCCATATATGCATCTGCTATACCAGTTACTAGATTCGTGGCCCCCGGCCCGCTAGTTGCCGCAACGACGGCCGGCCTTTTAGCCACGCGGGCGTAGCCCTCGGCGGCGTGCACGGCGCCTTGTTCATGTCGAAACATTACGACCTCGATGTCGTCTGTGAAATAGAGTGCGTCAAATAGTGCCATAATTGAACCCCCTGTGATGCCCAACACGTGTTTAACGCCGAGCCCCCTTAGTGTGTCTACGATCTTGTCTACAACTCTGTCAGGCCTTTCGCGAGCCCCGATACCCCCGACATTGCCCAAGTGAAAAGTCTGTATATTTAAACGTTTCCCGATCTATATAGGCTTATTACAGACGCGGCGAGCTTTATAACTTGTCGAACATTGGGGTAGGTACTTATCCTCTCCACCTCTGCTAAGTCTACCCACACCCCGTTTACTAAAGAGCCGCCTACCTCCCTAACCAGATACACAAGGTCGAAGTGTATATGTACCTCGTTGGGATATTTAACGGTCTCCTCAAGGATTACTATGGGCAACGGCCTCTCTATCACATTTTCGTCGCGTATCCCACGCCGCGCTCCCATCACTTCCACAGCAAGCCCCGTCTCCTCGCGAAATTCTCTTTCAACGGCCTCTATGGGGGTTTCGCCCTCTTCCACATGTCCGCCTGGGTATATGTATACGCCAAGCTTTGGGTGTTTCACTAACAGAACTTTCCCGTCTCTAATTAGCACCCCGCTGGCCACAATACACTTTTTCACACGAGGCGTTTAGTTTAACTTTTTAAATTGCCGCGGCTGCCCACATGTGCTGGGGAAAATAAAACTTGGGGTAGAGGAGTGGAAAAAACTTGAAACAGAGCTACAGAGAATAGCCGGCGGAGAACAGCTAGAGGTAGTAATAAGCCTAACCCTAGTATCTTCAGCTGACGAGGGAGAGGAGGAAGAGGAAGAAGAACATAACCATCACCACCATTTTGTAGAAAACGAGTTTACCAAGGAGGTGTCTGGTCTCATAGACCACTTGGCGCACACCTATAACGCGCATGTGCATCCGCATTTACATAGCAACCACGGCACTATAACGCTCTCGATAAAGGGTGAACCAAAGTACTTAGTAAAATCGCTTAAAGACATAATAGAGTTCGTAAAACTAAACTGTGAAAAATGTGTCTTACACTCATTAGACGGGGAATTCCACATAGGCGAAGACTTAGCAGGCATATATTTCGGCGACGCCTATAAAATAACGGTAATTCTGCCGGCAAGCGACGGGAGACGGCTCATCGTGCACGAGTTGCACTTCTAAGCTTATCCATTATACAATTTACCACATCTAAATTTCCCCCTCTAATTTTGCCGATTTCATGTATGTCTATATGCGGAAGTCCTCTTATCCACACATATCGATGTACAAAGCTAGGATCGTCAATAACCCACACACAGTCTCCGGCGCCAACTCTCTCTAAGTCATTTACGTGTATCACCACATCGCAGTCACAAGTGGTGGGGCATCCCAACAATTTGGCGTATGTAGAAGGCCCACTCAGCACGGGAATTCCTCTGTCATAGAGTTGCCAATAGAGGTCGCACATGCCTTAGCTTAGCCACTCAACGTCGCCGTCCAATAGTATTATTATATCGTCTAACTTCCTCTTTTTTGCCAGGTACCTGAGCGGCACTTCTACGAACTCTACGACTCCTGTCTCGTCCACCTTCTTCACTAGGACTTTCATGTACTTCTACTTCTTTAAATCCAGGTATAGCTCCTCGCCGACGGTTGTGGGGAGGTATACTCTGCGGCCCTCTTCGATTAGCTGTTTAACGAATGGTGACGATGCCGCAGGGTCTGTGTGAACAAGCAGGATGTTTGTATCTTCGTGGAAGTGTTTTATGAAGGCTCTTAGCTCGTCTCTACCGGCGTGAGCGCTGAAGTCAAACCACTCAATTCTCGCCTCGACCTTTATGGTGGCGCCTTCTACCACGGCATGCCCTTTGCTCAAGATTTCGAACCCAGGCGTATTCGGAGCTTGAAACGATGGCAGAAAGATTCCGTTTTTCTTGTTGGCGGCAAGCCGCTTGAAGTAAAACAAGGCGGCTCCCCCCTTTAGCATGCCAGCTGGCGCTATGATTATCGAGGGCTCCTCTGCCGCGCCTTTTCTCACATAGGCGTTTGGCACCTCTATAGCTACCTCAAGCGCCTTCTTGTAAAGTGCCGGATCTCTGACCAAGTGCAGATATCTGCCAATTATCTGGTTAATCTGGCGCGCGAGCCCATCTATGTATATTGGGTAACTATCAAGCTTATTTTTTACTAATGTCAACAGTATTTCTTGGGCTCTTCCAAGGGCGAAGGAGGGTATCAGCACTGTGCCGCCGCCCTCCACTACCTCCCTCACCGCATTTACGAACTCCGTCTCCATCTTGTCTCTAGGCGGATGCGTCGAGGAGGCGTATGTGGCCTCCATAACTACCACGTCTGGGTTCTTTGGTATATTGTACAAGTCGGCCCCCCTCAGCAGATTTGTATCAGACAAGTTAAAATCGCCGGTGAATACCACCGTCGCCCCCTCGACCTCTATAACGCCTATCGCGCTCCCCGGCACGTGGCCTGCGTTATACGTCGTCAACACGGCGTCTCTGCCGATTTCCACCGGCTCGCCATATGTGAGAGGAAAGGCGCTAGACATGACCTCTCTCACCTCTTCTTGGGTGTATGGGAGGTAGTAGCCGGAGAGCTTTATCGCGTCTGCATACATGAGGTCTGAAAGTTCCATAGTCAAAGGCGTGGCATAAAGCGGCGTCTTTGTCGTCACGTAAAGCGTTGGCACACCCCCACTGTGGTCTAGGTGTGCGTGGCTTAAAAAAACTGCAGTAAGATCGCGGGGACGTACGTGAAGTGGGAAAACAGGCCTTCCTTCTGCGTCAAAATTTACGCCGTAGTCTAACAGTATGCCATTGTAGGCCGTCCTTATGAGTACAGCAAGCCTGCCCACTTCGCCAGCGCCGCCAAGGAGTCGCAAAATCACGACGTGGTGGAGGCAAGGGGTAAAATATTTTTTAGAACTAGTAGGGGCGCCTGTGGAAGAGATCGACAAGGCGATAAAGAGGATAATAGAGATCCATGAGAGGATAATAAGACACTTGGATGAGTTAAACCAAGCGTTGCGTAAGTCGGCTAAGAAAACGACGTGATAAACTTTATATATAGTACGCACCGTGTCGGCTATGCCGTTTACTGCGTCAGCACAACCGCGCAAACAAAGGCTGAGTCTATACGCCGCGCCGCTCCACCTTAGGCGAAAACTGTTAAACGCAAAACTATCGCCTGAGCTTCAGAAGAAGCTGGGCGTGAAAAGGTTGCCAGTAAGACGGGGAGATACCGTGTTAATAATGCGGGGAGATTTCAAGGGCGTGACAGGCAAAGTTGTCAAAGTGGATTTGAAGAGGGTGAGAATCTTCGTGGAAGGCGCTACTAGGACCAATAGCAGGGGGCAGACGGTCTACTATCCAATACACCCATCCAAGGTAATGATCGTAGACGTAGATCTGTCGGACAAAGCAAGGCAAAAACTTATAGAGAGGAGGAAGAGGGGCCAGCATGGTTCATCTTAGAAAGTCGCTGGCGCCATATTGGTGGCCAATACCCAGAAAAGCCGGTGGAGTCTGGGCCGTAAGGCCATCAACGGGGCCACATAGTTTGGAATACTCTCTTCCGTTGGCAGTTGTAGTAAGGGATGTACTGCGATATGCAAAAACGCTACGCGAGGCGAGGTACATAATTTCGAGAGGGTACATAAAGGTAGACGGGGTCGTAAGAAAAGACTATAAATTCCCCATAGGGCTCATGGACGTAGTTGAAATAGTGCCAACTGGCGAGATTTATAGAGTGGTGCCAGACGAGGCCAAGTACTACGACTTGAAACCCATACCGTCCAGCGAGGCGGCTCTAAAGCCGCTACGTGTAGAAGGTAAAACCGCCGTAAGCGGCGGCAGAATTCAGCTACACTTTCACGACGGCCGCAACCTGATACTACCGCCCGACGTAGGCCGCCAGATAAAGACCTTTGACACTGTGGTGTACGATTTGGAAAACAAGGCGATTAAGACTCATTTGCCGCTGAGGCTGGGCCAGCTCGCCGTAGTAACTCACGGTGGCAACATAGGATTTGTGGGCCAGTTTTTTGAAGTGGTGTGGACGCTTAAAAGACGTCAATCCGTTGTGGCTCTTAGAAAAGGCGAGGAGGTAAGAAGAACGATCTTAGACTACATAATGGTGATTGGGACAGAAGCCCCAGTAGTAAAAATAAGCTAATCCGCTGGCGGCTGTTGTTCTTCGACGTAGGTCTGCGCCATCTTTTTCGAGAGGAGCTTCTCCTCTGTCTTCCAGAAAATGTCGCCGTAGTAGTCAAGTGTCTTCTCAATATCTGGGGCGCTCACGGCTATAGGCTCGTAAATCTTGACCACGTTGCCTTCCACGACCCACCCTTCCACGATTCCGCCAGACACCCAGTCAAATTTCGCAGATATCACATATCTACGCTCAAACGTTGCCGTTCTTACCCTTATGTACACTGTGGCAACTCCAAACTCCGTGAAGAACTTGGAGACTACCTCCCTATAGCGCTCCCCCGCTCTTGGAGCTGGGACGCGCTCGACGTAAATTACGTCGTCGCGTTTTAAGTCCTCTTCTAAAAGCCTTAGCAATGCGGTTACCGGCTGGCCGCTTCGCTCAATTTTCATAGATGGATTTGCTAAGCCACGTATTAAATGTTAACGCTTTATATGAAGCCAGCAGGCCACGTAGTGGCCCCTCTTTACTTCCACGAGGGGCGGCTCTTCTTTGTCGCACTCGCCCTTTATCATATATGGGCAACGTGGGTGGAATCTACACCCAGTCGGCGGATTGACTAGACTTGGCGGCTCTCCCGGCGGGACTTTACGTATTTTAAGCCTGTTCGTGGGATCTGGATCTGGCAACGCCTCTATGAGCGCCTGAGTGTAGGGGTGAAGAGGCTCCTTTATCACATCTCTAAACGGCCCGTATTCCACCGCCTTACCTGCGTACATTACTAGTAGTTTATCCGCCAAGTACTTGGCCGTGGCTATGTCGTGAGTGATGTACATCATGGCTATGTTGTACTTCGACTGAAGAGACCGTATTAGGGAAAGTATCTCAGCTCTGATAGAGACGTCTAGCATAGACACGGGCTCGTCTGCCACAATGAACCTCGGCCTAGTAATCAACGCCCTTGCAATTCCCACCAGTTGCCTTTGACCCCCACTTAACATATGCGGATACTTCTTTAGAAAATCTTCAGGCGGCACCAACTTAACCTCTTCAAGCGCCTTTACCACGAGCTCCCGCCTCTCCTGGGGCGGCACTTTCCGCAGAATTAGAGGCTCTTCCAATATGTATTGCACAGTGTGATATGGGTTAAGCGAGCTGAAGGGGTCTTGGAATATCATGGCGGTAGAGAATCGGTACCACTTGAGAGAGGCGTCGGGCGCGTAGGTGATGTCTTTTCCATCGAAAACTATCTTCCCGGCAGTCGGCCTTATCAGCCTAAGCACAGTTCTTCCCAGCGTCGTTTTTCCAGAGCCAGACTCGCCAATAACTGCGAGAACCTCTCCAGCATCCAGCGTAAAACTAACGCCGTCTACAGCCTTTACGTATTTCACAGGCTTAAAGAGCCCTCTTCCAACGGGGAACCACGTCTTAAGGTCGTGGACCTCTAACAACGGCATATCAATACAGCCAACAAGCCACTTCGCTACCCTCCACTTGCTTCCTTGGCGGCTCTTCTCTTTCGCACTTGCCCTTTATCATATATGGGCAACGTGGGTGGAATCTACACCCAGTCGGCGGATTGATTAAGCTGGGCACATCGCCTGGGATGTATTCTATCGCCTTCTCTTCTCTTAGACTGGGCACGGCAGCCAACAACTTCTGCGAATATGGGTGTTTAGGCTTTCTGAAAAATATGTCGGAAGGAGCTATTTCGACGATTTTACCAGCGTACATGACCCCAATTTTGTCAGCTATTTCAGAGGCTAGAGCTATGTCGTGTGTAATAAGTATATACGACAAGTCGAACTTCGCCTTCAACTCCTTTAAGAGGTTCATAATATTGGCCTGGGTTATCACGTCGAGCGCCGAGGTTGGCTCGTCTAGTATAACTAACTTCGGCTTCATCATAATAGCCATGGCAATAACAACTCTCTGCTTCATGCCCCCCGACAGCTCAAAGGGGTATCTCGTGAGCACGTCTTTGGCTAAACCTACGGAAAGCAACGCCTCTTCGGCAATTTTGATGGCCTCCTGCTTAGAAAGACCCAGGTGGAGAACCAACGGCTCCACCATTTGATCCTGCACCTTTAGTATGGGATTTAGGGCGTTCATAGAGGCTTGAAAAACCATGGAGATTTTCTTCCACCTAATCTTCCTCCTGAGCTCTTCCTCGCTCATTTTTGCCAAGTCCACTGTGCCCAACTCCTCGTCGTGTAACAAGATTTCTCCGCTGAATTCTGCGACGTTGCGAGGCAACAGCCGGATTATTGTAAACGCCAAGGAGCTTTTTCCACTGCCGCTCTCTCCAACCAACGCCATGGCCTCCCCCTTGTTTAAAACAAACGACACCCCGTCAACGGCTTTTACAACGCCATTTGTCACCCCGTAGTACATTTTGACATTTCTCAGCTCTAACAGAGGCGGCACGGGTGTTGGACATCTTTATAATATATATCTGTTGCCGCCAAGCGTGAAATTGGTAGTGGCGGGAAATCCAACGCTGGACATAATATACACTGCCACGGGTGTCTACAAACGCTACGGCGGCCCCATATACTACGCGGCGCTTGCGCTCAGAGCCCTAGGAGCAGAGGTGGAGGTGATGGGCGTCGCCTCGCCTGACGACGTTGAAAAGCTAGGGAGAATATTCGCAGAGATGGGGGTAAGGCCGCGCCTATTTGAATCCGACTTTACGACGACCTTTGAGTTAGACTACAGAACGAGGCCTAGGTCTGTGAAACTGTTGAAAAAGCCCTCTAGGGGCATCGGAAGAGTGGCGGGCGACATTGTAATTCTATCCCCAGTCTACGATGAGCTGAAAAGCGCCGAAGTCGATGCGCGCATAGTTGTGGCCGATTTACAAGGGTATCTACGCTCGCAGAGCCCCCTCCCACGCGCAGATCTGGTGCATTTCTCAATAGACGATATCCAGTTGACCCTCAGGGAACTTGTGCACTTTGCAGAGAGGTGGCCGCGTGTTGTGTACACGCTTGGCGAAGAGGGTGCCTACGTCCTCTTTGACGGCTCTATCTATCATATAAATAGCGCAGAAGTGTCAACAGACGACACGACGGGTAGCGGCGACGTGTTTCTAGCGGTGTTGACATATTTCCACTTAGTCAAGGGGCTGGACATCTTGTCTGCGACATGTGAAGCTAGCATGTATGTGGCTGGGTTCTTATTAACTAGACAAATCGTAAGACACGAGTTTAATTGTGTTAAACGAGTTGTTCCAATGACGCAATTCTGAGAAGCACGTCAGTCCGCGTAATAATGCCCACCAGCCTATCCTCGGAGTCTACTACGAGGACTCTTCCAATGCCGCTGGTGACCATGAGCCTAATAACCTCGTGGATATCCTCCTCCTCATGTACCGTCGGTGGATTAGGCATCATATAGTCGCCGACCTTGGCGTCAAGGCGGCAGGAGGCCACTGCCTCCATGACCTTTGACGCAGTCAATAGGCCTATGGGTCTCTTGGACTCGTCTATGACAGGTATGCCTCTGTACCGCTTCTCAATAAAAAGTCTAATGTAGTTGCCTAGGGGGTCGCTGGGCTTGGCGACTATCGGGTTTGGCGTCATTATGTTCTTTGCGCTAGTTCTAGGTATCGAGACTATTGAAGTTATCTCAATGAGAGATTCCAAGTCGGCCCTTGCCAGTTTCCCTATTACTACGACGCCGCTGGGCAGAGGGCCTATTTTAACCTCCCTATTTACAAACTCCGACAAGTCTCCAACAACGCGGACCGAGGCGTAGGGCCTCTCGGAGAGTAGGCCGATTAGGGTTACGTCTAAGGCATAGCCTATGACGTTGGCCCCTGCGACTATAGGTATCGAAAAAGTCTGGCGGGACAACACGTCAGCCGCCTTAGGCGTAGGTATATAGCCACCGTGGGGTCCCGCCTTACTAATAACGAGGCCCATCGACTTCAATATAGACAACATGTTGCGCACATAGCCCTCATGTATGCCGAGCACATTGGCAATGTCTCTAGATTTGACAGGCGTCCCAGTTTTATTGTACAGTTCTGCAAGGGCCTTCAATACGTTGTACACAGAATCTGATAAACCAGCCATGGAGTATACACAAGATAGATATAAAAAGATTCAGCGATCGGTCTCCCGGTCATGGGTCGCCAGACCGTTTTTTCATCACACGTTTTTTATGGAATGTTTTTAAAGGAATCTAATTCCGCCTCCAATGTCGGCTCTAATAGCCGATGCCGTAGACCCGTTAATAGTAGAGCGGCTAAAGAAGATGGGCATAAGGGCCGATGTGAAACCCGGCATTTCGAGAGAGGAGTTGTTAAAAGTGGTGGGAGACTACAACATTTTAATCTTCAGGGGCAGGCTCAAGATAGACAAAGAGGTAATAGACGCCGGTAGGAACCTAAAGATTCTGGCCAGGTACGGCGTTGGGTTAGACAACGTCGACGTAGAATACGCAGTGAAGAGAGGAATCTCTGTGGTGAATGCACCAAACGCGCCAGCTAGAAGCGTGGCGGAGCTCACAATAGGGCTAATGTTCGCAGTAGCGAGGCGGATACCCCTCCTCAGCACAAAGGTAAAGGCAGGGGAGTGGCCCAAGGGCAAATATGTGGGCATAGAGTTATTTGGAAAAACGCTCGGCGTGGTTGGATTTGGTCGTATTGGGAAAGCTGTGGCGCAAGCGGCGAGGGGGCTTGGCATGGATATACTGGCCTACGACGTTATAGACGTCAAAGACGAGGTGGAGAAAATAGGCGGCAGACAAGTGAGCTTAGAGGAGCTTTTAAGGAGAAGCGACGTAATATCGCTCCACGTCCCGCTCACCCCGGCCACGTACAGACTGTTAAACGACGAAAGATTGGCATTGGTAAAAGATGGGGCAATAATAATAAACACTAGCAGAGGCGAGGTAATAGATCACGAGGCCCTCCTAAAGCACTTAGACAGGCTTTGGGGAGTTGGACTAGACGTATTGCCAGAGGAGCCTCCGAGGAGTGAGACGTTGCGTCAGCTCATAAGTCACGAGAAGGTGGTGGTTACGCCGCATGTGGGGTCGGAGACCTTTGAGGCGATGAGGCGTCTGGCAGAGGAGCTTGCGGACAACATAGAGGAAGTTGTCAAAAGGGTGTTATGAAGTACTTAACCCCAGGCCCGGTACAACTGCCGAGGTTTGTGATTGAAGCGATGGCCAAGCAACCGCCGTTCCACCGAGGCGAGGAATTTAAAGCGCTTTTCAAGTCGGTTTTAGAAAAGCTGGGCGCGCTCTACCCAGCAACGCCTGTGGTAATGCCTGGCACCGGCACGCTGGCGGTGGACACGATGATTTACAACTATGTAAACCCCGGCGACGAGGTTCTCGCCATTATCTACGGCGAGTTTGGAAAAAGAGCCGCAGAAAGCGCCAAGTCTAGAGGCGCTACGGTACTGGAGCTGGAGAGAGACACCCCGCCGGCCCCCGACGAGGTCGACGACGTTTTGAGAAAAAACAGGAGCATAAAAGCGGTTATATTAGTTCACAACGAGACAAGCACAGCCATTGCGTATAAGGACATGAAAAAGCTCGCCGACGTGGTCAAGTCGCATGGGGCGTTGTTGCTCGTCGACGCCGTGTCAGGATTCCCGGCAGAACCCCTGGCGGCTGGCGTTGATGTGGTGGCAACTGCCTCCCACAAGGCCCTCCTCGCTCCCCCAGGGGCCTCGATCCTATACCTCGCCAAGGAGCCCCGCGCCACCTCTAGCGTGCCCCCATCTATGGACCTGAGGAAGTTTCTAAAGTCTTTAGAGCACTTTGAGACGCCTTACACACCTCCAATTCCTGTCCTATACGCACTAGACGTCTCGCTAAGCTACATACTGGAACAGGGCGTTAAATACACGGAAATGCATAGGGAAAGAGTCGACTACCTGTACTCAAGCGTTAAGCTGAAGGCAATACCGCCCCCAAATCTGCGTAGCTTGACCGTTACCGCGTTTTACTGCGACAAGCCAAAGGAGGCCATTGCAAAGCTCAGGTCGGCGGGCTACGTCGTCGCTGGTGGTATGTATAAATACAGAGACAGGTCTATCAGAATAGGGGTAATGGGCGACATAACCCTAGATGATTTAAAGAGGGTTGCAGAAGTAGTAAATGACTTGGCTTGACAACGCCAATTGTAAACTCTGCCTCATATACTCAAGAACAGGCGACTTAACTAGGCTCGGCAAAGCCGAGAAACTTCCCGACTTGCTAAACGAGTTGGTGGCCCTGTTGAAAGAGTCCAGTAGAAGCGTTGCGTTTTCAACAAGTTTCCAAGTCGTGGCAAATTTAGTCGGAAAAGAGGATCCGTATAGGGACTACAAGGAGAAACTCATCGCCATAGGCAAACGAGTTGCCGAGTCCGTGAGACATAGACTCGCCCAAGCCTCGTGGGATTTGAGAATGGCCTTGAGGATAGCCGCAGCAGCCAATATCGTGGATACAAGCGTGTTGGGGTACAGGCCTAAGAAACTTGAAGAAGCCGTGTGGGACCTCCCTGCCATTGAGGAGTATGTCTCCCTTCCAGATTCTGTATACTACGTATTAGACAACGCGGGAGAGGCTCAGATAGACCTCGTGGTTGCCGAAGCTCTGGAGAAAAACGGCATAAAGCCCACATTTGTAGTAAGGTCCGAGCCATATGAGATAGACGTACTAGAAAAAGATTTGGGCATCTACAACGTGGTGAAGACCCCGGGGAATATATCCCCAGTGAGGTGGCTACGGGGATTTGCAATTGCAAAGGGCATTGCAAACCTCGAAGCGTATGTCGAGTGGAACGCCGCACAGACGTTACACTTGTTTAGGGCCAAGTGCGACGTGCTTGCCAGAGTCTTTTCCGTCCCGCGGAATGCGCCTATTATTATAAGTGGGCCAAAGGCCAGCGCTATTATCCGCTCACAGCAAGTTTAACGGGGACGCCGTTCTTAAATTGTACAACCACTTTGAGGGAGCCCAGTTCCCCCTCCTCAATGACTGTGCGGGCGACCTCGTACACCTTCTTAAGGACGCCGAGCAGGTCAACCATCTGCTTGTACGCCTCTTCAAGAATTTCGCTTTTCACAATTGGGCTAGGGTCTATGTATATCTGAAGGCCTGTGACCTCTATGGGGGCCCCCCTCTCGGCGCCTCCGCCCCCAAACTTCTTTAGAAGCTCCTGCAACTTCTTGTACCGCTCAAGTTGCGGCTTAATTCCCTCAAGCTCGCTTCCAGCGACTTTCGTCAACTCCTCCAGCTCCCTTATCTGCCTCTCTAAATCCTCTAGGAATTTGTTGGCATTGTCGTAGACCTTGACAGTGTATACGTCCATTGTCTTTCACTACTTGTTGTTTTATAAGCACATCGCTTAAGTAATCCACGGGTTCTTACGCACCAGCTCGCCTGAATATTCGCCGAGTTTTACGACGTATTCCCCACCGCCCAACTTGGCCTTGATACAGTCGGCTATCTGCGTATATTTCCGCCTTTTGATCACATAAACTCTACTACCTTGCACAAATGGGCCTACCACGTCCTCGCCCACGTATTTCTCTACAAATTTATCTACTGCGTCGTCGTATACCGGAGGCCCCTTGTGGAGGACGTACGGCGGTAGAACAGCGGTCTCTAGGACATACACGAGAGATACGTAGCTTTTCTCGTCGCTTTCAACGCCCCAGCGGTAGACTCTGAAGCCGCATTCCCTAATCCAGTTAAACAGCGCGCGGCCTAAGCGTTTGTACTTCCCCCAAACTATGTCGGGAGGCTCAGCTGGGTAGGGAAACACCACCTCTACGACGTGCAGAGGCTGTACAAGTTTGCCAACAGTCGGACGGAAATACGACATAGACGGCCTCTTTAGGAAGCGCCTAGCCGCAAGTATAAAGGTAGACATTGAGGTTAAAGACACGGCAGCTGCGGCATTTCTACTAGAGTCCACTGGGTCGACCACGACTAGGGGAGCCCTGAACTTAGTCTTAACCTCTTGGAAAGATATAAAGGTGCGGTATGGGCGCCATTTAGACGCCGCCTTTAACACGTCAAGAAAACTCCCATAGTACACAACCAACAACTCTGCCAAGTAGCCCGAGAAGCCCTCCACCTTTATCTCAGCCCCGTAGACCCCTATGGCCTTTAGAAAAAGCTTGAGGAGCCTAACGTCTTGTCTCTGTTGCTGAGTCATTCTCTGCATAAGAAACTGGTGGTGAAGCGGCGACCGATCTGCGGCAGTTATAGGCCTCTCGCCTGGGCTAATTTTGTAGCAAGGGACTACATCTACTTCGTAGCCGTCTATAAACACTGTCAAGTAGGGATGTTGCGCAAACCTCAGCCCCCAGCTGACGCCGACCACGTCTAGAAACTTGGAAAGAGATTCCACAACCTCCTCCGGCTTAATAGACCTATCCTCTAGAACTATAAATATGTCTATGTCCCTCTGGCCCGGTAGCCACGTGCCGCGGGCGCTGGAACCAAGCACTTGCACCTCTGCCCTAACCCCCCTCTCCTCTACCCACCTGGCCACGAGACCTTTAACGTTGCTGGCCACTTCGGCCACCTTTTTCTCCTCCTCGGGCGTCGGCGTTACGAGCTTATACGCCTCCTCCAGTACCTCTTCCAAGCTCACGTAAGATTTAGCGTAAATAAGTCGCTATAAATAGGTCCACGCGGAGTAAGAACGGACTTCTTCAGCTTAATGCTAGTCACTTCCACAACGCCAAACTCTACGCCGTTGTAGCGTGCGACAAGGTCCCTAAGCCTTTCCACGTTTCGACTAGACTTCAACCTGCCCACAGTGAGATGCGGCGTAAAATCTCTCTCCTCGACATGCTCCGCGTACTTATCCACGGCCGCTCTAACGGCGGCGGCAACCCTCGAAAGCTCCTCTGCGCCCTGCGACACGCCTATCCACAAAACCCGCGGCCTTGACAAGTCGGGGAAGACCCCGACTCCGCTCAACCTCATAGAAAAACGCGTAAATCTCAACGAAGACAAGGCCCTAACAACGTCGTTTACGCGGCTTTGAGGTATTTCGCCGAGAAACCGCAGAGTAATGTGGAGGTTCTCCTTTTCCACAAACTTGATGTCTAAGCCAAGCTTGGCGACCTCCCTCTGAAACTCCTCAATCTTCTTCACAACGTCGGGATTTTCTATGTCAATAGCCACAAAACTCCTCACGCTCATACCCTAAGCCTGTAAGACCACCGGGCGAACAATTCGCAGTTCTGGGGAGAGATAAAGCTTACGCCGCATTTGTCCGAGTATGGACAGTAGGTGCACGGTATAGATAGAAGAAGCCTAAGCTCCTCCGGTAGCGAGCTTTCATCAACTCTAAAAGTCTCAACAGCCTCCTCCCTCAGCTTGCTGAGCAGTTTATAGGCCTTCTCCGTCAGCCTTATCGTATATACGCCGCGTTTATTCCCACCGACGCGCTCTCTGACTATCAACCCCCGCTTCTCAAGCCTCGCCAAGATGGGCAGACCAGTTTTACTATCTATCCCAATGTACTTCCACAAGTTCCTCTGCTGGTAGCTTCCGCCAAGTCTCTCAAGCCCCTGTAAAATTTGCACCTCCACCTCGGTTAATACATCACTCTCCTCTGTATATTCCTGGGAAGACACAAAGAGCACTACGCCGACCTTTTTAAGCCTTCTACACGGTGAGCTCTATGTAGAGCTTGTCGGCTAGCTCTCTCAAGAGCTCCCTAATAGGCCCCTCCGTGGAGTCTGCAGCTCTCGCAAGCTCTTTCTGAGTCACTTCAACGCCGGCGATGAAACATGCATAGTAGACGGCCGCCGCGGCCAAGACTTGGGGCTTTCTACCATTTCTAATACGCGGCGAGGATATTATGTACCGCAAAATGTCTACAGCCACGCGTTGCACCTCTGCAGACTTCTCATCTCCTATGCCGAGCGACGCGACTATTCTCGGTATGTAGATCTTTGGATCTGCCTTCGGCGGCCTAATGCCGAGGCTTAGCGCCACCTTCATAAGTTCCATATAAGCAGAGATAAGGGCCGACCTATCAATGCCCAACTTCTCCGTCAAAGCCTTTAGAGTCACCGAAGCTAGCCCATGCCTCTTTGCAACAAAGTACAACACGGCGGCGTACCCCTCGATCCTAGGAGCCCTAAAGCCCGCCTTATACACCTCCCTATACAGAGCCACAGCTTCGTCTACAACCACCTTAGGGAGGCCAATTCTAACTCTGGCACTTTCAAAAAACTCTCTAGCATCTAATTCAAGGCGCTCCAACGGCGTCGACATAGGCTTTGAGAATTTGCCAAGCATTATGGCCCTGAGCTTATCCGTGATTTTCACATTTCCACGCTCAATATCGCCAATGGAGGATCCTATGGGCCCTGCATAAGCCCTAGACGCCTCAGGCTTCCTCCATTCTGGGCCCAAGTCGGCGACTCCCTCCTTTAGTACAGTTCCACAGTTTTTACAAATTATCTGCCCCCCCTCGTAGTCGATAACTATGTTTTTGTCGCTGCCGCACACAGGGCAGCGATACTCCTCCACCTCGAAGATAAGTCTCCGGGTCATCTCCCCCTCCTCTTCTCCAGGTCCTGAAGTCTTACATACAGCGACTGTCCAATTATGCTCTCATCTTTGGCTAGGGGCTTTACAAGCCCGTAGGGGCTTTTAACGTTGCCAATTACGTCGTACAACACCCCCACCTTTTTCATCGTGAAGGTATACACATTTACATAAAGCGGGGGAACCTCGGAGAGACGCACCACGAGGTTCCCCATACGTGAGTAGTGAAGAGCAACTCCAATACGTTTCATTGCCTTTTAAGAAGCTTAGTTTAATAAGAGTTCCCCCCAATATCCCCGTATTACCGCAAGGCAGATAAAGGCTGATGACTTATAAACCCCACCAAGTAGTGGGGGCGTGAAGCTGGGGGCGTTTTACAAAGGTGGAGACTTAGTAAAGCCAAGCGGAGGCAAGAAGGGAAGGGTAAGAAAGACGAAAAAGAAGGCGCTCGGCGGAGGTCCCCCACAGATTCCAAAGCTAGGGGAAGAGGATATCAGATACGTGGAGAGGGTAAGAGGAGGCAACCACAAGGTGAGGCTGAGGCAGGCCAGATATGCAAATGTCTACATACCTAAGGAGAGGCGCCATGTAAAAGCGAAAATTCTCTCAATAGTTTCCTCCCCATCAAACCCCGACTACGCGAGGCGGAACTACATAGTTAAGGGGGCCATTATCCAGACGGAGGTGGGGAAGGCCGTGGTCACCTCGCGCCCCGGCCAAGACGGCGTGATAAACGCCGTCCTCATAGAATGAAGAAAAGGGGAGGCCGAATCCTCTGGCTTGTATACCTAGACTCCACAATACCCAAATCCAGAGGCAGAATAATCGCAAAAGGCGTCGCAGTTCCCAAGCCCACGATACAAGAGGTAGAGGAGGCCTTGAGAAGACTGGGCTACAGCTACGAGTCCTACCCCGAGAAGAAGTACCCCCCGCTTTGGTTTGAAGAACGGGCGCGCGGCTATTTCCTAGTGAAAAGCGACGAGAAGCCGGCCTCCATAGCGGCCAAGGTGGCTGAGGAAATAAGGAGAATAAGAGGGCAGTAGTCCGCAATGTATACAGTATTTTTCATCGGCACGGCTGGCTCAGGCAAGTCAACGCTAGTGTCTGCGTTGTATAACTGGCTCGACGACCAAGGCTACGACGTCGGTGTCGTCAACTTAGACCCAGCGGCGGAGTATCTCCCCTACACTCCCGACATAGACATTCGGGATAGGATTAGCGCGAGGAAGATAATGAAGCAGTTTAAGTTGGGCCCCAACGCGTCTATAATAGCCGCCGTGGACATGGTGGTCACGGAGGCGGAGAGAATCAAGGAAGAAATGGAAGTGGTGGGAGCCCCAATATACCTAATCGATACGCCCGGCCAAATGGAGTTGTTCGCATTTAGACAGAGCGGCGCCTACCTCGTGCAGAAGCTCTCAGACGTCCACAGCCTAGTAGTATACGTGGCAGACGCAGTCTACGTCCAAAGCGTCGACGGCTTTGCAACCACGATGCTCCTCGCGCTCTCGAGCAGAATACGCTTCAAGAAGCCCCAAGTCCTCGTGGTTAATAAGGCGGATCTCTTGAGCGAAGAGGCAGTTGCCAACATAGCCCAATGGGCCGAGGACCCCGACATCCTCCTCGAGTCCATAGAGCTCCCCAGGTATGAGAAAGAGATACTCCGATCAGTGGCCAACCTAGGCGGATTCATTGAGCCCATATTCGTGTCTGCAAAAACCGGTGAGGGTCTCGACAAGCTCTACTACCAAATACAGCTACACTACACAGGCGGAGAAGACGCGCAACTGCCCCCCTAGAACCGCTCGCTCAGCCTCCCAAGTGTGGCCTCAAATGCTCCGGCGTCGTTATTATGATCTTCTTCTTGTCCCCAATGTACGTCTCTATTACATATGCCCTCCCCCGTGTGCCTATTACGACGCCAACTTTGCCTTGGTACCGCCGGTGGGGCGCCGTTGAGATAAACGTCGGATCTATGTCTATCACCACCTTGTCGCCCGGCTTATACTCATAGAGAAGCCTAGAGAGTCCCGACATTCCGCGCTCCCGTGGTGCCTTAGAGAGCAACTTCCGGCTCTTGTAACGGTAGCCGTGAGTCCGCTTGACCATGCCGTGGACAATCCGCACACTTAATAAAGTTTGTCCCGTATCCCACGTGTACGGCGACAAGAAGGGGGTGCTCGAGCTCTACGAGAAGTTGGCCGAGGTGTACGAGGAGGTTTACTGCGGAGAGCAGAGGCGGAAGTACTGGCTCATATCGGGGCAAGCAGGTGAGAGAGTCGTGGACGCCGGGTGCGGCGTCGGCATTGCGCTGGAGGTGTTGGCGGACAAGTACGTGGTCTGCCTAGACCTCTCCGAGGATATGCTGAGGAGGGCGAGGGATAGGAGGGGAGAGCTGGGCGAGTTGGTGCTTGGGGACTATTGGCTTCCCCCCTTCAGAGATGGGGCGTTTGACGCGGCGTTGTTCATCTCCTCGCTTGAGCCACAGCGGTTTTCGGAGGCCCACCAGCTGTGGCGACGCATTGCGAAGAGGACGTTTTTTGAGTTTAGGGGGGAGTGGTACATATTCAACGCAACGTAATTAAATAGATGCCCTTGAAGGGTATGCATATGTGAACAAAACAAATATATTTGCGCCGCCAGTAGGGGGCGTATGTCTTATGCGCAGGATTATGAGTACCAGGAGTATTACCAGTACGACAATAGAGCTCCCACGGGCATTTGGTACGTCGATCAGCTCCTCCAGGGGGGCTTTCGCAGGGGCGAGATCTACCTAATAGCTGGCGAGGCTGGCCAAGGCAAGACTATATTCAGTCTGCAGTTCCTCAAGACCGGCGCCGAATTATACGACGAGCCTGGCCTCTACATTACCATTGACGAGCCCTCGGAAGACGTCAAGAGGGGCGTCAGAGAGTCGCTGGGGTGGGACCTTGACGCGTTAGAAAGCCAAAACAAGCTTGTCTTCGTTGACCTCCGCACGCACTTTAGGACATACGCCAAGGAGGAGAAGGTGTCCGCCGACCCCAGAGACATTGCGAAAATAATCCTGGAGTATGTGAAAAAGTTCGGGATAAAGAGGCTCGTCATCGACCCAATAGCCCCGCTGATTATAACGTCTCACACAGACGTGCTGTGGGTAAGGGAGTACATGAGGGAGCTAGTGTTTCAGCTAAGGAAACTTAAGGACGTGACCACGTTGATGACCTCGGAGATACCGACGGGGGAGAACAAGATAAGCAGGTTTGGAGTTGAGGAGTACTTGGCCAGCGGCGTGATTAAGCTGGAGCTAATGGAGTACAGAGGGTTTGTCTTTAGAGTGATGTTCATTAGAAAGATGCGATGGACGCCGGTAAGGCCGCAGAAGCTGGTCTTCGAAATATACCCACACTACGGAATTTACGTTCTAGATAGGCTTGAGAACTTTATGAAACAAGTGGACATGTGGTACGCCTCGCTTACTCAGCAACAGGCACCGCCGGCCTAAAGTTTATTACTGTCTCACTCGCGTCTGTCTGTGAAGCTGAGCGAGGTATTTAGCAAGCTAATTGAGAAGATACGCGGGGTAGACTACATAGACGAGGCGGTTTTACAGGAGTTGTCGAGGGAAATCCAGAGGAGCTTGTTGAAGGCTGATGTTCCGCTGGAGTTGGTAAAGGCCTTTACCGACAGTGCGGTAAAGAGGATAAGGGAGGAGAAGCCCCCTGCGGGAATACCGCCGAGGGAGTATTTGGTCTATGTGCTCTACGAGGAGTTGGTAAAGTTGTTGGGGGGCGAGCAGCCGGCTGAGTTTAAGCCTACGAAGAAGCCGTATGTGGTACTGCTCCTGGGGGTAGAGGGGAGCGGTAAGACGACTACTGCGGCGAAGTTGGCCAAGTACTTGGCAAAGAGGGGGTATAAGGTGGGTTTAGTGGAGACTGACACGATTAGGCCCGCCGCCTTTGACCAGTTAAAGCAGTTGGCGGAGAAAATCGGCGTGCCTTTCTACGGCGAGAGAGATGGGAAAAACGCGGTGGAGATAGCCGTGCGCGGTGTCCAGAACTTTAAGAACATGGACGTCGTGATCATAGATACCGCAGGCCGCCACAGAAACGAGGAGGAGCTCTTGAAAGAGGTCAAGGCCATATATGACGCGGTGAAGCCCGACGAGGTGTTCCTAGTGATAGACGCAACTGTGGGCAAGCTCGCCGCGGCGCAGGCTGAGGCCTTCATGAAGTACCTGCCCATACACTCGGTGATAATTACTAAGATGGACAGCACAGCCAGAGGCGGAGGCGCACTGGCGGCGGTGGCCAAGACCGGGGCCAGGGTGAAGTTCATAGGCGTCGGCGAAGACGTGGACGAGTTTGAGCTGTTTAACCCTAGGAAGTTTGTGGCAAGAGTACTCGGCATGGGCGACTTAGACGCCTTGGTGGAGAAGATAAAGGCCGTCTTTGAGGAAGACAAAGTCCTCGAAGAGCTGGAGTCCGGCCGCCTAGATCTCCTCACTTTTAAGAAGCAGATAGACAGCTTGCTCAAGCTGGGCCCACTGAGCAAGGTCTTCCAACTCCTGCCGTCAAACTTCGCCATTAAGGTGTCAGAGGAGCAGATAGAGCTGTCGCAGAAGAACTTGCGCAAGTGGAAGGCCATCTTGAGCTCAATGACCATGGAGGAGCTGAAGCACCCAGAGGTGTTAAACGCAAGCCGCATACGTAGGATAGCCATGGGGGCAGGCGTCACGCCGAAGGACGTAAAGGAGATGCTAACCGTGTTTGAAAATATGAAGAAGATGAGCAAGATGTTGAAGCGCCAGATGCGCATGAAAATGAGGTGAGGCGCTTCTTAGTCGTCACGTCGACAGAGGCCTTCAAGAGGCAACCCCACATACATGCGAAGATCCTCACAGCCGCTCTGCTTATATCAAACGGTGTAAGACAAGACGCGGAGGCCGTCTTCTACCTCGTCGACCTAGACAGAGCGGTAAAAGTTGTCGGGGCAAGAGTAAAGAGGCTTTACCCAGACGAGGAGTCCGCCGCGGGCTTCTTGAAAAAGGCAATCCTTGGCAAGCCTTTACCCGGCGTTGTGGTAAAGAGTGGCGTGAGGGAGCTGGCCCTCGGAGCCCTGCTGGGCCCAGAGGGGCCGCAGCAGTGTCTACCAAAGCCGCCGTTTACCTACCTCGTAAAGCTTCAAGAATATGGCATATCCCCCCACTGCGGGCTGGGCCTTGGCAATTTGCCGCCGCATCACCAAGTGGCTGTGGTAAACATAGCTGCAGACAGGCTTCTATACGGCAGAAGGCCATGGCCGTGAACATTTTATAACCGGCCGCCACAAGCCGTCGATGGAGGTATTAGACAAGGCGCTTGAAATACTTAGGGCATACCCCCTCTGCGACTCGTGCCTCGGCCGCCAATTTGCCCAACTGGGCTTCGCCTTGGAAAACTGGGAAAGGGGCAGGGCGATAAAGACGCTGGTTCACATGAAGCTGGTCAGCGAGTATAGAAGTGGCGCCGACGTTTTAAACGACTTGGTAAAATTGGCAAAGACTCACCAGCCCACCCGCAGATTTCTCTCCACGGTGGGGGTAAAGGCGGAAGAAGAGAAGTGCTATATCTGCGGCGGTTTACTCGCTGATGTGGAAAAGTACGCCGAGAAGGCGGCCGAGGCACTTAGAGGGGTCGAGTTCGAAACCTTCGAGGTCGGGTCCTCCCTCCCCCGCGACATTTTGGAGAGAGAGGGCGAGGTGGTAAAGAGGTTTCTAATCACAACGGGGGAGTCGATAAAGCATGAGATCAATAGGCGCATTGGGCGAGAGCTTCTAAGGCGCCTGCCTGGCAAGAAGGTGGAGAAGCTGAGACCCAACGTAGTTGTAAAAATAGACTTTACAACCGGCGACGTTTCGGTGCTGAAAAACCCCGTCCTATTGGAGGGCATCTACCTCAAGCTCAGCCGTAGGACTTCCCAGGCAAAGAAATTTGGAGGCGTAAAGGCAACTCTACTTGAGAAACTGCAGTATGTACGCGACATATTCGGCGGCGTGGAGCACGTGATTCACGCGGGTGGGCGGGAAGACGCAGATGCCAGGATGCTCGGTACGGGCAGGCCGGTCGTGGTGGAGGTAAAGCAGCCGGCAAGATACAGAGCCGACGTGCCTCCGCTGGTGGACAGCGACGTCGTGTTCAAGCCGATAGGCTATGTCAACAGAGAAGAGGTGAGGAGGATAAAGGAGAAGGCTAAGACGGACATAAAGCTTTACCGTGCATTAGTGCTCTCTGAGAGGCCGCTTACTGCGGAGGAGTTGTCCAAAGTGTCTGAGCTGTCTAGGAGGACGGTGGTTCAATTTACGCCGAGGAGAATAAAGAGGCTTAGCCCTAAGAAGAAGAGGGTCAGAATGGTATACGACATCCACGCTCGTCTCGTCTCGCCGCATGTATTTGAGCTGTACGTGAGATGTCAAGGGGGGCTATATGTAAAAGAGTTTATACACGGCGATGGGGGAAGGACGACCCCCAGCGTTGCTGAGATTTTAAATGCGCAATTAGACGTATTGGAGCTAGACGTCTTGGCAGTAGAGTAGTTTTTATATCAACCGCTTAAAGGCCCCGTGGAAAAAGCCGTAGTTGTAAACTTCGGAGGCCAGTACGCCCACCTAATTGCCAGAAGAGTCAGAGAGCTTGGGGTATATGCAGAGGTGGTGGCCCCCGAGGACGCTGTAGAGGCGGCAATGAGAGAAGAGGTAAGGGCAATCATACTCTCAGGGGGCCCCCGCTCTGTCTACGAGGAGGGGGCGCCTGACTTGCCCAACGACGTCCTCTCACTGGGAAAGCCCATCTTGGGCATATGCTACGGCCACCAGCTAATCGCAAAAAAGATGGGCGGCACAGTGAGCAGAGGCGAGGGAGAATACGGCAAGACGTTGGTAAAGGTGCTGGTTTCCGACGTGTTGTTCGAGGGGTGGGGCGGCGAGGAGGTCACGTGGATGAGCCACGGCGACTACGTGTCGGAAGCCCCGCCGGGCTTCACTGTGTTGGCAGTATCGGAGCGGGGGTACATAGCTGCCATGCGCAGGGGCAACATATACGGGGTGCAGTTCCACCCAGAGGTTTCCCACACGGCGAAGGGGAAGGTGCTCTTGGAAAACTTTCTCAGAAAGGTGGCGGGGATAAGGGACGTGTGGCGCCCAGAGGACCAAGTGGAGAGGCTGGTCAAGGAGATAAGGGAAAGGGCCACCGCTGGCGACGTAATTATCGGAGTAAGCGGCGGCGTCGACAGCACAGTAACGGCAGTGTTAGTGTATAAGGCAGTCGGAGAGAGGGCAAAGGCAGTGTTCATAGACCACGGCCTCTTCAGAGAGGGCGAGCCGGAGCGGGTGGTCGAGTTGCTCAAGTCCATTGGCCTAGAGGTTTACTACGTCGACGCGAGAGAGCGCTTTCTGTCAAAGCTGGAGGGAGTCTCTGACTGTGAAGAAAAGAGGAGGATAGTTGGCGAGACCTTCGCGGAGGTATTCACAGAGGCTCTCGCGAAGTTTCCCAACGCCAAATACCTAGCCCAAGGCACTCTTTACCCAGACGTAGTAGAAAGCGGGGCGGTAAAGGGCGCCGACAGAATAAAAAGTCACCACAACGTGGGAGGTCTACCCCCGTGGTTCAAGCTCGAGCTAATAGAGCCCCTCAGAGAGTTCTACAAGGACGAAGTTAGAAGATTGGCAAAGGCCCTGGGACTGCCAGACGAGGTTGTCTATAGACAGCCCTTCCCCGGGCCGGGGCTCGCGGTTAGAATAATAGGGCCCTTTACCAGGGAGAAGTTGGAAGTGGTAAGGAGGGCCAGTAAGATAGTGGAAGAGGAGCTAGAAAAGGCGGGGATTTTGCGCAACGTGTGGCAGGCGTTTGCCGTAGTGGGCGACGACAAGTGGGTTGGCGTGAAGGGAGATAGGCGGGCCGTCGGATACATAGTGACAGTGAGAGTCGTCGAGAGCGAAGATGCCATGACCGCCGACTGGGCGAAGATACCCCACGAAGTGCTTGAGAGGATCTCCTCGCGAATCACCGCCGAGGTGCCCCAAGTCGTCATGGTCACATATGCGGTGACATCCAAGCCTCCGTCGACGATAGAGCCTTGCTAAGCCCTCCTAGGCCCTAGCCACTTGGGCAAGGCGCCGCCCTGCTCTTCGAAAAATCGCTCTACCCAATCCGGCGTGCGAAATTCGTTTACCACGTCGAGGTGGTCGTACGGCTTTATGTCGAGCACGGGGCTACCTGTCCAAGCGTCTAGCCCCATGACACGTATACGCGGGGGGTCCACGTCCACGAGTTTTACGATGGTTGTTGCAATGCGGTTCGGCCTCGGCGTAAACCTAGTGGCGAAGATCCCCACCTCCGGCATGTCCTCCCTGCCCCACGGCCTAACCTTCAGCCTGTAGGGGGGCGCCTCATGGAGATGCCATACGATTATGGCATGGCTATATTCCTCGAGACCCGCCAGCCCCTCTGCAAACTCGTCGAATATCCTTACGGTAGATACATAACTAAATCTGTCTACCCCGCCGCTGCGGGGCAAGCCGACTTCCACTACGCCTATAGGCCTTAGACAAATCTCCGCCACGTCCCCAGATTAAAATGGCTATATTTGTCTTACGTCTACTCCAGCCTCTTGGCGGCAGTCTCTGGCAGATAGAAATAGGCCACGACCAGCGCCAGCGCCGCCACGACGTAGGTGTACAGTATCAGCCCGGCCAGCGGGTTCTGTAGCGATATGCCTATGAGTTGCACAACGGTGGGAGTAAAGCCCCCGAAGACTCCCACTCCTATATTAAATGTCAGAGACATTCCTGTGTACCTCACCCTAGTGGGGAACAGCTCCGCTATGGCCGTGCCCAAGACGCTGAAGGTAAACGCGGTTGCGTATATCAAGATGAACACGGCGAATATAGTCTCTGCCAATCCCCTCGCCGTTCCCAGCCACTGGTAGATTGGGTAATACGTGAGAAGCCCCAGTGCCAGCCCCGCCATGTAAATCCTCTTCCTCCCATACTTATCGGCCAGCCACGCGTTTATTATGTAGAATGGGTACTGGAGGAGCGCCGCCACGCCGACGACAAGGTTAACGGTTAAGGGATCTAACTTCGCCACCTGGGTCAAGTATGTGAATATGTAGCCAGTGGAGGTGTAAGCCAGCACCGCGTGCCCGGCGCTTATCACGACGCCTACTACAATCCACTTTGAGTACTTGGTAAAGGCCTCTACCACTGGCACTTTGGCCACCTTTCCCTCCCTCTTTACCGCCTCAAACAGCGGAGTCTCGGTTAGCCTAAGCCTTAGATACACGCCGAGTATAGTAAGCACAATTGAGAACAGGAAGGGGACGCGCCACCCCCATGCCTCTATGTCAGCCCGCGACAGAAGGAGCGAGGTTGAGACAAGAGTAAGCGACGACAGCGCGAGGCCGGCTGGAGGCGTGGCGGAGAGAAATCCCGCGTAGAAGGCCCTGCGGTTGGGAGGGGCGTGTTCTAACACGTACGTCAACGCGCCGCCGTACTCGCCGCCCAGCGAAATGCCTTGGAGTATCCTGAAAAGCGCCAGGAGGAAGGGCGCCAGTACCCCGACCTGTTCGTAGGTGGGCAAAAGGCCTATGGCAAACGTGGAGAGCCCCATAAGCGTCAATGTGGCGAGGAAGGTGGCCTTCCTCCCCACTCTGTCGCCCAGGTGGCCGAACAAGACGGCGCCAAGCGGCCTGACGACATAGGCCGTGGCGAATATGAGCCACGTGAGAAGCGAAGCGACTATTGGATCCCCCTTTGGGAAAAACTTAGCGGATATGTAGGGCGACACTGATGCGTATGCAAAAAAGTCGTACCACTCAATCAACGTGCCGATGGTAGACGCCGCTGTTATAAACCGCAGAGACATAACCACAGCCTCTCTACCCTTTTTAAACATTCACACGGCCCACTCTCTCCAAGTCGTCGAGAAACCGCCGCCTAGACCTGGCGTAGTGAACCTCGGCCTTATCGAGCTCCGCTGTGTAGACCCCCGGCTCGGAGCCGAACCTCAAAAGCGAGCCGTTGGGGGAGGCGACGAAGGAGCCGCCCTCCACGGGCCTGCCGTCGGCGTACAGATACCCGGTGCCCAGCGCCGCGGCCACGTAGACAGAGTTCTCAAAGGCCCTCGTCAGCCCCACAGCCTCCCAAAGGGATCTTCTGTCTGAGGAAACGCTGGCAGGGTTCACCAACACCTCGGCCCCAGCCAACACAAGCCTCCTAGCCAGCTCGGGGTAGAGAATATCCACGCACACGAGGCAGCCTACGGCCCAGTCCCTTACCTTGAACAAGGCCAGCCTAGAGCCGCCCACAACCCTTTCCCGCTCCCCAGTCGCCGCAGCGGGGAAGATCTTCTCCCCCAGTGAAACAAGCCCCCCGCCGCCCACCACTGGACATACGTTTTTCACATGAGGCCCAAACTCTACCGCAACAGCCCCAGCCACCACCACGCCGCCCAGCGCCTCTGCCACATGCGCCATGGCGGACACGTACTTCTGAAACTCCTCGCCGCTCAGCGGGCGCGTGCCCACCCAATATTCGGGGAGGATCAAAACATCGGCCCTGGGAAGCCTAGAGAGAAGCCACTCCACGCCCTCCTCTATGCCCCTAAAGCGCGGCGTCTGACCTACAGCAATGCGCATAGGGACAAGCTGTGGGTGAGTTATATACCAAGCCGTCTATTCCTCGGCGCCCCCTACCGTGAACGCGGTGCAGGGCGCTTTATAAGCCCATACATTTTATAATCGTGGATATTTACGTGGGGTCTCTCTGTGAGTGGACCCGTGGGGAAGGTGTTTAGGCGTTGCGGCTCTGTTTAGGGCAAAGTGATGAAGGAGCTTGAGGTTGTGGTGTCGGCGGGCTGCGAGGGGACAAGCGGTTTATATAGCCTCTTCGTGTTCCAGGAATTATTGAGTGGCTGAGGCTATATACATGCCTTTTCACGTGTAGCACCCTGGTGTAGTGCTAGCAAAAGTGCTCCGGCTTGGGCAAGGCATTGCTGGCGAGGTGGCCACGGCCGCCCTCCACTAACGTTAAGACAGTGGGTTGAGTAAAAGTTTTAGTGATTTCTCATAACATCTCCGTAACGAAATAGCTTATATTCGCTCACGCGTTGTCTACCTGTGCACACAAGTGTCCCCGCTACGCTTTACCCTGGATGCCGCAACGCCCCCTCGGCTAATGCGGAGATGGCCACAACGGGCGCATCCCAGTTCGCCGAGCTGGCCGCTTTGGGCTTTTTCAACCCAGTAGCCAAGGCCGACGTCGATAAGGCCCTCGGCGACGTGTTGAGTGGGCTTAGGGCCGTGGAGGGACTGGAGGGGAGTCTGGTCGGCCACGTCTCCAGGGGCTTTGCCTCAGCCGACTTCGCCCGCCTGGTCGAAGGCGCAGTGAAGGCAAACCTGGAGACCGAGACGAAGGGCTTAATAAGAGCTAGACTTATGAGCAAAGCGGCACGCGAGGTGACTCGCGACGAGGTGGACCACTTCATGGCAAACGCCGCGGCGGCTGTGGAGGCCGCGCTTGGCCTCATCTATAGGGCGGTGCACGAGAGGTGGAGGGCTACGGCTAGAGTTGACGAGGCTGGGAGAAAGAACTACGTCCACGTAGACAAGGAGCTCGTCGATACACTCGACGTGCGCAAGAAGGACATGGTGCACTACCTATGCTACGAGGTGGGCGACGTCGTGTATGGGGGCGCAAGGGCCGATGGTGTGGTTGTGTTAGTCTTCCTGGGCGGAGAGAAGTCGATAAGGGTTGAGGTGTTTGCTAAGTCCATCGCTGGCCTCCCAGTCCGCTTTGAGGAAGTGGAGTGGGGCGGCGAGAGGTGGCTCAGGCTGGCAACTGCAAAGATCCACAAACCGAGCGGTTCCGATAAGCACGTGGCACAGGTGGAGCTTAGGCTGGCGAAGCTTGAAGCAGAGGTGGACGGAGGCGCCGCCAGTGTGGAGGGCCTTAGGGGCCTACTGGTGTCAGATGCCTCTGGGAAAGAGATAGAAACTCCCGATCCCCTTCTCCTCAAGCTTTTTGCGCACCCCTTCGAGAGGGTAGAGATTGAAGTGGCTGGGGTGTCGCACACCGAGGCTGGCTTCGCTCTGACATTCAGAGCTGTTGCTCGTGACGACAAGCCGTTTAAAGAGCTTTTTAACGACATCGCCGAAAGGTACGGGAAGGAGTTATGGTTCGTAGTGGACGAGGCCAAGGGCATGTGGCTAGAGGCGATGCGCAAGCTATGCGAGGACATCAAACGCATAACAGATAAAGCCGCTGAGGTGGGGAAGAGGGAAGGCGTTGAGAGTGGCAGAAAGGCCCTTGTCGAGGGTCTAAAGCGCCTGTTCGAGGAGAAGGAGCGGGAGGCGTTAGACGCTGGCCGTAGCGACGAGGCTCTCGCAATTGCAGTGGCGGGCCGCCTCCTCATCGGCATTGTAAATAGCCCAAGGGAGTGGCTTTCTCTCCTCGTGGGAGACGGCGTAGTGGACTTCGTCCACAAGACGCTTGGCTTTTCAGCCAAATACACCGAGGTTGCCGAGGCAGTCCTACGCCTCTTGGCCACGTGGGCTGGCGCGTATGGGGCGAAAATAAGGGCGATAGGTAAGGGCGCGGTCGTATACGCCAGCTCCAGGGACGCGGTCAGGGTGCTTGGAGCAGTCCTCGCGGGCGAGGTGCTTGAGTACGCGGCGTCTCTGGCCAAGTCGTGGAGTGGGCTTGCCGGGTCAGACGCGCCTAAGGTCATCTCGCTTCTGGCTCTCGCCCAACTCCTCGGCGTCGTTGAGGAGAGGTGGGCCGTTGAGCTGTGGTTGGCACACAAGGCCGTCACGACCCCCACGCAACCAGAGGCGGCGAAGGCCCTTGAGGGTCTCTTCGCCAGAGTGGAGGGTGTGGACAAGGTGGAGTGGACGAAGAGAGGCGTCAGTCTCTACTTCAAAGTGAGAGGTGTGGGGGGCGCCGAGCGGGCGGCCGTGTTTAAGCTGTACACAGACTTCCGCCACTTCCTCCTCTACTGCGAGTCGTGTAGCGATGAGAAGTCGGCAAAGAGAGTCCTAGGCGAATTGGCAGAGGAGCTTCGCCCAGCGGTGGAGCAGTTGGAGAGGCGGCTGGGGCTGGTTGCCAAAGAGCAAAAGTGGCCGAAGTGGAATTGGAACGCCCTTGAACTACCAGCCAGAGTGGGTTGGCCCATGTTTTTAAAGCTATGGATAAAAGTACATGACCTTTCCCGTGAAGAGGGAGGGGAGAGAGCTTCTCCGCATGGAGGTGCTTGATGTTAGACTTAATGGCATGTCCAAGTTCCGCCTTTGGCTCTACAACAGGCTAAAAAATTTATAAACGCGTCACAAGGAGGGAAAGGAACGGGGCCGTAGTCTAGCCTGGCTAGGATGCCGGCCTGGGGAAGACTCCCCGCGGCAGGGGTCTAGAGAACGCCGGTGATCCCGGGAGGGGAACCCCGGGAATTCAAATCCCGGCGGCCCCACCACACCTTTCTACGAAGGCTCATCGACGAAAACTTTTTATAACATGTCCAAGCGTTAAATGGTGACTAAGCGGGGCGCGCTGGCGTTGCTTATGGCGCTAATGGCAGGCGCCTACGCACTGGCGTTTACGCCCGTTGAGACAGGCAACATTGGCGCGATGTTTAATGAACTAATTTCCAGATTAGTGTATAGAGCGGTAATACCAATAGTTGCAACAATATTAGCCGTATATATTTTGGCTAAAGTCCTCGAAAGGCACCTCTCAAAGAGACGATCGAGACGTTCTGGACAGATGCAATGTACCTGCTATTGCGGGTGAGTCTACAGCGTCCCCTTTAAAATCACCCCCTCCCTTTTTACTCATTCTGGGTTTATCCACAGGCGCAACCTCCGGAGGTGCCGATTATGATCTTGTTCTCTGCCATTAGCTTTGACCAACAGTCGGGGCATACGAGCACCGCTCCCATGCCTTTTACATTTGCCTCGAGTAGTGGAGTGTCTTCTCGGCCGCATATGGCGCATTTAAACTGCATATGCGTCTATGGTGTCTTTGTCTTTAAACTTTTCTCCTAAATGCCTATGGCGATTCCGTCGCCGCGTATGTCGGCTACGGCGCCTACGTGGTCTAGGCCTTTGTAGGCCAGGGCGGCGACTCCCAGCCTGCTTGGGTATTTTACGAGGTGGACTCCTGGCTCCTGCTCGTAGCCTTCCTCTGCCTGTACCTCGTCGCCTCCCAGCCATATAAACCTGGGGGCCCACACTGCGTCTCTTGGGGCCATTTTGTACACTACTAGGTTGTGTATTAGCTGGGCGTAGATGGCCGGCCTGTAGTGGCCCGCGCTGGCGCCCAAGGCGTAGACCTCTTCGCCTCTCTCGACCACTGTTGCGGAGAGGGTGTGGGCTGGCCTCTTGTGGGGGGCCGCCTTGTTGAGGCCGTCGGTGAAGTCGCTTGCCCTGTTGTTCAAAGTGATGGCGTATTTGGCCGTGGTGACGCCAGCGCCGAAGGGGTAGTACAGAGACTGTATTACAGAAACCACTTGTCCGCCGTCTGCAGCCGCTAGGTAGGTGGTGCCGGGGGTGGGCGCCGGCCGCAAGGCCTCTCCCAGCTCTATCTTGCCCGAGAGCAAGTCGTCCACTGGGACGTTGCCGTCGTGTAGATATCTGTCCCTGGCCCAATGCGCCTTCTTAAGCGCTGCCACTGTGTTCTTTATCCTCTCGTAGCTGAAGGGGGAGGCGGCGGGCTTGGCGAGTTTGGCGGCGAGAAGCACGGCGAAGCCCAGCGAGGGGGGCGGCGCCTCGTACACAACGGCGTCGCCGAGCTTCACCGAGATTGGGCGCCTAACCTCGGGTCTATACAGCTTGAAGTCCTCGGGCTCAAAGTGGCCAAGCGCAACTATGTCTTCGGCGACTTCGTCGTAGAAGGACAGGGGGTCGTCCCTCAGCCGCTCCCAGAGCCTCAGCAGAGGCTCTATGCGGTACGGCGCGCCTGGGCGCCTTGGCAGTTCTAGGTACACTCTGCCCCCGGGGTCTCCTCTGAGGAGCGCCTCGTTTTTCTCAATGGCGGACACTAGGGAGGGGTGCATCGTGGCTTGCGCCATGGCGTCTAGGGCCACGTCGACTACGCGTCCCCACTCCAACGCGCCGTACCTCTTGTGGAGTTCGTAAAGCCCGGCCACGTAGCCAGGCACCACGGCCGACTGAAGGTCTCTAGCAGGAGGCCTCTCGGGAACCCGCCTGGGGGCCCACCCAAGTCCCAACACCGCATCAACGGAGCCTCCGCGGTGCACCAACGCCAAGAGGTCGCCCCCCACTCCGCCGAGGTGGGGGAGAGTATACGTGAGCACAATGGAGGCGCACACCGCCGCGTCTACGGCGTTGCCCCCGAGCTTGTAGGCCTCAAACCCCGCCCTAGAGGCTAAGTAGCTCTCCGACGCTATTGCGAATCTACGGCCGAGAAACATACAAAAACCAACCCCCATATTAATACACCCCCCGGCTCCCCGCCCGCCGACGTCCCCGAGTCACGGGGATGAATGAAGGCGGGGCCGGCTACCGCCACGCCATTTTCAACTTGTGACCTTCCTCAGTGTTAAACGTCCTCATAGTAGTAGGTCGGCGTCTAGAATATGTATCGTGAATAGGGGGAGTCTTGAGACTGTTAGGTAGTTTAAGCGGCGGTCTATGTACAGCGCTCAATCGGGGGAGAGTAAGAGCGTGGTAGCCCGGCCGGGATTCGAATTCCCGGGCTTGCTCCTCCCGGGCCACGGGGTTTCTCCTCCCTTGGATCCAAAGCCCCGCATCCCTAGCCGGGTTCCCCGTTGGCCGCTAGACGACCGGGCTCGCCTCTTTATACCGCCGCGTTTTTAAACTTTTTCGCCTTGCCTCTATGTATAAACTTCTGTGGGGTTTCGCGTGGAGGAGAGTGTGGTGGGGCCGCCGGGATTTGAATTCCCGGGGGTCTCCCTCCCGGGGTCACGTGGGGGCTTGGGCTGCGCCTCCCAAGCCACGCCTTGGGGGGCTGTGCCCTATCCTACCAGGCTAGACTACGGCCCCCATGCCCTTTGATGTACAGTTTTTAAAAGTGTTTGATGGTGTCCTCATGCTGTTTGAGAGGGCAAAGGCTGTTTTTCCGGGGGGCGTCAACTCGCCTGCCCGTGCGCTTAAGCACCTCCCCACTCCCCTGGTGGCCAAGGCGGCTTCGGGGCCGTATCTCTACACGGATAGGGGGAGGCTTGTGGATTTCTGCCTCGCGTTTGGCGCCATTATCCTCGGCCACGCCCATCCCAAGGTTCGTAGGGCTGTGGAGGAGCAGTTGGCCAGGGGCTGGATATATGCCTTGTTGACTGAGGAGGAGGTGTTGTTTGCTGAGAAGATAAGGGCCCATGTCCCCTCTGTCGAGAAGATGCGGTTTGTAAACTCGGGGACTGAGGCCACCATGAACGCGGTTAGGCTGGCTCGGGGCTTTACTGGGAGGGACTACATAATTAAGTTCGATGGTAATTTCCATGGCTCTCACGACTATGTGCTTGTCAAGGCTGGGTCTGGAGCAGCCACGTGGGGCATCCCGACGAGTGCCGGCATCCCTAGCGACGTGGTTAAGATGACGGTCGTGGTGCCTTACAACGACGTAGATGCCTTTGTTAAGGCGGTGAGAGAGGTGGGGGATAGGCTGGCCGCAGTGATTGTGGAGCCCATCGCCGGCAACTATGGCTTGATACTCCCAGAGGTGGAGTTCTTGAAGGCGCTCAGAGAGGAGACGGAGAGAGTCGGCGCGCTTTTGATATTTGACGAAGTTATCACGGGCTTTAGAGTAGGCCTAGGCGGCGCGCAGGGCTTGTACGGCGTGGTACCTGATTTGACGACTTTGGGCAAGGTTATCGGCGGCGGCTTCCCAATAGGCGTCTTCGGCGGCAAGTCCTTCATCATGGACTTGGTGGCCCCGCAAGGTCCCGTTTATAACGCTGGCACTTTTAACGCGCACCCTGTCTCGATAGCGGCGGGCCTCGCCGTCCTCGAGGAGCTGGAGGGTGGCCAAGTCTACTCCGTCGCCAACGATGCGGCGAGGAGGATGGCGGAGGGCATAAGGGACTTGGCTGAGAGGGTTGGCTTCGACGTGGTAGTTAAGCACATAGCGTCGATGTTCCAGTTCTACTTCAAGAAGGGCGATGTCAAGACTCCGCAGGACGTGAGAGAGAGCAACGAGAAGCTTTATCTGAAGTTGCACGAGTTGGCCATTGGGCACGGCGTCTACTTAGCCCCGTCACAGTTTGAGGTCAATTTCACAAGCGCGGCGCATACGGCCGAGGTGGTCGAAGAGGCGCTAGGCGCTTTGGAGAAGGTGTTTAGGGAGCTGAGGCGCGAGGTGGGCGGCAATAGTTAAATGTGGATAGCGCTTGATGGGAAATGCGGAGCGTGGAGGAGCTCATTAGGCGATTCCACGAGGCCCCCTTGTTGGTCTTCTGGGAGTCCACAAAGGCCTGTCCCCTTGCTTGTAAGCACTGTAGGGCTGACGCAATTTTAAAGCCTCTCCCGGGCGAGCTGTCAACTGAGGAGGGGAAGAGGCTTATTGAGCAAGTGGCGGAGTTTGGAGACCCCAAGCCCCTCCTCATTATAACCGGCGGCGACCCGTTGATGAGGGCGGACCTCTTCGAGCTTGTGGACTACGCCAACTCCCTGGGGGTGCCCGTCTCGCTTGCCCCCGCCGTTTCAAAGAGCTTAGACGACGAGGCCCTTAGGCGTATCAAGTCTTCTGGCGTCAAGTCTATCTCGATAAGCCTAGACGGGGCCACGGCTGAGACTCATGACGAGTTGAGGGGGGTCCCGGGTAGCTTTGCTGAGACAGTGTCTGCGATAAAGAGGGCGCTGGACTTGGGCATATCTGTCCAAGTCAACACTGTGGTGTGGAAGAAGTCGCTCAGCGAGCTCCCCGACGTGGCGTACCTCCTCCGCAGGCTCGGGGTAAAGGTGTGGGAGGTCTTCTTCCTCATTGTAACTGGCAGAGCCAAGGAGGAGTTGGACATCTCGCCTGCGGAGTACGAGTCCGCTGTTCAGTTCCTTGTCGACGTGTCCACCTACGGGTTCCAAGTCAGAACTGTCGAGGCCCCGTTCTACAGGAGGGCCAAGCTTGAGAGGTTGCGCGGAAAGGCCTACAGCGATCTCCTTTACGACAAGCTTGTAGCAAGGCTGAGGGAGCTTCTGGGCCCGCCTCAGCGGGGCGTTGACCCCACTATTGTGCCCACGCGGGATGGCTTTGGCATAATCTTCGTGGGGCACGACGGCACTGTGACCCCAAGCGGCTTCCTCCCCTACCCCCTGGGCAATGTGCGGAAAAGGCGCCTAGTGGACATCTACCGCAACCACCCCCTCCTGGTGAAAATGCGGCGTGGCGAGTTTGAGGGCAGATGTGGCGTGTGCGAGTATAAGGACATATGCGGCGGCTCGAGGGCCCGGGCATTCGCCGTGTTTAAAAACCCGCTGGCGGAGGACCCAGCCTGCGTTTATATCCCCAGTAGTTGGAAGAGTGTGGAGATGACGCGGTGAGCTCCTCTGCAGGGGACGCCGCGTCTAGCTATACAGACGCCTAAAGCGCCGGCGTTTTTAGCCATCTCAATGTCGTATTCGCTGTCGCCTACCACCACCATCTCGCTTGGGGGGACCCCGAAGCGTCTTGCCACTAGGTAGAGGGGGTCCGGCGCCGGCTTTCCCCGCGGGACCTCGTCGCCTCCCACCACTAAGTCCACATACTCGGCGAGTCCCGTGGCCTTTAGGATCTCCCTGGCCACGTAGCCGCTTGCCGAAGTGACCACGGCTATGGGCCTTGGCAGGCGCGACAGCACAGCCGCGTCGTCGTATGCGCGCACGGCACCTAGGTACTTTTCTAGGAATAGCTTGTTCTTAATTCTTGCCAACTCTTCGGCGCGTTGAGGCGCTATGCGCCGCGCTATTTCGAGAGCGGGCAACCCCATTAGAGGGGCCAGCTCCTCTCTCCGCTTTTTGATGCCGATGAGTTCCAATGCCTCTATCCACGCCCCGATGTGTGCGTCCACCGACTCCACGAGCGTCCCGTCGAGGTCGAAGATGTACACGAGTGGGGCAGCCAAGGGTTTTTAAAACAATGTCGCGTGGCCAACGTGTTGGTGTTGATATTCCACGGCTCCCCTGACGCTGAGCATAACAAGCAAGCCGCTATGCTGGCTAAGGCGGTGGGGGCTGGCTACGCCTTTCTCGAGGCGGAGCCAATGTTCACGGGGGGGCTTGGGATGCCTGTATTCGTCGCAGATGGCGCCGACTACAGAAAGGCGTTGAGTATTGCGGCTGTGAAGGCGCCGCCGTTGGTGAAGTGGCCTGGGTTTAGGGAGTTTCTCCTTTCGCTTGGCGCCCAGTTGTACATATTCCACGGGCCTGACAGAGGCGACGTAGGCGCGCTGGGCTTGCCAGTAGCCTTTTTGGAAGGCGAGCCAAACATTAGGGATGCGCCTTGCGTCAACGTGGCGGCTCCTGTGGTGTTGACAAGAGGCTACATCTATAAGAAGATTGAGAGCTTATACGCAAGATGCGGCGCGAGGCTGTTGCCGCCGCTGGCAGAACAACGGCAATTTCTTCTCTACTTCAAGTCTGTATTGCCGATAGTATTGGAAAAGTGGGGGCCTAGCAAGAGCGTAACTTAAATTACGTCTCTGACGTTTACGCGTGGGCCGTGTATATATTGTAGGCGCCGGGCCTGGGGACCCCGAGCTTATTACTGTCAAGGGCCTTCGCCTGCTCCAAGCGGCAGATGTCGTGGTGTACGACAGGCTTGTGGCCAAGGAGCTTCTGAGTTACACAAAGCGGGGGGCCCTCCTCGTGGATGTTGGGAAGAGCCCCGGCGGCGTGGGCCCCTCGCAGGAGGAAATTAACGAACTGCTGTACAAGTACGCCAAGGCTGTGGATATTGTGGTGAGGTTGCATGGGGGCGACCCCCTTGTCTTTGGCCGAGGCTTCGAGGAGTGTCTATACTTGGCAGAGAGGGGGATCTACTGCGAGTTTGTCCCCGGGGTCACCAGCGGCCTTGCCGCCCCCGCTAAGTACTACATACCTCCAGTGGCGAGGGGCATTGCGAGTTCTGTGGCGCTTGTTACCGGCAGAGAGGACCCAAGCAAGGGGAGGAGGTTTGTAAATTTCAGGAAGCTGGCCGGCGCAGTGGACACCTTGATTATATACATGGGTGCGTCTACGGCGGGGGAGATTGCCAGAGAGCTGTTGGAGGGAGGGCTGAGCCCCGAGACTTCAGTGGCGGTGATAAGGTCCGCCTACTTCAGCGACGAGGAGTTTATCACGACGACTTTGGGGGAGCTTAAGAGCGTGGCTAGCCCGGCGATTATTGTGGTAGGTCACGTGGTGGCAAAGGGCGTCGCGTTGATGGAGCATGTAAGGAAGATTTCACCACCGCCCTCTTAGCCATGTCCATAGTCGTGGTGAGAATTAAAGAGGGGAAGTGTCCCGAGGGGGCAACGTGCATATCCATAGGCCGCGTGGCGCCCCGTCCCGACGTGTACATCCCCGAGGGGGACTACCTAGTGGTGATGAGCCCCGCCGTGGCGCAGTTTGTAGACCTCGAAAAAATAAGAGCGAGGTTCAAATGTGTAATATGCGTCGGACCCGCCACTGCAGAGGCCGTAGGGAATTGCATCACGCCGAGGGAGTACAGTAGCTACGGCGTGGCCAAGTTGCTTAAGGAACTCGCGCCGGGGGTGGTTGTGGTGTTAAGGTCGGGGATGGGCAACGACGTATTGAAAAGCTTAGTTCCAAACGTCGTGGAAGTGCCAGTATACGACATAGTTATTGAGCCGGACAAGCTTGAGAGCGCCACGGCGGCCATAGCTGCGGCGAGGGCGGTAGTTTTAACGAGCGCCACAGTGGCTGAGGTTGTCGCCTCGCGAGTAGACTTGAGGGGTAAGAGAGTTGTAGCAATAGGGCCTGTCACGTCAGCTAAACTAGCCGAGCTGGGCATCCCCCACATAGTAGCGCCGGAGGCCACGATAGAGGCAGCGGTCAAAGCCACAGCAGTGGCTTAAAAAGCGCAGTTGTTACATGAAGAAGAGGGGATCGGTGCTCGTCGAGGAGGTCTTGCTAATACTTATAGCCGTGGCGCTTGTATCAGCATTCGCGCTAACCATAAGCGGCATGGTTCAGGGCGCGGTGGACAAGATACTGGGCTTCCGCAATGCTACCAACTCGATTTTGAACTCCCTAGTCGAGGGAGTCAAACAGCTCATCCTCGGCTAATTTATAAAGGTCCCGTTTTTTACATGCGCATTCCTCTTTGGGTAGAGGCCTCTCGCCTTAAGGTGTTAGTCCTCGGCGGCGGCGCCGTGGGGACAAGGAGGGCAAAGTTCTTCGCCTCCAGCGGCGCCAAGGTGCGCGTAATTGCTAGAGAGGTCAGCGACGAACTGAAGAAGTTGCCCGTGGAGATAAAAATTGCGGACTTAAACGAGTACGACCCAGCAGAAGATGTTGAGTGGGCTGACATCGTCGTAGTGGCAGTTAGCGACAGAGAGTTAGCCGACCGTTTGTTCCGCCTGGCCAGCGAAAGGGGGAAGCTTGTAAACGACGCCACAGACGCCTCCCGCACCCATGTGGTTGTCCCCTATGAGAGAGTTGTCGAGGGCCTTAGAGTGGCTGTCACAAGCGAAGGCGCCGCGGGAGCCCCCGCGCGCCTCTCTCTGGACGTGATTGAGGAATGCATCAAGAGGAGCTGGATACCGACATTCTTCAAGGCCTACAAGGCGTTGAAGGCTGAGGCAAAGGAGCGTATACCCGACGTGAGGCGCAGATTGGACTTCTACGACGCGTTGTGGCGCGACGAGGCGTTTAGAACAAGCGTCTTCAACGGCGACGTAGACGGCGCAGTAGAAAGAGGGCGCGAGATTATGAGGCAGTATATATAAACAGAGGGCAAGGGAGGGACATGCGCGTACAGTTTCCAACGACTAGGCCTAGGCGCCTACGTGCCTCAAAGATAATCCGCGACGCCGTCGCTGAGACGCAGATCGACGCTGGCGACTTCATATATCCACTGTTTGTAAAACCGGGCGGCGAGAGGGAGCCCATAGGCCCCATGCCCGGGATATACAGGTGGCCCGTCGGCCGCGAGTTGATAAACCACGTGGAAGAGGCCCTGTCGTTGGGCATAAATAAGTTCATTCTCTTCGGCGTATTGCCTGACGAGCTTAAGAACCCTGAAGGCACCGGCGGCTACGACCCCGAGGGCGTAGTGCCAAGGGCCATACGGCTCATAAAGGAGATCTTCGGCGATAGGGTCCTAGTTTTTGCAGACGTGTGCCTCTGCGAATACACAGACCACGGCCACTGCGGCGTGGTGAAGGAGAAGAGGGACAGGTGGTACGTCGACAACGACGAGACGATAAAGCTTTATGCGAAAGAGGCCGTCGTATATGCGGAGGCTGGGGCAGACTTCGTGGCGCCAAGCGGCATGATGGACGGCCAAGTGAGAGAAATTAGGCGGGCGCTAGACGCCCACGGCTTTGAGGAGGTCGGAATAATGGCCTACAGCGCCAAATACGCCTCAGCGTTTTATGGCCCATTCCGAGTGGCCGCGGCATCGGCCCCAAAGTTCGGCGATAGGAGGACTTACCAAATGGACCCCCGCAACGCCTACGAGGCGTTGAAGGAGGTGGCCATGGACCTTGAGGAGGGGGCCGACATAGTGATGGTAAAACCAGCCTTGGCCTACCTAGACGTCATTAGGCTTGTGAAACAGCACTTTCCATGGGTCCCCCTAGCCGCATATAACGTCTCTGGCGAGTACTCCCTCGTAAAGGCGGCCGCGACAGCCGGCTATGTCGACGAAAGGACGATAACGCTAGAGATATTGACGGCGATAAAGAGGGCAGGCGCCGATCTAATATTAACATATCACGCGCTTGAAGCGGCCAAGTGGATAAAAGAGGGACTGCCCTTCTAGCGCATTGCGAACAGCGCTACTCCTTGCGCCTATTTGCGCCTCATATGCAAGCGGGCTTGTTGCCAACGCCGTTTATCGTTTCAGCTAAGATTAATTAGTTCAAACGGATCACGTGGGTATGGACGCCAAGACGGTGGACTTGCTAATGGCTGTGCAATACGACTTCCCCCTAGTGGAGAGACCTTTTCAAGCAATTGCGGATACCCTGGGGACCTCTGAGTCGTGGGTATTGGAGAGGCTTAGGGAGGCCGTCTTGAGCGGGGTGTTGAAGCGCATAGGCGCAATCCTCAATTACAAGTCCCGCGGCATGGTGGCCGCGTTGGTGGGCATGGCGGTGCCTGAGGATAGGATCGAGGAGGTGGCGGCCGAGGTTAATAGGGATCCTATGGTCAGCCACAACTTCCAGCGCGACTACAGGCCGTACAACCTCTGGTTTGTAACTAAGGCGCACTCGAAGGAGGAGCTAGAGGCCAAGGTGAAGGCTGTGGCGGACAAGTTCGGCGTAGACTACGTGGTACTTTACTCGCTCAGGTCCTACAAGGTGGATGTCAGATTCGACCTCCGCCGCGGCATCTCTTGGACCAGGGGGTACATAATGCCGGAGGATCCGCCCTCTGTGAAATCGCTGGGAATTCCGATGGAGTTCTTTGGAAAAATCAAATCGCTACCGCTTGTCCCAGAGCCGTTCAAGGAGGCAGCCGCGGTGCTGGGTTTGTCGGTTGCACAGACCCTTGAGAAAATAAAGGAGTTGATAAAGCTGGGCGTACTCCGCGATTTACACGCCACGTTAGACGGAGAGGCTGTCGGCTTTAGAGAAAACGCCATGGTGGTAATGAGGGAGGCCAAGTGCGAAGAGGTGGCGATGTTGCCCATCTCTACCCATGTGGTTTTGAGAAACACAGTGCCAGGGAAGTGGGAATACCCCTGCTACTTCATGGTACATGGGACAAGGCGAGACGTGATTGAGTCATATGTACAAGAGTCATTGCGCAAGCTAGGCGTGGAAAAGTATGCAGTATTGTACAGCGTCCGCGACTTCCTCGGCGGCAGAGAGATGGGGAAGAGGGTTGAAAGAGTCGCGGAAATCTAATCTCCCTCTCTAATTTTCCTAATCTCCTCTGCTGCACGTCTTCCAACCTCCCGCGGGTCTTCGCCCCACAGTTTTATCACATACCTCCTACCCCCTGAGGCATACCCAGCCACGAAGCTCATCCCCCCGTCTTCATATCTGGCAAGTCCTCCCACGGCCACGTGGCAGCCGGCGCCTACGTGCATGAGAAACTCCCGCTCAGCCGTAGCCTCAACCGCGGCCCTCCTATCGCTGGCTCTTCTAAGGATGTCGATAAGCCATGCCTCTCCCTCTTTTACAACCGCCACCACGATCCCCTGCCCAGGCGGCGGCGGAATCTCCTCGGGCCTAATCGGCGACAGCTTCACTGGCGCCTCCCAGCCGTAGAGCCTCACGAGGCCTGCCATGGCCATAATGGCCGCGTCGTATTGGCCAGACAAGATTTTGCCCACGCGCGTATCTACGTTGCCTCTGAGGGGGCGCACTTCGACGTCCGGCCTCACGGCCCTTAGGAACTCTGCCCTCCTCACGCTAGATGTGCCGACCACGGCGCCTTTCGGCAACGTGTAAAGGCTGTACCCTTCGCGGCTTGCTACAACGTCGTAGGGCGGGGCCCTCCGCGAAAAGCCAGCGATCACTAGGCCGGGCGTAAGCTCCGACGGCAAATCCTTCAAGCTGTGCACAGCCACATCCGCCTCCCCCCTCAACACTGCCAAGTTCACCTCCTTTTCGAAGATCCCCTTCACGCCAATTTGGTAAAGCGGCCTGTCTTGAACGACGTCGCCTGTGGTTTTTACAACTACTAGCTCAAACTCCACCTTTGGCTCAACTGCCTTTACTTGGTCTAGGAGTTCCTGTGTCTGTAATAAACTTAGCTTCGACCCCCTCGTCGCAACCCTAATCTTCATTGCCAAAGAGGCGTGGAATGGGGCACAGGGGGTCGTCGCCGAAGATGTCGCCAGTTAAGTAGTAAGCCCTAGTCCTGTCCCCGCCCTTGCAATATCTCTTAAAGCGGCAGGGCGAGCACTTGGGCCCCCGCAGATAGCGGTCAGTGTTTACAAAGGGCTCCAACACCTCGGGGCGCAGTATGTCCCTCAGCCTCTTCTCTCTGACGTTGCCCAACTTGTAGAAGTCTATGAACTGGCAAGGGTATACATCGCCGTTTGGGTATATAGACACGATTTTCCTGCCGCAACCCCCCGTCGCCTCCACAAATTCTAGATACTTTGTATCGCCGTGGCCAACCGTCAAAGCTATATAGATGCCGTCGTAGGGTGCCAGAGTAGTTTCTATCTCCAGCTTGCCCGCGTACTGCCTGGCCTTGGCTATCAACGTCTCAATAAACCGTCTATACTGCTCCGGCGTGTACCACCAGTCCTCAGAGAGCTTCTGCGCCCTGCCAGCCGCGGAGAGGTGGTAAAAGGTGATCCTCCTCACGCCAAGAGACGCGGCAAAGTCGACGTATTCCCCTACCTCGTGTATATTCTTCGCAGTGACGACAAAGCGGAGGCCCACGTCGAGACCTGCCTCAATTGCGTTCTTGATCCCAGCCAACGCTGCGGCAAAGCTCCCCTGCACGCCCCTAAATCTGTCGTGGAACTCTGCGCTTATAGAGTCGAGACTGACGCCGACATAGACGACGCCCACTTCTTTCAGCCTCTTCGCAACCTCCGGCGTTATCAAAGTGCCATTTGTGGATAACACTAGCTTAATGCCCCTATCTCTGGCATACTGGGCAATCTCAAAAAAGTCGCGTCTAACAAGCGGCTCGCCGCCTGTGAACAATATGAGCGGCACGCCCACTTCTGCCATTTGGTCAACGACATCTAAGGCCTCCTTTGTAGTTAGTTCGTTAGCCTCGGCCTCGCCTGCATCGATGTAGCAGTGGAGACAGCGCAAGTTGCACCTCTTTGTGATATTCCAACTCACAATCGGCCTTAGCGGCGCCGAGAAGTCGCTTGGCTTTTCCACACCGAACCTACCCTTAACTTTAAACGAAGTGGTACCCACGCCGGCCACCATGACGCTTATCGGAATCACTAGTTGAGATCCGTACGTAATATATTTTTGTGACCCGCCGAGGAAATTTTTTAAAGACGTAATAGAGGCGTTGCGTATGCACGTCGTGTACGCAGTTGAGGAGGTGCCAATACCCGACGGCGTCAAGGTCGCCATAGAGAAGACCGGGCCCTTCGACTACGTTGTCAAAGTCAAGGGCCCTCTTGGAGAGCTCGTCAAGGAGTTTAAAAACACCCCAGTCATAATGTCGCTGAGCGACGGCAAAGTGGTGCTCGAAGTACTAAACGCGAAGAAGAGAGAGTACGCCCTGCTTGGGACTTACAAGGGCATATTGAAAAACATGTTCCTAGGAGTCACAAAGGGGTGGCGCTACAAGCTCAAAGTCATATACACCCACTTCCCCATGCTTGTAAAAGTGCAAGGGAACCAGCTGACTATAGAGAACTTCTTGGGGAGAAAATCCAAGATAGTGTTAGAGATACCCAAGGGCGTCAAGGTGGAGGTAAAGGGCAAAGAGGACATAGTGGTGGAGGGCATCGATAGAGAGCTTGTCAGCCAATTCGCCGCAGCCATCCAAGCCGCCACGGAGCTGAGGGGCGAGGAAAAGCCGTCGCCTCACGGACGCGAGGGCGGCCTAGGCGTAGTAGATGGGATATACGTCGTCGGCTACGAACACGTCAAAGCCTAGGCTTTCTGCATACGTCCTATACTCATCGCCATACTCATTTGTAGCATTCCTGTTGCCCTTCTACATCTTCGAGCTCGGCCACGGCGAGGTGGAAGTAGGCATCGCCTACGCCTCCTACGCAGCCGCCGTCGTTGTAATCCGGCCAGCGGCGGGGCACTTAGCCGATAAAGCGGGCAGACGCCTTTCAATGGGCATAGGCGGCGTCCTCCTGTCCGCGTCTATGACGCTGCTGAGTCTCTCTACGTCGATAAGCCACGTCTATGCGGCAATGTTCCTATCGGGCGTTGCCTCAAGTCTGATAAACGTAGCCGCAGTGGCCTACGTCTCAGACGTGGGAGGCCTAGAGGACCCGGCGCTCTACTCCAAGCTCAAGATCGCCGCAGCCGCCGGCGCCGTGGCGGGAGGGGTCTCTATCCCTGCCGTCTATATTTTGTCGAAGCTCATGGGATACGCGGCGGCGTTTAGACTTACCGCGCTGGCTTTCGCCGCCTTATCGGCCGCCGCGTTGTTCCACCTCCCGGAGGAGACTAGGCACTTGGCCGTCCGACACCACCGCACAGATGTGCGAGTCTTGTCTTGCATAATCGTTGCATCGCTTCTCGCGGGCCTCTCCACCGGCTTATACGGGCCCCAAGTGTTACCATTCCTACACGACAGATTTTCCCTCTCCCCCTTCGCGGCAGTATTGGCGTATTTGCCCGCGGCCATCTCCTGGTTTGTTGGACCCCGTCTCGCCAGACCCGCTCGCTCATCAGTTGCGCTAGGCTCTCTAGTGGTCGCAGTGGCGCTTATAGGCATGGCGTATTCGCCCTCTCCATACATCTTCTCAGCCATTTGGGTCTTAGAGAGCTTAGGCGTTGCAGTATTATCCACTTCGCTAGAACAGATGGTCTCTAGGAACGTCGCAGGTGTTTACTGGGCCAGGGGCTACGGGGTTTACCAGGGAGTTAACAACTTGGGCTACGCTGTGGGCGCCGCGGTCTCCGGCTACATGTACCCCCCATTCCTATACGCCGTAATACCCGCCGTAGCGCTCTCGGCGCTTTCCCTCAAATGCCTAAAACCCCAATAAATATGCCAGTAGGTATGAGGATTCCCACCGCCAGATTTAAGTTAAAGCCCAGCCCCACTCTGCCCAAAGCCCCCAGCACCGCCGACGCCACCTCTACCCCGGCGCCTATGAGGGTGACCAAGAGGCCCAAAGGCCCCAAGCCGTAGGCCAAGTAGTTCGCCACGTATAAAGCGGCGGAGAGAGTTAGAAGTACAACCGCCGCGGCGTCTGCCGCCTTTACTCCAAAACACGCCGCAATGCTACCCAGTCCAAACTTTCTATCGAACTCCACGTCCCCCTTGGAGTACACTACGTCAAAGCCGGCGACCCACAGCGCGGCGGCGGCCACGAGCATCCGCGGCGTGTGGGCCAGCGCGGCCGCTATGTCGTCGGGGTACATGGCGATAGAAGCGCCTAGGGGGACGAGGGCGTAGACAAGCCCCAGGTGGAAATGTGGAAAACAGTGTAGCCGCTTCGCATAGGGGTAAGTCACAGCCACAGCCAAGTACGGCGCCGCCAAGAGAAGCGGCCATAGACCTAACGCCGTAGCCGAGGCAAAGAAGACCGCGGCGCCAGCGGCGAAGGTCGCATAGGCCTCTCTAAACGTGACTTTCCCAGTCACCAACATCCTCCCCTGCGTCCTCGGATTTAATTTGTCGATGGGGAAATCGACGATGTTGTTCCACGCCATGCCCGCAGTCCTTAGCCCAAACACAGCGAGCCCTATAAAAACCGCCTTCCACAAGTCCAGGTGGTTGCCTGCCAAAATAGCCGCGGCATACGCCATTGGCAGGGTGAAAATCGTGTGCTCGACCCGTATAAAGCGCAGTATACGGAGCGTCGTGGCCCCAGCGACCTCTGGGTCAAAGGGCATAGACGTGGTGGCGCTCTGGGTAAAAATATTTAAGGGAAAGGCGGCGCGCAGGCGTGGACGAGCTAGACCGCATACTCTGGAAAAAGGCCGTGGAACTTACGAGGGCCAAGGACCCGCCAAAGTGTTGCACCGTCAACTACCCCCCTGGCCACGTGCTCAGAGACGTGGCCCAGTTTAAGAACGCTGTAATGGGGTGTAAGGTTGCCTTCGTCATGTTTTTTGGAAAGACGTGTCCATATTGCGCCGCCTTTGACCCCATCTTTCGACAAGTGGGAGAGAGGTACAGACATATGGCGAACTTTGTAAAAGCGGACATAGAAGAGTTTTACCACATAGCGGCATCTTTGGGCATTATGGCTACTCCTACGACAGTGGCGTTTATAAATGGGACCCCCGTCGAGGCCGCGCCTGGCTTTATGACAGCGCCTCAATTTCGCACATTTGTGGAATCCGTACTAGAACACGCCAGCTGTAGAAGTTAATCGGCAAGTATATTAAGATGTATTATAGTAGCCTTGATGTATATTGTAGTTGGTGGGGGCGTTGTTGGACTCTTCTCCGCTGTATACCTCGCCCGCGAAGGGGCGGATGTTGTCCTGGTGGACTCCGCGCCTGGAGGCTGGTCGAAGGCAGCCGCGGGCGTGTTAGAGCCGACAAAATTTGAGATAAATAGAATAAACGTGAGGGGTTACCCCGTCAGGTACATAAAGATGTGGCTTAAGGGTAAGGCCCGCATCGCTAGACTGGATTGGCGTTGGATTTTGACCTATATCAAGGTATATGGAAGAGAATACCCAGAGGAGATCTGGAACCAGGTCAAAGAGCTAGCGCGTTTTTCTATATCTGAATATCGCCGACTTGCCGAAGAGAAAAACGATTTTGAATTTAGGGAGGAGCCCCTCTACGAGGTGGTGGAAGACATAGAGGCTGAAGTTGCGGCGCTTAAGCAAGATCCGCTCAAGCCCAGGTTCGACGTGGGGGAGGTAAAGGGTAGACGGGCGATAGTATACCTAGACTCCGTGGTTATTTCCACGGACTTGGCCGTAGAAAGGCTCTACAGAGAGGTTGCGTCTAGAGGTGTGAGAATTGTGAATAAGAAAGCGAGCAGAGTAGAAGAGGGGCGCGTCGTCTTGGAAGACGGCGAGATTTTAAAAGGCGATGGGGTAATAGTGGCTGCTGGCTGGTGGGCCAGAAGGCTAGGCGTTCCCGTGGCGCCGTTAAAGGGATATGGGTTTAGGCTAGTTGCGCGGTGGTCCGGTCCTACAGTCGCCGACTTTATAGGTGGCGTTTTTCTAGTCCCATTCAAGGGGTGGATCAAGGCCACTGGGCGCTTCGACTTAGACGCATCACCAGACCACTCGCCGTCAAGGAAGGTGTTGGCCGCGGCTAAGACGTGGCTTGGCGACTTCGAAGTAATGGACATGGCCGTGGGGTATAGGCCCTGTGCGCCCGACGGCCTCCCCGTGATAGAGAGACGCGGCGGCGTCGTGGTAGCCACAGGCGGTTGCCGCCTAGGATGGACCCTAGGGCCCGGCATTGCCCATGCCGCAGTTCAACTACTCCTCGGGAGGTCGGCCACGGCCCTAACAACGGCGAGATTCAGCGCCGGCAAGCGCTTAGCGGCTGCACTAAAACATTAAAAGAGCATTTGGACACGTCTCCATGGTGCGTGTAGTGATTGTAGGTGGCGGGGCCGCTGGCGCCTCGGCGGCGGCGCGGGCAAGGCGTCTAGACCCATCGGCCGAAGTGGTGTTGATAGAGAGGGGCTCTATGATTACACATGCCCCTTGTGGCATGCCGTACGCCATAGGCGGAATTGTGAAAAGCCATGAGGAGCTGATGACGTACAGCCCCGAGGAGTTTGAGAAGGAGAGAAACATCAAGGTATTGATACGTACAGCCGTGGTGGATGTAGATGTGGACAAGAGGGTGGTAGTTGTAAAGAGGGGCGAGTCTACTGAGAAAATTGCGTGGGACAAGTTGGTCATAGCCACTGGCGCAAAGCCCCTCGTGCCTAAGATCCCCGGAGTTGAGCTAAAGGGCATTCTCACAATGCGGCACCCAGACGAGGTGCCTCACTTGAAGGGCCACCTAGAAAAGGCTAAGACAGTCGCGGTGGTGGGAGGGGGGTACATAGGGGTCGAAATGGCGGAGGTCCTTCTGGAGATGGGGAAGAGGGTGCTCCTATTTGAGATGTTTGACCAAGTCCTCCCCGCGGCGCTTGACCCCGACGTCGCAGCCATAGTCGCCGAGGAGATGAAGAGCAGAGGCGTGGAGCTACACCTAGGCGAGAAAGTGGTGGAGTTCAAGGGCTCCGACCATGTGAACAAGGTGGTGACAGAGAAGGGGGAGTACCAAGTAGACGAGGTGGTCCTCGCAGTTGGAGTTAGGCCAGACGTAGACTTGGCTGTGCGCGCGGGGGCAAAGCTGGGGGAGACCGGGGCCGTCTACGTAAACGAGTACATGGAGACCACAGTTCCCGATGTTTACGCTGCAGGCGACGTGGCGGAGAAAGTCCATAGGATCACAGGGAGGAGGGTGTGGATACCGCTGGCCCCCACGGCCAACAAGGAGGGGCAGGTGGCCGGCGGCAATGCGGTAAAGGGCCGCGTTTTAAAGTTCCCAGGAGTGGTGGGCACGGCTGTCACAAAGTTCTACGACTTATACATAGCAAGAACGGGGCTGGGAGAGAAAGAGGCGGCACAGCTAGGCTTCAAGGTGCAGAGCAGCCTAATAAAGGCGAGGACAAAGGCGCACTACATGCCAAACGCCTCGCCTGTCCACGTAAAGCTTATCGCCGAGGAGTCCACAGGGCGCATACTCGGGGCTCAAATCGTCGGCAAAAGTCAAGTAGTGGCCGCGTACGCAGACATAATGGCCGTTACCATACAGTCGGGCTACACCCTCTCCGACCTCTTCTTCTCCGACCTAGGCTATATGCCAGACACGGCGCCTGTGTGGCACCCCCTCATAGTTGCGGCACGAGTATTAAGCAAGGGCCGTTTATAAACTGGCTATATAGATTTCGTTTTTAGCCAATATTACGGATTTTTACATACCCACTCCACTCTACAATGATAACAATAGTGGGAAGCGGTAGAGTGGGAACAGCAGCCGCGGCCATAATGGGAATAATGAGGATAGACAAAAAAATACTACTAATAGACATAGTAAAAGGCTTACCACAGGGAGAGGCGCTCGACTTAAATCACATGAGCGCAATACTCGGCCTAGACGTAGAGTACGAGGGTAGCAACGACTACAAAGACATGGCTGGAAGCGACTTGGTCATAGTCACCGCCGGCTTCCCCAGGAAGCCAGGCATGACGCGCGAACAATTAGTTGAGACAAATGCAAAAATTGTAAGCGACATAGGCAAAGAGATTAAGAAGTACGCCCCAGACTCCGTTGTGATATTAACCACGAACCCCCTAGACGCCATGACCTACGTGATGTGGAAATCCACGGGGTTCCCCAGGGAGAGGGTGATTGGCTTCAGCGGCGTATTAGACGCGGGCCGCCTAGCCTACTACGCCGCCAAAAAGCTGGGAATTTCGCCGGCCTCGATACTCCCCATAGTGCTGGGCCAGCACGGAGAGAGCATGTTCCCAGTGCCCTCCAAGAGCTTTGTACACGGAGTTCCCCTGAGCAAGTTGCTAAGCGAAGACCAGCTGAGGGAGGTGGTTGAGGAGACGGTAAAGGCGGGGGCCAAGATCACCGAGCTCCGCGGCTTCTCATCCAATTGGGGCCCCGGCGCTGGCTTAGCCATTATGGCCGACAGCGTAAAACGCGACGCACGCCGCTCGTTAATAGCCTCGGTAGTGCTGAAGGGCGAATACGGCGTCTTTGACCTGCCAGTGGAAGTGCCCATAGTGTTAGGCAAGACAGGCGTAGTAAAAGTGCTGGAGATTGAGCTCACGCCAGAGGAAAAGGAGAAATTTAACCAAAGCGTTGAAGCCATAAGGAAGCTCGTAGGCACAATACCGCAGTCGTATCTCCAGTAGTCAAAAGATAAAAAGATTTTTCTCTCCCGCCTTTGTGAGCGTCCTATTTGAGGTTTTGGGCCAGCGGGGGAAGCTACAGGTGGTAGAAGACCCAGAGGTCGGCCACATCTACGCCGTAGTGCCTCACTCTGGCAAAATAAGCCCGGCCACTCTGAAGGAGGTAAAGGAGCTCACTCTCGACCCCTGGAGATACGTCGACGGCGTTGGGCTAGTCCTAGACATAACCATCTGGAAACAAGAGGCAGACATATCCCCCGAGGAGATACGCAATAGAATAGAGAGTAAGTACAAAGAGTTGGTAGACGAGGTGGCCAAGCTTCTCGAAGAGGGCTCAAAGACCTCCTCAGCTCAGAAAAAGCGGAAAAAGAAGCGAAAAAGCCGGAAGTCAAAGACGAAGAAGAAGAGAAGCAGGCGCTGATTCCGTACGGCATCTGGGGTTCAGCGCGCGGTAGCTTCATTACGTTAATAAAGTAATTTCAACTGCCACACTATGTCTACCGTTCCAATAGGTCCGCCCGAGGAGGTTCCCCACATAGAGGTAGACGAGGAGACCAAGGAGATAATTAAGGAGATGTTGTCTCAAATGGAGAACCCGGTAGAAGTGAACTTTTTCACGAGTAAGGGGTGCGGAGGCAGAGAGACCAACTGGTGTGTACCCACCGAGGAGCTCCTAGACCTACTAGTGCAACTTGCCCCCGCCGGCAAATTGAGAGTCAACAAATATGCGTATGAACAAAACGCCGATGTGTTCAACAAGTACGGGGTTGAGCCGCACAGAGTGCCTGTTGTATACTTCGGCGATGGCTTCATTAGGTACCTTGGCGCGCCTATGGGCGAGGAGGTCAGAGCGTTCATAGAAACCGTGGTGCGGTTGAGCACTGGCAAGACCGGCCTTAGGCAGAGGACCAGAGGCGAGCTTTCTGCTCTCGCGCAAAATGCCCCAAAGCGCGTATACGTCTTAACGGTGGTCACTCCCAGCTGCCCCTACTGTCCCTACGCCGTCCTTTTGGCAAACATGTTCGCGTATGAGAGCAAGGGCAAGGTTGTCTCCGTGGTGGTGGAGGCCTATGAGAACCCAGACATAGCAGACATGTACGGAGTCACCGGCGTCCCCACAGTTATCCTACAAGCCGAAGACGCTGCGGTGGGAGAGGTGGAGTTTGTGGGAGTTCCACCAGAGCACGAGCTGTTGGCAAAAGTGAAAAATCACATGGGTCTTTAAAGGTACTGTTGCAGTTTCCTTTAAATGCGTATAAGAGTAGCTACAAGCAACTTGCACAAACTAGCCGAAATTTCGCAGATCTTGAAGCCTTTTGGAATAGAGGTGGAGAGACTAGACGCCGAGAAGGTCGAGGTTCAACACGACGATGTGGCAGTCGTAGCAGAAAAGGCAGCTGAGCCTCTGTGTGCCAGGTACGGGGACTACGTGGTGGTTGAAGACACGGGCTTGTACATAGAGTCGCTTGGGGGCTTCCCCGGCCCCTATGCCGAATACGTCTATAGAACAATAGGCCTAGCTGGCGTGTTGAAGCTGTTGGAGGGGGTAGTCAACCGCGCTGCAGTCTTTAAATGCGCCGCCGCAATATGCGTAGGCGGCGGTGTAAAAGTGTTCATAGGCGAGACTAGGGGCAGAATTGCCCATACGCCAAGGGGGACCGGCGGCTTTGGGTACGACCCCATCTTCATCCCCGAAGGCGAGGAGAGGACTTATGCGGAGCTTGGCGCCGAGGTAAAAAACGCCATTTCCCATAGGGCGAAGGCCTTTAAGGCCATGGCGCTTTGGCTAGTTAATACATTTAAATGAGGAGATATAGGCTATTGTGACCCTCTTTGATAGGCCTGTGGCTGAGTTCGCCACTAAAAACGTAGTCACTGTCAGCGAGAAGGAGAAGGTCTTAAACGCCATGAAGACCATGATTAGCTTGGACATTAGGAGGTTGCCCATTGTAAGAGGCGACAAGGTTGTGGGCATAATCACTATGTTGGACATACTCGACGCAATATACTCGTGGCTCAGCGACAAGAACGCCAGCGGTACGCTCTACAGTGACATTTATATGAAGAGCGTGGCTGAGGTGGGGACAAGAAGCGTGGTTACAGTGAGGCCTAACACGCCAGTGGGCGAGGTCATATCGCTATTTCTACGTCACAACTTCGGCTCAATGCCTATAGTGGACGAGGAGGGGAGGTTGGTGGGCATATTTACAGAGTGGGACGTGTTAAAGCTCGCCTCCCAGCTCGACTTCCCCCACAGAGTCCGCGACGTGATGACGAGGATCGTGTACGTATTGACGCCGTACTCCACAGTGATGGACGTGCTAGAGGGGATCACAGTCTACAAGTTTAGGAGGTACCCCATAGTGGACGAGAGCGGCAAGGTGGTGGCAATGCTCCACGCAAAAGACGTACTGAGATACTTCGCCGAGGACGAGACGGTGGAGAAAATAAGGCAAGGCGCCGTGGAAGAGGTAGTTAACAACTACGCGATAAATATCGCCAAGTCGCCCATCTTTTTGGCAAAGCCAAGCGACCCCGTCATTGACGTAGTGAGAAAGATGTTAGAATACGACGTAGGCGGCGTGCCAGTGGTAAACGAGGAAGGCACAGCCGTAATTGGGATGGTCACTGAAAAGACCCTGCTACTACTTTTCGAAGAATCGCAGTAGTCGTTGCGTTCTAAGCAGTAAAATTGCTATTGCAAATAGGGCAGTTGCAGAGGCCGCTGTGACGCCTGCCAACAGTGGCATAAGTGGGTTAGACGTAGAAGTCGTGGCTGCCGCAAAGTCGGCTTTGCACTCTACCCCGAGCGACTGGGTCAGCTTATAGATCTCAATTCTGTCTCTCGCCTCGCTGGGCTGTAGCGTTTTGCCAGAGGCAACGTCGCGGCACGTCACTCTGGCCTTGGGGTCTTTGACAGCGACTACGTTTATCTCGGCCCCCTGGGCGCATTTTATATAAAACTCAGGCCTATCCGGGTACCTACCCTCTGTACAGCCTGGGGAATACCAAATCCCAAAAGCCGCGTAAGAGCCATTCCCAACCCAGTCAGACACCCTGGGAATCCCCACAGACAAGCCGTCCAACACGAGAGTGTTTCCATTTACAACGGCGGTAAAATTACCCGACGGCCCCTTCACTACCACGGTGCCGGCCAGCGCCAAAGTGGCTGCCAGTAACAAGAGTACCGCCTCCCGCACAGTGGGCGACGTTGAGATAATTTAAAAAGATTTTGAGTTGCCGTGGTCTTTCACCTGCTTCATCCGCTGGTCGTGGAGGCGTTGCGAGAGAGGGGGATAACGGAGCCCACGGAGCCTCAGAGGGCGGCTATTCCAGAGGTGCTCTCTGGAAACAACGTGTTGATAATAGCGCCGACTGGTAGCGGGAAGACCGAGGCGGCAATGTTGCCGATTCTCTCCAAGATGTTGGAGAACGGAGTGGCCGACAAGTCGGGAATATTTGTGCTCTACATAACGCCGCTCCGCGCGCTTAATAGAGACTTGTTAGATAGGATAAAGTGGTGGGGCGAGAGGCTGGGGTTCTCGGTGGATGTGCGCCATGGCGACACTGATAAGGCAGATAGGCAGAGGCAGAGCCGCAAGCCTCCCCACATCTTAATCACCACCCCCGAGATGTTGCAAGCCATCTTGACTGGCAGAAAGCTTTTGGAACATCTGAGGGAGTTGAGGTGGGTCGTCGTAGACGAGGTCCACGAATTGGCAGAGGACAAGAGGGGGGTCCAGCTATCGCTTGCCCTAGAGAGGCTTAGATACCACGTGGGCCGCGACTTTCAAATCGTCGGCCTCTCAGCCACGGTGGGCTCGCCTGTTGAAGTGGCCAAGTTTCTGGTGGGGGATGGCAGACCGTTTAAAGTGGTCATGGTGAACTTCGCCCGGCATATACAACTGGACGTGGCTAGGCCGCGCGCAAGTGACGAGGACCGCAAATTGGCAGAGGCCAGCGGCTTGTTCCCCGACGTGGTGGCTCGGCTGAGACTAATAAAGAGGCTTATTGAAGAGAATAGGAGCACTCTCATCTTCACAAACACTAGGAGCATGGCCGAGCTGTTGGGCTTCCGCCTCTCCTACCTCTACGGCGACCTCCCCGTGGCAGTCCACCACTCCTCTCTCTCTAAGATGGTGAGGATATCGGTGGAGGAGAGGTTGAAGAAGGGCGAGCTAAAGGCGGTGGTGGCTACGTCAAGTCTCGAGCTTGGGATAGATATAGGCCACGTCGACTTAGTCATTCAATACGTCTCGCCGCACCAGGCCACTAGATTGCTACAGAGGGTGGGCCGCAGCGGCCATAGGCTAAGCGCTGTTCCAAGGGGCATTGTAATAGCCGAGGACATCAACGACGTGTTGGAGTCTGTGGTGATTGTGAGGAGGGCTAAGGCGGGGCTGATAGAGCCGACGCAGATTCCATACAAGCCTTACGACGTGTTGGTAAACCAGATAGTGGCGTTCCTCCTCTTAAAGCCCAGGTGGCAGATTGAGGAGTTGTACAAAGTAGTGAAAAGGGCGTACCCCTACCGCGATTTGACTATGGACGAGCTTAGGAGGGTGATTAAATTTATGCAAGATTTGTACCCGAGGCTTGCCCTCTACTACGAGGACAGCGACACGGTGGTTAGGCCCAGGAGCCGCGGCTTTTACCGCTACTTCTACGAGACTCTCTCCATGATACCCGACGAGAGGCAATACGCTGTGATAAACGAGAAGACTGGCGAACTAGTGGGTACATTAGACGAGTCCTTTGTCGCAGAGTACGGTGAGGCGGGGGTCAAGTTCATATTTAGGGGGATGCCCTGGCTCATAACGCGCGTGGACGAAAAAAGCGTGTACGTAGTAGAGGCGTCTGACCCCTCGGGCGCAATACCCAGCTGGGTGGGAGAAGAGATCCCAGTGCCCTTCGAAGTGGCGCAGGAAGTGGGGATCCTGCGCAGGAGGATTAAAGAAGGCGCAGAGGTGGGCGAGTTGGCGAGAGAGTATGGAGTCAGCGAGGAGGTCATTAAAGACGCCGCAGAGGAATTGGCAAAGCATAGAGGCCCCCTCCCCGACGATAGGACGGTGGTTATTGAACAGTACAGGGAAAACATCGTAATTGTCCACGCGGCGTTTGGCACCTTGGTCAACAGGACTCTTGGAAAGCTCTTAGGCGAGTTGTTAATTAGAAGACTTGAGAAGCCGGTGGGAGTTCACCAAGACCCCTACGGCATAATAATACAGTTCTCGGAGCCCCTATCCGCCGCCACGGTGGGCGAACTTCTCAACGCCCTGGCGCGCATGGACGCCAAAGAGCTGGCCGAACTCTTAAAGTCCGCCCTTGTGAAGTCCGGCTCCTTCAAGCGCAGGATTTTACACGTGGCCAAGAGAATGGGTGCGATAGACAAGGAGGCCGATGTACACAGCGTAAGTATGTCGAAGCTCGTCGAAGCGTTCAGCGGCACGCCTGTCTTTGATGAGGCAATAAGAGAGACTCTCGAAAGAGACCTGGACTTAGATCACACGGCTCAAGTCCTCCAAGACATTGCCAGCGGCAGAATCAAAGTGGTATATTCAGACGGGCCCACATACCTAGGCGAAGTTCTCTACGAGAAGATGTCCCACAGACTTGAGGTTATACCGCCGGAGAAGCTCAAGCGCCTTGTGTTAGACAGCACTAAGGCGAGGCTTTTAAACTACACAATGCTCGCGGCGTGTTTAAACTGCGGCTGGTACGGCCTCGTGAGAGTAGGCGAAGTTGCCGAGCTCAAGTGCCCCAGGTGCGGCGGCATCGACGTAGGCGTAGTTAGAGTGATCAAAAGCGACAACTTAGAGCGCGAAGTGAAGAGAGGCTTGGAGGAGGTCAAGCGGACGTCTGAGATTTTGAAAAAATACGGCTGGCTAGGCCTATACGCCCTCGCCTCAAAACTGCCCCTAGACGCTGTGGAATATGTCCTATCCACCTCGGACTCCGACTTAAACAAACTCACTGAGAAAATACAAGAGGCAGAAAAGGAGTATCTAAAACAGAGGTTGCTCGACTAGCCTTTTGTAGAAGGGATACAAGTCGTCTCTGCCAAATTGCGCCAAGTCTCGCCTAATGTATTCCTTTGCCTTTTCTCGATCCATTGGGACAATTTTCCCCCCTCTGAAAATTGAGAGCGGTGGTACGTCCACGTCCACGACTCCGTACACGTGGGAGAGGGGGCCAACATACCTCCCGCCGTACACCAATGTACCAATAGCCGTTTTTACAAACTCGCCGAGGACAGGCCCCAGCTTCTTATACCCCCTATCTGCGTAAGACGGCTTAATTAATCCCAACGTGTTTTTAAGATTTGAAAACGTAGTACCAGCCCCGAGGTTTACGAAAGAGGCCACGTAGCTATCTCCCACGTATCCCCCGTGTTGCTTCCTCGTATATGCGTCAAACACGGCGTTTTTCACCTCGTCTCTCACCTTTGAGTCAAAGTACAAGACGGAGCCAGCCCGCACATAGGTAAATGGGAGAATAGAGGAGTTTGGCCCCACAACTGCCGGCCCCTCTACATAGGTATATTCATACACCTTGCCGCGTATAAACATGTCTCCCACAACCACGCCCCTCACGTCGCCTTTTACAAACTCCACGCCGAGCTCTCTCAACTTCGAAAAAGCCGCCTTCATAACTTCCACGTTCTTCTCTACGACGTCTGCGAGAGTTCTCAACGGCTCCACGGCCCTTGGCTCCCCCTTGCCCAGTCTAACCTCTCTGTCTCCACAGCGCAAATTTAAAGAGGATAAGAGGTGTGGAACACATCCAGTGTCCACCGCTGGGACGTCCTCCGGGGCGCCCTGCCTCACCTCGTACCTACAGCCCTCAAGCACCATGGGCAAATCCACAGCCTCTTCAACATAGACTACCACTTTTCCAAACTCGCAGAGGGCTAGCGCAGCCAGTTCCACAAGCCTAAACCCGCCTACCACCAAGTAGGGGGCTGGAGCGGCCAGCTTTGGCCTTAGTTCGCCGCGTATGGCGACCTCCACACTTATTAAACTGGTTAATTAACATTGAACTGTAGCAATGCTGGAGAAGATAGTCAAAAGGCTAGTAGGCGTTGAGGATGCCCCAAAGTGGCTAGAGCGGGAGGTATACGACAGAGCCCGGAGAGACGGCACAGACGTAGAAAGCGTCGTAAACTACCTAGCTCCACGGTTGTACGAAATATACAGGGGGAACTTGGCCAAGTATAGGCCAGGCCGGCACGTGATTCGGAAAGCCGCGCCGTACCTGGTCGCTGAGCTAATACAACAGTTGGGCTACCCAGTGGCTTTTGTGAACCTGTTTGGGGAAATTCTGCCAGCTGCCGTGAGGGGCGAAGGAATGTACACGCCCGTTTTGCTGTTCATGGACGCAAAGAGGAAGTCGCTGTACTTAGCATCTAAGAGTAGGAAAATAATGCAAAGCATAGTCCAGCTCACTGCCACTAGCGATGTAGACGGCATTGTGGCAGAGATTGTCAAAGTGGAGAAGCCGCCCTACTACTATTTAACGACGCGTGCCGACTTGCGAAAACACATAGAGAGCAGTGTGCCAATAACAGCCACGCCGAGCCCCAAGTACGGCGCTATATACCACTACTGGCGCCACTTCAGAGAGCGCGGCTATCTAGTCCTCGTGGGCAAGGAGGTGGGAGGGGTGTCTGTGGAGCTCTTGGCTGTGGGCATTGGGAAATATGCAGTTGTTGGCCGCCATAGCAAGAAGATTGCCAGGCTAAAGAAGTTGCTGGACGGTATTTACTTAGTCTGAGCCTGGGCGCGCCTCTGGCGAATCTTAGAGATCTCTTTTTCGAGGAGCGCGATGTGGAAGTTCAATTCCTCGATGTTAAACTTCTTGGCTACCTCTTTGCCGTATTTCAACAGCTCCTCCGCCTCGTCGAGTTTTTTCTTCTTGACCTTTTCAGTGGCTGTGTAGACTATACACTCCACTAGCTTCTCCCTGAACTCAAGAGCCTTGTAGCTGTTGCCACCCTTCTCTGCCCACGTTATTAAGCTCTCCCACTTACTACACAGCGGCATCAGGGCTGTGTAGAGGCGGTCTTAAAAACTTTCTATCATAGACAACTGCGTCTTAAGTTTGACAAGCTTCATATACTCCTCCTCGAGGCCGAACTTCTTAGCGGTCTTAAGCGCCTTGGCTACCCTCTTTGCGAGACGCATGGCTATCTCGGGGTTCTTCGACGCAAGCCCCGCCTTAACTTTCCTCAAGTAGTCCTCCACATCTCTAATGACGTTGCCTATCTCCTCTAGGGCGAGCTCTGCCTCAACTGCATCTTCAACAGCCTCGCCCCTTTTATTTACGTTTACCGTCAACACTATTGGCTCTACTAACACCTTCTCCCTCGGCCTCTCTATCCCATATTTGCCAAGGAGGTAGCCAGCTATGAGGTATCTGACTAGCTCAGAGACGCCGTCGAGCCCCTCCCTCTTCGCCAACTCCTCGAGCACTGCCTTGACCTTCCTGTGTACACGCACGGAGACTATGGCGCCCTCTCTATCCGGGGCCCTGAACAAATCCGCATAGGTCAAGTCGAATTCTTTCACATTGCTCATGTGGTAGAGACTGGGGGAAATATATACCACATCTCCCAATTTCCAATAAACTCAAGCTATGATGTACACATGTCCACTGCACTTAAATAGTTTTAAACAGCCGCCTTCAGAGAGGCATGTGGTACGCCGTCTTGATATCGCCATTCATAGCCCTCGCAGTGGCAGGATTAGTGAGAGAGTACCTCTTTTGGAGAAGCGGCGAGTTTGACGGTGGGCAATCTTGTGGGAAAATCACGGTGGTAATACCGATGAGGGGCGTGGCCCCGTGGACTGAGGAGAACCTGAGGGCAATCGCTGCGCAGAAGGTAGATGCGGCTGCAGAATACATCTTTGTAGTAGACAGCGCGGACGACCCGGCGTACAGCTTGGCGAGCAAGTTTGGCAGAGTAGTTTTAAACGAGGGAGAGGGGAAGAGCGCCGCCTTGGCCACGGCGCTTAAATACGCCGACGGCGATTGCATAGTCTTCGCCGACGACGACATTAGGCCAGGCCCCCTGTGGCTCCACCGCTTGACGGCGCCTCTCTCTAAGTACCACGCGGCTACGACATATCGATGGTACCTCGGCAGAGGCCTCTGCCACAAGGTGAGGCTTGCAATAAGCAACATGGGCTTCCCCGCCATGTTAGACAAGCGGTCGAGGTTTGTCTGGGGGGGATCCACGGCGCTTAGGCGCGAGGTCGTGGATAAGTCGAAGTTAGCCGCCAGACTTCCCAAGTATGTAAGCGATGACTATGCCGTATACTCAGCCATAAAAGAGCTAGGTGGCTCCATCTGGTTCTCAAAGGCGGCTATAGCCCCCACTCCAGACCCAGAGTGCCGGCTGAGAGAGGCGTTTATGTGGGGCATCCGCCAGATCTTGATGGTGAAGTGGCACGCCCCAGCGGGGTGGTACGCAGGCGTGGCCATTTATACAATAGGCTTTCTACTATCCATCGCGTTGCCCCTCGCCGGTCTCCTCCTCTCTCACCCCGAGCTTTTGACCGGGCTGGTTTTACACCCAATCAACTTGGCCAAGGACTTGGTGAGGGCAAGGGGGGTGGCAAAGTACTCCGGGACGCCGGTCAAGATGAGTCAAGTGGTTGCCACATGGCTCGTGGGCAACGTAGTGCTACCGCTCGCCGTGTGGGCCTCGGCATTTGTCAAGTGTGTATGGTGGAGGGGGCGTCGGATATGCCGCTAGATTATTCATCTGTGTGGTACATAGTAAAGGGGGCGTTCACGTTGCTTGCCACGCTGTTCGCCGCGTTGGGCTTCGGCGAGTACGGAGGCCGCGTAATGGCGGCATTGTTCACACTCTCTTTATTCTACCTCTCCGGGGTGTTCAGGAAGACGCGGCGCGTGGTTGGACTTGCGCTGGCTTTAGTGATAATTATCTTAACGCTGGCCAACTACTTCTAACACACGGCTTTATGGAGGTTTATTTAGGTATGTCATTCTACCGCCGTGGTCCGCATCGCGGTGGTGGACAGAGATGCGTGCCAACCGAGGAAGTGTGGACACGAGTGTGTAAAATACTGCCCGGTGAATAAGAGTGGGAAAGTTGTATACATCGACGAACAGCTAAAGAAGGCGGTTATATCTGAGGCTCTCTGCATAGGTTGCGGCATATGTGTCCACAAATGCCCCTTCGACGCCATTACCATTGTAAATCTGCCCGACGAGCTCGAGGGCGAGTGCGTCCACAGGTATGGCCCAAGCGGATTTAAGCTGTACAGACTCCCCATCTTGAGGAAGGGCAAGGTGGTCGGCATCTTGGGCCGCAACGCGCTGGGGAAGACGACTATGGCAAGGATTTTGGCAGGGGAGCTTGTGCCCAACCTCTGCGGCGACGGCCAAGCGACTCCAGAGGAAGTGGTCAAGAGGTTTAGAGGCACAGAGCTCCAGACCTACTTCTCAGAGCTCTACGCCAAGAAGCTTAGGACGGTGCACAAGATACAGTACATAGAGCTGATACCCATGTACCTAAAGGGCACAGTGGGCGATGTGGTCAAGAAGGCGGGCATAAAGGAGGAGCTTCTCCGCAGATTTGGACTAGACAAGCTCCTGGAGCGGCCTGTTGAGAATCTTTCGGGAGGCGAGCTCCAGAAGTTGGCAGTGGCGGCCGCGCTTTCAAAAGACGCCGACGTCTACATATTCGACGAGCCTGCCACGCACCTAGACATAGTGGAGAGGGTCAAAGTCGCCGACGCCATTAGAGAGGGAGCCGCGGGCAAGTACGTACTAGTAATCGAGCACGATCTAACGGTGCTGGACTTCTTGGCGGACAACGTGGTGATAGTATACGGCAAGCCTGGGGCCTACGGCATAGTGTCATACCCAGCTGGGGCCAGAGAGGCGATAAACGAGTACCTCTCTGGCTACATCTCATCCGAGAACATGCGGATTAGAGACCGCCCTATAAAATTTGAGACAAGGCCCCCCGAGAGGAAAGGAGGTAGGGCGGCCCGCCTCGTGGAGTGGGAAGACTTGCTCATAGACCTGGGAGGCTTCACTCTGGAGGTGTCGGCATCGTATATAGCGAAGGGGGAGGTAGTCGGCGTAATAGGCCCCAACGGAATTGGAAAGACAACTTTCCTAAGAGCCCTCGTGGGGGAGGTGAAACCTGCGAAGGGCGCCGTAAGCACGACGCTTAGAATTAGCTATAAGCCACAGTACGTAAGAGACATAGCGGTCAAAAACCAAGACGTGCCTGTGGGCCTGTGGCTTGCCCAGCAGGTAGGAGACTACTCGGAAAACCCAATATGGCCCGACTTGAACTCAAGCTTCAACTTGACCCCCCTCCTTGAGAAAAAGATGGGGGAGCTCTCCGGCGGAGAGCTCCAGAGAGTCGTCGTGGCGGCCGCCTTGCTTAAGAAGGCCGACCTCTACGTCTTAGACGAGCCGATGGCATACCTAGACGTTGAGCAGAGGATCACAGTGGCGAGGACAATTCGGCGGATTATAGAAGAGAGCGAAGTGGCCATGCTGGTGGTAGAACACGACATAGCAATGCTGGACTATATGTCAAATGCCATAATGCCGTTCTTAGGTGAGCCAGGGGTGAGGGGTAAGTCGCCAGGCGTAGTAGACATGAGGACAGGAATGAACATGTTCCTCAAATGGGCCGACGCCTCCTTTAGACGCGACGTCAAGTCAGGTAGGCCGCGGCTCAACAAGCCCGGCTCGGTGTTAGACAGAGAACAGAAAGAGAGAGGAGAGCTGTACTACATTTGACGCGACAACCAGCCGTGCGTGCGGCGCCTCATGTTATATAAATCTGCCCAAATTGCTACAATGGGCTACGTCTACGGCATATTGCCCCCTCTGCCGCCGCTCCGCCCCCTCGAAGGCATTTCCCCCGTCAAGCCGCACATCACCCTGGTCAAAGTCAGCCGGCCTGTGAAGGTCGAGTTGCGGTATAGGCCTTTTGTAGCCACGGTGGGACCTGTGATTTTGCTCCCCAGCGAGGCGAGACCGCGATACATTGCGCTGAGAGTGGAGCCATATGGGGAATTCGCCGCCTTGAGGACGTTGCTCGCGGCGGCTTTGCCCGGCGTAGTAGAGGAGAGGCACGCAGAGTTTAAGCCCCACCTCACCGTCTACGCAGTGCGCCTAAAGAGACCGACATCTGAGGACTTGAGAGACGCGGTAGAAAACGCACGTAGCTACGTCGGCACATCCTTCGAAGTGAGGGCCATCCACCTCCTAGACACCACAGAGGGCTCCTACATGCCCGTATTCACAGTCCACCTCCATGAATAGGGCTACGAGGGCCTACATCGCCGGCCTCGCGGCAGGCGGCTGCGTTGTGAGGGGGTTGAGGCCCCACATCTCGATGTGGCTGAGAGACTTAGGCTTCAGAGTTGAGGGAGACGCGGCGGAGTTGCCCGAGGAGTTCTGCAGGTACAAGCCGACAACTCTCCTGGAACATGTATACTTCCTCAAGGGCGTATTTGAGGCACACGGCGAGCTCTTCCTAGCGGACCCCCACGGAGGCGACATGGTGTTAATAATAAGGCTGTGGGATAGAAGGGTGAGAAATTCGCTGTCTCTTCTTGGCATAAGACCCCTGGAGACCACAGACGAGGGCGGCCAACGCCGTTTCACAGTTGTCTACAGGAGAAGAGATGTGGCGCGTTTCATAAAATTCGTAAAGCCGGTTATAGACGACGTGGCGATTGCCGAGCGCTTGGGCTTATGCACGCCGAGGCGGTCCTAGAGGTATTGAACTACGTCGGAATTGTCGCCTTCGCCGTATCTGGGGCATTAAAGGCAGGGGAGAAGAACATGGACTTGCTGGGAGTGATAACCCTCGGCTTCTCCACAGCTTTGGCCGGCGGAATAATAAGAGACGTGCTGTTGGGCAGAGTGCCCCCGGTAAACCTAATCTATTTACCGTATTCCCTGACGGCTGTGGCCGCCTCCGTGGCCACCTTCATACTATACCCACGCGTCAGATCATACAAAGACTTATTCCTCTACCCGGACGCAGTTGGCCTCGGCGCATTCTCTGCGATAGGCGCAGACGTAGCGGCTAGCTTCGCCCTGAAACACGGCTACTCCGCGTCGGAGAGCTGGTTTTTAGTCGCGGCGCTGGCCTCAATCACGGCTGCGGGCGGCGGAGTAGTGCGGGACGTCCTCGCTGGCGAAATTCCACAGATCTTGAGAAGAGAGATCTACGCAACGGCGGCCGCCGTTGGCGGCATTATATATTTGGCCACGCTTCCCGCGGGCCGTGAGGCCGCCATGTTTACAACAATTGCGTCAGTCACAGCCATTAGGATTGTATCGCTATGGCGTCGTTGGGAACTGCCAAAGATTACGACACCTGACGCCCAGCCTCTTGTGCACGACGCATAAGTCGCCCTCCCCGGGGATGCCCTCAGTCACCACTTTGTACCCCCTCAAGTAGGCAGCGTACAAGGGGTGGGGCGCCTCTCCCTCAGACATGGGCATTATACACATGGTCTCTAAGTCGTAGACGGGAGACCCCTCGTTATTTCTGGCCACATAGACCACGGACTCCTCTCCCATCTTTTCAAGTAGAACAGTTGAGGGGCGCCTCGGCGGCGTTGCGCCGACTACCGGGACGTGGGAAAGCACCACTAAGCCAATGTCGCAGGTGGTAAACCCGGCGCCGAGCTTTAACACCCTCTGGAGGGCGAGGATGTCCGCTACTGTGGCCTTTTGCAATAGGGGGATTAGCTTGTGCGCCAGCTCTTTCTTCGTGAGAAGCCCCCTCTTCATTTGCATCAAATATGCGTACACGCCCTCAACCACCTCTAGAGTCCCAAAGGAGCTCCACGCGGCGATGGCGTGTTCAAATCCCTCCTCCGAGGGGCCTATGATTATCGCTGACAGCAGAAAGCGCGGCTCCCGCAGAATTTTTACATCGGTAATTGGGCCATAGTAGTCGAAATGGTCCACCCAGCCGATCACGTCTTCCTCTGCTCAGTTCTTTTTAAATCGCTGAAGAGAAAGTATTTATACGGGGTCGGGGCCGTTCTGCGTGGCGCCTCGGTTCTTTGTTTATCCGGGCTACAAGAGCATAGAAGATGAGCCCAAGATTAGACAGCTGATATATAAGGGTCTGAAGGAGATTGAGACCCAGATAAGGAAGCAGATGCTCAACTCGGACAACGTAGATGAGCTGGGCCGCGCATTGAAGGCCGTAAACATGATAGCCGTAAAGGTGAAGTCCCCCGAGGGGAAGGCCACGTCGAAGAGAGACCTCGAGGCCATAGACGCCGCTATATTCGACAAGTTAAACACGCTACTCAACCTCCTCTCAGCCAAGGACTACGCCGCCATGCTCACCACGCTCTCCGAGCTCGAGAAATTGGTAACGCGCCGCAACTCTCTGTTTTCCTAATGACGTGCCTAGATCCCCTTACCCCCGACGAGTTTACCAACTGGTACAGACACTTGGGCCGGCTGAGGCTCTTTTGGTCTAAGCCGCTTGTGGAGCTCTTCCACCTCTATCGATTTGTCGAGGGATGTGTAATAAAGGTGAGGTGGGCGTCGGAGAAGCCTAGGCTGGAGGAGGCCTACATCGCCATCCTTAAGAAAATGAGGAAGTTAGACTTCTTGACGCAACTCCGTGGGACTAAGATATTGATCACGCCCGCGGAGGTGGAGAGAGAGCTCTATCAGCAGCGCGGCTCGCTGTACATATACTCCACCACGAGGCCCTGTGCCACTGGCATATACTTGGAGGGCGCCGTGGAGGGGCACCCGGAGCCCACGCCGGACCACGTGATTCTAGCCTCAAGCAAAGAGGACTTCAAATACCTAGTATACCTCAACAAGTGGAACTTCAACATAGACTACATATGGCTCGCCTCTCCAGAGTTTTCAGACAAGGCGATTGAGAGCGCGATTTGCGAGGCGAGGAGATTGGGCAGTAGATATGCCACATTGGCGCTAGGCGACGAGAGCCCAAAAATATACTATAAGCCAGACTACTTTTACAACGTGTTTAAATTAGCCTTTTAGTACATAAAGAGAATTACACCAGAATCATAAAAAAGGCTGCCGTATGTGTAGTATATGGCCCTCCGCCTTGAAAAAGTCAAGTGCCCAGTCTGCGGAGTAGAGTTTGTTCCACCGACTACCCACGGCGAAGTTGTATGCCCAAACGGCCACGTGTTTAATATTGGCGATGTCGAAGAGAACAGCGTACTAGACTGTGAAATTAGGGATTGGGAGAGGTTCGCCCTGTTGCCACTGTCTATGCAAAACGCCGTTCTTGAGGTAATACAAAGCGGAAGAGTTCCAAAGGACCTTCTACCCTTAATGAGGAGGTTGAGGGAATCTGGCATTGTCGTCTGCACATGAGGTTTGTCGAGGAGATTAACGTACTCAGGTACTACAAGCCCTTCATAGAGGCGGCTGGCGGGGTGGGGCAGGTAAAGAGGGCGCTGGGCTGGAGCACTTGGTACGCAGTTAAGTGGTGGGACGAGGTATTCAGCGATATTGGCCTCTCCTCTATACGTGAAAGCGTTTTTGCAAGGGCGCTGTACATATCGCTCAAGATTAGGGGATACGTGAGAGAGGACGGGCATATTAAGAAGCGGCCTGAAAAGCCGGAATATCCCACAAACAGCTACGCCATTGAGTTTGTGGAACTGCACGAGTCATTTGACAGAATAGGCGCCGTCAACGTGGCCACAAACAGAGCCGACGAAAACACCATCTCCATCGTATACTCCACGATGCTGAGCCAGGGGTGGTACAAAATCTTGAGGAGGACGTTTCTCCAGCTAGTCGGCATAGAGAGACACCAGGTGATATTTGAGCCAATTGTAAAAGAGGGGCACGACGCCATGGCCGTGTTAGAAATGCACAAGCCAAAGTTGTACATAGGGTTTGACTACAGGAGGGACAACTTAGAACTCGCCGCGGCTACGCTAGGCGTAAAGCCAGGCGAGTGCACAAAGGGCATCTGCCTCATACATGCCTCTACCATATGCGACGCAGTGCATCGCATTAGGAACATAGCTCCGTGGGGCGTAGACGCCGTCTTGCTGTTGCACACGCTCTACTGGCTAATAGACCCAGTCAGAGAGTTGCAGTGCGTTGCCGCTGTTGCGGGAAAGAACACGCAGTTGCTCGTGGGGCAACAAGTGGTGGAGTCCACCCCCGGCCTACTAGCCATGGTCGTGGCCATGGGCGCAAAACACGTCTTCAGCTGGAAAGGCGTAGAGAACACGCTAAAAGCCGCAGGCTTCTCTCTACAAAAACGCTATCTGGCATACACGCCTTACTATATCGCAATTTGGGGGCGATAACTCTCGCCCACGCCTACCTCCTACTCTTTGCTACGTACATATAAACGCCCCCAAGACCTCTCGTCTTAAACACAAGACTTGTCGCATACTTCTCAATAGTCCTCTTAACAAGGGAATTGGGCATTTGCGACTTCACTATAACAAATATCTTTCCGTATTCGTCGCAGACGCCCCTGGGCGCCACTATGCAAGCCAGTCTGGGGAGTATGTACCTCGTATAGAAGTACAGGAGCCCCCGCGCTATTATGTTGTCCGGCTTGCCTATAGACACGGCCACTTGGTATTCGGCCACTCTGCTGAATTCGGCTACTGCCTTTTCAAAATCCACAGCGGCGTGTAGAGAGTAGCCAGCTAGTACTACGTCGAAGCATCTAGACCTAAACGGCATATATTCAAAAAGCCCGACGACTTTGTCGTCGGCCACGTCGTTTGCGCGAAGCATCTCCGCTGTGGCATCCAACGCCACGACGTACTTCACCCCCCTTATATGCCTGGCCATGTTCCCAGGCCCAGCCCCTGCGTCAAGGACGCGTAGGGGGTTTTTCCCATCCAACTGATAGAAGAGGCCAATCGCCTCACGCCTCCACCTATCGACGTTTCCAAACGTCACGAGTAGGTTAGCCCGCTCGTAGAACTTCACAATCTTCTTGTACGATTCATACACCACGCGCCAAGAGGAGCCCAGCCCCACGAACTATGCCAGATACATGTAAATAAACCAAGCCGCCGCGCCCGCGCCAATGGGCCACAGCCACCATCCATCTAACCCAAGACGCGAAAGCCACACGTCTAGCCCCGCCACGCCGTGCACAACCGCCACAAAAATGGCCGCAATTGACCAATAGAGGTGGAGGCGGGTGCATGCGGCATATGTCAGTAGCCCCGCCGTGGCCTTTTCCACCACGTCCGGCTTAACTAGGCAGAGCCCCGACACCGCGGTTAAAAGGCCAAGCAGAATTAGCACGATGGACGTAACGCCTAGAATGAAAAAAGATATGGACACCCTATTCACACATGTGGCGCCGCTCCTTCTTAAAAATAATATTGGCCACGCCCCTGGGCAGACTAATAGCCGGCATAGCCGCCTCTCTTGCAACAGCCACAGCTATATACCTAGATATCTCGCATATAGACATGAGGAAGCCGCAGAGGATAAGCGGCGTCGAAGTGTTTCTGCCATACCCCAAGCTTAGGGGCACGGTCTCAGTGGAGGAGGCCTTGGCCAATAGGCGCTCTGTAAGAGAGTACCGAGACGAGCCAATAACGCTGGAGGAGCTTGGCCAGCTCTTGTGGGCGGCGTACGGCATAAGTGAAACTAGGTACGGCCTAAGAACAGCTCCGTCGGCAGGGGCGCAATACCCCCTGGAAGTATACGCGGTAGTGGGCGAGTGGGGGGTGGCCGCTGGCGACGGCTACTTGGCCGCCGGCGTGTACCACTACGAGCCGCACCGTCACAGCTTAACTCTGAGGAAGAGCGGAGACTTTAGGAGAGAGCTCTACCGAGCCGCCTTAGATCAACGGTGGGTGCTCGAGGCCCCAGTCTCAATAGTCTTCACCGCGGTGTTTGCCAGAACTACTCGGGTGTACGGAGAGCGGGGCCGGCTACGCTACGTCCCAATGGACCTAGGCCATGCCGCGCAGAACGTCTATCTACAAGCCACGGCGCTGGGCCTGGGCACTGTGGCCGTAGGCGCCTTCTACGACGAAGATGTGGCAGAGATCCTCGGCCTCTCTGAGGAGGAGACTCCGCTGTACATAATGCCCGTGGGAAAACCAGCCGCCTACTACAAGCTGTCAGAACGAGAGCTGGTGCAGTACTACGAGCGGCGCAGGCGGTGACTACCTCAGTTTTTTCAAAAGGTTGAAGTACACTTGGGCCACGTTGACTACCTGCCTCACCTCTACATATTCGTCGGGGGCGTGGGCTAGGCCTATTGGACCTGGGCCATATGTCACAGTGGGTATGCCGGCCTTAATGAAGAACCTGGCGTCTAAGCCGCCGACGCACACAGTGCGCCTTGGCTTCCTCCCTATCACCTCCTCCACGGAGCTGGAGAGGGCCTCCACCAGCGGGTGAGTGGGTTCGATGAGCGCCGCCTCTGACACATTGGTTACCTTAACCTCAACTCGGTGTGGAAGCTCCTTTGCCACTCTCTCTACAAATTCGATGAACTCGCGCTTCACTTGTTCCAAGTCCTCCTCGGGGATCACTCTCCTGTCTACTGAGAAGGCGAAGTACCCCGGCACCACGTTGGTCTTCACAGAGCCCCGCACCTCGCCGCCGATGGTCACAGTGGGCGACGCCGCCCTGGGATCGTCGTATTCGTACTTGCTCACACGGGCGGAGACCTCCTTTGCATATTCCCTCAGCCTGTAGGCGATGTAGGCGGCGCCTTCAAAGGCGTTTAAGCCCAGCCACGGAGTAGATCCGTGGGCTTGTTTGCCGTAGACCTCAACGAGGAACCACACAAGCCCCCTATGCCCAATCCAGACGTTGTCCTCGCCCGACCCCTCGGCGATTATCACCCACGGAGCCTTTACCTTTCCAGATCTCGCGAGGTAGCCGGCCCCCGTCTCTCCGCCAATTTCCTCGTCGGGTACAAAGGAGACTTCAAAGTTCTTTAACCCCGCCTTTACGGCCCGCTCGGCCGCGAGCATAATGGCCGCGAGGCCGCCCTTCATGTCCACGGCGCCTCTTCCGTAGAGTCTGCCGTCTCTATAGACGGGCTCAAATGGCCTTGTCACCTTCCAGCTCTCCAAGGGGCCGGGGGGCACTACGTCGTAGTGGCCGTTGAAGTGTATCTTTGGCTCACCTATGCGGGCGAGTAGGATGAGCCTGGGGTAGTCTGCGCACTCGGGGCACCGCGCCGCCACCTCGGACTTAGGCACCTCTAAGACCTCGGTCTCCATGCCGAGGGATTTGAAGAACCTCTCAGCGAATTCTACGAACTCCTGGTACTTCTCCCCCGGCGGATTAACCGTAGGTATGGAAATCAGCTTGCTTAGGAGAGAGATAGCCTCATCCATGTGTGCGCCGAAATTCCCCTATAAATATTATCTCCTTCGACTATAGACGAAAAAATGTATTAAAATGCTCTCGAATATACACCTATGGAGACCTATCAATTGACACTAAATAACATATTGAAATATGTAAAGGAGATTTATAGCGATGTAGAAGTCGTCTACCGCCCACCTCATGGAAACGACATACGATCCACCTATGGGAGAGAATATGAGAGAGTGCTAAAGCTGGCAGACGGGCTTAACAAACTCGGCGTAGGGCCTGGGGATAGAGTGGCAACTCTCGACTGGAACACCATATGGCACTTTGAGCTATACTGGGCAGTGCCAGGCATGGGCGCCGTGCTCCACCCATTGAACGTAAGACTGGCCCCCGAGGACCTCGTTTACATAATCAACCACGCTGGAGACAAAGTGTTAATATACCACCGCGACTTTGCGCCGCTAGTAGAAAAGCTAAAGCCACACCTCAAGACGGTCCAACTCTACATACAAATAGCAGATGGGCAAGGCCCCGCCACCAAGGACGTAGAGATAGAAGACGTAATAAAACAAGGCGAGCCAAAGCCCTTGCCAGAGATAAGCGAGGACAAAGTCGCGACAATTGGCTACACAAGCGGCACCACGGGCCGCCCCAAGGGCGCATACTTTACACACAGGGCGCTAACATTACACACGCTAGTCTCTGCGCTCGCATTTGCGGGGTTTAGAGGCTTTGCACGGCCCGAGTGTGTAGAGGAAATTTGCACATTTCTACAGCTAGTGCCCATGTTCCACGTGCACGGCTGGGGCACCCCGTGGACATTTGCATTGCTTGGATGGCGCCAGGTGTACCCCGGAAGATTTGACGCTGGACACACGGCTAGGCTCATAGCCGAGGAGAACGTCAAATCCCTGGCCGGGGTGCCTACGATGTTGTACATGATCTTGACGCATCCAGACTTTCCAAAGTACGTGGAGAAGGTTAGGAAGATAAGGCCAATATTCACCGTGGGCGGGGCGGCTCTGCCTAAGGAACTGGCTAAGAAGGCCGAAGAGGCCGGCTTTATCCCCAGGGTCGGATACGGAATGACTGAAACTGCGCCGATACTGACGCTGGGCTTCTTCAAGCCCACGGAGAAGATTCCAAAAGACGTAGAAGAGTACTACCACCTGCTGACGGCCACGGGGTTGCCTATTCCGCTGGTCGACTTAATGGTAGCCGATGAGAACTTAAGGCCAGTGCCCCGCGACGGCAAAACAATGGGCGAAATTGTGGTAAGGGCGCCCTGGGTCACGCCTGAGTACTTAGGAGACCCCGAGAAGACTAGAGAGGCGTGGAGAGGCGGCTGGTTCCACACAGGCGACGTGGCCATATGGCAGCCAGATGGCCGCGTTAGAATTGTGGATAGGGCTAAGGACGTCATAAAGTCCGGCGGCGAGTGGATATCGTCGCTACAGCTGGAAGACCTAATCCTAACTCACCCGGCGGTAGCCCAGGCGGCCGTCATAGGAGTCCCGCACGAGATGTGGGGAGAGAGGCCTGTGGCTGTGGTCATCTTAAAGCCCGGCGCCTCGGCTAAGGAGGAGGACATAATTAAGCATCTCGAAAAGTTCGTAGAGGCGGGCAAGATACCGAAGTGGTGGCTCCCAGACAAGGTCATCTTCGTGCAACAGTTGCCGCTGACCGGGACCGGGAAGATAGACAAGAAAGTATTAAGGGAGCAGTTCAAGGACGTTTTAAAGAAGTAAAACTTTTTTACGACCAGCGAGTCCCCCGCGTGTACGTCTTAGTACTGTCTATGGGGGACCCAGTCTCTCGAACTTTTTTAGATGTGACAGGCCCCATGCCCCTTCTAAAGACCGTGGGAAATGTAGAGGTGAGGAAGTACAGAGATATGCCAGTCGTAATACACAGAGGAGACCCCGTAGAGTTTGGAGCAGAGGAGGTCTTGGCATCGCTTGGGAAATGGGCCATCTTCATATCGCGTCATGAGATGGCCAACCCCAAGCCCTTTCTGACAGTCCACACGCCGGGCGCGTGGCCCGACGTCTCTGTCTCTAACCCCCGCCTCGTCTCGTCGCTGTATAGGGCCTTGTGTAAAGTCGCCGAGGAGCCGTTCGACTGTGCGATAGAGGCCACGCACCACCCGCCAAATACCTCGGCCGTCTCAGCCACTTTTCTTGAGGTGGGGAGCACAGAGGCGGAGTGGAACAGCCGGAGGGCCGTGGGCCTCCTCCAAGCCGCTCTCGAGGAAGCGGTAAAGGGCGGCGTCGAGGCTACGCCTACGATGGTTATAGGCGACTTGCATTATACGACTGTGGGCGACTTGGTGCTCAAAGGCGACATTGACGTTGGCCATATTGTGCCAAAGTACGTCGAGATAACGCTGGACGTGGTGAGGCGCGCCTATGAGAAACACACTGTGCCCATTAGGAGGGCCATACTGTTTCGAAAAAACGTGAAAAACCCGACGAGGAGCGAGGTCGTGGAATTTCTAAAGGCTAAGGGCGTCGACGTGGTGTTGAAGGGATGACGTCCGCGTTCAAGCTCATAGTCTTCAGCGGCCTTGGCTGGATGTTCGACGCCATGGACGTGTTGATACTGTCCTACCTCCTCGTTGCCGCGTCCAAGGATCTGGGACTTGATACACAAGCCAGAGCCATCGTGGTGCTTGCCAACAACCTGGGCATGTTAATAGGCGCCATACTCTTCGGCAGACTCTCGGACAGGGTAGGCAGGAGGCCCGTATTTATGACGACGCTATTGATCTACAGCGTAGCGACGGCTCTGTCGGCGTTTTCACGAACATGGCCAGACTTGGCCATCCTCAGGCTAATCGCCGGGCTAGGCCTTGGCGGAGAGTTGCCCGTCGTCGCCGCCTACGTCTCAGAGAGCTCGGCGCCTAAGGAGAGGGGGAGAAACGTCGTTTTGCTCGAGAGTTTCTGGTCGCTTGGCGCAATTGCGGCCGCAGCGGTGTCTCTCTTCCTGTTCACCAGCATAGGGTGGAGAGCCTCCCTTCTACTGCTAGGCCTCACAGCCTTTTACGTGTTTGTAATTAGGCGGACTCTGCCCGAGTCACCCGCGTGGGCCACCAAGGCGGAGGCGCGGCTGACTGCCGAGCTGATCCGCAGAGCCGCCGTGGTGTCTGCCGTGTGGTTTGCCCTGGCCTTTGGGTACTACGGCGCATTTCTCTGGCTACCCACCATATTGGCCACGGAGAGGGGGTTCACGGAGGTCCGCACCTACCAGTTTATGTTCTACACAACTCTCGCCCAGTTGCCAGGCTACTTCTCAGCGGCGTACTTGGTAGAGAAAATCGGCAGAAGGCCCACCGCCGCGGCCTACTTCCTAGTCTCAGCCCTCGCCGCGTTGCTCTTCGCAAACAGTGTGTCAAGTACGGAGCTCTTCCTCTGGGCGCTGGCACTGAACTTCTTCAACCTCGGCGTGTGGGGCGTGATATATGCCTACACGCCGGAGCTCTTCCCCACAGCCGTGAGAGGCGCCGCCATGGGCATCGCCGGCTCTGCGGCGCGCGTGGGCATGATCATTGGGCCCACGCTTTACCCCCTCATTGGGATAAACGCCATGGCCGTAATCGCGTCGCTGTGGGCCCTAGCCGCCGCCCTCGTCTACCTCCTGCCTGAAACTCGGCATGTGCAAGCCGGCGATCTTTGACCCACTGGAGTGGGCGTACGTCAGATCGCTGGCGATTAGCCTTCTCCCAGAGCTCTCATTTCACAGAGACGAAGAGGCGACCCGCACCGCCGCATCGCTTGAGGGAGTCGACATTGGGGTATTGAAGGACTTCGACTGGGGAGAGCCGGTGGTCTACATGCCGCCCTTTGAAAAAGTAGTGGGGGGAAGCGTGGTAGTGGCCGTGGAGGGCTACTCGGCCAGAAAGCTGGCGACGAGGGGCATCAAGCCAGATGTCGTTGTGACAGACTTGGACTTTGAGCCAGAGTGGGTTGGGGCCGGGAGAGTGGTCGTGGCGCACGTCCACGGAGACAACTACTGGAGAGTACCAAAGAGGGACTGGGTGTACACAGTGCAGACATGGCCGAGGGGCTGTACCTTCAACATATCGGGCTTCACAGACGGCGACAGGGCCGTCTACCTGGCCTACTACATGGGCGCCGAGAGGATAGCCGTGTCGGGGTTTTACCCATATGCCACTGTGAAAAGGGCCGACTCACTAAAGCAGAGAAAGCTCTTTGTAGCCGCACACCTGTTGGCTAGGCTGTCACGTAGAGTGCGCATAGACTTTGTCTAACAGGTACCGGATAGTATACCAAAAGCTCTCCAGCCTCCTCTTATCCGTCTCAAACCTGAGGTACTCCTCTATGGACATCTGCACAGGAGACATATCTTGCCCCGCCACAACGACGCAGGGCGCGCCGCCGCAGAGGGCCAGGGTGTAGACCGTCCTAAAAGGCTCCAGCTCTATGTAGAACCATATGTAACCGCCTACTTCCTCAAGCGCCTTCTTGAGGCGGGCGAGCGGTATCACTCTCCGAACTTCTCAGAGAGGCCCAAGTAGCTGGCCAGTATAGGCATTATGTCGATGCCCCTCAGCCTCCCAAGGGCTCCCCTCCAACACGTGAGCTCGGAGAACTTCGCCACATCGTCCGGGACCACGTCAGGTCCGTATAACGTTAGCGGCACGGGCTCTCCTGTATGCTCACGTATTGACACAGGGGTGGCGTGGTCTGAGGTCACTATGAAGTAGTTCTTCAACAAGTGGTCTAAGTAGGGCGCCAGCGCCTTGTCCAAACGCTCTATCACTGCCACCTTCCCCTGGAAGTCTCCGTCGTGGCTTGTGGAGTCGGTCCCCTTCACATGTAGAAAGACCACGTCGTATTTGCCCATGAGCTCTACTGCGAGTTTTACGGCGTGGTCAAACACGTCGTCTTTTGTACCGCCGAGGCCCTGGGCTGTGTATACGTCCATTCCAACCGCCTTGGCCACCCCTCTTATCAAGGCGACGCCAGCTATGGCGGCCGCCTTGACTCTGTACTTCTCTGCCACGGGCTCAATGGCGGGCATGTAGCCCCCTCCCCTGAGCAATATCGCGTTTATGGGGGGCCTGCCGCTGGCGGCTCTGGCCTTGTTTATCTCAAGGCCACCCGCGGCCTCTGTGAAGCGGGCAGTGATGTAGTTGACCACCTCGGCAGTGAGAGCGGCCTCTCTGTCGTTGCCCAGGGGAGCCGCCTTGGCCACGGGCATGCCTACCTTGTGCGGATCTGTGTCGCTTACCTTGTGGCTCACCGGGCCCCTCAGCACTAGCACACCCCTGTGCTCGACGGTGGACTTGTACACCACCTCTACCCCGTACCTCTTTGCAACTTCGTCGCCTATTTTGGCCATGACCTCCTCCACGGCCCTCGTCTCCTCGGGCGCTATGTAGCGGCCGGCCCTCCTGTCTATCACCACGCCGGAGCTGTCCACTGTGGCTAAGTTAGTCCGGAAGGCCACGTCGCCTGGCCTAAGCTCTATGCCGGCGCCAAGCGCCTCGAAGGCCCCCCTCCCAGTGTAGTACTTGTAGGGGTCGTAGCCAAAGAGCGCGAGGTGGGCGGTGTCAGAGCCCGGCCTGACCCCCGGCGATATGGGGTCTAAGAGGCCGCAGGAGCCCAGCGACGTGAGGTAGTCTATCGTTGGCTTAAAGGCTACGTGAAACGGAGTTTTGCCGCCGTTTGGCCTGTCGCCTCCGCCGTCGAAGAGTATCCAGAGGACGCTAGGCATGGGTCTCCCTCTCCACCCAGCTTAAGTACTCCCTATACCCGCCGATTATGGGAAGCGCCACGACCTCCGGCACTTGGTACGGGTGGACGGCCCTCACCTCTTTGACCAAATCGTTCAGCTTATCGGTGGAAGTTTTTACAATCAGTAGGGCCTCCTCGCCCTCCTCGATCTTGCCCTCCCACCAGTACAAGGATTTCACGTCTGCTATATTGACGCATGCGGCTACTCTCCTCTCTAGGAGGTGTCTGGCGATTTTCTCCGCGTCCTTCCTAGGCGCGGTTATTAATACAGCGGTGTACATGTGAGGAGGGCCGTTTGAGTAAATAAATTTGAACGCGAAAACTATTTAAACTAGCGGCTGAGGTGGCCTGTGCCCTCGGCTTATCAGTACATGGCCATGTGGTATCGCAAAGTCGGCAGAGAAGTACATGAGCGGCTAATGCGGAGCGTGTTGATCAAGTGGAGGAAAGAGCCGGCTATCGTAAGAGTGGAGAGGCCGTTTAGGCTCGAGAGAGCTAGGAAGCTTGGCTACAAGCCTAAGCAAGGCGTCGTGGTTGCAAGAGTTAGGCTAATACGTGGTCCTTTCAACAGGAGGAGGCCAGACTCGGGTAGAAGGCCGAAGAGGATGGGCGTCTACGGCATCACTGCTTGGAAGTCGTGGCGCCAGGTGGCAGAGGAGAGGGCGGCGAGGAAGTTCCCAGGCTTGGAGGTTCTCAACAGCTACTGGGTCGCGGACGACGGCATATACCGCTACTTCGAGGTAATCCTCATAGACTGCAACCAGCCCACTATCCAGAGGGACCCGCTGTACTCCGGAATCTGCGGCAGGGAGGTGCCTCGCAGAAGGCTGGCAAGGAGGCTGAGGGAGAGGCAGAGAAAGCTAATTGAACACTTGAAGAAGACTTTGTTGCCCAAGCTCAAGGGTACCTCCACGGCTTAAGCGTTTTTATACCTCCTCGTAATTGTTAACGTGTTAAAATCTGTGTACGAGGTTGGGCCCAAGCTCATTGACCAGGTTCTGCCGAACAGCGGCAAGGTGAGGGCTGTTTGGGACCTCTTGACTAGCGATGTTGAGGTATCCGCTTATTTGAAGATGGCCAACGTCTTTGCAGTCCAGCGCTTGAAGTACAACGACCACGGCCCTGTGCATTCTAGGATTGTGTCGGGGAGCGCCCTCGCAATATACAAAATTCTAACGGAGAAGGGGTTTAGGCCCAGCGTTGTGGCCGATGGAGTCGGCGACGTTGAAGACTCCATGGTCGTAACTCTCATGGGCGCGTTTCTCCACGACATTGGGAACTCAGTCCACCGCACTCACCACCCCATATACTCGGCGCTTCTCACAGACAGAATTGCTGAGAAGATCTTGTCAAAGGTCTACGGCGAGGGGGAGAAGATGTATATGCTGAAGCAGGAGGTCATGCACGCGGTGTTTTGCCACGACGAAGAGTTCACGTGCCTCTCCTTTGAGGCGGCATGCGCAAAAATCGCGGATGGCACAGACATGAGTAGCGGCAGGGCGCGCTACCCCTACAGGGCGGGGAAAAACGACATACACGCGCTAAGCGCGCTCTCCATTGAAAAGGTGGAGCTGGCTCCAAACGACGCCAGGCCGCTGGCTATAAATGTGCATATGTCAAATGAGACTGGGATATTTCAAGTGGACGTGGTTTTGGGGAAGAAGATCGCCACCTCGGGCCTTGCGCCCTACGTAGAGGTGCGGGCCTACATCAGGGGGAGGCTTTTCGCCGTGAGGACCTTTGAAACAACCCACGTGATCAAGAGCTAGCTTTTACAAGCTTCGACGCCCTCTCCAAGTCCCCCCTGACTACTTCAACTAGGAGCTTAAGCGATCTGCATCCCCCGCCCCCGCCTTCAATGATTGGCACAATTTTGACATACACCTCGTAGACGCCTTCCACAATCTTCTCGTCTAGCTTCGCCAGAGTGTTTTTCAGCCTCTGCGGCTCGGCGGTCTCCACGGGCTCCGCGATAAGCAACATGCCGATCTGCTTTGCAGTGCCTTTGACATTTATAGAGTACGCGTCTCTGGCAATTTGCACGTAGTCCAAGTGCTCTGGGAGTAGTGAGATGTCTAGCTTCTCGAAAAGCTCTCTCATGTGAGGCGTAGCTATTTGAACCAGCCGCTGTGTGCATGCGGCTATTTTCTCAGGCGTCACGCACTTAAACTCACACCCACTGCACCGCGGCTCTATCAGTTTGATCAACTCCGCCGTATACTTAAGTTCATCAAAGCGGACGCTTTTCCCATAAGCCGCCAAGACCGACGCCACCACCTTTTCCAGCTCGGCGCAGTCGCCCACGTTTTCCAACACTTCTCTAAGGACGCAGTTCCTCATCACCAGCTGGCGCAGTTTTTCAAAAGCCTCCTCGGACCTGCCCTCTGCTAGCAGTCTCCCAAGCTCCACGGCCGCCGCTGTGAATTTTCCACCGGCCATAAGTCCCAGAGAGCTCAAAGTCGGCGTTATCACCCGCGACAAGCTCTTCGACAATTTGTTCTCCTCCAGGTACTCGGAGATCACCTCGCTTACGGCCAACACTCCCTGGGAATATTTCATAAAGGCCTTCTTAAGTATGGCCAGAAGCCTGTCAGGCGGCACCCTTATGTACCAAGAGTGGTATTGACAACCGCCGCCTTGAAGCTCCTCCCTCAATTTCTTGCACAATTGCTCTAACTCTTCGATGGTCTTCACCTCCTCGACGCGGCCATCTATGCGAATCTGCACGCGGAATTAGGCCCCGCGGATTAAAAGGCAACAGTGTATAATCTTAAAAAAGCGGGAAGCTCTAGCGTCGTGGACATAGTTGGAATACTAAGGCGTGGGGACCCCAGGGAGATTAGGGAGGCGTTGGCGGAGGTGCACAGGCAGAAGTCCTTCTCCTTGGCGGACTCCGAGTATTTCAGGGAGGAGCTCAAAAACGCGGCGCGGTACCACGCGTACCACATCGCCCTTATGTCTGTCATACTGCCAGAGGTGGAGGTAGACGAAGACAGCGTCACTGGCTTGGACTACCGACTGGCGAAGGCGTTTAAAGAGGCTGCGCAGAGGTGTCAAGGCTTGTCCATAGCCGTAGAAGACGAATTTTTCAAAATGGTCGTGGAAGAGCTAGACGCGCTTCTCCGCTCTCTTTGTGCTCAGCCCTCTGTAAACTCCGTATAGGAAGTATATCGTCATCGCCGTGATGACTATGGATGAGTATAAATGTAGCTCGGGGACCTTCGCCATTAACACAAGCGCCACATACAGAGCCAAGGCGAGGGTGGATGCCAGCACGGCAAAACTGGCGTACCTTGCTCCTCCTAGCTCTCTCAAGGCTATAAGTAGGTCGCGGTATATTTCGCTCGAGTACTTGAATAGGTAGTAGGCAAGCACGGCCACCACGGCCAGAGATATGGGCCATAGGTAGGCCAGGAGAAACGCCGTGGCAAGCGCCAGCATCGCCAACTTAGTCGCCGTGAGAAAGGCGTGTGTAACTACCCTATACAGCTTCTCGTACGCCACGACAGTCTGCACCTCTCTCACTCTAGAGGCCACGGCTTTTTCAAACCAGCTCTTATGTCGCCACACCACTGGCGCGAGAAATAGGGTAAAGACCGGCGAAATCGCCAGCGCGAAGGTTAGGCTTGCCTCCTTCAAGAGGAAGGAGGCCGCTACTGGGATTGAAATAGAGAGCTCAGAAACATGTGCAACAGACAGCGCCACGTCAGTTGACGTCTTCGGCTGGCCCGTGGTTAAGAGAGAGCTTAAGAAGGCGGCGGTAGCTCTCACAAGCACCGAGAAGAGGGCTACTGCGAAGCTTAACAGAAGTAGGTCTGGCCTAATTTCTGCAGATGGGACTGAAAGCCCCACAGCCAAGGCGTAGAAGTATATCAAGAGGCCAGAAAGCGCGGTTGCCTCTTTTTCGTGCATCTTATATACGTCGGCTTTTGAGAAGAGGTAGCCACCTATGAAGGCGCCTATTAAGGGAGATGCTATTTGGAGGTACTGAACTACGTAGAAGAAGCCAAATGACATGGCTATGGCGAAGGGCAGGGCGTACTCGCGGCCTACGATATATTTGTACACCTGGGAGAATATGGCCAACGCGGCGAGGCTTAGGGCGGCGAGTACGGCTAGGGCAATGGGCAAATTAGCAAAGCTGCCGCCCCCCAACAGCAGGCTAAGGGCGAAGAAGAGGACTGCATCTTCCAATGTGGTGAGAGACAGCGCTATTCCTCTGGCGTTCTCGGGAAGAGCTTGGGAGAACCTAAGCGCCAATACGCTGGAGGAGCTCAACATCATGACAGAGGCCACCAGCGCCTCTGCCACAGAGGAGCGGACGAGGAGGAAGAGGGCCATGGAGAAGCCGAGGATCAAAGCCGCCTCTAATAACACTGCGAAGAAAGCAGCAGGTGACAAGCCCGCGGCGCCGAGCTGACGCCCAACTTCAAATGCGAGAAGGGCTAGTAGAACTTGTAGATACGCCTCTGGCATAGAAAAGTCGAAGAGCCTCCCCACCACTAGCCCAGATAGGAAAAACCCGAGGAGGGGAGGTATTCCAATTCTGTCGAGAATATATGCGAGGAGTACGCCGAGTAAAATCGCTATTGAGACTATGCCTAAGTCCACTACTCCACGGTGTAGTAAAGCCGCTTCTTGCCCTTCCCCCTATTTTCAATCTTCAGAATCTTGATTGTCCCTATCTCCCTCGTGTTGCGGACGTGGGGCCCCCCATCTGCTTGAATGTCGACGCCGGGTATTTCCACAATCCTGAGGATGGGGATGTTGGGCGGCATCTTTTCCGCCAGTTTCACGACGCCGGGGATCTTAAGCGCCTCCTCTCTGGGAAGCCAGTACACCTTTACGTCGATGCCTCTCTGCGCTATGGCGTTGGCCTCTGCCACAGCTTCTTCAAATGCCTTTCTAACAGCGGCCATGTCTCCCTCTATGTTGAAGTCGTCGCGGGCGTACTCATGTGTAATATCGCCTCCCGTTATCAACGCGTTGTACTTGTTGTACAACACAGCGGCGAGGATGTGTGCCGCCGTGTGAAGGCGCATCTTCCGGTAGCGCTTCTCCCAGTCCAACACGCCTTTTACAACGTCGCCGGGCCTAAAGGCAGGCGCCCTGTCCAAGACGTGGGCTACCTCGCCGCCCTTGTGCGCAGCAACGGCTTGGTATACCTCTCCCCCAAATATCAGCACCCCCGTGTCGGCTTGGACGCCGCCTGTCCCGTCGTGAAACGCCGTCTTGTCCAAAACCACCTCTACCCCGTTGACCTCCAGCACAGTTGCCTCAAACTCTCTTATGTAAGAGTCCTCTTGGTACAGGAGCTTAGTCCTCATTGGAGCGGTTATAGTTGTGATTTTAAAACGTTGTACTAGCGTTGAGACGCCTCGAAGAAGAAGCCGTTTTTCTCAAGCTCGTCTAACAGCTTAGCGATGTCGAGAGTCCCAGGGATCTCTACCACAAAGATTAGGCGGACGTAGTTTGGCCTCTGCTCTGGGTCATACCGCTCGTGGAAGACCTCTAGAATGTTCACATTGTGAGCCGCCAAGATTGCCGAGGCCTTGGCCAAGGTGCCCGGCCTGTCGGGGACCTCTCCGACGAGCTTCACAACCCTCCTCTGCCTCGCCAGAGACTTCATTAACACCCTCATTAGTATTGGCGCGTCTATGTTGCCGCCGGAGACCACGGCCGCCACCTTCTTTCCCCTGGCGTCTATCTTCCCGCTCAACAGCGCGGCGACAGAAGCCGCGCCCGCCCCCTCGGCGACTACTCTGGACCGCTCAATGAGTAGGTATATGGCGTCGGCTATCTCGTTGTCGTTCACTAATACTATGTCGTCGACATATTCGCGCATAAGCTTCAGCGTTATATCGCCGGGCCGCTTAACCGCTATGCCGTCGGCTATTGTATCCACTTTTTCTATTGTGACAGGCTTACCCTCGCGGAAGGACAAATAAGCCGCTGGCGCCCCGCTGGCCTGCACGCCTATAATCTTCACGCTAGGTCTCCGCCTCTTTACCGCATAGGCGACACCGGATATTAGGCCGCCCCCTCCCACGGGCACTACGACGACATCTACGTCGGGCACGTCTTCGACAATTTCGGCGCCTAGCGTGGCCTGGCCCGATATCACATAGTAGTCGTCGTAGGCGTGGAGGAACTTTACCCCCTCCCTAACCAGCTCACGGGCTCTCTTCTCCGCCTCGTAGTAGCTCTCGCCGTATAAAACTACGGAGGCCCCATAGTCCTGGGTCTTCTTCACCTTGAGCCACGGCGTAGTCTCCGGCATAACCACGGTGGCCTTTACCCCGTGCAACTGCGCCGCGTAGGCCACCCCCTGGGCGTGGTTGCCCGAGGAGGCGGTTATAAATTCTCTGTACCCCTCCTGTATGTACTTGTGCATGGCGAAGTAGGCCCCCCTTATCTTGAAGGAGCCAGTCTTCTGAAGCGCCTCAAGCTTTAGATAGACGTCGCCGCCCACTATCCTCGACAGAGACTCAGACCTAAGCGTGGGAGTTCTGTGGATCTTGCCCTCGCTCTGCTTCTGCCTAATTACCTCTAAAGCCTCTTCGAGAAGTATCATGCCTCTTTAATTGCCAGAGCGAGGCGGCGGATGCCCTCGTTTATTTGCTCAAAAGAGGGGTAGGTGAAGTTTAGCCTCATGGCGTTTTTGACAGACTCGTCGACGAAGAAGCCGTGGCCAGGGATAAAGGCCACCTTGTACTGGGTGACGGCCTTGCGCAACAGCTCCCGCGTGTCTATCTGCGGCGGGACGGTGGCCCATACGAACATGCCGCCCGAGGGCCGGGTCCACCTCACGCCTTCAGGCATGTAGGTCTCCAAGGCAGCCAACATGGCGTCGCGCTTCCTCTTGTATAGCTCTTTAACCCGCGGCAGATTTTTAGTCACCACGCCGCGCCTAAGCCCCTCCAAGAATATGTATTGCACAAAGTTCGAGGTGTTTAAGTTAAGCGACTGCTTGGCCAAGTAGAACCACTTAATCACCTCCTCACTCGCCACAACCCAGCCGAGGCGGAAGCCCGGCGCAAAAATCTTAGACGCCGTGGAGAGGTAGATCACTCTATCCGACTTGTCCAACGCCTTTATTGGGGCCACTTGTATAGGCTCAAAGAGGAAGTAGGAGTAGGGGTCGTCTTCCACGATGAGTAAGTCGTACCGCTCCGCCACCTCTAGGAGGTACTTGCGCCTGTCCTGCGTCATTGTAATGCCAGTGGGGTTCTGCGCCGTGGGGATCGTGTAGATGAATTTTATCCTCTCGCCCCTGGCCAACAGCTCCCTCACCTTGTCCTCTAACAGCTCTACAATCATGCCGTGCTCGTCCATCGGTATGCCCACTAGCTTGGGCTGGTACACGCGCCACGCCTGCAACGCGGCCAGGTAGGTCGGGTTCTCTGTAATAACCACGTCGCCGGGGTTTATAAAAACGCGGCCGAGCAACTCCAGCGCCTCCTGCGACCCCACTGTCACAAGGACGTTCTCAGCCTTGGTCTTAATTCCGTGGTGCTCCTCGCTAAATTTTGCAATTTCTTGGCGTAGCTCGTAGACTCCCTCAGTTGACCCATACTGGAGGGCCTTGTGTGGATACGCCTCGAGGACATAGTTGACGATCTTTTGGATATCCTCCACGGGGAACGTGGAGGGGTCCGGCATGCCCCCTCCAAACGAAATCACGTCCACGGTCGCCCACTTGAGCAACTCCCTAATCTCGCTGGCGGTCATATACTTGGTACGCTCCGCCAGAAGCTTGCCGATGTCCATATGCGTCTCCAAGCCCAGTCTATATAAAGTTATTTATATGTATTGTATATTCACATGCGACGGAGTTCTATACATCTTTTACAAACTCTTCCCAGTCCCCTCCTTACGCTACACTCATCGCACACTGGGATTCCGCAAATCATGCAAGTAGCTATGGAGAATCTGACGCCGCAGATCTTACACAGCGTAGACGCGCATGCGGCACAGCGATCCCCCTCCCAGTCATAACGGCAGACCCTCCGCCCACATAGGGGGCACTTAAACTCAGCTTCTTCAAAGCCGCAGATCTGGCACTTCAACGCTTTAACAGCTTAGCCAAGAGCTGAGGCACCTCAAATGGGGTCTCTGCGACGGGGATCCCGGCGGCTTTAAACGCCTCTATCTTGCCCCTCGCATCGCCGGATCCCAGCATTACTATGGCCCCCGCGTGGCCCATGCGCTTCCCCGGCGGGGCAGTGCGGCCGGCCACGTAGGCTACAATGGGCTTCTTAATAGCACCCTCTGCGTAGAGCTTCGCCAGCCTCTCCTCGGCGTCGCCGCCCACTTCGCCAATTACCACGATTCCATCCACATCGGGGTCCTCGGCCACCTTTACCGTAGCCTCCATTAAGTCGAGTCCCACTATCGGGTCGCCGCCCACGCCTATGGCAATGTTTATGCCAAAGCCGGCCTTCACGAGCTGGTACGATATTTCGTATGTGAGAGTCCCCGACCTGCTAACTACGGCGATTTTTCCAGGGGTCTGGTATATGTTATTGGGCATTATGCCGAGCTTTGTCCTCACCGGGGGAGCCACTATTCCGGGGCAGTTTGGCCCAATGACTGTGACGCCCCTGACCCTGGCGTAGTTCACGGCTCTGAGAGTGTCGTGGATTGGTATGTGCTCCGTTATTACAACCACCAGCTCTATGCCTGCGTCCACGGCCTCCAGCACGGCGTCTGGGGCAAACTTAGCTGGGACAAATACGACAGAGGCGTTGGCGCCGTGGCGTCTAACCGCCTCCTCCACGGTGTCGTACACAGGCACGCCGTGGACCGTGGTGCCGCCTTTGCCCGGAGTCACGCCGGCGACTACCTTTGTACCATACTCCAACATGCGCTGTAGGTGGAAAGAGCCTTCGCGGCCGGTGGCGCCTTGTACTACGACTCTCGTGTTAGGGCTTACGAGGACTGTCATAGTTTGGCCAGTTCTACCGCCTTTTTAGCTGCCTCTTCGGCGCTTTCAAAGAGTGGTACTCCTATTTCGGCTAAAATGGCTCTTCCAAGCTCCTCGTTTGTCCCCTTCATTCTTACCACGATCTTCTTTGTGGTACCCCCAGCGGCTTGGAGGGCCTCTTTAACGCCGTAGGCGACTTCGTCAGCCCTAGTAATGCCGCCAAAGATGTTTATGAAGATCACCTTGGCCCTGGGGTGGTTGAGGAGGACTTTCACAGCCTCCCTCACAACCTCTCTGCTGGCGCCGCCGCCGATGTCGAGGAAATTCGCCGGCCTGCCCCCGAAGTGGTAGACTAAGTCCATGGTCGCCATAGTGAGGCCGGCGCCGTTGCCTATTATGCCAATGTCGCCGTCGAGCTCCACGTAGTGGAAGCCTATCTTCTTAGCGTAGGCCTCAAACTCCGTGATGTCGCGGGGGTCCTCCTCGAGGGCCTTCTCCAGCTCTGGGTGTCTAAACAAGGCGTTGTCATCTACGATCACCCTCGCGTCGAGAGGCACGACGTCGCCCTCCTTGGTGAGGGCGAGAGGGTTGGACTCCACTAGCTCTGCGTCGTAGTCCACCGCTATCTTGTACATGGCTTGAACAATGGAGGCCGCTTGTTGCCACTGAGCCGTACCTGGGCTAAAGCCGAGCCACGAGACTATAGAGCGGACGTGGTAGTCTCTAAGCCCCACGAAGGGGTCCACGTACACTCTCTTAATCTTCTCCGGGGTAGTCTTGGCGATTTCCTCGATGTCCATGCCTCCCACGGGCGAGGCGAGGAAGAGAAACCGCCGAGTGGCCCTATCTATGATGAGGGAGAGGTACATCTCCCTCTCCACCTCCAAGTACTTAGTCACATACAGCTTCCTCACCGTTAGGCCCTTTATATTCATCCCAAACATCTGCTTCGACAGCTCATACGCCTCTTCCACGCGTTTGGCCACTTTTATGCCGCCGGCCTTGCCGCGCCCAGCCACCACCACCTGCGCCTTTAGCACAACCGGCGGCCCCATCTCCTCCGCCGCTTTGCGCACTTCCTCAGGCGTGAGCGCCAGCCTGCCCGGCGGGATCTTTACCCCGTACTTTGCGAAAAGCTCCTTTGCCTCATATTCGTGCAACTTCATAGTGGGGATGGGTTCTCCCCCTATAAAAACAAATTGTCAACGGTGGTAGTATATCTATTCAACAAGCACTAGTAGGTATACCCCCGGCTCCTGTGCGCTTGCTATTGCGTCTCTTCTGTCGCTGAATACGCCCACCACTTCCCCGCCCTTGACTAAAACCCACCCCTTCTTGCCGCTCTTCTTAGCCGCCGCTAGCCACCGCCGTAGCTCTTCCTCAATCATATCACAAGTCTCTCCGGCTCCAGGCACCTATTTGCCTTTAGGACGTTGCTCTCCACCACGGTTCCCCCGTAGAGTTCTGCCTTCTCATACCCCAGGGCTAGGTACGCGGCAATTCTCCCAACGGCGTCTGCCTTCATGATCCCCGACCCCGAGGTCCCAGCCGCAATGTACAACCCCTCGGCTAGCCTATCAACTATCGGCTGATAGTCCACTACGTTTTCGTCGTAGTGGCCTGCCCACGCGGCTTGCGGAGTCTTCCCCTCAAAGGCGGGGACGTACTTCGTCAACACTGGGTAAATGCCATAGCGCCACAGCGTCTCCTCTGGCTCTGGGGGGTCCTCAAAGCGGTACGGCCTCCTATCGGCGACTCCTATCCAGAAGGTCTTCTCAGACGGCTCAGGCCTGATGTAGATCCCCCTGGGCAATATGATCATTGGGGCATACCGCTCGGCCAGGCCGGACAGCAGTAGGTCCTCCAACTCGCCCTCAGCATTTACCACAAAGACTTGCCGCTTCCTAGGCTTTATGGGGAGCCCAAAGCCCAAAGCGTCGGCAAGCCGCTCAGTCCAGGCCCCCGTGGCCAAAACCACGTTCTTCGCCTCCACGAAGCCCGCAGTGGTCTCCACGCCTCTCACTTTTACATCCTGCCAAGGAAACGGCTCGCCGGGGATCCCAATTGGCCTCTTCGGCGAAAAGGCCACGCTCTCTACCTTTGCGTTAAACAGCACCTCGCCGCCCTCGTTGAGGTACTGCTCGTAGTAGTATCTAACCACCCTCTCCGGGTCTATTATCCCCGCATCTCTCACCAAGATAGAGAACGCCACGTCGGGAAGCCCCATCTCTCTAGCCTCTTCGTCGTCTCTCACTCTAAACCTAATGGGCATGTCCAATTTCTCAAAGACGTCAACCCCCACCCCCATCCGCCTAAGCTCTTCGACGACTTTCAACATCGCCTCCCTCGACTCCTCAGGCACTAGGAAGAGGTACCCCACGAACCTCATCCCCAAGTCCACCCCCCTGCTCTGGACACTGCGGTAAAAGTCGACGCTGGACTTGGCCAAGGCCCGGTTTATCCACGACGTGAATATAGTCCTAAAGGCCGCGGCCGACCTAGCCGTATCCCCCATTCCAACGCCCACGTTTTGATCCACGACTAAAACCTTGGCGCGTGGCGCAAGGCGCTTGATATGAAAGGCCGTGGCCATGCCCACGACCCCCGCCCCCACTACCACATAGTCATACATAGGGAGACAGTAGTAGCCTATATATCAATATTTACACCAACGTCAAAAACTTATAGCACGGTCGATTTCACCTCTGTGATGAAGTAAACCGCGCCGGCGAGCCATGAGCGTAGAACTCACAACTGAGCAGACGGCGCCTTTGTCAACTCGCCAACTCCCCCCTATGCCTCTTCCAGAACTCCTCAAGCGCTTCCAGGTGGTGTCTCGGCAACGGCTTCCCGTCGCTGGCCTCGGCATATTCCTCAAGCTCCTCCACAGTCGTCGCTGTGACCACCACCGAAGTTATGGGGTAGGAGAGGACAAACTTCAACGCGTACTGCCCCAGGGTTAAGCCGAGCTCTCTTGCAAGCGGCACTATCTCGCTTTCAACAAGCCTCCTAGCCTTCAGCAACCACTCCCGGCTCCTCAACGACCTGTGGTCGCCCGGCGGAAACTCCGGCTTAAACCTGTCGGTGAGCACATCGGTGGCATGAGGCACTCTCGCCAGGAGAAGCCTGCCTTGCCCACGTCTAATCAGTGTTAGCGCTGGCTCCTGCTCCAGTATGTTGAAGACGAACATCAACGCGTCGTAGCCCGCCGCCAGGGCCGCCAGCCCCTCCTCTAGGACATCGGTCTCTGGGCCGAGGGCGGCGCCGACGTATTTGGCGAAGCGCCCCTTTAGCCTCAGCCCAGCCCCCCTCTTCAACACGTCGCTGGGGGCGTTGTGGATCTGGAGAACGTCGGGCCTCCTTCCCAGCCTCCTCACGGACATCTCTGCGGCATATTCCAGATACTCCTCGTCGTATCTCCTAACTGGCTTTTGGCTTGAGTAAAAGTCGTACCCCACCTTGGTGGCTATGTACACTCCCTCTCTGCCCGCCAAGAGGCGGCCGAGGTACTCCTCGCTCCTCCCCCTGCCGTATACGTCCGCTGTGTCGAAGAAGTTTATCCCCAGGTCTATGGCCTTTTCCACGAGTCTTCGCGCCTCGTCGAAATCCGCCACGCCGTACATCTCGTCGAACACCCACGCGCCGAACCCAATCTCAGATATGCGGAGATCCCCGTAGGCCCTATACCTCACGGCAAATGCCTTTGACGAGGATAGAAGTGGGGTAGACCCCGGCCCTCTTAAGGGCCTCCACCACCTCACCGCCGTCTAAGTCGAGGATCTTGTTGCTATTTACACACACCACATTTACATGGGGCGTTACGCTGTCGTAGTACGTCCTCCCGTTGTGCTCAAACGACACAACGACGCCGGTCTCCTCAAGCAACTTCAAAATGGAGTACACCGTGCTGACGCTTATCGACGGCATCTTCTGCTTAACCTCGTTCAATATGTCGTTGAAAGATGGGTGCTCCTTCTTGGCGAGCTTCTCCAGAACAATGTTTATTACCTCAAGTCTCTGCGGCGTGACGCGGTATCCCTTCTCCTTTAGCGTGGCGACGAGCTGTGCCGTCTCCATAATTCACAATACTCCTTATAGATATAAAAATCTAATTCCGCTTCAAGCACCTTATTTTCATTGAACCGACACAGCCAACATGACTGCGAGCATGACTAAGTTGCCCCGTGCGGCGCTCACCAAGTTGATCACTACTTTCCCGTCCTAGGTGCAGATGGGCTGTCGCCTAGAGGTCGCCCCCGCGCATGGGGAGAGCTCGGCCTTCCCGACGGCCCCCAGGTGGCGGATGAGACCACGACCGATGAGAGCTGATAGTCCGCCACCTGGGGAACTCAGGTCGGAGGAGGAGGTCGGTTAAGTATAAAACCCTCTGCGTTTAACTCTCTATGTCTATAAAATTGGAGGTGGTGGATGTGCCCATCCCCCAGGGCTGCAACGTCATTGTGGGCCAGGCGCACTTCATAAAGACTGTGGAAGACCTCTACGAGGCCCTAGTGACCTCGGTGCCCGGGGTGAGATTTGGCCTAGCCTTCTGTGAGGCAAGCGGCAAGCGCCTAATTCGCCACGAGGGCAACGACGAGGAGTTGAGAAATCTCGCAATAGACCTGTGTAAAAAGATCGCTGCGGGCCACGTCTTTGTCATATATCTGAGGAATGCGTGGCCCATCAACGTGTTAAATGCGATTAAGAACGTTCAAGAGGTCGTGAGAATCTTCGCCGCCACGGCAAACCCGCTCAAGATCATAGTGGCCGAGGTTGAGCCAGAGAGGAGGGGAGTCATAGGCGTCGTCGACGGCCACTCGCCGCTGGGCGTGGAGACTGAGGCAGACCGGGAGGAGCGTAAGCGCTTCCTGAGAGAGGTCACTAAGTACAAGCTGTAGCGTTTTTATAGTATCCACGAACTTTAACGTTTTGTGTCACGCGAAGGAGCCTCGGGGTTTTTAAGTGCCGTAAATGTGGCAACACTCCTCTTCTTTTTGGCGAATGGAATAGCCATAGTGGCTATGCCGCCCTATCTGAGGGACTTGGGTATCTCCAGCGAGGCGGCCATTGGCGCCGTGGTCTCCACGGCCTTCTTCGTGTCTGTAGTATTGCGACCGATAGGGGGCTTCTTAGGCGACAGAGTGGGATATGTCAAACTGATGCGCCTCGGCGTATTCTTTGCCGTAATAGCACAGGTCATGTATCTAATGCACAACGTAGCCACAGTGGTAGTGGGGAGGCTTTTCCACGGCGCCGCCATAGCCACCTTTCTCCCAGCCTCTATTGCAGCCTCTGTGAGAGAGGGCGTAAGTTCCTTGGCCTCCCGCTCCTTGGCTGTGGGGATAGGCAACGTGTTGGGGCCCCTAGTCGGCTCCCTCGCCTACGACGCCGGCGGCGCCCCTGTCTCATTTCTATTAGCCGCGTCGCTGCATGGGGTAAATTCTGTGTTGATAGGGAGAGCTCCTCCGCCGAGTCGCACAGGGACGAGCATTGGCGGGCGCCTGGAGCGGAGGGTACTGACGTTTATGCTACTGCTAACAGTCTTTGCAATAACCTACATGAGTATCTCCACCTTTGTGCCAGTGAAGTTGAAAGACAGGGGACTTCCCATTGCGTTTTGGGGCGCTTTCTCGTCCACAGCCGCGGTGGCTAGCCTCATCCCGCGCGTCTTCTTAGCGCGGAGTCCCAGCCACATAAACTACGCCGTGGCGGCCGTGGCCACTGCGGCGGCCTCGGTGGGGCTGTACCTGGCGACGTTGGCCGAGGATCTCCCCTCCTTTGTGCTTGCCGGCGTGATCTACGGCCTGGGCCAGGGCGCCGTGGTGATCACGTACCAAGTCTTGGCGCTTGCGGGTAGCAGAGCCGCAGGCCTGTCCTCCGCCGTCTACACAATGGGGTGGGACTTCGGCTCCATTGTGGGCCCCGCGGCCGCGGGGTGGGTCGTGGAGAGAGCTGGCTTCTCCGCGTTGCAACTCATGCCTTTCCTCCTCTTGGCTAACGTAGTTGCGCTTACTCTTTTATATGCACTACGGAGCCGGTGACGTGTCATTTTTGAGAAAGGTATTAGAGGACCCAGGGAGGGAGGTGGTGTATGTGAAGACTGACGAGGCTGAGAGAGTGGAGCCCTGTTGTGACGTGGGGGAGGTGCTTAGGGCTGAGGTGGCGCAGGCGTTTAAGTCGCTGGGGATTTCCTCTCTCTACCGTCATCAGTATGACGCAGTTGTGAGCATAAGGGCGGGGAGAGACACGGTAATTGTCGCGGGCACCGGCATGGGGAAGACCGAGGCCTTCCTGGCCCCCATACTAGAGGCCTCTCTTGAATCTCTCGGGGGGCCCGTCGCGCTTGTCCTCTACCCCACCAAGGCCCTTGCTCGAGATCAGTTGTCTAGGCTTAGGAGATTCGCCGACCGGCTGGGGGTGAGAGTCATGGTTTACGACGGGGACACCCCCCAGAGGGAGAGGAGGATATTGTACGACTCACCTCCCCACATCATTGTGTCAAACCCAGACATGGTTAGCCAAGCCCTCATGCATGTGGCTAAGTTCAGAGAGCTTGTGAAAAGGGTTAGATACCTAGTCCTCGACGACTTCCACGTGTACGGGGGAGTCTTTGGCTCACATATGTACTACCTACTTCGGCGCCTGCGGCGGTTTTCCAGGCCTGTGTATATCGCCACCTCTGCCACCGTGGGCAACCCAGCCGAGTTTACACAAGCACTGTTTGAGAGCGATAGAGTGAACGTAGTCGTCGGCCCCCTGGGGCGGCGGGGGAGGCTGGTGCAGGTCTTGGCTAGGCCTAGGTTTAGGTCTAAGTGGGCTGAGGCTGCTAGGCTGGCCGCGATATGTGTGGAGGAGGGGGTGAAGTGTCTCGTGTTTACGGACAGCCACAGATACAGCGAGGTTATCTACAGGGCGTTGAAGATGGGGGGCTACGGCGAAAGAGTGGCGGTGCACAGGGCTGGGCTAGACGCAGAGGAGAGGAGGCGTGTGGAAGACGCCTTTAAGAGGGGGGAAATCGACGTGGTGATATCTACGCCCACCTTAGAGCTGGGCGTAGACATAGGCGACGTGGATGTGGCAGTTCTAGCCTCCATACCGCCTTCCTACAACCGCTACCTACAGCGCGTCGGGCGAGTGGGGCGGCGCGGGCAGACGGGCTACGTTGTACAGATACTTGGCAACGACCCCATCTCCCAGTACTACCGCAACTACCCCCACGAGTTTTTTGCAAGAGCGCCGGAGCCGCTTGGCTTTGAGAAAGAGAACGAGGACGTCGCAGCCCTCCACCTCTTGGCGGCGGCCTCCGACATGCCCCTACGGCTCAGCGAGTTGAGCAATTTTGAGAAAGAGCTGGCGGAGTCCCTCCTGGCGAAGGGCTACTTGGCCAAGGTGGGCAACTACTTGCGCATAACCCCAGCGGGGAGGGAGGCGTTGAGCTCCCTCAGCCTGAGGGGGTCGCCCCACGTCGTAAAGATAAAGACTGTGGATGGAAGGACGCTGGGGGAGAGGGAGTTGCCCCTCGCCCTCTACGAGCTTCACCCAGAGGCCATATACATGCACGGCGGGAGGACCTACGTGTCCAAGTCCCTCGACTTGACGAAGAGAGTCGCAATCGTGGAGCCTGTGGACGCCGAGGACTTGGTCACTCAAGCCCTCGAGGACATGGATCCCGAGCTCGTGGAGGTTGTAGAGGAGGGCTCTGTGGAGGGCGTCCGCTATCAGTACGGGCGTCTTAAAATTAGGATCACGGTGCACGGCTACGCCTTAAAGCGGTTTACAACTGAGGAGACGCTGGGCGAGTACCCCATAGAGCCTCTCTCCTACGAGTTTGAGACCAAGGGCGTCGTGTTGTACATGCCCCTGGTGCGCTTCACGTCTGAGGAGGCCTTGGACTGGGAGGCGCGGGCCAAGGGGTACCACGCCACTGAGCACGTCCTAATATCTGCGGCCGAGATCGCAATAGGCTCGGCGAAGACCGATCTAGGCGGCATAAGCTACCCGGACGGCGTCATAGTCATATACGACTCCCACGTGGGAGGCAACGGCACCTCTAGACTCCTCTTAAAGAACTTTAGGCGCGTCGCCGAGGTGGCGTACAAGATAGTGAAGGGCTGCGACTGCGTCGACGGATGCCCAAAGTGCGTCTTCTCCCCCTACTGCGGCAACAACAACAAGATGCTGTCGAGGCGGAACGCCGCGAGGATTTTAGAGCATGTGCTCAAAGGCGGCGGCGCTTCGCCCGTTCTTGAAATACCGAAGGTCCGCGGCATAGTGTAACCTACTGCCCTTTTCGCAGAGTCAGTCGAGGGAGGCGAGGCCTTCCTCGTCTATTGGCTCTTTGCAGGGGCCGGCTTTTACCTCGGGCACCTTATGCGTATACTTGAGGTCTTTCGAGGCGGCTAGCGCCTTTTCGGGGACGCAGAGCGGCCTGTCCAGGGGGTCTGCCAGACTGAGCCCCTTCCTGTTCTTGTAGCGCCACACTGCGCTGTTTATCGCCTTCACCATGTCGAATAGCTGGGCGTCGCCCTCCCGCCACGCCTCGGGCGGGTCTTCTATCGCCTCGTCGTGTATTGAGCGGCCGTAGACCTCTCTCCAGATTTTATCTGTGACAAAGGGCATTATTGGGGCCAGTAGTTTGAAGCTGTACGCCATGACTGTGTGAAGCGTGTAAATTGCCGCCTCCTGTTCTTCTTTGGCGAATTCGCCGCCTCTGTTGTACGCCCTGGACTTCGCCAGTTCGATGTAGTGGTCTGCGAATTCGTGCCAGATGAAGTTGTAGAGGAGGTGCGCCGGCTCGTATACGTCGAAGTCGCTGTAGGCGGCTATGGCCCTCTTGGCCACGTCGTATAGCTTGGCCAAAATTGCCTTGTCCACTGGGGTGAGGCTGGGCGTTCCCTGCGGCTTTGGGAACGAGGTGACGAAGCGGGCGATGTTCCAGACCTTTGTCACAAACTCCTTTCCCTCCCGTATTACGTTTTCGTTGTACCGGTAGTCGCTGCCAAGTTTGCCCGCGGCAGCCGCCCAGAACCTCACCGCGTCTGCGCCGTATTTCTCCACTGGGGCTAGGAGGTCGATCACATTCCCCTTCGACTTGTGCATGGCCTCGCCCTTCTCGTCTAGCCCCATGCCGTTTATTCTCACGTACTTGAAGGGTATGTCGCCGAATAGTAGGAATGCCCTTAGTAGCGAGTAGTAGAGCCACGTCCTAATAATGTCGTAGCCCTGCGGCCTCATGATGGAGTGGGGGTAGACCTTGGGGAAGACGTTGAACTCCTTGGTGACTCCCGAGGCGTACATCCAGGAGATGGAGGAGTCCATCCACGTGTCAAAGACGCGGGTGTCGCCCTCGAGCACGCCGTCTTTGCACTGCTCCTTTACCTCCGGCGGCGGCTCCTGTCTCCAAGGCACGTAGTACTCTCCGCCCTTTGGCAAAATGGGCACGCGTTCCCCATTTGGCTTTATACACCACCAGATGGGTATCTCGGTGGCATAGTACCTCCTCCGGGACACTGGCCAATCTAGCTCGAGGGAGCGTATCCAGTCTATTAAGACTTGGCGGTACTCAGGCGGCTTAAACTCCATTCTCTGGGCCAGCTCTACCAGTTTTTCCTTGAATTCCACCTGCCTTATGAAGAGCTCCCTTGTTACAATAATTTCAAGCGGAGTCTTACAGCGCCAACACACCGGCACGTTGTGGACAAGCCTCTCTTGTTTAACCAAGAGGCCCTCTCTCTTTAGGTCTTCGACTATCTTCGCCCTTGCTTCTCTCACTGTGAGCCCCGCGTACCGACCCTCCTTTATTCTCCCCGCCTCGTCTACCACGATCCGGATGGGCAACTTGAGCTCGTTCACTATCATTAGGTCTCTAGTGTCGCCGAAGGTGGATATCATGACAAGCCCTGTGCCGAACTTCGGATTGGCGGCTCTGTGGGGGAGAATGGGGACTACCTGCCCCTCGGGCGGCACAACCGCGTGCAGGCCCTCGAGGCGTTTATACCTGTCATCCTCTGGGTGGAATATGACGGCGACTGTGGCTGGAAGTAGCTCAGGCCTCGTCGTGGCTATGACTATGTCCTCGCCGGTCTCCTTGACCCTGAACTTTATGTAGTTGAGGTAGGTCTCCTCCTCCTTGTACTCTATCTCCGGCTCGGCTAGGGCGGTGCGGCAACGTGGACACCAGGGGGTAGGCCGCTCCGCCTCGTACACCAACCCCCTGTGCCACAGATCTATGAAGGTCTTCTGCGTCATCCTCCGGTACTCCGGGCTGTCGGTCCCCTGCGGCCAGTAGTCGAAGGAGAGGCCCCACCTCCTAAGCGACGAGACAAACTCGCCCTCGTAGCGGTCCAGCTCCTCTTTACACAGCTTTATGAACTGCTCCCTGGGCACTTCATGCGCGACGATGCCGTACTTCTTCTCCACCTGCACCTCTATGGGGAGGCCGTTTCTGTCGAGGTAGAAGGGGAAAACCACGTCGACTCCCCTCATTCTGAGAAATCTCGCAATCATGTCGAAGTGGGCGTACGACGCCGTCTGGCCTATGTGGGGTCTATTGCTAGACAGATAGGGCGGCGGCGTGTCTATTACAAACACCGGCCTATCCCCCCTAACCTTGGTCTTGAAGCGCCCCTCTTTCTCCCATGTGGCTATTAGCTCCTCCTCCCAACGTATGTCCCACCTAGTGGGCAATTTGGAGACCACGGCGGCATATTCACAGTTTTTTAATTTGTTGAAACTGCAAAGTTTTAAATATGCCCCAGGTTCCCCACTGATGCTTAACCGTGAGATTTATCTCATAGCTGGACAAGGCAACAGGCTGGGTGAATTCCTCGTCGAGTTGAACTTCGACCAGCCCGGCATTTTGTCTGCTCTTTCCAACATCTTTGCCGAGCACGATGTAAACATTGTTAACATAGCCATTGACGGCCCCCGTAGAAATCTCCACTTCATAGTCGACTTATCCACAGCGACAGAGGAGCAGATTAGGGAAATATTAAAGCAACTGGAGATGTTTGCCTTTGTAAAAAGGGTCAAGTATAGGGTTTCAAATGCGCAGATTTTTGTGCCCAGGTGGATTACACACGTCATAAATGGAAGTCCAGCCGTGGCGCTGGAGAAGGAGTTTGTGCCGTACTTCCACGACGTCTCAAGACTTGCCGAAGAGATCGCGAAAAGAGATGTAAAAACCGTGAGAGAGCTCGCCCCCAGCATAGACGCCGTGACGCTTGAAGAGGCCTTGTACATTGTACAATTAAGGGGCTTAGCCGCCGTGAAAGAGACCACGGTGGCCGGCGGCAGACTCACGGCAACGTTGTGCAACTTGGCGCAGACGGTCGCTAGGAGGTACATCGACGCGTTGCTGAGGGAGCTGGGGGTCCAGTACAGAATTGTGGAAGAAGGCGCGTGTATAAGAATTGAGGCCTAGCCCTGCGCCACCTTTGCCAAATAGACGTCGAGGAGCCCCGCTTTTTCAAACAGTTCACAAGTCCTACAAACATCACGGGCCGAGGGGGCGCCGCAGTATTTACACCTCTTAACCACGGCGCCGGGCTGCGCGGCGCGGAGGAGTTTTGCAAGTCTCTCGCCGAAGGAGACTAGGTTGTATTTGACCGACGGCATCTCTCTCTCAAGCCCGGCCAAAGTAAATTTCAAGTCGTACCTGGGGTTGGCCACTACGTAGGGGCACTCTAGCTCCATAAGCGGGATGCCGTGGTAGTAGGCGTATAGGGCTATCTCCTCCTCTCTGATGTACTTCAGCGGCTTTATCCGAGGCACGAGGTCTTTCTCCTCTGCGTCTTCGTAGAGGCCAAACCAGGCGAACCGCCCCAAGTTGCCCATCAACACGTTTAACATGACGGTCTGCGCCTCGTCGTCTAAGTTGTGGGCAGTGGCTATCTTCGTCCAGCCCCTCCTTTTCCCTATTATGTTCATAGCCCTCCGCCTCAACACGCCGTCTATTGTACACATATGTACCTCGTGCCCAGCCTTGGCCAACCTCTCCGAGAGCTCCATCGCGGTTACGCCAAAAATGTCCTTGAAGTGGTACACGTTGTACTCAACGCCGAATTTCTCCGCCAGCTCTCTCACGTAGTCCCTTCTAGACATCCTATAGAAGCAACTGTAGGGATGCCCCTCGTTTATTGTAAAGGCCTCAAGCCTCACTCCCCTCAAGGCACCTCTCTCCCTCAACTTCCCCAGTATATAGAGCAGTACTAGGGAGTCCTTCCCCCCGGACACCGCCACTGCCACATAGTCGCCTGGGACTATAAGCCACTCTTTCCTGATTGTCTCCACTACCTTATTTTCTATTGACGCGAAGAGACACTTAAGACATAGTTTTTCTCCGCTTACCTGCCTGAGATACTGCGCCGGCCTTTTTCCACACCGGTCGCAGAGCGCCGTCACAGGTTAATGTGGGGTATGGTGCCGTGCTTTCTCTCAGCCTTCTCAATCTCTAGGGTAAAGGTTTCCAGCGACGTTCTGAATATGTAGAAGATAATGCCGCAGTTTTTGCAGCGTGCAATCATGATGGTGTTCTCTGGCCCCTTATGACGATATGTGTGAGGCGGGGGTAGCGCCTCCCACTCCGGCAGTCCGCATCTGGGGCAGACGATCACGGCCCGTCTCTCGTTTCTACTTAAAAATCTGCTCAAGCCAGCTCTTCGCCTGGCAGAGGTCGTTAAAGCTGACGTGTCCGCCCTCTTTGCCCACGATTATGGTCAACATTCCCAGGGCCATTGCGCCTAGGTCCTCCTCGCTGTCGCCCACGTACACGGTGTCGCGCGCCTCGGCTCCCAGACGCCTCAGCGCGTACTTAAACACCGACTTGAGGGGCTTTCTCTTAAGCAAGACGTCTGAGGTGAGCACGAGGTTCACCCTCAAGCCGTGGGCCTCTAAGAAGGCCGTGATGAAGCATTTGCAGGGCGTGTTAGAGAGTATCGCCACTTTTCCCGCGCTGGAGGCCCACTTGATAAACTCCACGGCGCAAGGTGTCTCCCTGATCTTGCCCGACACTTGGGCCACATACCTATTCCACATCTCCCTTGCCTCCAAGCCCGCCATGTGTGCCACTGCGCTTATTACAGACCGTAGTGGCACTTCCACCCCGGTGGCCCTGATCTCCTCCACGACGACTCTCACTTGCTCCACGGCGCCGTCGTTGCCCACCGTAGCCTTTAGCTCCTCCCAGAAGTCCACCGGCTGTGCCAAGAGGCCCCAGAAGCTTGTGATTACGTTCATCTAACGCGGTACCGCACGCCTACGTCGCAGACCACCTCCACCACCCCCTTCTCCACTAGTCTCATCAACCTCCTCGTCGCCACTGGCGGCGGTATGCCCCTCTTCCACGCGGCCTCGGCTATTGTCTCTAGGTCGGCCTCTCCCCCCAGCTCCTTAATCAAGAGGACTAGGTCCACGGCCTCCGCCGAGCTCTGGGTTTATAACTTTGACGCTGTAGCCCGTGACCCACAGCCAGTTGTACTTGCCCGCCAGCACGATGAGGGCTGGCACGACGAGGGGCCTTATGACGAAGGCGTCTACCAGCGCCGCGAAGGCTATGGTGAAGCCCACCTGCCTCAGCAGAGTGAGCTGAGATAGGAGCAGGGTGGAGAAGGCCGTGGCCAAGATCAAGGCGGCGCCCGTTATCACGGGCCCTGTGGTGACGATGGCCCTTTTTATCGCCTCCCTCTCGCCGAGCCCCTTCTCAAGCTCTTCTCTTATCCTCGCAATAATGAAAATGTCGTAGTCTGTCCCCACGGCCATTAAAAAGGCGAAGAGGATTATGGGCACGAGCCAGTATGTGGGCTGTCCTGCGAGTTCTTGGAAGAGGAGCACCTCCAGCGCGAGGCTCCACGCTATAGACATAAGCACTGTGGCTATCAGCCGGAGGGGGATTAGGAAGCTTTTCAACAACACGGCGAGTATTACGAAAACCGCCACTATTACCACGTACACTTGGAAGTTCCAAAATCGGACGTAAATCTCGTTGAATACCACGTTCTTCCAAGAGGCGGCTCCGCCAATTAATGCGCCGTATTGATCCTTAAGCGGCTTCAAGAGCTGATACACCTTCAACAGTTCGTCAGATGTGTCTTCCACAGAGAGCCTTACATTGATTACATACCAATCGCCGATCTTTTCCACAGTATGGTTAACGTAGTGAGGTAGCCCCTCCACGGTTGCCAGAACTTGCGGCGGCGGAGGCTCCCTCATTACTACATACGTGGTAGAAATCGCCGTGATGTTAGAAAAGTATTTGGTGGCAATCTCTAGGGCCTTCTTGTGCTGCGTCTCTGGCATTGCCACAACTGGGTCGGTTGTGATCTTTAGAGTCGTTGTTAGAAATATGAAGGAGACTAGCGTGGCGGCCAGCGCTACGGCGGCTACGGCGAGGGGCCTTCTCAACGCGAGGTCCACCGCCTTGGCCATCAGCCTGGACCTGCCTGTGTGTCCAACGACCTTTTTCCTAGGCCAGAAGATCTTATCGCCCAGGACATACAAGATGGCGGGAAAAACTACGAAGACGGAGGCTACGACAAACGCCGTGGTGATTATATAGCCTATTCCTATGGACTGCATAAATGGGAGAGTGGAGAGGGCGAATGAGCCAAGCGATGTGGCCACCACCGCGGCGCTAGCCGCTATGGCCCTCCTGGCGTATTTAACCACGACGTCGATGGCCTCCCTCTTGCTTTTGCCAGTAGCCCTCTCTTCCCCATAGCGGCTAGTCATGAGGAGCATGTAGTCTACTCCTATGGCGAAGACCACGGGGGCCGCCATGTAGACGACGAGGTAGTATATGCCTTGGAAGCTGCTTATCTGCTCTAGGAATCCCAAGACGGCGAGGTACGTGAGGCCAACGGTGGACACTATTACGAGGGGGGCCGCAAGCGTCCCCATAACCGCCAGAAGTACCACAAGCAGAGACGTTGCGGTGGTTTTGTCTATTGAGGAGACGTCTTGTGTCACAATTTCTCTAAAGCTGTCCATTATGTACGCCATAGAGACAGGCACGCCCAGCGCCAGGGGTATAACCGGCTTATCTTCAGTGGCTTTGACAAAGGCAAGCGCGTACTTCCCCCTGTACACCAGCTGGGACGCGAGCTTCTGCGTGTCCAAAGTGGGGGGCGGATACTGCGCCGTTATATTCCTCAGCAAGTCGGCTCTAAAGAGCTCGACGGCGCGGTCCACATCGCCGTTACACACGAGGTAGGACAGGTAGGGGCGCAAAACAGGCGGGGCCTTATTCACTGTGGATACATAGACGTATTTCTCCACGCCTACAGTTGCGACTTCCCGCGCCAGTTGTATCAACGTTTTGTTCAAGGCTGTGGATAAAATGGCCTCTGTCACGTTCTCCACGGCGCCCTCAGAGGCCCACGTCCTCCACGTGACATTTGCCAAGAGCCGCGACGCGTTGACGCCGTAGACCTCCTCTGCTGCTAATCTCACCGCCACGTCCACGTCGTAGACTGCCACATACTCCCTGTACTTCTTGAGGAACTCCTCCGTCTTGTTGTCCACAGCTTTCCCCAGCGCCGCGACTCCGTATGTGGCTAAGAGGAGCTCCCTAGCCCTCTCCCTCGCCTCTGTGTACCCCTGCACGAGCTTCTTCAATTCGCTACACGTCTCTCCTGTGGCGTTTGCCACGGCCACGGCTACGTCTCTAAACGCCACAGTGGCGTTTTCAACGGTGGCCTTTATGCGTCGCCAGTAGATGTCCAGTGCCTTATCTAAAATAGTCCACGGGGTTGTTGAATTAGGGAACAGCTTTGTCAAATTCCTCGCCTTGTCCTCAAGGAAGGGGCCGAATATGACCACCGGCACGGTGTTCACTCCGCTGCCGTTCTTCTGCTTGACTATGGAGTCTACTAGCTTTGGCTCTACGTCGGGAGGCGTAAGCTTAGACTCATCGTATACCAGCACGCTAAATACATTGGGCGAGTGGAGCGCTAAGTATACGTACAAGATTAGGAGAGCTACAGCGGCCGCCACCGTCCTCTTCACGTGGGGGCATTAGACAAGTATATAAAAGGATGCGGCGTAGAGGCCGTGGACCACGTACTGATGCTCGCCTTAGGAGACTTGAAGTCGAGGGCCTTGCGATATTTGTTGACAGCAGTCGCCATAGGCGTCGGCGTAGCGTTGCTGGTGGCCTTAACCGCCGTCAGCGACGCCACGAGGGCCTACGTGGAGCAGACGCTTTACAAAGTCTACCCAGCCGATATTATGATGTATTCAGACTCTATAAATATCCCACAGCGGCTTGTGGACTTGCTCCAGCGTAACCCCGCCGTAAGTGGGGCAGAGGGGATCATAATTACCACCGGCGTTGTGAATGGGCAAGTGGTATCTATCGTGGGGATACCTCTTAGAGACGTCGACTACTTCGCCATTGACTTAAAGGAGGGGAGACTCCCCTCCTCGGGGGGCGAGGCCGTTGTAGAAGAGTCACTCGCCGCGCGGCCCGGCGACACTATCACGATTAAGGTGTACTCAGGCGCCTTGGGCGGGGAGAGGACAGTCACGGTTAAGGTGGTGGGTGTTATGAGGAGCTTCTTAAGGGGCTTCATAGGCGCCTTTAGGCTAAATCTGGTGGTGGTTCCCCTTGACTGGCTTCAGGAAGAGCTGGGGGCTGGCCCCTTCGTCAACGCCGTCTTGATAACGCTCAGAGACAAGGGGTATGTAACGCCTTTTTACAAGACGCTGAAAGAGACGTTCCGAGATGCCCAGGTGTATACCCAAGAGGCTCTGTTGAATACAGTATCCCAGGTCTTCAACGCTTTGAACTTCGTCTTCACTGTGATAAGCGCCGCGGCGCTTGCCACAGCCGCCGTGACGACCTTCGCCGTCATGTCTATCACTGCCAGGGAGAGGCTTAGGGAATTCGGCTTGCTCAAGGCCGTGGGCATTTCGTCTTCCGACATCGTCGTGTCCGTGGCTGTGGAAGTGGCGTTGCTAAGCGTGGCCGCCGGGATCGCCGGCGCGGCGCTGGGCTTCTACGGCGCCACGCTTGTCAAACAAATTTTGATAGGTATGGGCGTCAACTTCGACGTCCCCATAGAGTTCAAGCTCCGCTACATCGCCCTAGCCCTGTCAGCCTCTCTAGCAGTAGCATTAGCGGGGGCCGCCTCGCCGCTGTATAGAGTGGCAAAGTTGCGGCCTATTGAGATACTTCAGCTATGGCGGTAGAGCTTAGGAGGGTGAGCAAGGTGTATGGGAACGGCGCTGTGAGAACCGTGGCCTTAGAAGAAGTCTCGCTTGTAGTGGCCCCGGGGGAGTCTGTGGTGTTGATGGGTCCCTCGGGCTCGGGGAAGACCACGTTGTTGAACATAGTGGCGACGCTTGATAGACCAACGAGCGGCGAGGTGTACGTGTTGGGCGTAGATGTTGTCAACATGCCAGAGAAGAAGCTGGAGAAGTTCCGCCTCCGGAACATAGGCTACCTCTTCCAGAGCTACAACCTCGTGCCCTATTTAACCGCGGAGCAGAACGTGGCCCTCCCCCTAATTGCCCTGGGCGTGAAGAAGGAGCTGGCCCTGCTGAAGGCCAGGGTGCTTCTCGAGCTAGTGGGGTTGGAGAAGGCCGCTGGGCTTTACCCACAGCAGATGTCCAGCGGCATGCAACAACGCGCCGCGGTGGCGCGGGCTCTCGCGAATAATCCCCCCATCCTCGTCCTCGACGAGCCAACCTCAAACTTAGACGCCGACAACGCCTCAAACCTCCTAGCCCTTATAGCCGCCGTGAACCGGATCTTTAAGACGACCGTTTTTATTGCGACACATGACGCAGAGGTGGCGCGCATAGCCACAAGGCTCATATACATGCGTAGCGGCAGAGTTTACGAGGCGGCAGAGCCCCCCAAGAGGGAGCTGAAGATAGAACTGGAGAGAGTCGCTACGGCGTATGAAAAACTTAGACGCATAGACGAGTTAATTGGGCTATGAGGCAGCTCTTGTACCTACTCGCTGTGGCGGTTTTCCTAGCCGCATCTACGCTTGTAATGACGTACAACGTAAAGCCTGGGGGCGCCGTCACGAGCTCTGTCTCTCTTCAAGAAGTCCTCGTAAACAATGGGCCAAGCCCCGTGAATGTGTCAGGCGTGACGGTTCCCCCCTACTCGGCGGTGGTGTTGGAGCGGCCGGCGCAAAATGTGTATCCCCCATTTCTCGCGGTGGACGTAGACGTGAGTTATGTGAACGGGGTCTATAGAGATGGGGTCCTCTGGGCGGATAACACGACCGTGGTTCGGCTATTGGTGAAGCTCCGTCCCCTTCTCCCTGTGTCTGTGCCCGTGGTGGTGTCGGTGGCGACGGATGGAAAAGTTGCCCTGCTCTATGACGTGGCTCCTACCTCAGTGACCCAGGTGTCGGGCTCTACTGTGTACTACTGGGCTCTCCTGGTGGGTAACTACACAGAGTTTAAGCTGGGTCTGAGGATTAGGGAGTTTGGGAGCTTTGGGGCTGTACGGTTGCCCACGGTGTCTATAACTGCGACGCTTGATTTAAACGGCACATTGTCGGCTTTTGATAGGCAGACGAGGGAGTTAAACAGCGCCGTTGCCCAGCTACAGAATTTCTCAAGGGTTGTCTCACTGTTTACGGAGACTGCCTACGGCCAGTTGCAAAATTTGACCCGCCTCATTCAGCTTCTCAACTTGACGGGCCTTGCCCTGGGCCAGGGGGCCAGCGCGTTGAACACGTCGACGTATGCGCTGGAGGCGCTGAGGAGACAAGTGGCGGCGCTGGGGGATGCTGCGGCTGGGGTGTCGCAGGTGTTAAACCGGAGCCTCCTCTTAGTTGACTACCAGTACCTAGCGCTTATAACAGCCGCCAACTTGTTAGAAACGCAGTCAGCGGCGTTGGCCTCCTACGACGTGGCCGCTGGGCAGACAATACAGGGGCTTGCCGAGACGCGCAGACAGCTCTTTGGCATTAGATCTAATCTACTGGCAATCCGCCAGTCAATCGACTTGGCGATAGGCGAGTTAGAGAGCGCCAAGAGAGCTCTCTCCCAGCTGAATTTAACACAAGGTGAGAGACCTCTCGACGCAGCAATTTTGCAGTTGCGCTCGCTGAGGCAGTCCGTGGACTCTTTGCTAGGCATTGTAGACAGCCTTATCGCTATAGTTGATTCTTCTGTGAATACTCTCGAGGCAACTAGGAAGAGCTTGGGAGAGCTGGCGCCTCTGTTAAACTCCACTGCGGCCTCCACGCGGGGGAACGCCACGGCGCTTAAACAAGGCATGCCGCAGATCATATTAAACGCATCGAAGAACTTAGACGACGTTGCGGCCAACCTCTACAAAACTGCAGACGAGGTGTCTAAATACGTGGCGCCGCTTTACAACGCCTCTGCTACGCTCAGGAGAGCTGGTGACGACCTCGTCCACTACGCCCGTGGCCTTAGAGACTATCAGGTGGAGCAACTGGCCGCGTTGCCCAGGCTCGGCTTTGTAGAGTCCGCATTGTACAACTACACCGCCGAGTTGAGAAGGCAGCTTTATGAGCTGTCGACGCGCCGCGCCGCAGTGGAGATGTATCTTGCCGTAGTGAATGCGACAAGGGTCGAGGTCCGGTATTTCATTGAACTTCCGCCAGCCATGCGCAACACCACGATACCCCTACCCGCAGTAGCCACTACGCCGCAGCAGAGAGATACTATGTCGTTTCAGATGCCGTTGGCAATAGTTGCCGTAGCTCTAGCAATTACTGTGCTCCTCGTGATAAGAAGAGAGAGGAGGTAGAGGAAAAAAGGTTTATGGGCTTATGCTTGTGCGTATTTCCTGGAATTTCTGCTTGTTCCACCCGGTCAGAGATACACCGGTCACCTTCACCCAGGTCTTTGGATCGACCTTAAAGGACTGCTCTACCTTTTCTCTGTGTCCGACGACGTTGTATGTGCAGAATGGGAATACGCGGCCGTCTGGCGTCGCGTAGTGGATGTCGCAGCGCTGCACTCTCTCTACGTCGTAGTTCATTGTGTCCATGAAGTGCATTATGCCGATGCCCACCACGTTGAAGAAGAAGCGGCCAAGCGACTCGTAGTCCTTTTTCACGAGGAAGTCGTAGATCAAGTCTTTTACCCTCTTGTGTTTGACCGCTTTCAATAGCTTCAGCGCCTTTAGCTTAGCCGCCTGCTTATACACTCCGCCCTTCACCGCTGTGTAGTACACATCCCACGCGCCGCGCTCAAACGCGTCGACGTCTACCAACTTTGTGATTGGGTATATGCGCTTCTCGTCTTCGTCGTAGTATATGAAGGTGGCGGCGCCGCACATGGGGTTCATGGAGAAGAGAGGCTTGGGCGAGTCTGTCAACGCCTCGACCATCTTGGCCACGGCCACTGGCCAGTTGGTGGGGCGCCAGTCCCACCTGCTGATGGCTCCGCCGGTCTGCTTCTCAATCTCAATTATGGTGTCCGGGATCGTTATGCGGAATTTGCGGAGCTCCTCCTTGCTGTACAGCCTGGCGCGGCCTGAGAAGGACACGGGCTGTATATTCACCCACCTCACCACGTCTCTGTTCTGAATTGCGAAGTCGATGATCTTGCCCAAGTCCTTGTCGTTGTAGTTGCGGGCCAGAGTCACCACTAGGACTATGGAGCGGTGGCCCAGCTTCCTCGCGTTTTCAATTACTCTGTACTTTATGGCGGCGTAGGCCTTGGGGTGGTAAAGCCTGTGGCGCCACACGCCCTCGTTCTTTTCGTCGATCGTGTCGAACTGGAGGTATATGGTGGACATGCCCGCGTCTAGCAGGGCCTTGTAGTACTCCGGCTCGTTGGCCAGCCTAATGCCATTTGTGTTCACCTCAATGTGCGTAAAGCCGAGCTTCTTGGCCATGGATACGATTATGGGCAAGTCGTCTCTAAGCGTAGGCTCGCCGCCCGATATCTGAATCGCGTTGGGGGGCCACGGCTTCTGCGCCCTCAACGTGCGCAACATGTACTCTATCTGCTCTAGGGTCGGCTCATAGACGTAGCCGGCGGCGCCGGCGTTGGCGAAACACACGGGGCACGCCATGTTGCACCTATTGGTGACGTCGATTATGGCCAACACGGTGTTGGATTTGTGCACTGGGCAGAGGCCGCAGCCCTCGGGACAAGAGCCCATGTCCTTGTAGAACTCCAGATCTGTGTAGGGGTTTGCAAGGCCCTTGGCGATGTACTCGGGCCTGTCCCACTGGAGGAAGTAGTAGTACATCTCCGCGTCGCCCCAGTACAAGTCCTCAAATACGCCGTGTTCTGGGCAACTCTTCTTAAGCCATATAGCACCGTTCTCCTCGTAGACCACAGCCGGTATCCTCCTGTTGCAGACTGGGCAGAGAGACAGCGTCGCCTTCACTGCGCGGGTATCCTCTGGCAGTCCGTACTGCCTCTTGACCATCGTCTGCCACTTCTCATTTGTCAACGTCGATTTGTACCTCTCTGGCAGATTAAACCTGGAGAGATCCACCAGCCTCTTCGGCTTAGCCTCTAGCTCCAGCACTTGTTTGCTCATTGCGCCCCCGTGGCCATCTATATTTAAACTTTTTAACCCGGTTAACGGAAAAAGATAAATAGCTAAACCGCCACCTCTCCGTGGACCAGCTCGGCAGAGTCCTCTCCCTCCTCGGCGTCGGGGAGCGGGAGGCGGAGATCTACGTAGCCTTGGTAGAACAGGGCCCCAAATCGGCAAGAGAGTTGGCAGAGGCGCTGGGCATCCCCTACACAAAGATATACACCTACCTCTACAAGTTGGAGAACCTGGGCGTTGTGGCAAAGGAGGGCGGTGGGAGGCCGTACAGGTACAGGGCGAGACCCCCCGCGGAGGTCTACAAAATGCTTGTAAACAAGACATCGGAGGCGTTGAGGCAGTTAAAGCCCTATTTCGACGGGTTGCAAATGGTCTACGAGAGACAGCACGCAGTTGCCTCGACGTTCTTGACGCTGGTGAGAGGCACGGAGCGGATTGCCGAGTTAGTCCACGAGATCATAACTACGGCGGACTCCGAGGTGTACCTCGCTCTCCCCTTCCCAGAGCTGGTGACGTATAGGCTGGTCTCGGCAATAGAGGAGGAGTCAAAGAGGGTGTCTATCAAGGTTCTTACCACTGCACGTCTGAGGCCCATGTTGAGCCTGCCTCCCCGCGTGGAGGTGAGGACCACGGCTGAGCTCTTCGGCGGAGGCGCCATCGGAGACGCCGTCGTGATCTACGTAAAACACTTCGACGAACTGAGCGGAGTTTACTCCAACGAGCGCTACATAATCGAGGTTGCCAAGACTTACTTCAACCACGTCTGGCAGAGGGCAAGTTTTAATACTGGAACAGAGCAACACACAAGCTGAATGGTGGTGAAGGTCTGGAGCTGGGATCGGTGACCTGCACTGAGGCTCAGCTTTGTAACCCCTCTATCAGCGCAGAGGCGCCGTCTTTCACAACGGTGAACAGCTTTGCGTTTGGCAAAGCCTCTCTGACCTCCTCCGCGAACTCCCTAGACTGGGTGGCCACTAGGAGCTGGTAGCGCCCAGCCAGCGATGTGAGAAGTTGGGCGAAGGCCTTTCTCACATTTACATCGACGTAGGGTATCGGCTCGTCGAAGATTAAGAAGCCGAGCTTCACCTGGGAGATTTCTCTTAACGCTAGGGCCAGGGAGAGGGCTATTGACAGCCTCTGCCCATCGCTCAGCCGGGAGACGCCATATCTATCGCCGGAGGGAGAAATGGCGTAGAAGTCGTAGTACCCCCTGCTGGGCTCCACCGCCGCGTCCACTTTCACAACGTCGCCATACTTATACAAGCTTTGAAACACCTCGTTGAAACGGCTCCTCACCACTTCCACAAGCCTAGCTCTTGCGCTAACCTTGGCTAACTCAAGCCGGGACTTGAGCTCCTCTAGTCTTCCATACGCATACAGCACGTTGTCCAGCCTCTTCTTCAGCCCCTCCGCCTCCTCCCCAACCTCCCGCGCCGCCTCCTCCAAGAGGCTCTTCTCCTTGTACAACTCGGCTAGCCTAGCCGCCGCCTTTTCAAGCTCAGCCGCCGCCTCCCTCCACTTGACCTCCACCTCGAGCTCCTCTCCCCCTATCCCCGCCTGCCTCAGCCTCTCCTCAAGTTCTTTGACCCTTTTCCTAAGCTCCCTAATCCTCACGGCTCTCCCATACCTAGAGACGGCGTCTGAGATGACACGCTTGTCCACTTTTGCAAAAAACTCGCGCAACTTCTCAATTCTCTTCTCCAACTGCCTAACCGACTTCTCAGCCTGCAACACCTTTTTCACCACCTCCTCTCTCTCTACCTTTAATTCGTCCAGTCTAGCCTTCGCGGCTATGTACTCTGCCGCGTCGCCCTGGAGGATCTCCATCTCCTCTACCTCTCTCTCCAGCGCCTTAACCTCCTCCCGTAGCTCTTCCACTCTCTTCACTACGCCGCCGAACTTTTCATCGATATCCCGAACTACTTTCTCTACGGCCTCTCTGCTTATAGGCGAGCCGCATATTGGGCAAACAGAGGCGTTTGTCTCAGCTAGGTACAACGCCACAGTCTTGAGAGACGTGTAATACGCCGCCTCTCTCTCCGCCTCGCTAAGCCTACGCCTGGCCTCGCTTAGCCTCGCCCGGGCCTCCTCCAAAGAGCGAAGCTTCTTTAAAAGCTCTTGAAAGCGCAAAAACGGCTTCTCCAATCTCCTCAGCCGCGCCTCAGCCGCGGCCACCTCCTCCTCAAGTCTCCTCGCCCTGGCCACATACTCCTCATAGGCCTTTTTCACGTCGGTCAGCTCGAGTTCCAAGTCTTTTGCAACCCTAGTCAATGCGTCGTACACCTCGGCCATGGCCACCGAGAGGGCCTCCAGGTCGGACGCCTTGTACAACTTCTCCAATATGCCTGGGTCAAGCATGTGTTCAAACTCCTCAGCGGCCTCCCTAAGCGCGGCCTTCACCTTCTCCAGCGCGCCCACGTCTACCTCGCCCCCCGCGGAGGACTCCAAAAACTCGAGCTCAGACCTGGCCCTGTAGTACTCCAGTAGAATCTGCTCGTGCTCCTTCAGCTTCGCCAAATACGCCGCCCGCGCCCTGGCAAGTTCCTCCACCGTCCTCGTCAACATAGCCTCCCGCTCCTTCAGCGCCTCAATCTCGGAGCTCAGAGCCCTAAGCCTAGACACTAGCCCCGAGTAGCCACCATACCTCTTAATCACATCCCGGTACTTCTCATAAGCCGCCAGCCTCTTCCTCAGCTCCTCCGCCTTCCCCAACAGCGCCTTCTCGGCCGAGGAGACGGTCTTAACTACGCCGTCTATCACGTCGATGCCGAAGAGCCTATCCACCGAGATTGCCCTCTTCTGAGAGGTGCCGTAGATAAAGCCCTCCAGCGTCCTGTGAGAAATGTATACCAACCGCTCGTACAAATCCTCGTCTACGCCTAAAAGCTCCTCCAGCCTCCTCTCCGCCTCGCCGCCTCTGAGCTCTACGCCGTTGTGCACAACGACGAGCTTCTCCGCTCCCCGCTTTCCCAGCTTCCTCTCCACCTTAAGCACATTGGCCCCGTCCACCAGCTCTAGAGCCACTCTAGCCTCGTGAGACCCCGAGTGTATCAAGTCGGCTAGCTTGGCCACCCTCTCCTTGACCTCAAGCTGTTGGCCAAACAAGGCGTACTCAATGGCGTAGAAAACGGAGGTTTTCCCAGCGCCTATCCTGCCCCACAGCAAATTGACGTCGCCTAGCTCCAGCCTGTGCGCTCCCCTATACGAGCGGAAGTTCTCCAGCTCAACTCTCGATATCCGCCACATCTACGCCCAACTCCTCCAAGTACTTCTTTAAAACCTCTCTAGCCCCCCTAGCCCCCCGTTGTCTGTAGGCGACTATGAGCCTCTCTGCGAGCTTCCCCTCGTCGGTGTTCCCAAAGACTTTCCTAACCTCCTCGAGGAGGATGTCCACGCGTGAGAGGACTAGCCAATATATATTCTTACAGCCTAGCGCTTCGACCTAAGTATCTTAACCCACTCATTTTCGCCAATGCCTCCCCTGGGCTCCTGGGCAGACTCAGCCGCGGCTCTCTGCACAGGCGGGGCGGCCCTCTTCGCCTCTTCTACCGCCTGTAAAGCCCTCTTTACCTCCTCTACCCTCTGGTCTACATACCGTCTAACTTTCTCAAAGAGGGACTCCTCAACTCTCTTCAACTCGGATGCCAAATACTCATGCAACGCCGCCTTAACGGCGTCGATCTTCAGAGGCTCCACTGCCGCAGGCCTAGCTCTTGCAAAAATCTTCACCTCGACGCCGTCTACGCCCTTGGCGGGGTCCACGACGACTAGCCCTACCCCATTTGCCTTAAAATACCGCGGGTCAACGAAGGCCAAGGCGTCGGGGAGCACAGCCAAGAAGACCTTAGACGCGCCTAGCCCCATCAACGCGCCCACACGCTTGTAGAGTTCGGCCTCCTCATATAAGTCTGTGAAGTATATCCCAACCGCCACCCTGTTTAACCCCTCTTCAAACCACAACACCTCTCCCCCCTCTCCCGCGTACTTCATCCCCAAGACCTCTGTGAAGTGGCGTATTAAGAGGACCTTGGGAAAATCCACGATATATCCAACGCCAGTATTTAAATTCAGCGGCGTGGAAACCTCCAGCCCTCCCTCGTGGTGTCAGACCACTCCAAGCTCAGCGGCAGGGCGTAGCCGTATATCACCGCACCTCGCCACACGGAGTACTGCGGCTCCGAGACCAGCCTCACCTCTACCTTAGACGCCAGGGCCGGGCTCTTCTCCTCCAGTGCGATCTTGACCCTCGTCACGCTGTCCGCCGCCACATCCTCCATGCCGGGGGGCACTCTCCAGCTGAAGGCGCCTCCGCTCAAGATGATCTGAGACGCCACCCTCTCCTGTATTTCCACAGAGACGTTTCTCAGCGACGTGATTATTGCACTGGCCACGTCCATTTCGCCGTAGAGAGTGACGTCGCCTATCACCGCGTTTTCAATGCGGAGCCGCGACTGCTCTATGTAGCTCTTAATCTCCTCGTGGTTGGGGTCAAAGACTATTTCCCCAATGAGAAACCTCGTCCACGCGTACTCCCGCGGTATTTCCACCTCCACGACGGGGGACAGCCTCACCTTTGTCACAAAGCGGTCTGGGTCAGACTTCGCTGCCCTAATTGCCTCCTTAAGCCTCCTCGGGACAAGCCCCACGGCCCTCTTCACCACCTCCACCGCGTACTCCTCTCTGGCAATGTCGCTGTACCCAATGTCCTTGAGAATTTCCCTAGTGATGGCATTGGCCTCGGCTCCCCCCCTGTTGAGGGCCACCAGCCCCTCTCTAATTAAGGCAAAGCTTATGGGAGCCACCTGGATATTCCCATGCCCGCCCTCCACAATTACGCAGTTAACCGCGTTTTCTGCAATGGCCACGGCCAGGGGCTGGGGGAGGATCGTCACTGCGTAGATCTTAAACTCGCTGGCCAGCTCGTCATAGATGTCGAAAATGGCCTTGTACATATAGTCCGGCGCCAAGGCTGAGAGAGCCACGGCCACAAGCCACCCGGCGAACTCTGGGTCCGACACTGGGAACTGGGCAAGAGTGTACCTTGCCAACTCCTTCAACACTCTCCAAGCCTCCTCGTCGTCCCGCCTAGCCACGCCGTCTTTAAGCGGGTACTTCAAATTCCGTTGCACATCTCTAACGCTCGACAGATATTTCCGCACCTCCTCGTCGCCTACCACAAGGCCCCGCGCCAACACGTCAGGGGGTATTCTCATTTTTACAGACTCGGGGAGATCCCGGAGAAAGAGCCCCCTAGTCTGCACCATCTTAGGCTCGTTGAGAGTTATGGGCCCGTACTTGACGTAGCTGGTGCCGAAGTCCACGCCGAAGGTGTACTTAAGCCTATACGCGTCTGAAATCACGCCCACTCTCAACAACAGCTATTTAAGCTTCTGGCTTTACCTTAATTTCGCCATTTTCTACAGAGATTAAAACGACGTCGCCCACGTCCACGTCGCCAAACATCTCCAGCTCCTCGTCAGTCAGCCACAGAGTTAGCCTCGGCACTGCTATCTTACCCCCTCCGAAGGGGAGAGACCGCACTATCTGTGTAACAAGCGGCATTACCTCGCGCATGAGTTGCGCCGTCTGCTCATCTTGCGCAGAAAAGGCCGCCACGGGGCCCGGCAACTCCTTCTCCTCTATTATATCGACTTTTATGTATCTAGCGCCGCTCGGGTCGTACACCAACTGCTTGCTAATGACGATGCCCCTAATAGTGGCCATGGAAACCAAAACCGGCAAATATATAAATGCTACCCAAGCCCCTGCTCGCCGAGGAGCCGCCGCATGAGGGCGCTCCTCGCCTCAAAGTAGCCCCCAGCGGCCGCATATCTCTCCAACAGCCTCAGCCAGTCCCCCGACCTCGTTATCTTCGCCATGACTCTGTACGCCTCATCCAGCTCCTCTCTGCTGTAACTCCGGTATTTGTCCACGTGGAACAACATGTCGCGGGGGAGCCTAGGCCGAGGAGGCGGGTCCTCGTCGGGGACGCCAATCGCCAGCCCGAAGAGTGGATAAGTCAGACGTGGAAGCTCTAGAATCTTTATGAGCTCCTCAGCGGCGTTTTGCACCGCGCCTATGAAACAAGAGCCGTAGCCAAGCGCAGTAGCGGCCAGGGCCATGTTCTCAGCCGCCAAAGCTGCGTCAACTGCCGCGAATACGAAAAGGGCGAAGCGGTCTTTCGCCAGCTCCCTCCCCCTGTGCTTTAACAAATTTTCCAGCCTATACAAATCCGCCAGAAACACGAAAAACTCCGAGGCCTCGGCCACGTGGGGTTGCGCAATTAGTTCCGCGATTTTGGCCCTCTTTGCCTCATCTACAATCCGCACAGCGGTCCACAGATGCAGAGTTGCATCTGTCGGCGCCGACCGCCCAGCCTCCATTATGCGAATTACGTCCTCCTCTGGCATTTTAACACGCTTAAACCTCCTTATCGACCGCCGCCTTGCCAACGTCTCCCAGAAGTCCATGTGTCGAAGATTACCTTTTTAAATATCATCCACCTCGCCCCCCATGGCCCAGGAATTTCCAGAAGACTGGGAATACTCAGGCGGAGAGCTGGAGAAGACGCTAAAAGTGCGCGCCACATGCCCATACTGTAAACACAAGTTCGAGGTAGAGATTGGAGAAAGCTGGTACAACATTGGCTTTAGCATTAATTGCCCCAAGTGCGGCCGCTCATTCCCAATAAACGCCTACGGCGAGATCATAGGCGTCGTTGGACAGAAATAACACAGATAATACCCAGCCCCGTTTTTTAAGAGGCCGCAGTTTTCTACATGGAGCCAGTGAGGAAGATCGAGGAAGGCCTCAAAGAGCTGTACGACTCCAATGTCGGCAAAGTGGAGAGACAGCCAGACGTGGATATATACGACCTAGGAGACTCCGTGGTTATATACATAGACATGCCCGGCGTGAAGAAGGAGGGGATAAAGGTTAGAGTATACGACCGCTCAGTGGAAGTCACGGCGTCGCCGTCGCAACAAGAGGCCCAGGGGAAGCCCATTAGAAGAGAGCGCATTTCCAACTTCCCCGTGTCGAGAAAAATAGAGCTACCCTTCAGGCTCAGAGTGGACAGCGCCAGGGCGGTCTACAGAGACGGCGTATTGCAAGTGGTGGTGGGCAAGGCGGGGGAGTACGGAGTGGCCGAGCTCAAGATAGACTAGAGGCGCGCCCAGGTAAAGCCGAGCAGAGCCACCTCCCCCGCCGGCTTCAGCACAGTGGCCAAGGTAAAGGTCTTTTTAACGCTGTGCCCCAGCCTCCCACCCCTCGTAATGTCCGTAGCCGAGATGCCCTTGTCAGGCTCCAAAAACACTACCACCATAGGCGCGTGGTCTATGCCCGGCCCCTTCTCGTACACTGAGAACAAGGCGCCGAACTTAAGCCCGCTCTTAACCACGTAGCCCAAGTCTCTAAAGTACTTGTATATCTTGTATATATCGTCGAAGTTCTTAATCCTAGCCCTACCCAGCTCCACCAACTGTTGAGGCGGTATTTCCACTCCGTTCTCATCCACCACCGTCAACACCCCCTTCTCCGCGAGGTACAACGCCTCGTAGAGGGCTAGTATCAGCGGGGCATCTACCTTATCCACCTCCTCCCTCTTCACCTTGTCATAGCCTAGAAACCGCCCGTAGAAGCCCCGCCTATACAGCTCCCTGCCGCTTTCTACGTCTTCTACAACTACCGCAAGGCCCCTCAAGACGCCTTTGATCATCTCTTTCTCACTGTAACAACAGTGCCGTCGGCCACTCCAAGAGACCTAAGCTCCTCAGCCGACACCAACACCTCCCCCGCGGCTAACTTCTCGTCTAACACGGCGCGGAACACCTTCTTCTTCTCGTGAGAAGAGCCGCCTGGCGCCACCACCTCCACCTCGCTCGGCTTATCGAGCTCCTCGTAGACGTCCTTAGACAACTTGGCCACGCCCTCTTCCACATCTCCGGCGCGTATTTTGACTCTGCGCTCGCCTCTTTTCTGCTCTTTCTTCTCCTGTTGAGGCTTGAGAAACGGCGGTATCAACAGCCTCTTACCCCTTTCCACGTCCTTCCCCTCAGACATGTACAATACAGGGGGTGGGGGTTAAAAATGTGTTACTGAGGTGAAGCGCCCAGCGCCTCCGCGGCCTTGTCAAAGGGAACACCGCCTCTAACCAAGGCGGCGAAGCGGGCTACGTCGCTAGTTTTCACTCTAACCTGCCTCCTAGTGTCGCGGTCGCGAATAGTGACAGTGCCGTCGACGGGGGTTCTCTCGTCTATGGTAACGGCGAGGGGAGTCCCCACCTCGTCGCACGCGGCGTATCTACTGCCAATAGTCCCCTCGTCGTCATAGTGCACGAGGAAGCCCTCAGACGCCAACTCTCTCATAAGCCTCTTACCAATGGCCACGTAGTCCTCCCTTTTTACAATTGGCAAAATGCACAAAGTCACAGGCGCAATGTCGGGCGGCAAGCGCAGATACACTCTGCCGCCCTCCTCCGCCACCGCGTGCTCTAGCACAACGTATAGAATTCTGTCAAGGCCAAACGACGGCTCCACCACGTGGGGTATAAACTTCTCCAAGTCGGTACGACGCTTCTCGGCCTTGATAAACACCATCTCGCGCGTCACAACGAAGTCGCCGACTCTCACCTCGCTCGCGCCTTGCCTAAAGGCCTCCGCCACCCTTGCCTCCGCCTCCTTAATTGCCTTAACCACTTCGCCCAGCCTATCGCCGTACTTCTCCCTTATAGTAGCCGGGTTGGGGTATACGCGGACCACCTCCACCTCCTTCGGCGCGGGGAGCCTCCTCTCCAAGTAGAGCTCCTGCCCACTGTGCTTGCTGTGACCAGAGAGGTCGTAGTCTGTGCGATATGCGTGGCCAGAGACCTCCACCCACCCGAACCTCTCTGTGTAAACCATCTGGTCGTAGGACTTGGCCGAGTAGTGCGCCCTCTCGTGGGGGAGCTTCCCGAGGAACTTCTGCTTCTCTAGAGGCACGCCGAGCTCCCTTAGGAACTTGGCGGCGAGGGCCATGAAGAACGCCATCCACTCGTTGGCGTACCCCTTCTCCACCACTTCCCGCGCCGTGAGGTAAAGCGGGTCGGTCGCCCCCTTTGCCACGAGCTCCTCTGGCACAATGGGCACCTCCAAGTTCTCCACCTCGGCGAAGACTGGACACTTGGGGTTCTGTGGGTCAAAGAACAGCTCAATCTCCATCTGAGTAAACTCCCTCAGCCTAATGAGGCCGCCGCGGGGCGATATCTCGTTCCTCGCCACTCTGCCAATCTGCGCCACGCCAAATGGGTGCCTCCTGCCCACATACTCCGCGAGCCGCGGAAACGCCACAAAAATGCCCTGCGCAGTCTCAGGCCTGAGGTAACCCGCGCTGTCGCTGTAGGGGCCTATCGTCGTCTTAAACAAGAGGTTAAATGTCTCCACGTCCCCCAGCTCGCCGCCGCAGACTGGGCAACGAATCTTATGCTCCTCTATGAGGCGCTTGAGATCAGCGGCCGAGAGACCCTCCGTGGACACCTTGAGCCCCCTCTTGGCCAACTCCTCCTCCACCAAGTGATCCGCCCTAAACTTTCTACCACACTTACTACACGTCACTACGTAGTCTGTGAAATGGTCCAGGTGGCCGGAGGCCTTGAACACGGGCTCGGGCATAATTATGGGAGTTTCCACCTCCACGATGAAGTCTTGGTAGGGTAAGACGAAGGTGCGTCTCCACTTCTCGACAATATTCCGCCTAATCTGCACCCCCAGGGGGCCGAAATCATAAAAGCCGCCGATGCCGCCATAGATCTCCGAGCTGGGCCAATAGATCAACCTCCTCTTTACGATCTCCTCAAGCCGCTCAGCACGCCCCATTGCGCCCATGTAGTAAATATATTTTAAGCCTTTCCAAGAGCCGTGTCGCCGTCGACCCGACTATGGCTTGCCTCTCTCTACCTCTTCATCATGGGGACGATATCCCTCGCATACTCCTTGGCGGAGCTCCTCCTCGGCGTAGTGTACCAAAGCCTCCTAGTCACAAGCGATGCACTCCACGGATTTCTGGACAGCGCCATCGCGTACGTCAGCGGATTCGGCCTCTACTTTGCGTCAAGGCGCTCTAGGCCATTCCCATGGGACTACTACCGCGTAGAGAGCCTGCTGACGTTGCTCTCTGTAATAGCCGTGGTGGGCTTCTACACCTACCTACTGGCATCCTCTATAAAGCTGGACGGGGAGCCCACGCCCCTATGGATGACGCTTCTGTTGCTGGCCAGCGGCGCAGTGACGGCGTTGATGTACCTCTGGGAAAAGCACAACTACCGCGTGTTGAAGCTGGACATACTCCAGGCAGATGCCACACACGCCAAGGTTGACACATTCCTCTCCATTTTCTCCGCCGCGGCCGTTGTTGTGAGTAACTTGTTCCACTTATACATCGCGGAGACGGCGGCTGTGGTGGCGATATTCGGATACGTGCTCTACGAGTTCCTGCGCTTGGCCAGAGAGGCCACTTACGGAATCCTGGGCGCATTGTACAGAGACGAGGAGCTCGAGGAAAAGATCAGAGATGCACTCGGCGAGCTGGGCCGCCCCATCGACGTAAAAATTAGGAGGGCTGGGAGCTTCCTAGTTGTGTATTCCCTCGTGGCGGTGAGCCCCGACATGACCATCGGCCGTCTACACGTCTTGAGGACCAGGGCCATAAGGGCAATTTCAAAGCTCCACCCCCTCATAGTGCATGTTGATATAAAAATTGTCCCTAGGAAGAGGCGCCATGCTTAAGAGCGTCTGCCGCGAGGGAGACGTAAAGCTGTTCGGCGCGCCGATGGAGGACACCGTCAGCTTTAGGCCGGGCACTCGCTTTGCTCCACAGAAAATACGGAGCATTCTGCCGTATCTAGAGTACACGACTGTCCTCGGCAACGTGGCAAAGCCGCTCTGCGACCTCGGCGACGTGGAGCTACTGCACGGGGCGCCCGGCGAAAACGTGTCGCGGATAGAGGCCTTCATTAGGAAGACTACGCCGCCCTTTATAATGCTGGGTGGCGAACACACGGCTACGCTTGCCGCACTGAGGGCGCTGAGGCCCGACGTGTATGTCCACATAGATGCCCACTTCGACCTCCGCGACGAGTGGCCGCCTGGGCAAAAGCTATCCCACGCCACTTTTGCAAGAAGGGCGCACGAGGAGTTGGGCTTCTACGCCTTGTACATAGGGGTCAGGGCATACGACGACGAGGAGTACAAATACGCAAAAGAGGCAGGCTTCTACGTGGTAGAGGGGTCAGACTTCACGAGGTCCGAGGTGGCAGACGCCGTGGCAACTGCCTCGGGGAGAGTGTACTTAAGCCTAGACATAGACGTCTTAGACCCCTCCGAGGCGCCAGGCGTGGGGACGCCGGAGGCCGGCGGCCTCTCCTTTAGAAAACTGGAGCTCCTACTGGCCGACTTAATGCTCTCTTTAAAGCCCGTGGCCGTAGATGTCATGGAGTACAGCCCCCCGTTCGACGTCTCCGACATAACTGCGGCGAAGGTGGTGAGGATACTAATGCACATTTCTTCTCTGCTTTAGTCAGCCAGTATGCCTCTCGTCACACCTCAGCCGCGAGCTACAACATCACTAAAATACCCGGAGTCTCAGTTTTAAATATGCGGGCCCTCTTCGTAGGACGTTTCCAGCCGTTGCACTGGGGGCATGTAAAAGTGGTGGAGTGGCTCCTCACGCACTACGACGAGGTAGTAATAGCGCTGGGGTCGGCAGACAAGGCCCTCACATTTGAAAACCCCTTTACCCCCGGCGAGAGGCTTGAGATGTTCAGGCGGCACTTTGGCCCAAACTGCCGCCTCCTCTTTTGCACAGTGCCCGACACAGGCGGCTCCTCAAGCCTATGGGGTGCATATGTCCGCCACTGGTGTCCCCCCTACCAAGTGGCCTACTCCAACAACCCCTACGTCGCTGCCGCGCTTGAGTACTGGGGGGTAGAGGTGAGGGCTCACCCACACCACGAGGGCTACTCAGCCACGGAGGTAAGGCGCCTAATGGCGCAGGGAGATCCCCGGTGGAAGGAGCTTGTCCCAAGCGCAGTGGCCGAGTACATCGAGGAGATAGGCGGCGTCGCTAGAGTTCAACATTTATATAGGGCGGCAAACAGGTAGCCGTGGCGGAGGAGAGGAAGCTCTACGTGTGTATGAGATGCGGCCGGACGTTTTCAAAGTCTGAGATGGAGATTCTCCCCGGCATAAGGTGCCCCTACTGCAACTTCAAGATAATTATGAAGGTCAGAAGCCCAATGGTCAAGCGCATACCCGCCATCTAATGGCCGCCGACTTCTCCGAAATAGCCGACAGGTTCAGAAAATCAAAGCTGGCCGAGGCCCTCAGAGTGGAGGTGGTGGGAGGCCGCCTGCTGGTTGACGTAGAGACGGGCAGAGTCAGAGGCTACTTTGTGGCAATTAGGGGAGGCCGCCTCCGCATGCGGGTAGACGGCTACACGGTGGTGTGGGACCCAGAGACGGACATGGTGGTGTGGGCAGGGGGGAGGGGGCTAGGCTGAGAGAAAGCGCCAGACTTGCCCACGCCAGAGGTCGTACAGCCCCTTTAAGTGAATCACGGGGGTGCCAGAGGTCATGCGGTAGACCATCCACTGCAGGAACTTCTCTTTGTCGCCCTCCGCCAGCCAACTCTCGGCCTCCACCTCGAAGACTCCGCTCTCCAACTCCTTGGCTATTGCCTTGGCCAGCGTGGCGGCTTGCCAAAGGGCCCCCCACCCAATGGGAGGCAGACCCAGCTTTAGAAGCGAAGAGTCGCCGATGAGGTATACGCGCTCGTACTGAGTCTCAAAGGTGGTTGGATCTACCTCAAGCCCCGCGGCGAGGGGGTGGGGCCTCGCCGCGGGCACTTTTATGTACAACTCGTCGGGGCGCCACGGCGGCGGCTCGTCCGACATCTCGAGTCCAATCTCTTGCGCCCACCTCTTTCCCACCTCCATGAAGGAGCGGTAATCTTCGCCAATGTAGACTACGTGAATTGACACCTCCTTCTCCGGCCACCTAGACTTAATGGCATATGCCAGCTCCTGGAATCCCGCAACCGGCGTCAGCTCGTTCACTATGAAGCGGACGGCCTTGGCGCCGGCGGCGGCTTGAGCTATGGCTGCGCTGCCCTCCACTGACCAGTACTGCGCGCTGCCTATGTGTAGGGCGCCTGGCGCCAAGACTAGGTAGTCGCCGCATATGGGCCCACTGCCCTCGGCCGGCCTTGCACATCTCTCGTCAATCGCCGCAACTCTTGCCTTGACGAACTTCGCCTTGGTCAACTGGCGGAAGGGAAAGAGGAGGTCTTTAAACTCCACGAGCCCAGCCACCGCCATGGGCACTCCCACGATGAACTCGTGGTAGTCCTTGGGGTCTACTAAGACTACTTCTACCTCCCTCGCCGCCGAGAGCAGTCTATATGTGAAGTAGAGCCCAGCGATGCCTCCTCCAACTACCACCACTCTATGCGGCACATGGTCATAACGGGATGTCCTTATATCTACATTTCGCACAATGGCCGTGAAGAAGCTTGTGCTAACTCCAACTTACGAAAGCTACGGCGACGTGGAACTAATGGCAAACTTCTTGGTGTCAATGGCCGGCGTTTATAACGTGTATAAGGAGGGCCGTAACATCGTGGTTGAGTTAAGCGACAACGCCAACCCGGCCGAGGTGGTTAGAACCATACTAGACCTGGGACACGAGATAGTTTTGCCCCACTTCTCCTTTTCCACGAGACAGGGGCTAGACGACCGGGAGGTGGTTAAGAGGCTGACGTCTCATCCGCTAATAGTAGCCGCCGAGTACTACCCCCGCACTGGGCGAGGTATCGTGGTTACCGTGCCCGGGGCCGCCGAGGAGGAGGTGGTTGCCGCGCTGAGGCGCGTGCTCGGCGTGGTGACAATAGACCGGCGCTACGTGGAACCGGTGCGGCTTTCCTTTGGGTAATATTTCTTACGGCTATTTTACCTGATCTAGATAAATCCCCCCGCCTGCTCTTCCCCATGCCCACAGTCTTTGTAAAAGACGGCCGCATCTATGTCGCAGTAAGAGAGGAGGAACTAGACTTAGCAGAGGAGGGGTGGGAACCCGTGGCCAGGGTAAAATCTCTCGCCCACGCTCTCAGACTTGCCTCTTTTTTAGCAGACAAATTCGACTACGTACTAGAGTGGGGCTAGCGACGTCCCCATTGCCGCCGGCTTCCCGCATATATTTCGTTGCTACGGGACTGTCGGAGGGCTGGGGCGCTCTGTGCTAGTATATAAAGGCGAGTCCTCTGCGGAGGAATCGCTGAAGTGCCACGTATAGAGCCACTGGGGGTATGGCGTATAGCAGGGCCGCGGCGGCAAAGCGGTTCCACTGTACTGAGTACACGTTGGACAGCAGGGAGTATATCCAGAGGATTAGAGTCCTATTTTCGCCTGATAGGAATAGGTTCGCCATTATGAGCTCTCCCCAGGCGCCGATGAAGCTCAGTATAGAAGTCACGGCGATGGCCGGCATCATCATTGGCAATACGATGCGGAGGAGCACGGTATTGGTGCTTGCGCCGTCTATAAACGCCGCCTCCTCCGCCGATCTGGGAATGGTGTCCATGTAAGTCTTCATAAGCCACGTGTGGTATGGGATACCCCCCGCCGCATATATCAGGGCTAGGGCAACCAAGTTGTTTCTAAGCCCCAGCGCGGAGACGATGCCGAATAGGGCAATTAGCCCGGCGATGCCGAGCCCGCCGGCCACCTGGGTAAATACCACGTAGAAGGACAGTAGCGAGTCCCGGCCTCTAAACTTGTAGCGGCTAAAGGCGTAGGCCCCCGGCAGAGCCAAGGCCACGACTATTACCACGGTGAGAGAGGACACTATGAGGCTGTTCAAAAGTCCCCTCCAAAAGTCGGGCTGGGATAGAACCCACTGAAAGGCCTCGAGCGTGGGCACAAAGTCGCCCCCTATCCGGAAGTAGGGCAGTTTATTAAAAGACAAGAGCACGATCTGTAACACTGGGTAGAATAGGAGGAAGGTGGCCGCCGCGGCCACGGCGGTTTGAAACACGCTAGCTCTCATAGGCCCCCTTTAACAAGCCAGTCAGCCTAATCGCCGCAAGCATAAACACGGATATGAAAAGCGCGGAGACTGTGAGCACGGCGGCCGCCAGCCCGTACTCGCGGAAAGGCGACCCAAAGGCCCAGTAGTACCCATAGGCGAGGATGAAGCGGTCGTATAGCTGGATAAAGTTCCAGAGAAAGGCCACGAGGAAGAACTGTAGCGACGCCGCGGCGGTCATCACCGAGGCGTAGATTAGCGGCCTCTTAATCAGCGGAAGAGTGATCTTCGTGAATATGTCCCACCTCCCCGCCCCATCTATATAAGCCGCCTCGTACGCAGCCCTAGGCACGTTGGCCAAGGCGCCGATGACCACGGTCATTATGAAGGGATACGCAAGCCAAGTCTCTATCACCACCATTGCGGCGTAGGCGTAGTCCTTATTCACTATCCAGTCGGGCGGATTTCCTACGCCGAAGTAGCGCAACAACTGGTTGACAGGCCCAAACGCGGGGTCAAAGACGTAGCGCCACGCAACCACCGAGAGTATAAGCGGGAGGGCCCACGGCACTACCAAAAACGCCCTCATAATCGACTTGCCCAACACCTTTTCAGAAGACATGAGCAATCCCACCAACGTGCCCACGGCCACCTTGGCGGGGACAGACACTGCGACGAAAATGAGAGTCCAGAGAAAGGCGTTAAAAAAGCCTGAGGCGGCTGGCCCGGCGAAGATAGAGACGTAATTTTTAAGGCCGACGTAGTCAGGGGGCGGCCTCGCCTGTTTTAACTCCTCGGGGGCCCAAGGAGGCGGAGTGGGGAAATTTCTAATGTTGGCATCTGTAAAAGAGATGTACACTGAGTAGACTATAGGCCACAAATTGAAGAGGAGGAAGAGAAAAAGACCCGGGAGTATTAGCCACAGAGGCCTCATCAACAGACGCCTCTTGCGCAGAGGTCCTTAACCGCATCTTGCACAGCCTGCGCTATCGTCTTTTGGTTGGACACGATGGAGTTCTGTATTACCAAATCCACGGCGCCCCACACGGGTTGCATCTTAGGCGACACGGGCATTAGATACGCGTTTTTAACTGCGTCGTAGAAGCCCTGCACCACTGGATCTGCAATGTTCACATCTTTAATCACTGGCACATAGCCTAGCTTATCCACTAGGATCTTTGCCACTTGGGGATCTGTGGTAAACCACTTCATGAAGTCTATGGCCTCCTTTGAGGCGTATATGGTGACATAGAACATCTTCAAGCCTCCGTAGGGCCTTGGGACGTAGGTGCTGTTGACTGGGGGCAGGGGCACTACGTAGAAGTCTATCCCGGCTTTCTTAACTGCGCCTATGGACCAAGGCCCGTTCACCATGCACGGGGTCTGCCCTGAGAGGAATAGACTCACTTGGGTGTTGTAGTCCGTGGGGTTCGGCGCGACGTACGGCATAATGTATGTCTTAAAGAACTGGAAGCCCGCTATCGTCCTGGGGTCTGTGAGACCCTGCTTCTCGGTCTTGTCGTCGAAGTAGTATCCGCCGGTCCCGTGTATCCACGCAGATATGAAGTAGGGATTTACAACATATGAGATGCCGTAGGTCTGAGGCGGCTTATTAAAGCTCTTCATGACGTTTAAGAGGTCGGCAAAAGTGGTGGGGGGCTGAGGCGCCATCTTCTTATTGCATATAAGCGCCACAGTCTCTGCTGTGAAGGGCAGGCCGTAGATATGGCCCTTGTACTGAGGTATACTTACCACGAACTTGTTTAACACGTCTTGCACATCGTTTTCTACAGGCTTTAAGGCGCCGGCCTCCACCATGAGCCCAATCCAGTCATGTGCCCAGATAAAGAGGTCGAATTTCTCGCTGTAAGGAGGCGCAATAGCAGCGAGAACCGCGGTTTGAAGATCAGGCGCCTTGTTTTCAAACACTATTTTCACATTGGGGTGTTGTTGCATATAGAGGGCGGCCACCTCTTTAAACACGGCCTCCTCCTCTGGGTTAAGCGCGTGCCATATCCTTATGGTCACTTGGGCGGCCTGCGGCGGGGTGGTAGTTGTCGGAGTGGGCGTGGCGGGGTGAGTCTGCGTAGGAGTGGCCGTGGTGGTTGGGGCCGGCGTTGGGGAGGGCGCGGTGGTTGGAGGGGTGGGAGAGGGTGTAGTGGCAGGCGGCGTGGTAGTTGGAGTAGCTTGCGTTGGGGCAGTAGTGGCGGGGGACTGCGTTGGGGAGGGCGCGGCGGGTGATTGTGTGATAAAGTAGGCCGCCAGACCTATTAAAATCACTGCTAGGACGATTCCAAGGAGTAGGTACTTGTTCATATCTAAAAAGATGTTCTTAGTTTATATAGATTGTCGCGGCCTCCTCTTGGCTAAAGCCAGCGCCAAGGCGATGGCCGCCACAGTAATTAGGGCCATTAAGGCCACGGGAATTGCCGCTATGCCCCAGTCTACTACTTTTTCTACAAGCGTAGTAGTCGTAGTCGATATGTACGTCGTGGTATACGTGGTTTCTCTTGTTACGGTCTCCGTAGTCTGTTGCGTCACGTATTGTACCACTGTTTGTACTACTGTGGTTGTCTGCGTCTCTGCTCTGCTGGGGGAGACGTATGTACACACAGTCGCCGGCGTCCCCACGTAGGTGCCGTTGGGCAGTCTACTCACCTTGTAGGTGGACAAGGCCTTTTTCTGCTCCTCGGCCGCTGGCGCTAGTAGGTCGAACACTCTCGGCGCCACGCCGGCGAGGACGGCCGCGGGGTCTGCGCCGCCCACAGTCCACTCGTCCGCCATAACTCCGAAGTTTCTGATATTGTCTGGGCCGTAGCCGTCCCACGAGGTTAAAAACACCGTGAGCCTCCACTTGGGGTCAAAGTCACCTATGTACTTCTTTGGCACATCTGCCACCACGGTGTTATTGGGCCCAGCCCTAATGGAAATGGCGTCGTCTATGAATGAGCCGTCTGCAAACACTATCCGGTTCCCCCCGCTCCACCCAGGCCCTATGAGCAAGGCCGCGTCCCACGCCGCGTCTCTACAGAGCGCGACTCTAAGGCCGAGGGTGTCGTTTCTCGTGCCGCGTCCCCTATTTATGTACACGTGGAAGAACTGGAGAGAAAAGCCGGCTGGCCCGCCCCAGGGGTTGCCTCCAAGCTCTCTGACTCTGAAAACGAACCTGAGCTTGTCTCCGAGGTCGTACACCTCCATGCCGAGTAGGTCGAACACGCCTGGCCTAAAGGCGGGGTTTTTGGGATAGTTATAGCTCCCGGGGCCAAAGTCGTCTCCAGGCGGGTCCTCTGCCGACATTACTAGCCTAGCTGATGTGGTTGTCTCAGGTATTCCTAAGACGTAGACGAAGCCGTTGAACTCTACGTACAGTTTGCCGCCTGGCTTTGCGCCTATTAGGCTTAGAAGAGCGTTGTTGCCCACGGCGACGAATTTGCCCCCATCTGCGAGATACACAGTCCCATTACACGTGTCAAGAGCCATGTCTGCGTATATGTCCAGCCTCTCCCCGCGCAGTCCGAACACTGCTCCACGGGGCACATACGGCGACCTTGGCACATTGGGGTTAGAGATGTAAACGACGCCGCATCTGCCTCCGGACACCCACACGTGGGTTGTGTTAACGTAAATAGTGGCGTCTTGCGCCTTTACGCTTCCATGCCCCTGCCCAGCCACTTTGTCTTCCCTGGGGATGCCCGCCGGGTAGGCCGTGGTGTATAAATACGCCGGCGGCTCCAAGCCGGCTCTCTGGTAATACGCCCTCAAGGCCGCCTTTGCCACTGGGTCAAACGTCTGCGGAGATCCCATGTCTCCGCCGTACCAGAAGGGCCAGTCGCTTGCCTCAGCAACAAGCAGTGGGAATAGCACATCCCAGCTCTTGGCCGCGCCGACGTCCTCCCGCGCCTTCTTAAGCCACATCCACCACGCATTTTCGTCGGGGTCTCCAATCCACACGGCCAGGCTACCCCCCGAGGACCAAGAGCCCTCGGCGATTTTCCCCAACACGGTCCGCGTGGGCAACTCCCGTATCGAGTTGTAGAAAGATATGTCTACGCCGAGGTTGTAGTACTGGAACTCCCGCTGCGGGAGCGGCTCTGCCTTATCTCCACACGCTTTTACGAAGTCTGTGGGCTTCCAAAGCTTAATTGTGCCATTTTTCTCAAGCTGGGCCAATCCGCCGAAGAACTGTAGCAAGAAGTCGTCGCCGAAGTTGGGGTAGTTCTCCCAGGGGTTTTCCCCATCTAGCGCTATTACGACTACGTTGCAGTCGCCGCGCGGCACCCGCCTTAGGTAGTTTACAAAGTCCGCGAGCGCCGCCTGCGGACTCATGGATGAGTACCTAAACCCAATGTTGTCAGAGAGAGTCTTGTCTCTAAAGAAGACGTAGATGCGTCTCCCCCCGTAGTCGGCGTAGTAGAGCTGGAAGTGGCTCTTGCCAGGCATAGTCATCTTAAGCACGTCTTCGTCGGTCACAGTCCACAGATAGCCCTCTTCTGCGAACAGTCTCAAAACTTCGTCGTTTACCGCCTGTTCAGGCGGCCAGACGCCCAGGGGCGAGGCGCCTAAGTACCTTCTGAAGAGGCCGTTGGAGAGCTGTATGTGTAGCCTCAAGTCGTCTACTGCCCCCATGTCCGCCAAGAGCGGCATCAGCGGGTGGGAGTACGGCACTGGGACAAGCTCAATGCGGCCTTGTTCTGCGAGCCTCTTGTAGAGGGGCAAAACCTCTTTTATTAACTCTATGTGGAATTGTAGAACCTTGGCCAAGTCATCCCTCGTGAAACTTGTCTTATTCCTAAGAGCCCATATGTCTGGCCTCTGCCTAGCTATGTAGGGGTCTATCCACATTAGGTTGAACAACGTGGCCAAGTCGACGAAGTCTTGGTCGCTGAATTTCGACACTACACATGTAACATCTCCGGGCGGGCACTTGTTAAAGGCGTCGTTTCTAATCCCCAGGAGCGCGGTGTAGCGCGGATTCTTGTAGAGGATATTCTGCCAATTGATGTCGAAGAAGCCCCCTGGCACTTTTAACATGGAGTACTTCTCCTCCGCCGTCAAGGCCTCTCCCCTTGCCAACTTCTCCGAGATTTTAAACCTGGCATCGAGATATGTGCCATTGGCATACCAGTTCAACTGTTCTATCAAGCTACCGGAGAGAGTGAAGGCCACGGACACCCCCGTCTGATTTATCAAGAGAGGCACCTTTAGGTAGTTGCCAACCGCGTGCATTCTCACCCAGGGGAGCACGAGCTCCCCCCTCTCCAAGTCTATGTACCAGGGCTGGTGGTTGTGCAATATCACCACGACGTTGACGGTCTGGGCCAGTACGAGGGCCGACAAGAGGAGGGCGAGGATCTTCATAGCTACAAGTTATAACTGGTAATTAAGTGTTGCCCATGGCCGTGTTGGTCATCTTCGCCGGGGGCCTCTCTAGGAGGTTTGGAAGAGACAAGTGCACATACTCCCTGGGCGGGAAGAGGTTTATAGACAGAGTGGCTGAGGCGGGAAGGGCCGTGGCAGATCGAGTCTACGTGGCCCCCGGGCCCAACGCCGATTTGTACAAAGGCGTCGACGTGGTGGAGGACAGCCCCCGCTTCTCTGGACCCCTCGCCGCGGTGGACACGGCGTTGCACCACTTCGACGAAGAGGTGTTCTTTGCCCCCTGCGACGTGCCCTTCATAACGCCGGCCGTGTTTAAGGGATTGGCCGAGGCAGGCGGTGTCTTCTCTACCTGGGTCTTCCCCAATGGCCGCGTAGAGTCGACGGTGTTTAAGGCCTCTCCCCGGGAGGCTCGGCGGGCGCTGGACTTCTTGGCGGCGCACAAGAGGAGGCGCCTTGACGACCTGTTCAGACTATCTCCAACCGTCTTTCTATCCGTTGTTAAGCACGGGGTTGACCCCCTCTGGCTCTACAATGTCAACACGCCGGAGGACTTGGCCGTGGATAGGGTGGAGATACGCCTACAGGTCTTTGTGGAAGACGTAGAACTCCGCTGGGACACGCCCCCGCTGGCCAAGTGGCTGGAGGAGGGCGACGTGGAGGCGCTTAAGAGGGAGCTTATCCGCTATGTGGAGCTTGGGCTTTTCTCCATGGCGGCGCACGTGGCAAAGGACTTGGCCCCCGTCTCTCCGGCCTACAAGGTGCTGTCCGACGTGCTCTACGAGGCGGTTGAAATAGAGAAAGGCGCGACGAGAGTAAACTGAAAGTTTAAATGTACTTAGGGGATAATTGTAAGCTGAAAAACTCCGGCTTTTTAAACGCGTATACGTATACGTACATGTTCCGGGTCTACCTAAACCCCAAGGAGGCCAGAGTCCTCGTCACTAGGGCAAAGGTGGAAGAGAAGGACTGGGTCTTAGTAAGCAGATACTCCACCTGGGACAAGGCGTACAAAAAGGCGCTCTACCTCGCCAGCCGCCTAGACTACGTCCTAGAGTGGTACCTAGAAGACCAGGTAGAGAGCGTCTTACAAATTTTTAAAAACTGAGAGACCCCCCTCCGTGCGCCTCCTAGTCCTCCTCGCCCTTCTAGCCGCCGCCGTGTCTGCCGCTTACATCGACGGCGTAGTAATTGCCCTAAAACAGTGCCTCTGCCTAGCGCCGCGGTGGGCCTACATAGACGTCTGGGCCCACGTGGCAGCTCAAAAGCCCTTAGACGTGGCCCTCTACTGGTTCGACGGCTCGTGGAGCGGCCCATGCCCCGTCGGCACAGGCCCCACGGCCCACAACACGTGTTCAATACCTCTAACTGCCAGCGCCGTGGCCCTTTCCCTCCTCGACGGAGGAGAAGAGGTGGATAGAATAGAGATATGGGGCGTCAAGATAGCCAATGTCACAGCCTGCGACGCCCAGCCGTTGCTAGAGGTAGTAAACAAGACGACTTCCTACGCCCCTCCCAGCGCCGTTGTGACAGTACGCGCCAGGTGGATCAACCCAATCCAAGTGCACTTCGCCGCCGCAAATTACACGGCCTTTAGAAGCATATCGGTAGTAGACCTAAACCCATGCAACGACTATCTGATCAAGCTCTGGTTCCGCACACCTACGCCGTCGCCTTGGCACATCACGCTATACGGCAACTACACCCCCGCCTCTCCCATAGTTGTTACAAGCACGGTAACTCACACGGTGACTCAAACTGTCACACAGCGCGCAACGGAGACAGTAACTCAGACGGCCACGGCCACTGTTACTAAAACTGAGACTCTTACTGTTACATATGCCTCGGAGCGGGTCTACACGACCACGGTTACAGAGGTGGTGAAGGAGGTGGATATAAGGGGCGTGGCGCTGGCCTTCCTCGGCGTAGGCATGCTGGGCCTCGCCCTGGTAGTTTTTATACTCTCGGGCAGGAGGGGACATGTTCAAGAGGTACGTCGAGCGTAGGATTGTCACCCCAGGCCCCACAGCGGTGCCGCCTTGGGTCAAAGCCGCCCTGTTGAGAGAGACCACGAACCCGGACCTAGACCCGCAGTTCTTCCAGGAGTACAAAGAGACTGTGGACATGGTGAAGGCGCTTGTGGGGGCCCAAAGGGGGGAGGTCTATCTGTGGGCAGGCGAGGCTATGCTGGGGCTAGAGGCCGCGGTGGCCAACGCCGTGAAGCCTGGGACAAAGGTGCTGGTAGTCGACAACGGGGTGTACGGCGACGGCTTTGCCGACTTGGTCAAAATGTACGGCGGAGAGGCCATTAAGATGGGCCTAGACTGGAGGCAGGCAGCGGACCCCTCGGCGGTGGATAGGGCGTTGGAGAAGAACAAGGACGTGGAAGTGGTAACGCTGGTGCACTGCGACACGCCATCCACAGTCTACAACGAGCTGGGCGAGGTGGCCAAGGCCGTCTCCTCCCACGGCGCCTTGTTGATTGTTGACGCAGTCTCCTCCATCGGCGCCGACGAGATAAAATTCGACGAGTGGAAAATAGGCGTGTTAATCGGCGGTTCTCAAAAGGCGTTGAACGCCCCGCCTGGGCTGACGATAATGGCGTTGAGCAAAGCCGCTTTGGACAGGGCGGCGGAGGTGAAGAGGGGAGGCTTCTACATGAACTACTTTGTGTGGAAGGAGTGGCTGGACAAGGGCCTCTTCCCCTACACAATGCCAGACGTGTTAATATACGCCGTAAAGGAGAGCCTAAGGAGGATATTCGACGAGGGGCTCGACTCCGTATACAGGCGCCACAGGGCCACGAGACTCGCCGCGCGGAGGGCGATAGAGGCCATGGGGCTTGAGCCATACCCCCGCTCAGTAGAGTGCACATGTCCCACGGCCACAGCCTTCAAGCCGCCCACCAGCCCAGCCGCCCTCCGCGACCACATTTGGAAGAAGTACGGCGTCATGTTGGCCGGTAGCTGGGGGCCCCTAGAGGCGGAGCTGATGCGTATAGGCCACATGGGGGTCCAAGCAAGCCTAGACTACCTCCTCTCTGCAGTGGCGGCGCTGGGGCTAGGCCTAAGAGATATGGGACACGAGGTAGACGTAGGAAAAGCGCTAGAGGCAGTACTAGACGCTTTCGGGCAATAGAGTATTGTGAAAGAAAGGCGCTAGAAATTTTCGCGCCACAAACTAGTCTATGGCGTGGGAGCTATTCCTGCAAGCTTTGGAAACGGCCTTGCCTCCCACACGGCCCTCAAGCCACATATGTACCTGGTAAATCTCTCGACACCAATTCCAAACCCAGCAGTTTGCAACGGATACAGCTCCTTTGCCATTTGTAAAAACCAACCGTATTTCGCGGGGTCTTCCCCGCCCTCCTTTATGCGTTCAATCAACCTATCTGGCTCGTACTCCCGCTCCGCCCCGCTGATAGCTTCCCCAAACCCCTCTGGGTACAGCATGTCAAAGTCTCTCAACACGCCGGGCCTCTCCGGGTCTTCTCTATCATAGAAGCCCCGAGACCCCTTTGGGTAGTCGTATATAAAGACGGGGGAGGTGTGCAAGGCAGAGAAGAGCTTTTCACATTCCCACCTCAACTCCTCGCGGGGGCTGTTGACACAGCCGTATTCGTTCACTATTTTGACCGCCTCGGCGTGGGCATAGCGCTTGAAAGGCCTCTTAAACTCGGGCAGCTCCCTCCCCAACGCCTCAAGCTCCCTCCAGTACTCTTCTCTCACATATTTCGCCACGTGGTAGACGAGGTCTTCGGCGAGGGCCATGGCATCGTAGTATGTGGCCTTGTACATCTCTATATCCACCTGGTAGAACTCGACTAAGTGCCGGCCTGTGTATATGCTCTCCACAGGCTCAAGGCGCACGTTGGGCGACACGAAGTAGATTTTCCCAAGCGCAGACGCCATGTACTGCTTGTACAAAATAGCCGACGACATAACCTTGTACTCCACGCCGTAGAAGTCGATAGACGCCTGTCTAGCCCCCCTGATCCCAGGGTCGGTAACTGGGCCTATGACTGGCGCAAGCACTTCGACAAACCCCCTCGAATCTAAGAACTCCCTTATGCCCCGCAGTATGCCGGCCTGTATTTTGAACACAGTTTGATACTTCTCATCTCTTGCCCAGCGCCACGAATATCGTAAGAACTCTTCCACGGCCTGCTTATATCTCTCCTTGTCTTTAACAAGCTTCTCGAACTCCAACACCGCTGGGTGGTATCTGGGCTCCTTGAGATCGACCATGGGCCTGGGTTGGGCAGGAGATAAATCAATTCCAAGTACGTAATGCACAACTCTCCCGGGGTTTAGTGCATTATATTCCTAATAGTCCCGGGGCGATTCAGAAAATAATTCAATAAATTCAGGCTAATTGTGTATTTTATGTGCGGAGTGTGAGAAGCGTATCGTTAGGTATAGGCATCCAAGAGTCTCTGCCCACGGGCTCTGAGCTTATTAAAATGGGGCTCCCCTTGGAGATCTGAGGTACGAAGTGCGGATGTTCCACAAGCCTGTAGGTGTATAGGTACACCTGCGCCTCGTTTAAGTCTACTATGGCGAAGTTTAGTAGCGGCTCCTCTCTGTCGATATACCTCTTGGCCACTTCGGCGACCTCTCTAGCCGCCTTTTCGTTGCCGCCTAGCTCAACGAACGCAGACAGCAGAAGCTCTGTGTCTGTGCCCCCGGCGGTCTTTACGTCTAGGCCCCGCCTCTTGAGCTCCGCCGTGAGTCCCTCCTTGTCTAATGTGCCGTTGTGTACAATGGCAAAGCCCCCGCGCAGGATGGGGTGGGTATTCTCTATTGCAATAGAGCCCACGGAGGCTAGGCGCGAGTGTAAGACGTATATGTCGTAGCCGCGGGGAGGGGGCACAAAGCTCTCCCAAATCGCTCTCACAGACCTATAGACGCCGGCCTCGCCCCGCCTCAGCCAGAGCATGCCCCACCCAGAGCCGTGGCTCCAGCCCATGGTCCTATCCCTCCTAGAGACGGCCGCAAAATCCTCAAGAGCCTCCTCGGGCGGGTATCCGCCTATGGCGACGAAAAATCTACACATTAGACGTTGACTAAATAGGCGTTGTACTCCCACCGCGTTATCTTGTTCCACGTCTTCTCCCAATCGCCCTCCGACTTCAAATAGCTGAGCCACTCCTCCTCCTTCAGCGCTAAATACGGCTTTACAAATTCCTCGGGCAGAAGCGCCGACTCTTGGGCGTACTTAACCGCGTCGCCGAGGTGCCGAGGCGTCTCTCTAACTCCCTCAAGCTCGTACGCCACAGTGTCCACAGGCGGCGGAGGCTCCAGTCTCTTCTCAACGCCCATGTATGCGGAAAACACTATCGACGCGAAGGCCACGTAGGGGTTCATCGAGGGGTCTGGGTGGCGATACTCCAGCCTGTTTATTCTACCGCCGTAGTAGGGCACTCTCACCATGGCGGATCTGTTGCCAAGGCCCCACACTATGCGCGTAGGCGCCTCGTGGTGAGGCACAAGCCTCTTATAGCTGTTGACGGTTGGCGCCACAAATACGCTGTTTGCAATGGCGTTTTGCAAAATGCCCGCCACGGCGTATTTCAACTCCTCCCGCGGCTCTTTCACCGAGGCAAAGAGGTTCTCGCCGTCGCGCCACAGGCTTAAATGCACGTGGGCGCCTGAGCCATTTATGCCCCAGAAGGGCTTAGGCATAAAGGTGGCAGTGTAGCCGTGCCGTTGTGCCACAGACTTAGCCAAGATCTTAAACGCCAGCACCTTGTCAGCCACCTCCAGCGGGTCGCCCGCTGGTATATTCACCTCGTACTGCCCTGGGGCCACCTCGTGGTGTGTCTTAGTGCTACCAATGCCGGAGAGGTGGAAGTGCTCCATGATCTCCTCCAACACAGGCCATGTGTGCAGTAGGTGTCCATCGAAGTAGACTCCGCCGTCGGCGTACATGGGCGGATCGCCTTTGACTAAGAAGAACTCAAGCTCAACGCCGAGAAGCGGCTTGTATCCCCTCGCCTTAACCGTCTCCAACGCGCTTTTCAGCACGTTTCTTGGGTCCCGGAGACTCGGCCTTGACCCATCCATTACACTTGTGAAAATCAGCGCCGTTTTACCGCCGTTCCACGTCTCTATGTACACGGAGTCGAGGTCTGGCATGGCCACGAAGTCGCTTCTATTTACCCCGCCGTAGGCCGGTATAGAGGAGCCGTCAAATAATACTCCATCTATAAAGGCGTCTTTTGCCTCGTCTATGGGCAAGATATCTACGCGCGGTCTTCCAAATATGTCCACAATCACAAACCTCACGTATTTAACGCCGGCACTTTTCAACAGCCTCCACGCCGTTTTTGGTTCCGGCATAGACATCACGAAGATAACCCTTAAAAAGATTTCTACATAAATAGGGTATATAGCCAGCCACTTGATACGGAATATATGCCGGTACCTACCTGGCTATGTTGAACTAAATGCAATGAGATAGGGGAATATAATATACAAAATCTTGGGATTTAACGAGCTGTGAGGAGGCAACCGACAATGATATATAGCGTTTGGTGCGTAGTATATACCTCTACCTACCTGCCACCTCTACGCCTAGCCTCTTTGCCACCGCGCCGTCCAGTGACCTCACCAAGTCCCTGTTGCCCACCATGTGTTGATAGTTTGTCACACCACCTGCGCCCATGGCGAGCTTCAGCTCTTTTTCAATGGACAAAATGGCGTTCTCGTATTTCTCAGCTCTTTTCCACATGGGCAAGTCCTTAAAGCGCCTGTGTATATACGTAAATATCCCCAGCGGTACTATCACATCGGCGCCGAGAGCGGCGAGTTTATACACGTCAGCGCCATCGTAGAACTCCCCCACTGCGACAACCACCACCCTGTCCCTAACCCTCCTCTTTTTCAACTCCACGTCTAGCCTCGGTATATACTCCTCAAGCCACATGTCGCCTCCAAGCCTTTCGTCTACCACTATGATCTCCCGCCCCAGCTCGGCGACGCCGTTCGCCAGTGTGGCGCCACTAGGCGGCACGGCGACCCAGTCGTAGTTGTTTACGCAAAGCTCGTCTTCGCAGTTGCCGTATATGAAGGCGCCCAGGCCCTTCCCCACTTCCACAAGCGCCTCGTCTACCTCCGCCGCCACTCCCACAGGCGTGTCAGCCCTAAAACGCCCAATGTTGACCTCTATGGACACCGGCTCTCTGTAGGGGTCCACAGAGGGGCGCGTAACCTGCACCGCCTCAATGCGCAACAGGTCGAGAGGCCGCCTCGCGGGGTAGGTATAGCCGGGCACTACTCCGCCCATTCCTATTATCGGCGGCTCTCCCCGCTCGTAGACCTCCTGAGACACCACGGGCTCGTATTTGCCGTAGAAGGCCACTCCTCCAGGGGTGCCGAGCTCAACGCCGATGGTTGAGGCCACCTCTTCGTCGACGTAGTCGATCTTGAGGAGGTCTTTGCGGCCCACCAGCTCTCTCACAGAGCTGAAGCCCAAGGCGTATACAATGGCCTTAAGCCCCGCCTCCAGCGCCTTGAGGTAGTTCTTTAAATTGCCCGCGGCCCACTCTATGTCCAGCTCTTTTCCATACCCTATTAGGTTTGTCAACGCCGTGGGGCACCCGCCGGTGTGACAGGCGTGGCACATTATACAGCCGAAGGAGAGGAGCGCGGCAGTGCCTATGTTCGCCATGTCTGCGCCAAGCGCGATCAATTTTGCCACGTCCTCTGCGCTGAACAACATGCCGCCGCCTATGACTAAGAAGTTGTCTCTCACGCCGTTTTTCCTAAGCCACTCGTGGACGACGGGTATGGCGTAGTCGATGGGTATGCCTAGGTGGTTTCTAATCGCGAGGGGCGTGGCGCCTGTCCCCGCGCCTGCGCCGTCTATGATGATGCCCTCCGCGGTCGACCTAGCCACGCCCACTGCCACATACATTATCTTGTTCACCGCCGCGACTTTGACCAATACTGGCTTCTTGCTTATGTCTCTAAGTGCTTTAACTCTCTGCGCCAGGTCTTCGATTGAGTAGATGTCGTGGTGTGGTGCGGGGGAAAGCGCATCGCTACCCTTAGGTATCTTCCGGAGTTGCGCTATTATGTCCACCACCTTTCTGCCGGGCAAGTGGCCGCCTATGCCCGGCTTAGCCCCCTGTCCAATCTTTATATTAACTGCGAGGCCGGCCCTCAGCAGATCTAGGCCCATTCCAAACCTGGCAGAGGCCCATTGAACCACTATGTTCCTATACTTGGCCACCTCGGGGTGCAGCCCGCCCTCGCCTATCCCGGCCACCGCGCCGAACTCCGTAACAGCCTTTGCTATGGCGATATTGGGATTTCCGCTCAATGCGCCGAAGGACATGTCGCCAACGTAGATGGGAACACTCAGCCGTGTCCCAAAGAAGTCCATTCCCACGTCTACGTCCAATTTATCCGCCTTCTCCAACAGCTCGTTGACCTCCCTCGGCCTTAGATCCTTGAACGAGATGCGGTCTAGGAGTCTGCCAACTCTCCGCGGCTCGCTTAGGGCATACGGCGGCAAGCCGCTCTGCGATGAGGCGCGGACGTAGTTGATCTTCTCCTCGTCCCAGAACTCCGGCACTCTGTGACGTGCCGGGGGTATGTAGCTTTTTACAACGACAAGCTTAGAAATCATGGCCTCTGCTCACCACTGTGAAGACCTCCTTAGAGATGTCCACGTTGAGGCCAAAAAGTGCGTTGAACTTAGCCACATACGGTGCCAGCTCCCTCACCTCCTCTTCGGTTAAATGCCTATGCTCTACCCTGAGGCTTCCTCCCCACAACTTATGAAGGTGGGAAGGCGCGGCCGCGAAGTCGCCCAACGATAGCCTTCTATACTCCTCTTCGCCTATACGCCCGCTCCTATATAGGTATTCCACATACCTCTTAAGTCTCCTAGAGGACGGCGCTAAGCCCACGAAGTCTGGGGGCACGTCGTCGCCGCGTATGTATATCTTCCCTCCCACCAGCCCGCTTCCGATGTACCTGCCCACAGGCTCGTCGTTAGTAACCCTTAGTACGACGACGGTGCCTCCCCCCATGTACTCCCCCAGGAAATCCCCGGCGGAGCCGCCTATAATCATTACGCCGCCGCGGTGCTGAATGGCGGCCCTTGTGCCAACGTCGCCGTAGACGTAGATCTCTCCGCCGCGCTTAGCCTGTCCCAAGGTGTCGCCGGCGTTGCCGTATATTACAGCCACGCCGCCGTTCATGGCATCTCCAAAGTCGTCTTGCACATCTCCATAGACGTAGACCTCCCCACCGCTCATCACATTCGCCGAGGCGTTCCCCACAACACCCCACATCTTAACCACCCCTCTTTCGAGCCCACTGGCGAGATATCTGTGGCCGTTCACATTTACGACGCTTACCTGTCCCCGCTTTTCCACCTCCCTCCTTATAACATCCGCCAGCTCTGTCACGCCGAAGGCCGACGCGTCAATAAACCCCTCTGCGGGAGGCAGCGGGGACTGCGGATAAACATAGCGCATCTTGAAGTTGCCCCAGACCTCGCCCTTATGCGCAACGATGTACTCACCACCTCTAAGGGCCCAAACCCGCGCAGACGGCGACATGGCCTTTATAGCCGCGGCCTCACTAGCCACGTAGAGCGTTGCCCCATCGGTCCCTACGTACAGGGGCCTAAAGTGGTACAAATCGACAAAAGCGCCAAAATACGGACTCGGCCCGCCCACCATAAACGCCACGGCGTACGGGCCGTCTAGCCTAGCCCACCTCACGCGCTGTCCGTACAACAGCTCTCTGATGGCCTCCTCTACGTCATACGTCTGTAAAAGATAGTTAAGGAGATGCGCAATAGACTCGCTGTCATTTCCAGTGAATTTGCCATCCCCTACGTAGTGGTTGATCAATTCTACATGTGAGCCGTACGAGGACAAATCACCGTTATGCACAATGGCCACCTCCCCCACGGCAAAGGGATGGGAGTACAGCGGGAGCCTGCCAGGGCTATTAGTGGGGTAACGCGTGTGGCCAAGCCAAACCGGGCTTCTAACGCCGTCAAGCTTATAGCGAGCAGCCAAGCCCTCCGGCCAATCGGCAACTTTATAAACGTCAAGCCACCTACTCTTTAAGTATACAAAGCCGTCGTCTAAGGTCTCATTTTCCAAAGTTACGTCGTAAAATCCGTCTGTAATTTTGACATATCTGCCAACAGGCGTGCGCGAGAAGGCTTTAACGAGGAGTCTTCCATCACCTCTGTAGTAAGCCACGCCAGCCCCGTGAGGAGTACCTCTTTCTCTCATTGCCAGAAGCCCACGAAGAACTATTGAGAAGTCTATTGATCCTCCGTCAAGGCTATATATTCCAACGATGCCACACATAGCAAGGCGTGAAGATCAATACTTTAAATCTTTAGTCATTATACAAATATAGAGAGAGGCAAAATCTATTTAAAAGAAGAGAAGAAAACTTATGACATCGAGTTGTATATGAATAACAATAAGATACAACATTGTATATATAGATATTCTCAACATTCTTCACCAAGATACAAATAATCTAGATCCACCCCCTTGTCTTCATGGCGTTGTATATTCTTTCTAGGGCTGTGACTACTGCTGCGTCTCTCATGGTCCAGCTCTTCTCCTTCTCCCACCTGGCGTATACTCTAGCCACGTTGTTGGACATTATGGCCTCAAGCCTCCTCCTAGTCTCCTCCTCGTCCCAAAACAGCCACTGCAAATTCTCCACCCACTCCAGATAAGACATAATCACGCCGCCCGCGTTAGCCAAGATATCCGGCACCACCACAACCCCCCTCTCATACAGCCTCCTCTCAGCCCCAGGGGTAGTGGGCCCATTAGCCCCCTCCACCACCAACCTAGCCCTAACCAACCCCACATTATCCTCCCTAACCACATTCTCAATAGCGGCAGGCACCAAGATGTCCACGTCTTGGTAGAGCGAGGCGTTGGAGTCAGCTATCTTCTCCCCCTCCAACGCCAGCACTGTGGCGCTTTTGTCCCTCTTCTTCTCCATGTAGACCTTGAGGATCTGCTCGCCCGGTATGCCCGCCTTGTTCACCACGGTGCCCCTCGTGTCTGAAATGGCCACGACTTTGGCGCCCATTTTCTCAAGCCAATAGGCCGCCCAAGCCCCCGTATTCCCGGCGCCGTGGACGGCGACGGTTTTTCCCTCTATTCCTCCCCATAGCCTCTTCGCGACTTCTCTTGCCGCTACTGCCACGCCGAAGCCTGTGGAGTATTCTCTGACTGGGTTTCCCCAGAGCTCGGGGGGCTTTGAGGTAAAGACTGCTGGGGCGTTTCTCCCCGCCAGCTTAGAGTACTCGTCTACCATCCAGGCCATTACCTGGGAGTCTGTGCCCACGTCTGGGGCTGGGATGTCCAACTGTTCGCCTATGAGAGGCGCCACAGCCCGCGCGTAGCCCCTAGCCAACTCCTCAAGCTCCCGCCTAGAGAGCCTCCGCGGGTCCACTCTCACAGCCCCCTTAGCCCCGCCGTAGGGCAGGCCCGCGAGGCTATTCTTAAGCGTCATAAGCATGGCAAGAGCAATATCATCAGCCAAAGTCACCTCCGGGTGAAAACGAATACCACCCTTAAAAGGACCAAGAGCGTCGTTGTGTTGAACACGGTAGCCCTCAAACACTTCGTAGCTGCCGTTGTCCATTTTCACAGGTATTGAGACTTGTATTATCCGCTTTGGCCTTGATAACAGTTTGTAAAAGTCCTCTGGGAATCCGCCCATTTCCACACCTCTCCTAATTACTTGCAAAGTATACTCAAGGAATTGCCCGTTTTGCGACATAATGGCGCATGTCTTGGATTCTTTATAATGATTCTACCTCGTGGTATACTTCGCCAATCTATATTCAAAGGATTGAAGCTATATACTTTCCCACTTCTTTTGTACTATACTTGCCGCCTATGTCTGGAGTTTTATAGCCGGCCTCTATAGATTTTTCTACGGCGGCTCTAATTGCCTCGGCGGCGTCTCTTCTGCCCAGCCACTCGAACATCATGGCCGCCGACAGTATAGTGGCTATGGGGTTCGCCACGCCCTTCCCCGCGATGTCGAAAGCAGCGCCGTGTACAGGCTCAAACATGGCCTTGTTGTCGCCTATGTTGCCGCTGGGGGCTAGGCCAATGCCGCCGGCCACCTGCGCCGCCAAGTCTGTCAAAATGTCGCCGTATTGATTAGTGGTGAGGACTACGTCGAAGCGGGAGGGGTTTCTCACGAGCTCCATCGCCGCGGCGTCGACGTACATCTGGTCCACCTCCAGCCCCCTGAGCTCCTCGAGGGCCACATCTCTGAAGAAGCCATCCACCACCCTCAACACATTGGCCTTGTGGACAATCGTTACCCTCCTCTTCCTAGCCTCGGCGTAGCGCCTAGCCACCCTCGCCACGCGCCTCGTCCCCTGCCCCGTGATGACCTTCAGTGCGATGGCCACGTCTCCCACCTTGTACTCGGCCCCCACATATACGTCTTCCACGTTCTCTCGCACAAAGACGCAGTCTATGGGCTTAACGGCGGGCACGCCGGGCAGATCTTTCACAGGCCTAATATTGGCGTAGAGGGTGTACCTCATCCTAATAAGCGACGTCACGTCGTACGCAGACTCCCCAATGGGGCCCTTGAAAATTACGTCGGCGGCGTCGGCCAGCTTCAAAGTCTCCGGCGGCATGGCCACGCCGTATTTACGCAAAGCCGCGTCCCCAGCCTCCGCGGTCTTCACCTCAAGCTCCACGCCGAACTTGGCCGCGGCGGCGTTTACCACGTACATGGCCGCCTCCACCACCTCCGGGCCTATGCCGTCCCCCGGTATGACCAACACCTTATACGGCATATGGGCGAGAAGAAGCCCGCATATAAGCATGAACAACCTCCCTCAATACCTCCTCGTCTATCCTCACCTTTCTAACGGCGAGCTCCTTCACCTGCTCCAAGACGTAGTTCACCAACTCGTCGTGAGGCTCTACGCCTATGTTCTTCAACGCCCACACAACGGCATGCCTCCCCGAGTGCTTCCCCAAGACAATCCTCCTCCTATTGCCGACCGCCTCCGGCGTCATTGGCTCGTATGTGAACGGGTTGTTCAAAACCCCGTGGACATGGATCCCGGCCTCGTGGCTAAAGGCGTTGTCCCCCACCACCGCCTTGTTGGGAGGCACAGGCACGCCGAACAGCCTTGACACAAGCCTAGACAACTCATACAACATCTCAAGTCTAACATTGGTCTTATAACCCAGCAAGAAGTGCAGAGCCGCAACCACCTCCTCCAAAGCCGCGTTGCCCGCCCTCTCCCCAAAGTTGTTCACCACCACCTGCGCCACGTCAGCGCCCGCCTCGATGGCCGTTATAGTGTTGGCCACGGCCATGCCGAAGTCGTCGTGGCAGTGCACGTGCATGGGGACCGGGGGCAACCTCTCCCTTAGGAACTTCACCAGAAACGCAATTCTGCTCGGCGTCATGACCCCCACCGTGTCGGGGACGTTTATCTCGTCAGCCCCAGCCTCAATGGCCGTCTTATACACCTCGACTAAGAAGTCCAAGTCGCTCCTAGTGGCGTCCTCCGCGCTGAAGAGAACTCTCACCCCGTGGGACTTGGCGTAGGGGATCACCTCCTCCACAGCCCTTATAACCTGCTCCCTTGTCATGCCCAACTTGTACTTCATGTGGACGTCGGACGTGGCTATAAACACGTGCACCACATCCACGTCGGCGGCCACAGCCGCATCTACGTCAGACTTAGTCATACGCGCGAGGCTCACCACCTCCGCCCTAGACACCTCCCTGGCGATCTGCCTAACGGCCGCCGCCTCCTCCTTCGACACAGCGGCGAAGCCGGCCTCAATCATGTCTACCCCCGCCTCGTCGAGGGCCAGGGCAATTTGCAACTTTTCCTCGGGCGTCAGGGCGACCCCAGGCATCTGCTCGCCATCTCTAAGAGTGGTGTCGAAGATTTTCACCACCCGAGCCCCGAAACCATAAGGCCCAGAACAAGGCTATATATAAACCTTTCCCACCCTCAAATATATATAGGGATGAACCCCCTCCTCCATGCTCATAAGAGGGAGGGCAATAGTCTACGGAGACAAGATAGACACAGACGTCATAATACCGGCCAAGTACCTCGTGTACACAGACCCCGCCATCTTGGGCCAACACGCCATGGAGCCCATAGACCCCGAGTTCCCCAAAAAGGCCAAGGGCGCCATACTTGTGGCGGGCAGAGCCTTTGGCATGGGCTCTTCGCGCGAGCAGGCAGCCATAGCGCTGAAAGGCGCCGGCGTCTTGGCAGTGGTTGCGGAGTCCTTCGCCCGCATATTCTACCGCAACGCGATAAACGTGGGCCTCCCCGTCCTCCAAGCGCCAGGCGTGAGGGCTAAAGTGAGAGAAGGCGACGAGCTCGAGGTAGACCTCACGGGGGGCGTCGTGAGGAATTTAACCACGGGCGAGGCAATACAGGGAAAGCCCCTAGCCGGCCTCCCCCTAGAAATCCTAAAGGCGGGCGGCCTATTGCAGTACCTCAAAAATAGGGCCTAGCGCGGAGGAGCTGGCGCCTACAACGCTGGCAGAAATACGGCGTTTTCCTATCAGTGTCATAGATGGAATTGCTGAAGTACATGACGCAACGGGGGTCGTCGCAGTGGCCTAAGCCGTAGAGATGCCCCGCCTCGTGGGTAATCTCCTTCGCCAGCCTCTCCTCAAACCTCGCGCCCCGGAGCCTCGCCGTGAAGACCACCGCAGTCATAAGCTCGGGCACAGCCAGGCCGAAGACAAAGTTGAGGCCGGGGTAGTAGCCGTCGCAGTCGAGGACAAACACAGTCGGCACGCCCCGCCCCTGCGCCAGCGCCTTAACCGCCACGTCCGCCCTACACTGGACCCTAAACGGGTCGAGAAAAGGCCGCGTATCTACGTCAAAGGTGAGCCACTCTACCTCAAACTCGGGGACCTCCACGCGGGGAACCCGGGGCTGGGAGAACACCCTAAGACGCACAGAGGAAAAGGAAGGGGTTTAAAAAAGAGTGGATTACCAGACGATGTACGGCACCTTGAACTCGTGCCTCTTGCCAGTCTTGCTGACCTTGGCCGGAGTGTCGAAATATGCCTGCGATGCGCCCAGCCAGCTCAAGAGAGGCCACTCTCCCAACGACGGGTCCAACATCTCGGCCACATTTGGCGTAATTCCATTAAACCTCCACTCATCTACGGCGAGGCCGTTGTAGTAGTCGGCGGGGCTCTTGGTAAACAGGATCTTCTTAACTAAGTCGGGCAAGTTCTTGACTGGGTTTACCGCGTCTTCTGGAATCTCCACGCGGTCTGGAAGCTCTTCCACAAACTTCGCCAACGGGCCCTTCAGCGCAAAGTAGGCGGGCTTCTTTACCACAGTGTCGGCCCACCTGCCCATTCCATACGGCACCACTATGACGCCGGGCGCCACCGTCGCCTCCACCACGGCTGGCGCCTCGAAGAAGCCCGCCGGCGTCTCAACCCGCACCACGTCGCCAGTCTCTATGCCCAACTTAGCCGCATCCACCGGGTTGATAAGCACGAAGTTCTCAGGCGCCACCTGCTTCACCCAGTAGTAGAACTGGCTACGGTGCTTAGTAAACAGCGGGCCTGTGTAGAATACGACCATAAACGGCCACTCGCTCGGCGGATATAGTTGCCTCAGCGGAGTTCCAGACAGCCACTTGTCCACTTTCTGGAAGGCGGGTCCTGCCGGCGCGTAGGTGGCAATGGGGAAGTACTTAGGCCCACCCCAGAACTTTTCGCCAGTTACGCTGTTCCTCGTCTTTGCAACGTCTTCGCTCCACAGATATAGTGTGCCTCTGCCGGGCACGCCCCTCTTAGAAATGCCCCTTTCGTCAAAGGAGTCATCGTACTTCGTAAATACTCCGCCGCGGGCTAGGCCGTAGGCCACGTACCTCCACTCATCAGACGGCAGGATGTCCTTAAAGCGGGCAATTGGGTAGTTGTCCTCCACGTATTTCACCTCTTCGTCTGGCACATTCTCCGGAATCAACTTGAGGTCCTTGGCGTGGAGTGCGGCGTTTGCGTATATCCGCATGATGTACTCCCAGGCACAGTGTAGCGAGAACCACTGCCCCTAGTACTTCTTCCCCTTTGCGCCCGGAATTGCCTTATCGCCGAAGCCCGGCATACCCAGCTTCTTAGCCACATCAATGAAGAACTCCCAGAAGCTGGCGTACCTCGGGTGGCCGTTGGGACAGTCGCCTATGCGTTGCGTCAACGGCATTATCACTGGCGAGCGCCAGCCCTCTGCGCGGACTACGCCGCCGCCAGTTGCATAGAGGTACTGTACGCCCATGGTGCCCGTCTCGAGATACGTCGTGTCGGGTACAATGTAGTCGGCGTACATCATGGTCTCGTTGATGGTGGTAGTTATGGCGATAAAGAGCGGCACCTTGGCCGGGTCTCTCAACACTTCCACAAATTTAACGCCGTAGTTTGCCGAAAGTACAGGATTCGCATAGAACATAATTAAGGCGCCTATCTTGTAGGGATAGCCCTCTGCAATGCCGGCGAAGATCTCTGTGTAGCTCTCCTCAGGCGTGTGCGGATACCACGGCCTCTTAGTGGGATACGCAGCCCTTACGGCCTCCTCGCCAGTCTTACCCTCCTTAAGGGCCTTCTTGACCCTCAGCCAGTACTCCAACGTATTCTCATAGGCATATCCATGTCTATCAATTGGCGGCCCCCACCTCACGGGCTCGCCAAAGCCAGAAGTTCCTGCGTCATAAACATAGTTATTATACGACGTAGTTGACGGGCGACCCAATATGCCGCCTTTTCTGTGGAAATTCCCTACTAAAGTATCTAACATCCTATAGGCCCAGACTATGTACTCTCCATTGGGGTGCATGCCGGCGCCTCTGTGGACAATCGTCGACGCCGCTGGTGCAGCATCGGCGAAGTCCTTAGCCATTTGTTCAACTACTTTGACGTAATCGGCAAACTCTGGCGTCCCCACAGCGTAGGGGCTAGCTATGGCAAGCCACTCCTCAAACGACTTGCCGAAGGCCTCGTCGCGCAGAATCATGAAGGCCGTCTTCACAGTGACAGTCTCGCCGTTGGGGAGCGTCACTTTACCCACGTAGTAGAGGTTGGCCTTGTCCACAGAGTCGTATGTGGCAAACTTCTCCCCAGTCCACACCACGGGCTTGTCGGAGTTTTCGATGCCTACGTCTCTGGCCTTTAGGAATTCGCCGAAGCGGCTACCCTCCGCTATCACTAGCCACGTGGCGTTGGTGTTAACGGGGTAGCCCAGCTTCTTCGCCGAGGCGGAGTTAGGTATAGACAGAAACTCCTCGTTGTAGCGCTTGTTTTCAATTATCCACCTAATTACGGCAAAGGCCAGCGCGGCGTCTTCGCCAGGCTTAACGGGCACCCACACGATGTTGTCTCTACACGTGGTTCTAGGCGCCACCGGGTTCACGTAGTACAACTTCAGCTCACCTTCGCACGCTCTCTCAATGATAAATCCTTGCCCAGTTGCGCCGGGGTGAAGTCTCCCCATAGACCACCCAGCGCCTATGATCACCTTCGCGCCCATGGCGTCTCCCTGTAAGTCAGTATAGCCAGCCCAGATTCTATTTGCCGTGTAGTATCCGAGCTGACATGCAGAGGTGTGCCTAGTCCAGTTTACACTGCCAAATGCGTATATCCAGCGTTGTGAAAAGTCGTCGGTGTTAGACTGGCCGCGACCCCTCAGGTACATCACTTGGTTAGCCTTTGTGCCTAAGTCGGGCCTATCTGGGTCAATTAACACGTCCTCGAGCTTCAGCCCCCTCTCGCCGAGGCGTTGCTGCCACTTGGCCTTAAACTCCTCAATGGCCTTAACCACGTCGTCGTACGTCGTCTTGGGATCCCTGGCGATGCTTAAGATGTTGTCCACGTCCTTCTTCATTTCGCTGAGTACGGCGTTGGGGTCAAACCCGGCCTCCCTCAACTTGCCGTAGACAAAGAACTCCTTTAGCCCAGGCAGTCTCTCCCCAGTCTCCTCTATTACGCCGCCGTTGACTACCTCGTCTATCAACTGCTCCCACGTGATCTCCTTCCACTTTCCGCTACCCCTCGGCCCCGCCCTCTTAAGCGGCTTTAACACTCTGTAGGGGTCGTACACGTAGTGGATGCCATCTACGCCCTTTGGACATAGCGTGCCGCTCCACTTCTCCAACGCCTCTTTCACGGGCGTGCTGTAGGGCAGTGGTTCGTACCTCTTCACTTGTTTGTCTACCGAGACAGCCCTGTTATACAAGTGGTACGGGTTGCCCTCAATTCTCTCGATCACCTCCACGCCGTTGTAGTTCACAATTCTAGCTCTGATGCCGCAGCGGACGTTGCAACCTAGACACACGGAGTGTACATATCTTACGTTTTTGCCGGCTTGTGAGTCAGGCCCGTAGGGCTGGCGCTTGGGGCTAATGATTTTATCTATCACTGGCCAGTATCCCCAGAGGAATACGCCGAGCGACGCCGCGGCGGCTAGGGCCTTTATATATGTCCGCCTATTCATAGCCTCTCAGCTCCAGGGGGAATATCATTGACAGCACTGCGAGTATGAACACTCCAAAGGCCACTATTGCGGCCATTATGGGAATTTCGGCTAATAGATGGCCGACGTCTACGGGCATTAAGCCGGCGCCCGTTTTTGACACAGACTGGGCGTTGAGGATAATATTCCACTTGTTTACGACGGCGCCTGCAAACCCGGTGATGGGCACTACCAGCGAAAGCGGCGTAAAACGCTGGGCGGCGGCGGAGAGGACGAAGGTCACTAGGAAGAGGGCCACGGCGTAGTAGATCCACTCCACTATGGGCTGAAGCGAGTTGTAGAAGAAAGACCCACCGAATTTGTTCCCCCATATGGCCACCTGCAACAACAGCAGAGCCGTAACCGCCATGGCCGCTGCCCCGTGGATTGAGAGGAGGGGAGACAGCACCTCCCGATCCGGTTTGCCCCACCTCACTGCCCAGTGTAACAGGATGGCGATGGCGGTGGCAGTCAGAAATACGTCTGCGAAATATATGGCGGGCAGGAGGGTCCAGTTGTTCCACACAAAGTTGCTCGTCTGCATTACAAACAGGGTGGCAGGGTACACAGCCCAGAAGGCCAGCGGTATGATGGTCACAAGCGCCAGCACCTTAAGCGCCTTGCCGACCGCGGCGTATCTGGCTTCTGAAGAAACTCCAAGCGACAGGACCCTGTAAAGCGGGTTCCTAGTGGCCAAGTACTTCTTGTACATGGGGTAGGAGAAGTAGAGGAGTGTAAACACGGCGGCGAGTAGGAAGGCTGTTGTCCACAGCACCGCGCCTTGTAGCGCGATAAGTGAAACGCCTGGGTTTGCCTCAGTGGGGGAGAGGTGTGGGTGGACGAACATCAGCGTGGCTCTGTCGGGGTTTCTCAAATCGGCCAAAGGCCCAAGCAACACTGTGGCGAAGAAGGATATGCCGGCTATTAACAGCATTGGAATAGCCTTCTTCAGTCTCCCCAACACATAGCCAACCATTGCGAGGATTAACAAGTCGGCGCCTGAGATTAGGAGCGAGTAGGCAAATACCGTGGGCAACCAAACCACAGGTTCCACAAACTCGTTGGGGTATAGGTAGCCGAATGGGTACGTCACGAATGGGTATGTCATAGCCCCGCCTCCGCTGGCAGGTCCTTGTAGAATATCATCGGCTCTGCGCCCGTCTGCACCTTGAGCCTCTGGACGCCGGCCTGCGTTGCAAGCTTAGAGACAGGGGACTCGGGGTCGTTTAAGTCGCCGAATACTCTAGCCCCCGTGGGACAAGTCTCCACACAGGCGGGGAGTTTGCCCTGGTAAATTCTGTGGGAGCAGAAGGTGCACTTGTCCACCACGCCCTTTATGGGGTTGTAAAACCTCGCCCCGTAGGGGCACGCCTGTATACAAGCGCCGCACCCAATACACAAGTCGTCGTTTACCAACACCAGCCCATCCTCCGTCTTATAAGTAGCTCCCGTTGGGCAGGGTTTTACACATGGGGCATTTTCACAGTGGTTGCACTGCTTTGGCACAAATATCACAGTGCCGCCCTTCGTGGCCCACCTCTCTATCCAAGTCCTAAATACGCCGATAGGGACGTTGTTCTCTGCGGCACACGCGGTCATACATGCATAACAGCCGTAGCACTTGCTGACGTCGATGAACATGGCCCACCTCCTCTTCTGCTGCGTCTCTGCCTTAGCCGCTGGGATAATCGCGACAAGCGCGGTGGCGGCCGCGGCCTTTAGAACCTCACGCCTAGAGACTTGGACAGACACGTGGTTAGAGTGTACAAGGGAGTATATAGCCCTTGCTATTATCCCTAATTATAGTTAATTAACCTTCAGAAGAGATGCATTCGGACACATTAGCCTCTATTAGGTTTGAGCTTGTAGATACGGTGTGCCGCGTGCATCCAAATCCGTCTAAGAGGCCTCTTAGAAATGAGGCAAATAAATGCGCCAATTTTCCGCTCCGCGGCGGCAACATTACTACTAAGGCGCCTCTCTGGAATTCCACCCTCCTGGCGGGGATCAAGCTCCTCAACATGTCCCCATTTTTCAAAAGCTCAGAAAGCTTAAGCTCCCTAGAAAGGGCGGCCCCCAAGTCTCTGCCATAGTCATAGAATTGTATAAGGTAGGCGTCTGCGTCCTTTAAAATCTCTGCCACTATGCCAAGCGGCATGTACACCATGTCGAACACCGGGGCCACCTTGTGCAACTTCACGAGGGGGATAACCTCGGCTGGCGTTTTGCCGTCTATTACAACCTCCGCGGCGAGATCAAGCGCCTCTGACGCCACTTTCAACAGGGAGAGCCCCCTCTCCCTCGCCAATTTCCCTATCTTTAGTGCAGCCTCTCTACATACAGTGATAGTAGTTTTGTCAGACATGGAGCCTCTTTTTGACCTCCTCTGCGTCGGCCTCTAAGATTTCAAGAAGCGCCTTCAGACTTGGGCACGCTTCTACGCCGTATTTTACCGTGGGTATTAAATGCGAGTTTAAAAACCTCAACTGGGCCTTAAGAGACTCCTGACTTTCGTCGCGCGCGAGTTGGGCCATGAAGGCGAGCATAGTCACCAAGTGGTCGGGCTCCTCCCGAGCCTCAAAGCCGTAGTTGTTGTAAAACTCCGCCAACGCCCGCGGCAGTAAGCTCCGTGTCACTGCGTCGTAGTCCTTCCGCAGTTTAGAAGCCTTAAGCTTTTTGATGTCGCAGTTGTCCAAGGTAAACAAGTTGCGCATTTTCCCGAGCAGATTTAACACCAGGGAGAGATATAGGCTAGCTCTCTCGTTCACAGAAATGGACGCGTACGTGTAAATATAGTTATTCGTTTCTATACACTAGGTACTGAGCCGCGGGGCACGCCTTGCTACAGAGCAGGCAGCCAATGCACTTCTCGGCATCTACTGCGAAGCTCCTCCCCGGCCCAGTCCGCCTCAGAGCCCCCGTGGGGCACCACTCTACGCACAAGTCGCAGTCTCCGCATATGGCAGACCTCACGAGGAGGCCCGCCGCGTGGAGCGCCAACTCTTCGCTGTCAGCCCTAATAAGCCACCTCTCCCCGTCCGAGGCCAGCTCCACCCTGCCACGCCTTCCCTCGACTCTGTAGCGGCCCTCCACTCTGCCGAGCATTTTCAAAAGCTCGCCGAGGGTGGCCTCGTTGGGCACCTCGTCCATCTCCACCACGAGCGCCTCCCCCTCCCTCCTCAGCCTCACGGGGAGCTCCGCCGACTTTGCGCCCTTCACGTAGCGGGCCAAGTCTCCCGGCACGGCGCCGCGCCACCTCCAGAGGCCGAACTCCACCTCCCGGGGGCCGAACTGCCTCCTAAGAGCCGCCTCCATGCGCTGGTACAGCTCTGGGTAGCGCTCTCTGACGGCCTCCAACTCTGCAAGCTCGTTGGCGGGGCACACCACGCAGCCGAGGCGGTCGAACCCGTGCTCGTAGGCGGGGTTGTAGGGGAGCTTGTGCAAAACTATGTAGAGCCACACCTCAAGCGCCGTCCAGTCTTGTAGGGGGGCCGCCACAAGGGACCCAGCCACCCACTTGCTGGGGGAGAGGCGGGGGAGCCTCGCCCTCTGAAACGACTCAGCCCCCCTCTGCCCCACCACGCTTATGTAGCCCTGGGGGAACCTCTCCTTCAGCGCGGCGGTGGTGGGAGCCAGCTTAATCACTTTGCAACACCAGCGGTAGTCCCGCGCCGGCGGCCCAAACTTCTCCATAGCCCTCCAAAACCGGTCCCCCGCGGCGCCTACGATGACCTCCACTCCGTACCTCTCCTGCACCGCCTTTAAGTTCTCGTAGGTCTCCCGCGGCTCTAGGCCGGTATCGTTGAAGTAGACGTAGAACTTGACCCCAGACCTCGCCGTGAGGTCGAGCGCCACTAGGCTGTCCTTCCCACCGGAGTACGACACCACCACCGGCTTGCCGTACTTCTCAGCCACCTCTCTTATGAAGCGGATGGCCTCCTCGGCCCTCCGCTCGATGTAGCCCCTATTCAGCTCCGCCGCCTCTGCCAGCGTCGATGGCCTGCCGGGGGGCAGAGGCGGCTTGGCGCGCCACGATTTTACAACGTGGAGGCGCCTCCCCCTAAACAGCTTAGCCACGCCGTGGAGGCGGCCGTCCCTCGTCGCCAAAGCCACATGCCTAAACTTCTCCTCGGGGAGGACCCCCTCCACCACTCTGTCTGGGTGTATGTCGTAGCCCACGGGCAACTCCTCCATGTCCACCACAGCCCACCACCCCCTCCTCTTCGCCAAAATTGTGGCCACTCCCTCGTAGAGGGGCCGGAACCGCCACCGCCTCTCCAACACGTCGTAGAACCTGTGCCCCACGAGGCGCCCCCTCACCACCACCTCGTCCGCCTGATCCGCGTACCCCGGTATCTTGTTGAACAAGACCACCTCGTTGTCTGGGACCAGCTCCTTGGCCAACTCCCAGTCGCCCAGCTCATACGCCAACGCTCCCCTAGTCACCTCAACGTCCTTGGGAAAGGCGGGCCTGGGATCTGCGGGGCTTGTGAGCCGCACTTCCACGTACTGGCCGCACCTCCCCGCCACCTCGCGCGGGTCCAGCGCTGGGAGATTAAGCTCATCACACCAGTAGAGCACGGCCTACCCCGTGTGGAATATAAAAAATCCTTCAGGGACTATTGCCCGTCTCGGGCGGCCCATATGCCAAGCGTTTTCTCCACAAGCGAGGATTATAACGTCGCCACGACCTTTTCACATGTCTAGCGGTGAATAAGCTCTCTGATGCGCCTATATAAGCGTAGAGTGGTTGTATTATGGCTCTGAATCCGTAGAAAGCTTTATATAGGGGGGCTCTCCGGGTGGTATGCCGGGGAAAGACACCCAAAGATCCTCGACTCAACACTGAGAGAGGGCGAGCAGACGCCCGGCGTGGTGTTCTCAGAGGAGTGGCGCGTTAGAATTGCCAAGGCTCTCTCGGACATCGGAGTCGCCATGGTGGAGGTGGGAGACCCAAACGTGGCCCCCGACATAAAGTCGGCCATTAAGAAGATTGTGGCCTTGAAGAAGGATGGGGAAATCGCCAGCGAAATCGTCGTCCACAGCCGCGCCGTTAGGCAGGACATTGAAAACGCGGCGTCGCTTGAGCCGGATAGAATAGCCGTCTTCTACGGCGTAAGCGACATCCACCTGAGGCATAAGCACAGGAAGAGCAGAGAGGAGGCGCTCCAAGTAATCGCCGAGATGGTGTCCATGGCCAAGTCCCACGGCGTGAAGGTGCGCTTCACGGCGGAGGACGCCTCCCGCGCCGACTTGGACTACTTAATCCAGGTGGTCAAGACAGCCCGCGACGCTGGAGCCGACAGGGTAAGCATAGCAGACACAGTGGGGGTCTTTACCCCAGACAGGGCGAGGGAGGTCTTCTCAAAGGTAAAGGCCGCTGTGCCAGACGTGGGGCTGGACATACACGCCCACAACGACTTCGGCATGGCAGTGGCCAACAGCCTGGCGGCGGTGGAGGGGGGCGCAGACGTGGTACATACTACCGTAAACGGCCTGGGCGAGAGGGCGGGCATAACCCCCCTGCAGGCCTTCGCCGCCGCCTACTACTACCACAAGGGGGCCAAGCTGGTGAAGCTGGAGAAGCTACCAGAGATAACGGCCATGGTGGAGGTGGCCAGCGGCATCACGGTAATGCCCACCTTCCCCATCGTGGGCGAAAACGTCTTCACCCACAAGGCCGGGGTGCACCAAGCCGGCGTCTTGGCCAACCCCGAGACATATGAGCCAATACCCCCCGAGGTGGTGGGCCGCACCAGGGACTTCTCCCTCGACAAGTACAGCGGGCGGAAGGCCATACAGCACAGGCTTGAGAGAATGGGGATATCAGTGCCCCCCGAGGTGTTAGACAAGGTGGTGGAGGAGGTCAAGCGGACAAACGCCAGGCGGCTTAGAGACGAGGACCTCTTAGAAATCCTGGAGAAAGTGACAAACGCGGTTTATAAAGCCAGGGTGAACAAGCACATAGAGGCCTACGTGTGGCTTAAGGTGGCTAACAACGTCTACACAACCTCAGTGGCCAGGAGAGTGGCCGCCATAAGAAACGTGGTGGCGGTCTCGGAGGTGACTGGCGAGTACGACATAGTGGCCAAAGTCGTCGCAGATAACACAGAGGAGCTAAACGCCACGATAGAGAGCATAAGAGAGGTGAAGGGCGTAGTATCCACGCTCACGAGCCTAGTCCTCAAGGAGATACCGGTCTCTAACGGCCGTGCCTAGGCCCTCTTGTTGAGCAGATATGCAAAAACGGCTTTTGCCGTGTGCATCCTATTCTCTGCCTGGTCCCACACAGCCGACTGCGGCCCGTCTATCACCTCGTCGGTGACCTCCTCCCCCCTGTGGGCGGGGAGGCAGTGGAGAAAGACGGCCCTTTTCCCCGCTATGTCCATAACCCTCTGGTTCACCTGGTAGGGCTTGAGGAGGCGTCTCCTCTCCTCTGCCTCTTTTTCAAAGCCCATGGAGACCCACACGTCTGTGTAAACCCCATCCACCCCCGCAACCTCGTTCATTGAGTCTGTGAAGTAGATCTGGCCCCCTGTCTTCGCCAAGTCCTCGGCCAGCTCCTCCACCAGCTTCTGGTTCCACAGAGGCTTGGGGCCTACGAGCCTCACCTCCCAGCCCAGCTTCGCCCCCACCACTGCGAGGCTAGTGGCCACGTTGTTTGACACGTCGCCCACAAAGGCCACCTTAAGCCCGTGGAGTCTGCCCGAGCGCTCCCAGAGAGTGAGAGCGTCGGCTAGGGCCTGGAGGGGGTGGTGTCTGTCCGAGAGGGCGTTTATCACGGGAATAGAGCTGTAGCGCGCCATCTCCTCCAAGGTCTCGTGCTTGTACACCCTCGCCGCCACGGCCGCGGCATACCTCGACACAACCCTCATAGTATCGGCGATGGTCTCCCCCCGCCCGATCTGTAGCTCCCCAGGCGCCGTGTACACCGCCTGCATCCCCAGCTGAGCAGCGGCGGCGGTAAGCGAGAGGCGGGTCCTAGTACTCGGCTTTTCGAAGTATAGCATCACAATCCGCCCGGGGAAGAGGGGTGTGTACACCTCTCCAGCCATGTACCTAGCCTTGAAGTCCCTGGAAATCCTTAGGAGGTCCTCCACCTCGTGCGGCTTAAACTCCATTAATGTGAGTAGGTGTTTCATAGGGCGGTCGAAATAGTTCCTTATAAATTTTGGAGGCAAGGTGCGCTTCCGCCCGCTTTAGGTCTAACAGCTCTGGGTCTACGTTGGTGAGTCCGATGTAGACGTGCCGTCTTTGTTTTATTTCGCTTCTACCCTCCTCTCCGTTCCTATCTCGCGGTAGGTGGCATTGATGGCCCTGGCGATTATGAGGACAGCCTCGCCGTAGATCATTACTCGTCCGCCGCTCTCCAAGCCTTCTCTGTCTTTATGGCAAAGTAGCAGTAAACGCCTTCGGCGCGGAAGACGTGCAGTCCTAAAGGTACTGGCGTGGGTCTGTGATGCGGCCTGTCAACGCGGTGGCCGCCGCCACGGCTGGGTTCGCCAAATAGACCTTTGAGTCTGGGTGCCCCACGCGCCCCTTGAAGTTCCTGTTGCTCGTCGTGAGGACTACCTCGCCTGGCCCAGCCACGCCGAAGTGTCCCCCGAGGCAGGGCCCGCAGGTGCCGTATGTGACAACACAACCCGCCTTGGTCAAGACGTCTACGTAGCCGAGCTCCATGGCCCTCCTAAACACGTCGTAGCTGGCGGGGATGGCTATGCACCTCGCCTTCACTCTCCCGTGCCTTAGGATCTTGGCCGCCACCTCTATGTCGCTGAGGCGGCCGTTGGTGCAGCTTCCAATGAAGACTTGGTCCACCTCGATGCCCTCCACCTCTGCCACGGCTTTTACGTTGTCTACGCTGTGGGGCGCCGCCACGAGGGGCTCCAGCCTCCCGAGCTCCACCGTGTACTCGTCCGCGTATTTGCCGCCGCCGAGGGCGGGGGGCTTGTAGCTTACGCCCCTGGCCTCATGTAGATAGGCCACAGTGACCTCGTCGGGGATGAACACGAGGGCGTCTGCGCCCATCTCCGTGGACATGTTGGCCACGGTGGCTCTGTCGTCCATGGGGAAGGCCTTGGGCTTCTCCACGGTGACCTCCACGGAGTAGCCGTTGAAGCCCTCTGCGCCGAAGGCGCCGAGGAGGTGGAGCGCCACGTCTTTGCCCATCACGCCCTTGGGAAACTCGCCGACGACCCTTACCGCAAACGGCGTGGGGACCACCAGCCAAGTCTTGCCCAGCTTCAACGCAGCGGCGATGTCGGTGGCCCCCAGGCCCTGGGCGAAGGCCCCCACGGCGCCGGCGGTGTTGGTGTGAGAGTCGGCGGCGAATATGACCTGCTCAGGCATGGCGTACTTCTCCAGTATGATCTGGTGCAAAATCCCCCCGCCGACGTCGTAGAAGTGGGGGAGGCCCAGCGCCTTCACGTGCCTACGTATGTAGACCTGAAGTTCCGCAGCCCTCTGCGTCGGCGGAGGCGCCAAGTGGTCAAACGCCACGACGACGCGCCCTCTGTCAAACACCTCGACCTTCCCCATCTGCTCCAACACCTCGAGGACGTGGTACCCAGTCAAGTCGTGGAACCCCACCAAGTCTGGCACCACCTCCACCACGTCCCCCGGCGACGGGGCCTTCCCCAGCTTTTTATAGAATATATACTCGGTCCACGTAGGCATAGAAAAGGAGTGAACGGTATATTTAACAATACCCGCCTATGCCAGCCCGCGGGCCCGGCGAGGCCAACAAGAAACTCAGAAGGTAGGCTTTAGGCCTACCTCCTTGTGGCAGGCTCCGCCCTTACTGTTACGTACGGCACCTGTGAGAGGATGGATATGACCTTCTCCACGTTGTCCTTGTGCACTAGGGCTAGGACAAGGGACTTCTCTACCTCGAAGGGCAGGGCGCATGCATCTACCACGTAGTGGCCAAACCAGCTCTCGCCCACCCTAGTCACGTTGACGGGCACTGGCTTGGGCAACTTAATTGGCACAATGGTCCTGTTCTCTGGGAACACTTGGACCCTCACCGTAGTATCGCCCGCCACCATTATGGGCGGAGGCCACGGGCCGTAGTAAGTGCCGTTGCAGAACGGGATGGCATAGGCAAACCAGAAGATGGGCAAATCTAACTTATACCATACTATTTCATTGCCTAGTGGTATATCAACGTGGCGTGAGACGTTGGCTATCCACCATAATACGTCTTCTAAATCCTCACTCACGTAGGTCATGTTAGGCTTGCCGCCCTTGATAATCTCGGCTCTGTAAGATTTGCCCACCTTCTTCACAACCGTTTCTACGTCTGGCACTGGCTTGTCGCCTACTTTAAGGAATGTGCCGTGTAGCCCCCGGGATGACACATCTTTCTCGATGGCTTCCCTAGAGCTTCCCACGGCTATGCCAACGTCGCCTGCCCAGGAGGCCCATATTGTGTAGTTCTTTATCTTCTCAAGGGCGGCGAGGAGCTCAGCTCTAGAGAAGGGCGGGGCGTGTGCGATGACTAAGTACACGTCCGATTCGGGGCTCCCCTGTGCCATGAGCACGGTAAACGTCAGCGCCACGGCGAATAGCACAAGGCCTATGCCTATGCGCACCAGGGCCATTGTAAGCGTTGAGGCGCGACTTTATATGCTTTGGGCTACCACCCCATCAGTTCGTCGTAGATCTGTGCCACTCTCTTCTGCACCTTGCGGGAGACTCCCGCGCTCTTCGCCGTGTTTATTACCTCGTTGGCGATTTTCAGCTGTAGGTCTAGCTCTCCAGCGAACTGGGGGGCTGTCCTCACGGTGGCTCTGCCCTCCCACTGTATGAGGTGGAGCATTTGGAGAACCTCGGCGTAGTTGATTATGCCCACGGGGTCGAATGGGGGTAGCCGGGGCCCCCGCTCGCCGCGTCTGTTCGAGAGGTATATCTCCCGTATGTACCCGCTCAGCGCTATGATCGTCGTGTATATCTCCTTCAGCCCCTTGGCCTTGACTGGGTCGTACACTAGCCTAGCCGCGGTGGGCCTAATGGCCTTGGCCACGGCGTCTACGTCTCTAATGCGTGCCAGAGGCCCCTCGCCGTATATCCAGTTCACCTCCACGCCGTATTCCACGGCTACGTCGTAGAGCTCGGCCACTCCCTCGACGGTGGGCGGGGGCGCTACTACAAGCCTCTTGACGTCGAGGGCATCGGCCAGCATGATGTACCACTCAAATTTGTCCACGGCGTCTCGGGGGAGGACAAGCGCCTCGGGGGAAACGTCGCCGAGCTCCAGCGCCGTGGTTATAGGAGAGCGGGAGGTGTCGAGGGGCCCCACCTCGACCACGTAGGGAATCCCCAGCGACGCGGCTACGTCCAGCACCTGCCGCCACTTTCCCCGCCTCTTGAGGTAGAGCTGGAACTGCACAATTACACCCACTATATTTAGATTAAGCCCAAGGCCGCCTCAGCCGCCGCCACGGCGCGGCACACCGCCTGCGCTGCGTCCAGAGAGACGTTGCCAATTTTATACACGGCCTCGGCCCCCTCCAAGATCCACTTGTTCTCGAAGTCGCCGTGGGGGAAGCCCCCCACTACGACCACGGCGTCGGCCACAGCCCTTCCCAGCTCCGCGAAGGAAACAGCCCTGCCTTGCTCGTGCAGTGCGACCCACTTGCCCCCCAGCTCTTCCAAGAGGGCGGCCAAGGATCCCCGCCTCGCCTCCATCAGCGCCTCCCCCTCGGGGGGCACTCTGCCCACCTTGAAGAGCTGCTCCATTAGAGAGACAAAGTTGTTGTAGTTCTTGGGCACCCTGGTCTCCGGCTTGACGGAGATTATGTAGTCGCCCACAGTGTGTACAAACGCCCGCCCCCTCCCCGCCCTGTTCAAGAGGCTGTACTGAAACGCCAGAAGCACTTGGTGAACAATGTCGGGCCTGCCCCTCCTCTCCGCCTTGTCCAACTTGGCCATGGCCACGTGGTGTCTAGCCCGGTCCAGCAGTATTTCGCCCGGCTTCTTCCCCCTCCTCCTGGCGTCAGCCACTATGGCTGGGTGCCGCCACAAGCTCTCTGGCACTAGCTCCAGCGCGGCCTCGGCCAAGACGAGGATCACTGGAAGAAGCCTCTTTCGAGCTCTTCTAAGTCTCTTAAGATGGCCTCCACCGCCCTCTTGACGGCGTCTAGGGGGTTGCCCCGCCTCACCTTGACCTTAAAGGTGACGTTTTCCTGAAGGGGGTGGTCTACGTCGAATTGGACGTACTCGACGTCGGGGTCTTTTGACAGATATTCGACGAGCGGCGAGAATAGGGTGTAGGTCTCGCCCTTGGCCTTGAACTCCAGGTAGGACTCGTCTAGTCTAACTATGTCTATGCTTATCACGGCGCCTTTTTCTCAACAATTTTTAAAATTGCCTCTCTAGCCTCCTCCAGAGGCTTTCTTAGGCTGATAAGCTCGCCTCTGTTCAATACGCCCGCCTTGGCTAACTCCTCCACGGCCTCCTCCAGCCCCTTGCCCGTGGCGTAGGCGTACGCCACTACTACCCGCTTTGCGTGAGGAGTTATCCTCAGCCCCTCGGCCTCTAGGTACATCTTTGAGAGAGCCTCCGCCGTCTTCAACACCTCTTCGTACTCCGCCGTTGTCTCCAGTGCAGAGCCTTTCACGGCCGAGGGGTAGCCCCTCAGCGTTAACGCGTCGGCGATTACGTCGGGGGGTATGGGCCTGGCGAGCTCCACGTCTCTGAAGAGGACTAGGAGGGGCACTCGTCTCCGCTCTCTCCCCCGGCGCGCCAGGCCGGCCAGGCTTTTCACGAGGGCCGCGGCTTCCTCGAGCTTCTTCTCGTCGCCCTGCAGTTGTACGTAGACGTGTGTAAGCCGGACGTCCACGAGGTATTCAACGTCGAGGTGCCGCTCTAGGAAGGCGAGGAACTTCTCCACCTCCCCTCTGTCGTGGAATTTAAAGGACAGGCCGATGTACACGGCGCATGTTGAAGGCAGTTTAAAAAAATATATACTGAGGAGCTTTGCCCCACGTGAAGAAGGTAGTTACGCCAGGAGAGACTGTGGCTTATGCGGAGGAGTTTGAGGTTAGGGGAGCGGCCTACCTCAACAGCTACAAGTACATGGCCTCGGCCACGGGCACGGCGGCCTACGACCCCAAGGCGCACCTAGCCGTGGTGAAGCCCTTCCGCGAACCCCCCATTCCGCCCCCCGGCACAGTGGTGTATTGCGTAGTGTTGGGCAAGGGGCGCCGGGCGTACCAGCTCAAGTGCTTCGCGGTAGAGGGGGAGCGGGGCCCCGTGGACATGAAGTACCAAATCACTGGAGTCTTGCCCAACTTCTTCGCCGACGGGGAATTCGGCATAGGCGACTACATAAGGGCAAAGGTGGTCTCCACCTACGGCCCGCCTCTCGTCGTCTCCACGAGGGGGGCCACATACGGCGTAGTGCTCTCCAGGTGCCCCAAATGCGGCTCTCTGTTGAAGAGGAGGGGAAACACTCTTTACTGCCCCAACTGCGGCGCCGAGGTCAAGAGGAAGATCGCCGTGGGGTATTACACCGCGTAGCTTAAATACACGCCCAGGTTTTTAGACGTGGAGTCTGTCTTAAAGGAGATTGAGAAGTACTGGCCACACTTCCTCGAGAGCGACTTGGCGAAGGGCTACAGGAGCGAGGTGGAGAAATTCCGCGCGTGGCTCAAGACCGTGGGCATCCGCCTCTTCTCGCTCCGCGCAAGAGAGGCCGCAGAGCGCGGAAACCCAGTGGCGCGCGACTACCCAGAGGAGTACATAAAGGGCCTCGTGAGGAGGGGCGGGGCGAGAGTCCTCGTAAACCTCTTCGCCGCGTACCTAGTCCAGGCAAAAGTGGTATCCCAGTACTACCTCATTAAGAACAAGTACGTCGCCGGCGGCGAGTCTATAGCCACCTGGATCCGCCTACTGAAAAAAGAAAAGTAAAAAACACGTAGGCAGTAGGGGTCGGTGATGTGGGTTTTAAGTACTGACTAGTGATGTAGAACCCACGAACTGACTACAGGACTCCCAGCTTTGTCAATAGGTCCATCGCGCTGTAGCCCTCGGCGAGTTTTACATATGCCTTCTTCTCCCCGCGCGGCGTTATGAGCGTGTTGACCTTCTCCACTTTGACGTTGTAGAGTCTCTGCACTTCGTCTGCTATCTGCTTCTTAGTGGCGGTCCTCTCCACGATTATGGTTATCTTGTTCTCCCGCTCCGCGAGCCTCAAGGCCTTCTCAGTGATGACAAACCTCTTGATCATAGGAACAGTCCCTTCAGCCTTTCCACAGCCGTGGCGGTCCAGAGGGTCAGCCGCCCCGGCACGCCGCCGGGAGCCAGCACCAGCATGTTTAAGTGGCTCACTGGCACAACGTCTACGCCTGGGAAATTCCTAACGGCGCCTATTAGAGGCACGTCCAGCTCCGACACCACGACTAACACGCTCTTAGGCTCCTTGTACCTCCTGCCGCGCATCTTCCCCTTCCCAGCCCTAATTTTCACGCCCTCCGCCGCCCTCTCCACGTCGGGCCAGAGGCCCAGCACCTCGAAGAGCTTCTTCGCCTCCTTGGCCTTAGCAATTTTCTCAGCATCCCCCGACACCACAAGCGGCAGAGAGGGGACCTTCTCCACCATGTGCCCCCTGGCGGCTACCCACGACTTGTACGCAGTGGCCGCTATGGCGGACCTAATGGCCAAGTTCTTCTCCTTCCAGTTAATCTCCTCGTGCAACTTCTTCTCAGGCCTCGGCGGGTGGGCCCTCCTGCCTCCCCTAGTGTTAGGGGCAAAGCAGCCACGCGGCCAGAGATGCCCCTTGTACCTCGGAATTCTCGCAATTCCCAAGCCCACGCCAAAGGACTCGCAACTGTGTTCTTTGCCAGCGCCCTCGTAGACGCCCTTAGGCTGAAACCTCGCGCTCAAGGCGCTTAAGTAGGCTCTCCTAATCAAGTCGGGCCTCACGGGCTCGTAGAAGTGTATCGGCGTCTCTATGTCGGCCATGTACTGCCCATTTACGTCATAAACCTTAAGAGCCTCGGGAGGCCTCTCCTCCGCTGGTTTTATGTACGGCGAGAGGTCCAGAAGCTTGAACTTCAACAACTCTTTAACCACGGCGCCCATATTGGCCCAGTTTAAATACTTTGAGAACTAACCCAAACCACCTGCGGCTCTGCGGCTGGCGGCGCCTTCTTAGGCGGTCTAACTGGGTATCTAAGCACGACAAGCCTCTTCCTAGCCCCAGGCACGCTGCCCTGCAGAAGGATGTACGGCCCCTTTATAACGCCGTAGTGCGGAAAGCCAGACTTGGGTGTAATCTCGGCGCCGTTGTCCCCTATCTTTAGAATCCTCTTGTTGTACTCAGTGCGCTGGTGGAAGCCCATCTGGCCCGGCCTGGGCTGAGTGAACATAAGCGCCGGCGCCTGGGGGCCTATGGTGCCCGTCCGCCTGTGGCCCTTCCTGTGCTTGTGCCACCTCGGGAGGATAGTGACGCCGAACCTCTTCACTACGCCCTGGTAGCCCTTGCCCTTAGTGACCGCAATCACGTCGACCAGCTGGCCAGGCGTAAAGACGTCCTTCGGCGACACGGTCTTCCCCAGGAGCGATATGGCGAAGTTAATCCTCTCGTCTATGCTGGGCACTCCGCCCACGGGGATTTCCAAGACCTCGGGCGTCTTTTTCCCAATGCCGGAGAGCCTGGGCTGAGTAGCCACGAGGACTCTCACGTCGACAGCCACGTCTCTGTACTCCTCCAACGCCTTCAACTGCTTCTCAGTGTCAAACTTCTCCGGCAAAGTGAGAACTCTCCTCAAGTCGGCCGGTGGCTCAGAGACCCAAGCCTCCCCCACCGCCACCTTGTAGCCGTTGGTTGGGTCCAGGGTGTAAAGCCTCACCGCGGCCACGTAAAGAGGAGGCGCGTCGAGGACTGTGACAGCCTTCACCACCTCTTTCCCATAAAGCGGGCTAGTGGGCCTGTCGTCTACAACAACGGCGTGGAGCATCCCCGCCTTATACGCGGCAAAGCCCAAGAGCGTCGGCTTCCCCAGGTTGACCTCAGGCCACGTGCGCACCCTAGGCACAATATCCGCCGCGCGCTTCCTCGGATAGACTCCCATCGAGCCTCTACGCGGCCTATTGATCTTAAGACCCATGCCCCCGCACAATGGACCAGTTTATTAACTTTAACCCGTAGCCGTAAACACATTTAAGCAGACGCCCACAAGCCCATGCGGACTACGTATTGCCAAAGGAAGTTGCAGAAGTGGCCAAGGCCGTGGCGCAGAGGCGCGGTAAGTCCGTAGAACAGTCGCTGGTTGACGCCGTGTTGCGAGAGCTAGACCCGCAGGAGAGAGCCGTCGTCTACTTGAGGCTGGCGGAGAAGTACCTCGCCGAGGCTGAGGAGCTTTACGCAAGGGGCGACCTAGTGCAGGCGGGGGAGAAGTACTGGGGGGCTGTGGTCGCGCTGTTGAGCGTTGTAGCAGAGAAGAGGGGGATGCCGAATTACACGCAGAGAGGCTTGTGGGAGGCGGTAGAGGCGTTGGTGGAGGAGACTGGGAATCCGGAGTATTCAACGCTGTTCAGCATCGCCGAGAAGCTACATGCGAATTTTTACCACAACTTCCTCAAAAAGCCCTCCTTTGACAGACACAGAGAGGAGGCGCTGAGGCTTGTGGAAATGTTAAAGCGGCTGGCCGCCTAGGAGACGCGGACTGCCACCTTAGTCGGCGACTTTTCCACGGCGTATTCAAAGGCCTCCCGCGCCTCTGCGAGAGGGAAGACGGCGTCTAGAGTGGGCTTAACCGCGCCGCTTAGCAGAAGGCGTATCGCCTCCCTAAACTCCCTAAAGGTGCCGCACCTCGACCCCACCACAGCCACCTCCTTCACCACGAAGTACGTGGCGTTGAAAGTCGCTGGGAGGCCCGGCGTGGACTTCAGGTGGACGACCCCCCTGGGCTTGGCCAAGCGCACCGCCAGCTCCAGCGCCGAGGGGTCACCCGAGGCCTCGAAGACCACGTCGTAGGCGGATTCGGCCGGCTCCTCCACCACTGCGTCTACGAACTTGGCGAGGGTTGCGGCCTTCCTGCTCCCCCGCCTAACCACGCCGTCTACCCGCGACGCGCCGAGTGCCCTCGCCGCCTGCGCCGCCAGCTGGGCCACGTTACCCGTGCCAATCACAGCCACCTTGTCCCCAGGGCGAATCGGCCTAATGGCAAAGGCGTTTAACACCGCGGCGAGGGGCTCCACGAAGATGCCCAACTCCGGCGGCCCATCGAAGACGTGCAACGCCGTGGGCGGGGCGGCGAAGAACTCCGCCATGCCCCCGTCGAAGTCTATGCCCAAGGTCCGCTTGTAGGGACAGTGGGTATACAGCCCCGACCTACAGTAGTCGCAAGACCAGTCCGGGAAGTTTATCTCGCTCACCACCCGCCTCCCCACCAAGTGGGGCGGCCCCTCCACCACTATTCCCACAACCTCGTGGCCAGGCACGAGGGGGCGCTTAAAGAGAGGGTATGTGCCAACGTAGAAGGCCTTGTCAGTTCCACATATCCCCACGAGCTCGCTCCTCACAAGGGCATACCCCTCCACCCTGGGCACCGCCACCTCTCGCACAAAGAGCCTCCTAGGCCCCTCCAAGACAGCCGCAAGCACGTCAAAAACACGGGATAAAAATATAAGATGTGGCGGGCAGGCCGCCGTAAATACGCCAGACTTTTCGCAACAGTCGCGCGTCATAGTGTCTGCCAACCCATAAAGTGTTTCGTTCACAAGCCGACTCTCCTCTCTCCAACACAATAATCCATGGCGCTTAGCTAATTGACTGCGCTTCAAAGTTTAAAAATAGCTAAGAAATCCTTATAGGGCGGGGGAGGGAGAGTCAGCGAGCCTGGTGTCGGTCAAGGATCCCCCTGCCAAGCTGTTCATCATCCCTCCCCCCGATGAGTCTTCTCCAGTCTACACAACTTTTTGAAGGTCCAAACGCGGTATATAACTTAGAGATGTACAACGCAACATAGTGGGTTTGCTGAAAGTAAAACTCGACACAAGCGGTGACTCACCTGCGCTTTATGGAAAGTGTGAGATAGATAGGCGACCTCGGCAATGAGGCCTTGCGCCGCAGAAGGTGCGTAAGAGCGGGCAGGATATTGGGTCTACGCCTTTCAAATGCTTTGAGGACTAGAACACTTGTTGCAAACTCAATAGCGCAGAAGTCAATCTTATGTGATAGAACAAGAGAAGGCCTAGAGACGGCTCGCCGCGCTTCCGCTCCGTCCTCCACATTTGCCGTATCTCTCTTCACTTTCTAACCCTATAATCGTCTCGTTTATCTACTTCACAAATGAGATGGCGTCTCTGCTACCCATATATCTCTGATATTGCCAAAAGTGAAATCTGGCGGTACACGGACAGTCATTTACCGCCTTTACGCCAACCCTCGGCAAAGGAGAAGTAGCGCTGGCTTCGCTCTGAAGCGGCAAGTAAAAGTAGCGCCTTGTGTCAGAATAAGAGACATGGTTAATCACGCAGATGAGGACAGGTGGCGGGCCCGGTGGGATTTGTGGGCGGCTTTGCCTGAACCCACGACCTACGGCTCCGGAGGCCGCCGCTCTGTCCTGACTGAGCTACGGGCCCCTGGCGTACCTAGACCCATTTTTTAAAATTTTACATCTCTAAGGAGATTAAGCGAGGAGACGTCCCCAGTGGCGTTGAGAAAAAGAACGTGCCGACGCCTATGTCACTAATTCCTTTAATAGCTGTGAAATTATGTCGTAGATGTTGTTGAGCCTCGATCTTACGAAGGCCCAACTGCCGCTCACTATGAGATAGAAGAGCAGTCTCTCTACTCCTAGGGGGCTTATAGAGACGAAGACTCCGTCTCCGTTGAACGGTGTGCCAGCGGTTAAGTAGACGCCGCTTTTGCGAAATTCCGTATCTCCCACTTTCACCTCGCCGCCCTCCCTTAGCCTGCCATGTATTCCAAATGAGATGTGCAACTCCGCGCGGGGCGGTTCCCCCATTTTGAGTTCTATCAATGCGCGGGAGAGGTCGGCGAGCCCCCTCTTAAGGAGTAGGAAATCCTCTGTTACAACGCCTACCGCCCCCCTCTGTAGATTGGCTAAGATGTATACGTCCCCCTCCTCGTAGCGCCGCACAGCCGCATAGCCCCCTGGAAGCGGGTCAAAGTAGGCCACGCCCTCTCTGTACCCGCTTTTGGCAACCTCGTAGCCGAGGCCCACAAGCTTTGCTAAAATTGCGGGCAGGTCCACTTCTGTGCCGTATATTAGCCAAAAGACGTGTTGTTTCCCGTACATACCAGACGAGGGAGGCTACCTATTAAGTTTTTTCAAAGTGAGACCTAACCCTCTTGAGGAGCTCTGCCACGTCCACCGGCTCAAACTCCTTAGCCTGAGGCAACTGCGTCAACGACCTGTATAACACCTCGCCCACAGCCTCCCTTAAGGCCTCCTCCACCGGCTGAGTTATCTGTCTTTTCAGCTCGTTGTACTCCCTGGCCAATTCGCCGAGAAGCTTAAACAGACTCATCCCAACACCCTCTTATAACACTCCTCTACCTCTCTCTCTGCGTCAAAGTCTGCCTTCAGCTCTACCCCGTGCTTTGCCACCACCTCTTTCAATAGGGACACGGCGGTGGGCACCGCGTTTAACACCTCCTTAGACGGCGGGGCAAGAGGCTCCACTCTGCTGGGCCCAATGGCCACGAGGTAAGCGGTTACGTTTTTACCCATGGCCCTCAGATATCCCACGAGAAGCGAGGGAGGGGCCCTATGGGCGTCAATGAGGCGGGTCTCCTCCACCGTCAAAGAGCCGTGGATCTCCTCAAGAGCTACGGCCCCCGGCGGGAGCTTCGTATCTATGTCGAGGAATATTAAGACCTCTGCGTCTGTGAGATTGCCCAAAATGCCTATGCCGTGTGCATTTCCATCTATTACAAAGGGGTTAAAACGGGAGAGGGCTTGGGCGAGGCAGGAGCCGACCCCGTCGTCGCCGTAGATGGGGTTTCCCAGTCCTACAACGCGCAGGCGTTCCATATAACTTTCTCAATAGTGGTATACACTCTGCCGCCCTCGCCCTTTGCCTCAAAGTGCACTGCACATGCTAGACATGGGTCAAAGCTCCTGATAGCCCTTACGAGGTCTAGCCCAGTCCACTGGTCTGGCGGCACCTCTTCTGTAACTACGGAGTTTATCACAGACATCTCAAACGGACCGGCGCACTGATTCTTCCAGGGGTCTGTACAACGGTTGTTGCGCGGGCTCACGTTGGGCGTAGTCGGCGCCTCGTACTGGTAGTTGACAATACGCCCATTCTGTTGCACAAGCCAGTGCATACAGTTGCCCCTGGGCACTTGGTGCCAGCCGAAGCTGTAGCTGAAGCTGGGCCACTTCCCATAAGACCAAGGCCTAGACGTTTGCACTCTCCCCTGGTTCACTAACTCGAGGCCGTAGAGCAAGTTAGCCCACGCCACTACGTTGACCACCGCTAGGTGGACGGCTCTCGCCAACAGTCTCTCAAATGTGGTGGAGTACTTGGGCAACCTCCACTCGATCGTTAACTCCTGGGCTGTGCCAGGGGGTAGATCGTCGGCGACCGTGCCCCCAGGCAGGTGGACCTTGAGGACGCTCCCATTGCTCTCCCACCACACCTGCCCACCTAAGTCAAACTTTGTGGCATGGAGGGTATCTAACGCCAGTTGAGATATGGGCCCAGTTTCTATTGGTGCAATTCTCTTGTCTCTCAACATTAGCCTGGCCTCGGCCGCCCATGTGTATTTGTCCGCGAAGTTTATGGCGCCGGGCTTCGGCATCGTTGTCCTATTCCACATGTGGTACTTGTACAGCTCTGTGCCAAATGCCAGCGGGTTCCCTAACGGGTCTTTGTCAAGCCAACCGTAGGGAGGTGCCACGTTTGCCTTGACCCAGTCCTCGTAGAAGGAAGAGTCGGCAAACTCCATGTAGCCGAGGTTTAGCTCAATGACGCTCTTGCTGTAAAGCTCGCCGCCGACCGCGAGCCCCGGCTTCTCGGCCCTCGCGTTGTAGATCTCGTCCAATTTTGCATACAGCTCGCGCCAATCTCCCTTAGCCTCGTCAGCCGCGTTGCTGTAGACCTCTGGATCGTCGCCGAAGCCGCCCGCGAGTAGAACATACGGGTCGTGGGTCTTGCCCTGGGTCAAGGCGTAGGACTGTCCATCTGGCGTAGAGACGTGGTCGCGGTAGAACTCGTAGAGCTCCTGCCATATGGCCCACACAAATTTAACCCACGCCGTGAGCACGCTCAGCCTTGCGTAGTATTCCTGCAGTAGGCTGGGTAAGTTCGTTATGTCGGTGGCGATGCCGCCTGGGATCAGCGTGGCTGGGTGTGAGTGTCTGCCGTATATCAACACGCCGGCCTCTCTCGCAATACGCTGGTACTTGACAGTCAATTGCCATATTCTGCCAGTTATTGGGTTTAAGTCACGCATAATGTCTGCAATAGTTCTATAGCCGTGGATGTCGCTGTACTTGGCAGGGGTCTCTTGGGCTATCTTCCACACAGAGGGAGTGAGCTTGCTGACGATTGCCTCGCTGTAGTCGGGGCCCTCCAACATGTTTAAGATAAGCGGGTGGTCGTAGGTATAGTCGGTCATGGCGTAGGCCAAGTTTCTCAACACCGAGCCCATGGGATACGGCGTAAAGCCCGACGCAATGTCGCAAGCTCTCGTCGACGCGTTAGCATGTGCAGCGCCGCAGACGCCACACGTGCGCGAAGTAATGGCAATGGCATCCTCAGGCGGCCTACCCCTCAAGAAGACCTCAAAGCCTCTAAACATCATCACTGACGTGTGCGCCTTGCCAACGCGCCGGGTGTTCGCGTCAACTTCTGCGTACAGCGCTAGGTGGCCCTCAATGCGGGTAATTGGGTCAATCCAAATTTTTATAGTAGACATAGTCTACCCCACTCCCGGCTTTTAAAAAAGATTATTTTCACCTTCATGAAATGCCCAGCGCCTTAGCTATGAAGTCTACAATGTGCACAGCCCTCAGCTCTACGCCGCCTAGCTGCGCCCCCGTGTTGATAGAATATATGCAGTCCCAACACGCCGTGACCACGGTCTTTGCGCCAGTAACCTTAAGCTCGTTAATCCTCCGGGAGACAGCCTTTTCAAAATCTGTGTTCAGCTTCCTTAGAAACTCCCCTTGTTGTGACGGGTCCACCCCGGTTATGGAGTTGTAAATTTCGAACTGCTTTCCGTGCAACATAGCCACTCCGCCCCCGCCGCCTGTGCAAGAGACCTCGCCGTACCTCTTAGGCGCCTCCACCAACTCTGCGGCGCTGACGAGCAAAGCCCTAGGCTCCTCCCTCACCCCTCCCCACCTTGACAAGTAGCAGGGGTCATGCCACGTCACCTTCTCCTCAACCTTGCCCAACTTCAACACGCCGGCTTTTGCATAGTCATACAACAGCTCTACAATGTGCTTAACCTCAAAGCTCGGCTTTTTGCCCAAAATAGCCGAAGCCTCGAACCTAAGGTACTTGTAGACGTGGCTACCGTCCAGCAGGGCCACAGTCTTCGGCGCAATCCTCTCAATATAGCCCACGATGTCCTCTAGAACCTTTCTCGTGCTTGAAGTATCTCCAATCAAGTAGCCGACGGGGGGCCTAATCCCAAGCGGCCTCTCAGGTATTGCAACGTCTACGCCGAGGCGCCTCAAGACCTTTAACGCGTTCACCACAGTTTCAAACCCCACAAGCAGATCTGCGCCAGTGACCATAAGCAACACCTCAGCCTTTGCCCCAACTTTCACGCCCAACCTGCCCGCCTCATTAACCAACTTCTGCAATTTTTCTTTAAGCGCCTCGTAATAGCCGCCAGAGGCCTCCACCTCACTTAGTTTCTGCAAAAGCGCAGGCGCCCGGTTAACTGACGTAAGCATTTCACGTAGCCTAAACACAAGTCCGCCGCTGTATATGCCAACAGTGCAAGTCTCGTAACAAGACCCACATCCAGTGCACCTATACGCTATGTCCAACAGGCGGTCGAGGTCTTTCTCACTGGGCCTCTTTGCCCCCACGAGTGGGCCAAGGATGCGGCCTGCGAAGGTGTACTTAGTTCTAAGAATCCTCCTCGCGGCCTCTGCCTTGTCCACGGGCGAATACTCCTCAGATACATAGAAGTAGGGGCAGGAAGGTGCGCAAGCGGCACAGCCAATACAAGCCTCTAGATAGTGAATCTCTGGCGCGGTGAGGACTGGGATCCTCACGGCGACGGTCATGCCCCCCTCTTTACTACAAGGTCGTACCACTCATGTAGCTTGCCGTACCAGAAATTCCACACAAAGTGGAAGAGCTTTGTAAATGGCATAAGCACTAGGAAGAGCGCGGCAGACGCGATGTGTAGGCCAAGGATTAATCTGTAGGTCTCGATGCCGGGGAATACGTGATGAGTAGCCAAGAGCCCCGTTATTACTATTGTGAACAAAAGCGGCCAGATGATCAAGTCGCCCCATCTCACATGAGGAGTTCCCCTCAGCTTGTGGTAGACCTTCTCCACCATCTTGTATGTTATGCCAATCAGCGCCATGGCCGTTAAGACATCCCCGTTGAGGATAATCGTAAGCGGCCCCCAAATGCTCCCCGCCTCTGCTACTACGCTCTGCGGCGTGGTATATGCGAGGTAAGAACTTATTGGGTTAATCGGAAGCGCCAGAGGCCACAATATGCCGTATGGTGGGAAGAGGTAGGAGAGGTAAGCCACGTGATGTGCTAGGAGGAACACCAAGAGGATTAGTCCCAACACGTGTAGGGCGATTAAGCCGCCGACTACCTCAGGCGCGTTCCACTTGACGCTGAATACCGAAGAACGTAGAAATGTCCAGATAAGTCCAGACACCTTATGCCCAGCCGAAGTTTTTCGATGTACATATACGCCTCTGCGGAATAGGAAGACGTAGCGTAAAAGCCTATATGTGGCGCCTGCAATGAAGATAAATATTGCGGCGGGAAAGATGTACCAGAGGGCGAACTCCAAAAGCTCCGCTGTCATTTCTTCTCCTCCTTTACACCCTCCTTTTTGACCGCGCGAGCCAGGGCATATGCCCCCAGTGCGCCCAGCGCCACGCCTGTGCCAACGCCCACCGCTATCGCAGTCGTGTCAGGGAGCCTCGGCGCATTCAGCGGAGCCCAGAAGGGCTCATATGCGTCTGTGAAGCCCGGCATAGTGCAGCCAATACACACGCCGCCTGTCCTCGTGGGCCCTCCAACGCCGCTGACCCACCCCACCTTGTTCCACGGGCAGTTAGATATGGGCCCTTTGCATCCCACCTCAAATAGACACTTCCCATCTCCGGCGCCCGGAGTTGGCCTAAAGTTGCCCGCGGCGTACCAAGCGGCCCTTGGACACTGCTCATGGACGGTTAACTCAAAGATAAACCTAGGCCTCGCGTATTTGTCGAGAAACGCCTTTCTCTCTAGCACATCCGGCTTTAAGTAGCCCGCGGCCACTAGAGTTAAAAGCGCCAACGTCCTCAGGATGCCGTTGCCGTTGGCTGGGCAACCTGGCACCGCCACCGCGGGCTTTATCGTTTTGAAGTCGGGCACGCCTCCCTCGTCTATGTACTTCCTAAACGGCTCTATCTCGGGCTGGAAGTAGGGCTGGTGAATTGCGCCTTTTATTCCCCTAATTGGGTCGTCGAAGAAGCCTATTGCCCCAGTGGGCGAGGGTGACCAAGTGGGGTATGTAAAGCCGGGGGGCGGCTCTAGCACCTTGTTTGCCACAAGTCCGCCGTAGGCGGCGCAGTTTCCAACCGCCACGACGGCTAAGGCGTTGTTTAATAGGGACTTCAGCCACGCTGTGCAAGTCTTGTGGCCTACTACGCAGTAGTAGCCTCCCTCCTGCTTTATGTTGGACCCCTCTATCCCGTACTCCTGCGGGAAGCTACCTTCAAGCACTAAGACGTACGGGCCGTACTTGCCCTGGGCTATTTCCTCCAGAATCTTCATTGCATCGCCAGGAGGCGGCTGGTGTTCCACATAGGACTCTAGGATCTTCTCACTTGCCACATCACTCGCTTGTTTTACATGGTATGTGCCCCACTGCGGCATCACAGTCTCGTGGAAGATTAGTCTCACAGTGCCAGGGCCAACGAGGGGAGTTGTGCCTAGAAGCACGTCAAGTAGCGAGGGGTCTGTGGCTTGTATAACCGCCGTGGTATTACCTGCACAGTCCTGTGCCTCAAACCAGACGATGTTTACGGCGCCAGACCTTACGGCTTCTCCAGCGGCTTTAACAAGAGCGGACCAGTTCAGCGCGCTTAAAGCGGCGGCTAGAGAGCCTGCCCTTATGAAATCTCTCCTAGTGATCTTAACCATAGCCTTCTCTTGCTCATTTCTTAAAAACTATATTTTCAGCTTTTTGAAAAACGGCCCTCAATGATTCGTTGCCAGAGGTTGCACTTGGGCAAAAGCTCAGCCCTCTCGCCTTGGCAGAGCCTACACTTTGCAGCTACTAATACGCCGTGGTCTATCAAGTACTCTCCGAGGGAAGGGATTTCGATTACGGGGTACGCGTATAACAATAGCTTAGCTGCCGAGGGCTCAAGCTCGGAGTCTTTGAACTGTAGAAAGAGCGAAAGCGGAATTCCTCTCGCAATATCCTTTATATCGTGCAATATGAATTTCGCAATATCTATACATTCACATATCTTGGCAAATATTTTTACTAAATCGTCTCGCTTGACGCCAGTCTTTTTTCCAGGTAAATGGCACTTTTGACGTCGCCGTTTACTGCAAGTATAATCTTCGCCTTGTCCGTGGTCATCAAGGCCCCATATTTATCCTCAGTCACAAACGCATCTTGCTTCAACCGCTGTATTCTCCTCCAGACTGTGGCAAGGGGGGCATTAACCGCCTTGTAAACGCGGTAAAAGTTTGTGGGCTCAAGCTCTACGACTTTCCTCAACACCTCCAAGTAGGCGTCTTCAACTTTGCACATAGCGCTCTAAAATGCGCCTTGCGATTTCCCTAGCGCACTGCTCTCCGCCTGACGTAAGCCCAACCCCAGGAGCTATAGAATAGGGCTCGCACTCAATGACGTAGATTTCCTCGGCTACAGTCCCCAAGACGCTTAGCCCAACTAAAAAGTCCTCCAGGGAAATTCTCCCCTCCAGCGAGGGTCTCATCGCCTCTAGTATGTCAAACTCGTCCTTGAACTTGTACGGCTTGAACAGGTACTCGGTTATTGTGCCGGGGGGCCTGCCCCTCTTTGCGGCTCCAACCACTACAGCCCTCTTTGGGCTAAGTTTATTAAATTCGTCGACCATGGCGAAGAGGTCTCCGCTTAGCTCGTACACTTGTATGCCGGCCTCTTTTAACAGTTCGCCTACTCTGAGACCAACGGCGCAGTCGGATTTTAGGAGATGGCCTATTACGAGGATCATCATAGGAGGTTTTCAACGGCTTTGTCTACGGGGAGTGTGTTGTACTTCTCTTGATCTGCGTCATAAACCAATAATTCTTCTACGCCAACTATGATGTAGTAGCGCAAATCGGGGGAGTGTATCACTCTGGGAAGCAATGAGCCGAACATCTCCACCAGGCTGTTGACTGCGATGGCGTAGCAAATCTCCGGCTTCTTGCCGTTGAGGCACTCTAGATAGCTCTTCCTAATGTCTTTTAGACCTTTTATTAACACTGGTATAGATAGCTTACGGGGAACAACGCCGTCGTCGACTAAGAGCTCAGACATATTCTACGAACTTTTTCACCGCTTGAAACACTTCCCCCTTGTACTTGGCCAAGACGCCAACGTAGTCCTCGAGCGATGGGTCTAGTGGGAGCTCTAATACACGCTTAACTCTTGACTTTAGATCTTCGAGCTCCTTTGGCCAGCCAAACGGGTGTATTTTCTCTCCCTTGCACATTAGGTACGCCATGTTTATTACTAACACCTCTGGGATAATCGACTGCTCTTGTAGATAGTCCATTAGCTGCCTCACTACGCTAACTGCTGCACGAGACGGCGTAGTGACCACGATGGGCGTAAAGGGGGTTACCCTAACCAAGGTGAGCAATACCTCCCCTGTGCCGGGCGGCATGTCCACTACCACGTTTTCTACTCCCGTCAAATCTGCGAAGGCCAAAAGCGCCTCTGCTACATTTCCCTCATTTGCTCCAGGCAACACCACCCATCTATCTCCCACAATTCCGCCGAGGCTGAAGAACTTAACGCCGTCTACTTCAAACGGCTTTATCCCCTCCTTATCTACCTCGTGCAACTTCTCTACGCCGAAGAGCTTCACAGTAGACATGTTGAAAAGGTCCAGATCTATAAGCGCCGATTTGGGCAAAGCCATGGCCCAAAACGCCGCCACGATGCTCTTGCCCACGCCGCCTTTGCCGCTCAACACGGCGAATACCCTCTTGCCCTTAAGCTTCTCTCTCGCTAAGTCAAGTATGGGCCTCATGCCGTCTCCACCTCCTCTACCTTTATTGAGAGGTCTGCCTCAATGTCGTTAGACCCACATCTAGGGCACTTAATGAAGGTCGGTGTCAGCTCAGGTATCAAATGCAACGGGTACTCCTCGCCGTACTTCCTCCTTACTTCCTCAAGCGGCGTTTCACGATCTGTGAAAGTATAGCCGCACCTACGGCATTTAAAAGTGGGGCTCTTGACTTTAACCTCAAGCTTTGAGTTCTCAAGCCTAGACTCCCTCTTCAACATGTCGTATGCCTCTTGGAGGATACCTAAGTCGAGCATTGCCACAGAGGGCACAGACACAACAACCCTCTTGACATATACACCCACCTCCCTAGCCCATTTGTCTACAGACTGGACTATGGAAAAGGCGAGAGAGTATTCGTGCATATATAGTTTGATAATTTTACTTTATAAGCTTTAGCAAATTCTGGGGACTAGCTCTCCCCGTGGCGTCTCCAATATCCTATATCCCCCGACCTCCGTTCTGGCGAGCACAATGCCCCTGTATTTTTCGCTCTTTCTAACTTCGCCTGCTATATATGCCTCGGGGAATCCTGCCTTTTTGAGCTCTTCTACGACTTCCTCCGCTACTGTTGTATCCACTGCCAAGACTGCTACGCCTTCTGACGCCAAGTACAACGGATCTATGCCCGCCATATCTGCTATAGCTCTCGTGGAGTCGCGCACCTTTACTCTGCCCTGGTCTATCACGATGACGGTGTCTGTGGCTTTTGCCCAGTCATTTAACACCATGGCAAGGCCGCCCCTTGTCGGATCCCTTGCCGCGTGTATATACGGCCTATATTTCTCTAAAACGGGAAGGAGGTTCGTCAACGGCTTTACGTCACTTATGATATTCGCCTCTAGTCCCAGCCTATTTGCCAGGATGACTCCGCCATGGTCGCCGACGAAGTCTGTCACCACTATCTTATCCCCCTCTCTGGGCTTGTCCACTATCACAGGGCCTTTTGAGATCCCTATGCCCACGGTGGTTATCACAACGCCATCTATCTGCCCCTTTGGCATAGTCTTAAAATCGCCTCCTATGAGGGCCACGCCTTCCTTCGTGAAAATTGAAATCATAGACTCCACAATGTCTTCTAAGGTTTTGACGGGGAAGCCCTCCTCGACTATTATGGCGTCAAGCGCCGCTATTGGCCGCGCCCCCATCATAACTACGTCGTTTATAGTCCCGCTGGCAGCCAACGTGCCTATGTTGCCCCCGGAGAAGTAGGGCGGGCTCACAGTGTAGGAGTCCGTGGTTACCACTATGTAGCCGTCGCCGACGGGTATCGCGGCGGCGTCGTCGGGGAAATCGATCCCCACGCCCCCCTCCACTTTCTTAAGCCCGGGGGGCACCTTGGAGAATATCAGCCTCTGTAGAATTTCGCTTGTCTCTACTCCGCCTGCTCCGTGGGCTAGGACTATCCTCTCCATATCGCCGCTATTTGGGTGTAGGGCTGGGCCAAGTCTCTGAAGAGGGCGTATTGACTCCTCGCCGCGTAGTGATAGGGGATTGTTATCTTAGGCCTTATGGACATCACTGCGTCTGCCGCCTCCTCTGGCGTCATAGTCCCCCGATCCCCCATGGCGATTATGAGGATATCCACGTTTTTCACCTTTACTAGCTCCTGCGTTAAATCGCTGTCGCCCGTGATAAATATAGAGGCGGGCCCTCTTATGACGTAGCCGTACCCCCTTTGGCCCTTCTTAATGTCGTAGACGGGCACTGGCACAACTTCCCACTCGCCCAATTTTACCGACTCAAGGCTGTTTGGCGCAGAGGCGCCTTGGCCATCGTAGTGGTGGGGGTGTGTGATAAACGCGTTTTCACAGCCCCCGTCTATGCATATGCACGTGGAGGCGCAGATTCTCCATCCAAATTTCCCCACTTGCGCTATGGAGACGGGGCCGTAGACTAGTCTCATATAATGCCGAGCTCTCTTGCCACATCATCTGCGAGTCCTCCGCCTCCGAACCTCGCCCACACGGCGCATGCGCCCTCCATAGACACCATGCAGGGCCCTATGGGCCTGTCGGGGGTACACGCCTTCATGAAGAGCGGGCAGTCTGTAGGCTTGGCCTTGCCCAAGTTGACCTCTGCACATCTGCAGTTTAGGGGCAGGTCCTTTCTCCACGCCTCTGGCTTAAGCTCGGGTATTCCGAAGTGGAGCATTGCGTCTATGTTGGCATACTCCTCTCTTAGCGCTAGGCCTGACTTTGGTATAAACCCTATGCCTCTCCACGCCGTGTCCACGGTCTTAAACGTCTTCCTAATGGCCGCCTGGGCCTTTAGGTCACCGTCCCAAGTAACCGCCCTCGTGTACTCTATTACGACTTTGCTCTCCCCATTCTTCAACTGTCTTAAGACCTCGGCTATTGCAAACAACACATCGTTGGGCTCAAACCCTGCGACTACCACAGGGATTCCAAAATTCTCAGCGATGGGGGTCCATGCCTTTGCCCCTATTATCGTTGACACGTGGCCAGGCGCTATGACGCCCATGATGGGGAAGTCCGTCGGCTTTTCCCTTATCGTGTCTATGGCCAAGTAAGCAGCGGGCGGCGTCAACTTCACCAAGCTCATAATCTTCAAGTTCTCTGGGATTTTCCCGTCTAAGATCGCCACGGCATAGCCCGGCGCCACGGTCTCAAAGCCTATTCCCAGAAACATGCCGGGTTTCTTGTTGTGAGTTGCCAGCGAAATTGCTTGGAGTATGTGGGACACCACTTTGACGTCGGCGCCCTGCGCCTTAGCCTCTGCAAGCGACTTCACCCCCTTGACAGGCCTTATGGCGGGCAGTCTATACGCATCGCCGTATGTGTATATAACTACGCCGTCTAGCGCTAGCTTTATTGCCTCCTCTATGTAGTAAGAGGGGACGACGCAGACGGGGCAGCCAGGACCAGGCACTAGCTCGACGTTTTTGGGAACAAGACTCCTAAGCCCAAAATGCACAATTGTCCACTCGTGTGTCCCACAGAAGTCCATGATCTTGAAGACGTAATCTCTTCCATATTTGTTCTTTAAGTACTCAGCATACTTGGCGATTAAATCCTTCAGTTGCGCTGTCATTTTGATATTTTTCCGGAAGAGGAACTCGGCCACCTTTATCCTGTTCTGAATAGTGGTGCAACTCCAACAGTCCTTTGGCGGAGAGGTGGGGTCTACACAGCCTACGCAATAGGTGGCCATGTCCAGCTCCCGCTGCTCCCTTATATAGTTACCAAACTGCGTATTGGTTCTGTTGTTTTTCCAAGGCTCTCTCCCTAGCCGTCTTTAGCCACTCCTCGAAGCTTTTTTCCACCTCTTCGCGCACCTTTTCTACATCTTCCCCCGAGGCTGCGGCTAGCTCTGTGAAGAGTTCTACGTAGTTCTTTTTGAACTCTTCGATGGCGTTGAAGTCTAAGACGGAGATGACGACCCCCGCATGTACTAAGACGAAGTCTCCTGGCGAAACTCTAGCGTCGCTTATCCCCAAAACAGCGGGGCGAGGGACCCCGTCGCCTATGTCAACCCACACGGTGTCTCCCTCTATCTTTTGGACGACGGCGGGCACGGCCCAACACATTGAACTTGATCAACACTATGTTTTAAATGTTTTAAAAATATGGAACGGAGCAAGGCGTGGCCTACAGGATAACAGTTATTGGCGTTGTCCAAGGGGTTGGCTTTAGACCTTTCATCTTTCACCTAGCCGAGAAATATGGAGTAACCGGCTATGTGAGAAACATGGGAGGCGGCGAGGTGGAGATTTGGGCCGAGGGAGGCGACGTGGAGCACTTCGTGGAAGAGCTTCTCCACAAGCGTCCCGCGGTTATAGAGTTGGAGGAGGTGAAGGTGGAGAAGGTGGAGCCGGCTGGCTACAAGTCGTTTGAAATTTTGAAGAGCGGCGAGGCGCAAGTCGTTAGGTCTGAGATTCCGCCTGACTTCGCCATTTGCGACGCATGTCTTAAGGAGTTTAAGGGGGGCTCCAGGAGGGCTGGCTACTACTTCATCTCTTGTAGCTGGTGTGGCCCGCGGTTCTCAGTCATGCGATCTCTGCCTTACGACAGAGAAAGGACGTCTTGGGGCAACTTCGCCATGTGTCCCGTCTGCAGAGAGGAGTACAATAGTTTGGACAAGGGCGGTTTAAGGAGGTTTTACTACCAGGGGATCTCCTGTCAACATTGTGGGCCCAGGTTTACGCTACTAGACGGCGGGGGGAGAGTCGTCGAGAGAGACCCCTCTATCGCTGAGGTGGCCAAGCTCGTGAAAGAGGGCTACATTGTAGCTGTTAAATCCACTGGGGGCTTCCACTTGGCTGCCCTCGCAGACAACGACGACGTTGTGTTAAAGCTTAGGGAGAGGAAAATGAGGAAGCGTCAGCCCTTCGCCGTAATGTCCCTGGAGGAGGTTTTGCCAAAGCTTGTCCACTTAAGCGACGAGGCCCTGGCGATTTTAAAGTCGCCTCAGAGGCCCATCTTGCTTTTGCCCAAGAGGGAGGGTAGCCCAGTCTCAAAGTGGGTCTCTCCCGGCCTATCCGTGGAGGGAGTCTTCCTCCCATACACGGCGTATCACTACGAGCTTCTCCAGGGAGCGGGCTTCCTAATTATGACAAGCGCAAACCGCCACGGGCGCCCCACTTGCACAAGCGAGGAGTGTGTGATAGAGCAGAAGCTCGCCGACTACATCCTCATACACAACTTAGAGATTGTCCACAGAACGGACGACTCTGTGCTGAGGTTTACAGATGGGGAGTTGGTGTTTATACGGAGGTCTAGGGGCTACGCCCCCAGATGGATTAGAGTCAAGCGGAGGTTGCGCCGGGATGTAGTGGCCTTTGGCGCAGATTTAGCGACTGCGGGGGCAGTGGCATTTGAGGACAAGATTGTGCCCACTCAGTACATAGGCGACTTAGATGACTTAAGCGCTGCGGAGGAGCTTGAGAGAGAGCTTAAGTGGTTTGCCCAACAGTACAAGCTCAAGGACGTGGTGGCAGTTTGCGACAAAAACCCGGCGTATGTTAGCAAAAGGCTCTGCGAGAGCTGGGACGACAAGTCTGAGGTGCTACAAGTACAGCACCACTACGCCCACGCCCTGGCTGTGGCAGCCGACGCAGGCATAGACGGCCCCTTTGTGGCTGTGGCAATAGACGGCGTGGGATACGGCGACGATGGACAGGTGTGGGGCGGCGAAGTGTTGCTGGTCGAGGGGGCGCGTTTCAAGAGGCTCTACCACTTGAGGTACGTATCTATGCCGGGCGGAGACGTTTCCACGAAGTGGCCAGCCAGAATGGCCGTGGCGTATTTAGTGGAGGCTCTGGGGCCGGGCGAGGGAGTGGAGGCGGCGTTGCGTTTTGGGCTTCAAAACAGGCTTAGGTGGGGCGTAGACGAGCTAATGGCTGTGGCGCGGATGGTGCCGCACCCGCTTAAGACCTCCAGCGTGGGCAGATTTCTTGACGCTGTGTCGGCCCTCCTGGGGGTGAGCTGGGAGAGGACCTACGAGGGAGAGCCCGCAATTATGCTCGAAGATTTCGCCAGAGGAGGCACCTCGCTACCCGTGGAAATAGGAATAAAGGGGCGGGAAATCGACGTTGTAGAATTCTTCGCCGAGGTCGTAAACCTAAGGGCCTCTCCCAAGGACATAGCGCTTACGGCGCAGCTCTCCTTGGGCAAGGCGTTAGGCGAGGCGGCGAGAACTGCCGCAGAGTCCGAAGGCGTAGAGCACGTGGTAGTGGGCGGCGGCGCCGCCGTTAACGACTTCATAATACGCGGAATAACTACGGCGTTGGGGAAAAGGCCTATACTGCCGAAAAGAATACCTCTTGGCGATGGAGGCATAGCAGTTGGACAAGCATACTTTGTGTCATACATTGAAAATTAAAAGTAGCGCTAAACAATACGTGGTGAAAAGGATCTCTATAACAATCGACGAAGATCTCTATAACCAGCTCAATAGAGCAATGGTGAAGTTAGGCGAGAGCAATAGGTCTAGGTTTTTGGCGAACTTGGTGAGAGAGGCCTTGAAAGAGTTGGGACAAGGCGTTAGTAACTTCGCCTTAGTGATAGTGGTATATGACCACAGAGTGGGAGAGGTGGATAAGACGCTTACGGAAATACAGCACGAGTATAGAGACATAATCAGGGTGACAACCCATATACACTTGGACGAGAGGCACTGCGCAGAGGTTCTACACGTGCTCGGCGACGCGAGTAGGGTGGAGGAGCTCGTCAGATCTATAAGTCTCTTAAGAAGGGGGCTGAAGTACGTAAGAGTAGTGCCAGTTGCCTATTGAACAACCTCGGGGTCTGCGATAGGGCCCACGTAGCTCCTCACGACTTTCTTCACTTCCTCAGGGGGGCTACCAGCCTTTACCACAGGCACTTGAAACTTCAGGGGGTCTGATCTCCCGTACACCTCTGCCTTTATGCCAACGGCCTCAAGTGCCTTCCTTATGTCGCCTGGCGAAATCCTGTACCCATTCACCTTCAAGACTTCGTCGTCTCTGCCCAAAACGCGTATGTACATGTCGTCGTCTATTATGCCGATGTCGCCCAAGTAGAAGACTCCGCCGACCCACCTATGTGACTCAAGCGGCATCCCTGGCCAAGGCATCTTGAGCACAAGGCGCCCCGGCTTATTTCTCACAGATGCGCCGTTGTCCAAGGAGTCTATCGCAAAGCCTGGGAAGGGGAGTCCGCTTGTGCCCGGCTTTATTGGAGCAAAGGCCAAGTTGGGCAAATTCCCTGCGAGGAAGGTCCCCACCTCTCTGGTGATGTAGAAGTGGATCACGGGCACTCTCCCGCCCCCGCTCTTGGGGTCATAGTCGTAGACAAAGGACTGGCCTGTGGCATTTTTATACGTCCACCACCAGAGCTCTTCCTCCATGGGCTCGGCAGTTGTCAAGACCAAGCGTAGCATGTCCAAGTTGTACTCCTCCACCTTACTCGACCTAGAGAGCAGACGCAACGCGCCAGGCGTAGTTAGAAACACCGTGACAGCGTAACGTTCAAGGATAGACCACCACCTATCCCAGTGCGGGTAGTCGGGGCCTCCCTCGTATACGACCACGGTGGATCCCACCATGAATGGGCCAAAGAGGACGTAGGTAATCCCCGTTATCCACCCCGGCAACACTGTGCAGAAGTACGTGTCCCGTGGCCTAAGGCCAATCCACAGAGTCGTGGCGTAGGTCTGCGTGAGATACCCCCCAGTCTCGTGCACCACGGTGCCCTCCGACCCCTCTGCCTCTGTGGCAGGCAACGCGAAAAGCGGATGGTCGGCCTCTACGAAAACAGGGCCGCCCTCCCCTGTGTCAGACACGTCGAAAAAGTGTACGTCCCACGGCTTCTTCTCCACGTCAATGCCCATCCTCGGTATCAGCGCCACTTTAGTCTCTATGCCCGAGGCCTCAACCGCCTTGTCCACATTCGCCTTGACGGCCACCGGCCTCCCCCTCCTGGGAAAGGCGTCCGTCGTAATAATCACCTTGGGCCTCACTGCTCTTATCCGAAGCGAGAGGAACCAGAAGCCCCACCCAGTGAACACCCACTCGAAGGGGGCGCCCACCCTGGCGGCGGCCCAGGCGACGGCCAAGGTCTCTGGAAGCGGCGGCGCGTAAATTAACACATAGTCCCCTGGCCCCACCCTCAGCGCCCTCAACTTCGCTGCGACTTTCTCAGTGAGCATGTGGAGCTGTGAGTAAGTGTAGACATGGACGTCCCCCTCCTCTGTCTCAAAAATTAGGCCGGCCTTCTCCCACACAAAGGTGCCCCTGTGCTTGTCCAAGACGTTTACAGAGGCATTGAGCTTCCCCCCGGCGAACCACCTCCGTCCGTCAAATGGGCTTCTCCACTTTTCGTGCCACTTAAGCTTCTCGGCCCAGCTTTCCCAGAAGCGGACTAGCGAGGACAAATCCCCAGTGGTAGTCTTCCAAAAGGCCAAGTACTCCGCCGTCGAGACGGCCTTATACTTCATTGAAGGTGGAACAATCATTGCAAATAGCCGTGTTCCACCGCCTTGGCCTTGGCCTCTTCGCCGACGTATAGTCGTCCATCTTCTACGAAGTAGAGCTTCCACCTGCCGACGACCATATGTGTTGCGATAATCACAGTTTTTGAGTGTTCGGCCGCTACGGTTAAAACACGTATGTGAAACCTCGGCGAGAGCCCCTCCAGAGGCTCATCAAGCAATAAGACGTCTGGCTTTTTTGCAAGGGCGCAGAGAAACGCCGCAAGCTTCCTATGCCCCCAGTTTAGCTCAAAGGGCGATCTGTGTAAGACGTCGCCAATTCCTATGTCGTTTGCCAACTTGGCCACCTCAGCCTCAGTGGACCTCCCCCCACTCCACACAAGCGCGTTTTCTAGCACAGTGCCTGCGAAAAAGTGGAGGTCTGGATCTTGAAACATTATAGACGCAGTGCCCGATACTTTAACCTCGCCCCTAAAAGGCTTTACTAAACCGGCGATTGTGTATAACAAAACAGTTTTGCCAGAGCCGTTTGGCCCCACGAGTTGGTTCTGTCCATTAAACTCGGCAGTTGCGCCTCTTATAACCTCTCTACCTCCAAGCTTAACCCATACATCTCTCAAAACAACAGCCATATCGCAATTAGCAGGGCAGGGTAAAGTATGTACATGTCCGGCTTCTTTCTACAGGGGTAATTAATGAGATGCGCAACCATGGAGATGTCTAAATATTTCCTCTCCAGCCTCTTTAGAAATAGGACGTATGCATAAGAGGCTATAGTTAAATCCTCCTTCCCCCTCAGTGCCTTAGCCGCTAGGAACCCCTCCCTAAGAGCCGTAGGGGACATTAACACAGTCTTGAGAATTGTAAATAGCGTGGGCCCAAGGCCAATGCAACTAAGGGAAAGGGCCACGGGAGTGAACCCCCTCGCCGCCATGTAGCCGCTTAACACTGCGGCAGAGGCCAGCGCTCTGTAAAAGGTCTCCCACGGCGCCGTGCGGCCAGATACCACGTAGCCAAAGGCGTAGACCCACGCCGTGAATATAAATACAAACGCCACAGTCGACGCTACGGAACTCCATCGCCTAAATCCAACGGCGAAAGCCACTAAAAGCGCCGTAGCCATAGAGAGGAAGTCGGCCTTAAACGCGTAGAGCGCTGTGGCTAAAAAGGTTAGAGCTGTGGACGAGAAAGAGGCGGGGCTCCAGCCTTCCCTAGAGATTAAAAAGACGAACTTTTGAATTCTCTCAAGAGCTCTTTCGACCGCCGACATGTGCAAATGTATATGTCAGGAGTAGGAAGATCGTAAACCCAATGACGCCTGCCACAATATAGCCAACCTCATCGGGTAGCCCAGGCACTGTGTAGTCTTTAAACGGCGTCCAGTTAAACTCGCTCTCGTTCAATTGCAACGTCTCTGCGACGTGGTCTAGAGGCTCTGCGTAGCCCACGAGGTCGGAAAGCCACACACCAAAAATCGGTGAGATTAACAAGAGGATTGTAATAATTATTAGATACCTCTTGCCTATCATAGCCTGGGAAATGCGTACACGTGTAATCTTTCCATGGTCGTCAAAACAGCTGACGTTAAAACGCCTTCGACAATGCCGAGGAGGAAGTGCGGCACGGCCATGGCCGGCAGAGTGACAGACAGCGGGTATCCCACTGTCGGCATTACGCCGATTTCAATGCCCGCGGCACACCCCGCCAAAAACAAGCTCATCCATCCCGCAAAAAAACTTGCTATGCGAGGCCTATTTTGCAACGCCCTGTATATAAGGAGGCCGACCCACGGCGCCACTATTCCCATGTTTATGAAATTGGCGCCGTAAGCGGTAATTCCGCCGTCGTGGAACAACAAAGTCTGCACAGCCAAGACGAGGGAAATGACGGCGGAGCCCTCCCACGCGTTCCCAAGATAAATAGCGGCGAATGCCCCGCCCACGAAGTGCAGAGAGGTGCCCCCTGGAATAGGCCAGTTCAACATCTGAGCCACAAATATGGCCCCAGCAACAGGCGCAATTACCTGCCACCTCTCCCTAGGAATCTTCCTAACCATAAAAACGAGATAGGCCGCCGCAATAAGCCACGTGGCACCAGCCAAATATGGGTCAAGCCACCCGTCGGGGATATGCACAAATAGTGATGAAGTATTACCTTATTAAGTCTTTATATGCCAGGATGCGCTTAAGACTCTTGTTTGTTCATGCCCGAAAATGCTTAAGAAAGTAATACTATCAGACGACTATGACTGAGTATACGAGTGGCTAGAGAGGACAAAGGAGTACCATAGACACATTGTCCATTTCTAAGGCTCTGGAATTTAGAGTCGGGTTATCGACCTTGGAAAGGCTTAGGATAAAGAGGGCTAGCTCCCATGACACTATCACGGAGAGTCTTGTGGCAAATGTGGAAATTTAAAAGCGACAGCAGATGGAGTAAAGTAGATCTGGCCAGAGGGAATCCTCATAGAGGGGAGAAAATATTTCATTTACGGAGTAAAGAGCGGTACACAGAGACATAGGGGTTGTAATACGCGTGAACTAACGCCGCATGTGGCCTCTTATAAGACTTTAATACTTGAGCCGCGTTGTCGTGTGTGAAGGCGTGCTTCAAGAGGGTTGGCTGTGTGTCGGCTATTGGGCTTGGGACTTGGGGCATGGGGGGCGGGTTCTGGACTGCGGACACCAGCCGCGACGGCGAGTGGGTTGAGGCCATTAGGTATGCGCTTGAGAAGGGGATTAGGCTTGTGGACACCGCGGAGATGTACGGCGGGGGCCACGCGGAGGAGCTTGTGGGTCTGGCGGTTAGGGGCTTTCCCCGGGACGAGGTTTTCATTGTGACTAAGGTGTGGCCTAACCACGCGAGATACGACGACGTTTTAAAGTCGGCTGAGGCAAGCGCGAGGAGGCTGGGCACATACATCGACCTCTACCTCCTCCACTGGCCCTCCGACTCTGTGCCAATATGCGAGACCGTCAGGGCGTTTGAGGCGCTGGTGGACAAGGGGGTCATTAGGCACTTCGGTGTGAGCAACTTCTCCCTCGACCAGCTGAGGGAGGCCGAGGCGTGTGCAAAGAAGTACGAGCTCGCCGCCGTGGAGAACCACTACTCCCTCCTCAACAGGCGAGACGAGGCAGACGTGTTGCCTTACGCCCTCTCCAACGGCATCCTCTACCTGGCCTACACCCCCCTCGAAAAGGGCGCCTTGGCGAAGAGCCCCCTCCTCGCCGAGGTGGGGAAGAGGTACGGGGCCACGGCTGTCCAAGTGGCGTTGGCCTGGTACATTAAGAGGGGCGTAGTGCCTATCCCGAAGGCAGAGAAGAAGAGCCACATAGATGAAATTGTAGGCGCCTTCCACGTGAAGCTGAGTGACGAGGACTTTCAGAGGATTGACAGTGCATATCGCTGAGGACTTGGAAAAGGCCTTGGAGCTGGTGGGCAGGCTGTACGAGGGGCCTACGAAGTACGCAAAGGCAGTGCTGAGGCGGTGGCCGAGGGCCTGGGCGGCCGTGGCGTACGTGGGGGGCGAGGCGGCGGGTGCAGAGGTATACTACGCCGTGACGCTGGCCCGGGACGCCTGCGTCCACTACTACGTGGTGGTGGAGCCTAAGTTTAGGCGGAGGGGCGTGGCCACGGCGCTGGTCCGCTACGTGGAGGAGAAGTGCCGCGGCGCCGTCTACATGGCCACAACTACGGAGGACAACGCGGCCGCTGTGGGGCTCTTTACGAGGCTAGGTTACTCCGTATACCGCTGGGGCGATCTGCCTCGGCGAATTCGCGAGAATTTGCTCAAGGCCACGTGTGGATACGACGACGACATCCTCTTAATAAAGGGGGCCAGCCCCGCCGACGTGGGGAAAGAGCTTGGGGAGGCGGGCGAGCTTTGGAAAGAGACGTGTCTAAAGCCGTATCTCGGTGTGTGGAGTCAGTGAAGGGCGTTTCGCACATCCATCGCCTACCGTGAGGCTCATCACACATATAACCCGGGGGGTGGGGTTTATTTGTGATGACGTCTTGGGGAGGGGGAGCGGTGACGAGGCGGTTATCACGCTGATAACCAACTTATTGGGACGCTAACACTTATAAATGGAAGTTGAGTGGGGACCATGGAGTTGAAGATCGGCAGGGCGATTATTAAGCACGGGCTTGAGGACCTCTACGAGTACAGCGACGTGGACGTGGCCATAGTCGGGGCTGGCCCGGCGGGGCTGACTGCGGCGAGGTACTTGGCAGAGCGGGGGTTCAAGGTGTTGGTCTTCGAGCGGCGCTTCTCCTTCGGCGGGGGAATTGGGCCTGGTGGTAACATGATTCCCAAGATAGTGGTGCAGGAGGAGGCCTTGCCCATCCTCAAGGACTTCAAGGTGAGGTTTAAGCCGGCCGGCGACGGCCTCTACACGGTGGACCCCGCGGAGCTCATCGCCAAGCTGGCGGCGGGGGCCATAGACGCGGGGGCGAAGATCCTCTTGGGGGTCCACGTAGACGACGTGATTTTCCGCGGCGACCCTCCCAGGGTGGCTGGGCTTCTGTGGATTTGGACGCCTATCCAGATGTCGGGCATGCACGTGGACCCGCTCTACACCCAGGCCAAGGCCGTCATCGACGCCACTGGCCACGACGCAGAGGTGGTCTCAGTGGCGGCTCGGAAGGTGCCCGAGCTCGGCCTGCAGCTTCAGGGGGAGAAGTCGGCGTGGTCGGAGGTGTCTGAGAAGCTCGTGGTAGAGCACACGGGGAGAGTGGCGCCGGGGCTCTACGTCGCCGGCATAGCGGTCTGCGCAGTGTACGGGCTTCCGCGCATGGGGCCCATATTCGGCGGAATGCTCATGTCGGGGAGAAAGGTGGCCGAGGTGGTGGCCAAGGACTTGGCAGAGGTGGCCTATGCCGTTCGAGCTTAAGGTCGTAAAAACCACGGAGCTTCGTTGCACCAACTGCGGCAAGATAATAACGGGGAGCCCCATAGTGGTGAAGACCTGTTGCGTGAACAAGCCCTGGGTCTTCTGTAGCCGAGAGTGCTACAAGGCCTTTTTAACCAAGTGGACGCGCAACCAAGACGCAGCCCGAAGCGGCGGCACACTCCGCAGAGGCGTAGTATAAACCATAAGGTAAAAATGGATCACGTATCGTTTTTCGCTGGCGTAGTTAGGCCTGCCAAGACCGACCACTTAAAACGCCCAAACTTGGGCTCTGCCTCAAGGCCGGCCTCGGCGGCTTAGTTCCACCTACCGCTTGACGGTCGGAGCGGCTGACTGGGAACATGTGGGTTTTGGCGCATGACGCCCCTCTTCTGGGCCCTTGCCCTAAGGGGCTGGTTGTTGTAAAGCGGGTTCCGATTTTGCGCCGAAAAAGGGAGGATAGGTTTAGAAGACCATTACCGTACCTCCGTAAACCTCTTCTAGAAATGTTTCAGCTCCCGCTATTTCGTCGACTATATCGAGGAGGTCCTCCTTCCTTATTCCATACGCAGCAGCCGCTATGGGGCATGCGTATATCTTGAACTTGTCCTTGTACTGCTCCTTAAGTTCGCTAAGAAATGTGGGCCAGTCTTTAAACTGACCGCTCTTTATCATGTTTTGTAGATTTTTGAGAAAGGTTTCTACATGGGGTAAGTATCCTTGCGGATATATTGACCAAACGTCCGGCTTAGTTTCTGCCCATATTTTGTATGCCGTGTCTTTTCTAAACGCTACTAACCCCTCGTTCACCAAGTGGAGTACCACCTTATACCCGGAGGCCAACGCCGCGGCACTATATACAACAACACAGCAGATCCTATTAGCCGCGCCGCTTTGGACAACAATCCCAAGTTTTCTCTCCTGCATGATACACAGAGATTCTCATAAGTTAAAAATACACATTTACATGCATTTTTTACACTTTATACAGAGAATTTACACCGGACGCCCCCCATCTGCGTCGGCGGATGATTAAAGCAGCCTCGGAGGACGTGTGATGGGGCTAGTTGCACCTGTGGCTTCTTGCCGTTTCTGCCGTGTACCGTTGTTAGTGTTTGACAAGAGCTAGCCTCCGCAGAGCGGCTTGGCCTCTGGTGCTGGGCCGCGTTTCACTGATGCGGCAAACGGGTAGGAGATGTTGCCTCGCAGTATTAATCTGCCCGCGAGGACTCTGCCCGGCTCCACGCTGGCGTTGGGCAGTTTAACCGCATAAACCCCACCCTGGCTTATTACGTTGTTGAAGAGACACTCTACGTAGAAGTCGCCTATCTCAATTGCGCTGACTTGTATAGTGCCATTTAGCGGCTCGATTTCTAGAACAGCCTCAGAGTAGTTTCCTACGTAGACCGCGGCGGACTTTATAGTCAGCCGAGGCGGCGTTTCGTCGCCGCCTGGCCCTCCCACTGTTGCAAGTAGTGCAAACGCCACTATAATTACTACGGCGGCTACTGTAGCCAAGGTCGACATGCGCATAGCCTCTATGCGTCCCCATTTTAAGAAGTTTAATACCCAGCTTCTTCCACCTCGTGGACAGTCTCTACTTGGCGATTGGGGGCGGCGGCGACGTAATCATGGCGGCCGTCCTCGCGGGAGACGCTGCAGTGGGGCACATACCCTGGGAGCGGTTTGTGGTAGACCCAGAGCCGGGCCCCATACCCCTCTCCGCCTTTAGAGAGGCGGTGCAACTGGGCGACGGGCTCATCTTAGCCACACCAAGGACCTACGTGGAGAGGGGCGGGCGGCGGTTTAAGACGCAGGGGGTCTGCGTGGCGGAGGCCTTGGGCAAGTCGGTATACGTGGTTGACCCCTATAGGAGGCCGTCTGAGGTGGCAAAGACGCTTTCAAGCTTCGGCCGCGTGGTGGGGGTCGACGTAGGCGGCGACGTCTTGGGGATCGGCTGCGAGGAGTCTCTGGGCAGCCCGCTGTCGGACGCCTACGGCCTCACCGTGTTGGCCCGGCTCAGGGAGCTGGGGGTCGAGGCGGAGCTACAGGTCATTGCGCCAGGCGCCGACGGGGAGCTGAGTAGAGAGTACCTCATGGCCCGCGCCGCGGAGGTCGCCAGGAAGGGCGGCTTCTTGGGGACGGTGGGCCTCTCCAAGCCGCAGATCGACGCGCTCGCCGCCTTGGTAGAGCGCTGTGTAACAGAGGCATCCGCCATAGTGGTGAAGGCCGCCAGGGGGGAGTACGGCGTAGTAGAGCTGAGGGGCGGGCTTAGGCGGGTTAAAGTAGACTTGTTCGCCGCCGTGGGACTTAGGCTGGACCCCGCGGCCGTCCTCGAGGTCAACAAGGCGGCGCGCATAATCTACGAGCGAGATGTGCCTATAGACAAGGCGGCGGAGGTCCTCTTGGCAGAGGGTATTCCAACGGAGTACCACCTGGAGGAGCTTTTAGCCAGGGGTCTGACGCCGAGGGAGGCCGCGGAGGCGCTTAAGAAGCTGAAGAGGTGCGGCGGGGCGCCTTGACCTCGCCCAGCACCTCTCCGTAGCGCGTCGCGTTGAAGGGGCCCGCCTTCACCGCAGTGGCCTCCACCGTGAGCTTAACAGTCAGGGCTTGGCCGTAGAGCGTGACGTTTAGATACGCGGAGCTTTTAACTGTGAGAGGCACCCCGTTTACGCGACACGTGGTAGAGACGTACTCGCCTCTCCCCTGCGCGCCGGGGAGCAACGTCTGCAGTGCGGCGGGAGTAATGACGCCCCTCTCCTCCACCAGCACACCCGCGTAGCCGAGCGCCTCGCAGCGGCCGACCTCTCTCGCAGTGGCGTTGACGCCCCTCAGCAGTACGCCGACGGTGTAGTTGGCCGGACGCCCCTCCGCGTAGCACTGCCCCTGAAGGCAGTTCACCACGTAGAGGACGCCGCCCTCCGTCGCGGCCTTGTAGGACACCTCCACGGGGCCCCGCGGCGGGAGGTTTGCCGTGAGGACGCCCACGGAGTAGTTGCCCAAGAGGCCCACCCCCTCCAGCCCCCAGCCCCACAGGGAGATAGACACCTCGCCCACGGCCACAGACATCACATAGGTGTAATTAACTTCGTAGTTCCTCTCGCTGAAGGGCACGGCCGGGGGAGGAGGGGCGGAGGTGACCACCGCCGCCGTCGTCGCTGGCGTGGGAGTTGTCGTCTGCACGGCTTGTTGCTGGGCGGTGGAGATGAAGTACACGGTAGCGGCCGCGGCCAAGACGGCGACTATTATCAGCCCCCACTTCATGACCCACTAACTCAACTAAAATATAAGACTTATCCGACCCGTGGACGTATACCGTTGTAGAGTGTGCGGAGAATACGTCGAGGAGCCTCGCCACTGCGGCGTAGACGCCGAGCTGGTCTTAGATGGGAAGACCAGGGTGAAGATCTCCAAGTTGCTCTCCCTGGCGTTGCGCCACAGCCCCTCCGCCCTGGGGATGTCGCTAGACGAGGGAGGCTGGGCGCCCCTAGACGCCGTTGTGGCCGGGCTCAAGAAGCTCGGCCTCCCGGCATCGGCGGAGGCGGTGGAGGCTGTGGCGCAGTTGGACAAGAAGGGACGTTTTGAGCTCTCAAACGGCCGCATTAGGGCGCGGTACGGCCACAGCGTCTCGGTCAAGGTGGACTACGAGGTGGATACAGAGACGCGCCGACTATACCACGGCACCACGCGCAGAAGCCTAGAGGGAATAATGAAGATGGGCATTTTGCCCATGAACAGGCTGTACGTCCACTTAGCCGTGGACTTCTACACGGCGTGTGAAACGGCGGCTAGGCGGCAAGACCCAGTGGTGCTGGAAGTAGACGCAGACTGCGCCAGAGCCGCTGGCCCAATATACAAGGCGTCTCCCGCAATCCGGCTCTCAAAGTATATACCGCCCACCTGCATTACCGGCGTCTACCCATGCGAAAAATTTTATACAGCCACCCAGGCATAGCCATGGACGCGTCCCAGCTCAAGGCCGCCTTTCTTAAGCTGTTGAAAGAGGACGAGGAGTTTAGATACACGGTGGCAGGCTACTTAGGCGTCGCAGAAGTGCTCAAAAGACTGGACAAGCTGGCAGAGGAGCAAACTAAGATTTGGAAAGAAATTCGGCGCACTTGGAGGGAGATCCGCCGCATTTGGAGAGAGATACGTGAAATAAAGAAGGAACAGGCTAAGATGTGGGAAACAATCAACAGCGTAAAGAGCGAAGTGGCTACAGGCTTTGACCGTCTACAGCGCCACTTGGACGCCTTGGGCGCTAGGTGGGGTGTGATGAGCGAGAAAGCGTTTCGGGAGGGTCTCCGTGGCGTTGTCGAGAGGGAGCTTGGCCTTAGAGTGGAGAGGTGGACGGCGTACGACGAAGAGGGCAAGGTGTTCGGCTTCCCAAGCGAGGTAGAGGTAGACGTCGCCGTTAAAGACGGCAGGGTTATACTCATCGAAATTACATCGCACGCCAGAGCGCCCGACGTGGCCATCTTCAAGAAGAAGGCAGAGCTCTACGCCGAGAAAGAGGGCAAGAGACCAGACAGACTGGTCATCATTACCCCCTACGCCGAAGAAGACGCGAAGAAGGTCGCAGAGAGGTTGGGAGTCGAGATTTACACGGGGGTATAGCCGCGCCCCCGCTGGCAACACTTATATAGGCGGGTATTGACGTAGCTGTGCTGGCGTTGCTCAATCTCACTGCTCCGCCGGTTTTGCTCTTGTTTTTGCCGGCGGCTTTGGTTGGCAATTACACGCTTCCCGTCCCTCCGGCGTCTGAGGTGGCGGCTTTTTCGCCCGGCGGGGCTCCTCTGCCCACTTGGGTCTTGAACGGGACGCTCTACGTGTTGCAAGGCGGCGAGCCGGCGGTGGCTGTGTATGTGCCGAGGTTTTTCAACTCCAGCGGCGTCTACAGCGTGGCGGTGGAAGGCCCCTTTGTGGCACAGGCGCCGCCCGGGGTAATGGTGGTAGAGGCTAAGCCACAGCCGGCGAGGGTGGCAGTGAACAAGACGGGGCTATACCTATACTTCGACACAGGAGCCACAATCGCCTACCAAGCCTTCACCATACAGCCGACTCCCACAACAAGCCCACCTCCAGCGACGACCAGCCCAACTACGCCTACCCCGCCGATTGAGTGGTTGCTTGTGGCCGTGGCGGTGGCTGTTGTCGCAGTGTTGGCAGTGGTGTTTGCCAGGAGGAGGCGCGGCGGCTGTGGGGATCTGGGCGACGTGGACTTGGCGTTGCTTAAGTTCTTGGAGTCTAGGGGCGGCTCGGCGGAGAGGGCGGAGCTACAGGCGGCGCTAAATCTGCCAAAGACCACGCTCCACAGACACCTCCACAAGTTGGCTAGGTATGGCTATGTGAGACTTGTGCAAGAGGGGCCGCGGCAGAGGGTAGAGCTCTTGCGCAAGTGCTGAACGCTCCATCCGCCTTGGTTGATTTTTAAAATCAGCGTTGTTTACCGCCGTGGAGATTGTGCCCGTCGGGGAAGAGTCGCTGGGGGTGCGGTCTATGTGTCTCTACGTGGAGACGCGGGACCTCCGGATTCTCCTAGACGCAGGGGTCTCCCTTGCTCCAAGGCGCTTCGGCCTGCCGCCCCACCCCCTCGAGCTTCAGCGGGCTAGAGAGGTGAGGGAGCAAATACTCCGCCTAGCCGCCTACGCGGACGTGGTGACCATAAGCCACTACCACCGCGACCACTTCACAGTCCCCTACCCAAGCCAGTACATGGCCACAGACTCCGAAACCTACAAGGCCGTCTACGGGGAGAAGACCGTCCTTGCCAAGAGCCCCCACGACCTCAACTGGTCGCAACGCAGGCGGCACTACGGCTTAGCCAAGGCGCTGGACGGCGTAGCGACCGTGGTCTACGCCGACGGAGGGGAGTGGAGATTCGGCACAACCGTGGTAAGGGCCTCTGGCCCCCTCTGGCACGGGCCCGCCGGCTCTAAGACGGGCAGAGTAATCGCCTTCGCCGTGTCAGACGGCGAGGAGACACTGGCCTTTATCCCAGACGTGGAGGGGCCAGTGGAGGAGGAGGCGGTGCACTTCGCCGAGGAGGTAAAGCCCACAGTCGTAGTAGTGGGGGGCCCGCCCACGTACCTCGGCTGGGACCTCGCCTCTGCTGTGTCCAACCTCAAGAGGATAGTGGACCTGCGGCCCCGTCTGCTAGTCCTCGCCCACCACCTCCTCAGAGACGTCCAGTGGCGGGAGAAAGTCGGCGAAGTCCTCCAGTATGCAGAGCGGCGCGGCGTAGAGGTGGCCACATACGCCAAGTTGGCCGGCCGCGAGGAGCAACTGCTCGAGGCCAGGCGGCGGGAGCTATACGGCGAGACGGGACGCGGCGAGGAGGCCGGCGAAGAGGAGGAATGAGGGCGGTGGTGCTAGCCGGGGGGAGGGGGTCGAGGATGGGAAGGCCTGAGAAGTGCTTACTTCCCGTGGGCGCAGTGCCTCTGTTGCTCAGAGTGGCCGCCGCGCTGATCTGGGCTGGCTTCGACGAAGTGGTGGTGGCCACCACCAGGGGGCACCCCGGAATTGTCTGGCTGGCAAAGACGTGGGGGCTTGCAGTGGATTACACAGAGGGCTTGGGCTACGGCCCCGACTTAGTCCGCCTGGCGGAGAGACACGCCCCTGCCCTGTTTGCCTCATGCGACTTGGCCAACTTGACGCCCAGCCACGTGAAGCCCCTCCTGAGCCGCCCCCGTATGGCCACGGCAGTCGCCAGCGGGCAATACGTGGGACTGACGTGGATGCCCAGCCCAAACATGTCCAAGTGGGAGGAGGTGGAGGTGCCGCCGTTGATGAACATAAACACGTGGCGCGACTACGAGGAGGCCGAGGCGGACCCCCCACCTGCGTACCCCCTGCCCATGGACCCCCACACGCTTAGGCCGCACGAGGATGTCTTCCCAGATGTCGTCGCAGGAGAGGCGCCCATAGCCGTAGAGGCGTGGACGTGCACTGTACTGGATGGACACCACAGGTTAAACAAGGCGAAGAGGGAGGGGCGTCCCATATTTGCCCTCCCGGTGGACTACCGGGCAGTAGAGGTAAACATGACGAAGATGGAGGTGTTGGCGAGGGCCGCCGCCGGCCTTCTCTACCCCCCGAAAACCACTTGGCACACCTACAGGGGCATACACATCAGCCAGATACCCACCGCCCAGTTGCCTCACATGCCGACAAGGCTCCTCAAGTGCGATGCAATATAGCCCAACGCGAGCCCGCCAGCGGCTCTGAGCGTGCAGTTGCGCGGGCTATTTAGACTGGGCGTCTAGACGCGCCTTTATAGACGCGGCGTACTTTTCCACAATTGCCACGACGTGTTCTACGTCTTTTGCGGCGTGCTTGTCTGTCCTATACCGGCTGAATACGCCCTCTCGGTCTGGCCCATTGTACTGATACTCATGTAGCGAGAGGGCCACCTCTGTGACGTAGTACACCTCGTCTCCGTAGACCTCCGAGAGGGCCTTAGCCACCTCCCTCAACCTCGTCGAAGGCATAAAGGCTATCACCCAGTCAGCCTCGCTCACCCTCTTGCCCTCCCTCAGCCGCTTCACCCCAGTGTACAAACGTGCGAGCGTCTCCCTCCTCTCGGCGGCTAGGGCCGCTACGACGGCCTTCCACGCCTGATAGGCCTTTCCAGCGGCGTTGCGGACAAGCCCATTCCGGAGGAACTCCTTGGCCAACTCTGCCTCGTATAAAGCCTCCCTAAGCCTAGCCGCGATGTAGCCCTTCTCGTCTACCCAAGGCTTAGCCAACTCAACGTCGTTTATGTACTGCTGAGTTTAAAATTTTCGGAACTAAGTCTTCTACGGAGATAGGAATGAGCGGCGGACGGCGGTCAACATTAAAATGGACCTTAATTTTAGCGCGTGTCCATTAGCACACTACCGTACTTTGTCAAGTGGATAATCGTAGGCACGTTGATAGGCGTCGTTGCGGCGGTAGCGGCACTGACATTTATCTACGCTCTTGAGTTGTGCCAAAAATTTTTCTTAGAGCAGATCGTAGGTGTTGAGCTCCCGAGGCCTGTGGGCGAGGGCGGCTTGGGCAACTACACATTAACTTCCGAGAGACTATGGCTCTTGCCAGTGGCCACAGGCCTAGGAGGCCTCTTGTCTGGGCTATTGGTCTACGGCCTGGCCCCAGAGGCCGAGGGCCATGGCACAGACGCGGCCATAAACGCCTACCACAGACTGAGGGGCCGCATTAGGAGGCGGGTCCCGTTTGTAAAACTAGTGGCCTCAGCCGTAACCATAGGCTCGGGGGGAAGCGCCGGCAGAGAGGGCCCCACGGCGCAACTAAGCGCAGGTCTTGGCTCAATAATTGCCGACATTTTGCGCTTAAACGACGACGACAGGAGAATTGTCACCATGGTTGCCGCCGGCGCTGGCATAGGCACAATATTCAAGGCCCCCATAGGAGGCGCACTATTTGCGGCAGAGGTCTTGTACAAACGAGACGTAGAGTCTGAGGTACTCTTCCCCGCGCTAGTGGCCGCAATTGTGGGATACGCCATCTACGGCGCTATTACGGGCTTCACCCCAGTGTTCGGAGAAGTCCCAGCGCACTTTGACGTAAGACAACTGCCGCTGTTTGCCCTATTGGGCCTCGTCAGCGGAGCTGTCGCATATGTGTATGTAAAAGTTTTCTATTACTTTCACGATAGGTTTAAGAGCTGGCACACCTCTCCCTATGTAAAACCTCTTGTGGGAGGCTTAGCCGTAGGTGCCTTAGGCATCGTCGCGCCGCAGATACTAGGCGTTGGATATGGATGGGTCAGCTTACTAATACAGGAGTCGCCGTCCGCGTTTTACTCGCCCATTCTCCCCGCCGTGTTGTTGATTGCCTTGTTGCCACTCTTGAAAATCTTAGCGACTTCTCTCACCGTGGGCTCTGGGGGTAGCGGCGGAGTATTTGCGCCAGGCTTAGTCATAGGCGCATTTGTGGGATACGACATGTACCTAGTATTCAAAACGCTCTTCCCCTCGCTGGCCCCCAACGCCGCTCCATTCATTGTAGTGGGCATGCTGTCGCTGTTTGGCGCCGCGTCAAAAGCGCCTTTGGCCACGGCAATTATGGTAGTCGAAATGACTGGTAGCTACGATTTACTGCCAGCCGCCATAATCGCCGTCGCAGTAGCCCGGCTAGTCTCAGGGGAGGACTCTCTCTATAGATCCCAAGTGCCAACTCGGAGAGATTCGCCAGCCCACTTAGAGGAGTACCACGTGCCATTACTCATGGAGATGAAAGTGGCAGACTGCGCCCTCGACAAAGAGCCAGTGGTAAAACACGACGACGATGTGAAAAAGGCTGTCACAATTATGACCACTAGGAGTATGTCAGCGCTACCAGTGGTTGACGACTACGGCAACTTCCTCGGCGCAGTCTACCTATTTGAGTTGCTGGGCAAGAGCGGGAGAGTTGGAAAGTACGCCAGGAAAATCCCACACGTATCGCCCGAGTCTTCCCTACTAGAGGCTTTACAAGTAATAGGCCAGACGGGTCTTACATGGGCGCCTGTGGTAGACGACGGCAAGCTAATAGGCGTGCTAACGCTTCAGTCAATAAACCGCGCATACACCCAAAGACTGGGAAAAGGCAAGAGCGGCGTACAATAGCCCCGAGACGCCAACACGGGCGCGGCCGGTTTACTCGGCCAACGCCTTGGCGAAGAGTTCTCTGTAGATTGGGACTTGCCATGCGTAGTGCTTCCCCACGCCGAGCTCTCTGTCTATGGGGGGTGGCTCAAATGGGGTGTCTACCTCGTTGCCTAGCTCAAGGTCTCTGGGCAACTCCATCACAAGGTTGTATCTTATGAGCAAGTCGGCTAGCTCGTGGAGCTCGGGCTCTTCGCCTAGGCGGAGGTAGTCAACGTCCTCTACCACCCGCCGCGCGAGCTCGCCTAGGCGCCTCCCCTTCACCAAACCGACAAGAGACTCCAAGCCCTTAAGCGCGGCGAGCCGCCGCTTGTACTTATCCACGTCCCAGCCCAGCTTTGCCAGCTCCTCTAGCCCCCTCGGATTCCCGCCATAGAGCTTCCACACCTCGTCGAAGGGGGGCGCCGGGCCGGGGTAGAGCTCCCTCGCTCTGTAGTACAGCTCTTCGAAGTCCCGCCTGGGGAGATTCCACAAATAGGCCTGCCAGACGTAGCTGTGCCGTGCCAGTAGGCCTCTGGAATAGCCCTCTGACGTAAGAGCGAAGAAGTTGACTATGACGTCTTTCAACTCCTCTGGTCTCCCCACGTTCATAGTGGATTCCATGGATTTGGCATATGCCTCCACATTGACGAATGTGGTGGTGACTTCGTCTACTACGATGAATATCCGTTTTACGTCCTTGGTTTTGACGTATTTTGGTATCGACGTGGCCATGATGGCAAAGAATTCGCCGAAGTGCGTGATTTGGGAGAGGCTCCTAAACATGGCCTTGGCTAACTGCTTGGCCAGCTTTTTCACGTCTACGGGCGCGGTGGCAATTACGGCCTCGGCGAGCTCGCTCTTCCTCGTGTCTACAAGGACAGCAACCCCATCGGGATACCACTCTTTAAATCTCTTCACCGCCTCTTTAAACAGTCGAGACTTACCACAACCCTCAGGGCCGAAGACGAAGAGGGGGAGGTACATCTGCCCCGTGTTGTACCTCTTCACCGCCTCTAGTTCTATCTTCCTTCCTATGAATGGGAGTTCCACGTTTGTGCCAGGTCGCGGGGTTATAAGCTTCTCCGCTTGTTTAGACGGCGACTGCCGCGGGGTAGCAACTGAGTTGGCAGTGTCGCGTATGGGCTCTACCCAGAGACTCTCTCCTAGACTCACCCTCCGAGGTGAGGGCGAAGAAGTTTATCTTTCTGTCGACGTCCTCGGCCCTCAGCGGGTCTGTGGTGTGGTACATGTCCTTGGCCACTCTGTCCACCTCAGCTACGCCAAAGGCCGCCACAGCTTGTCAAAAACGTCCTCCTAACCCTCTTGTATATACGCCGCGCAATTCTCGCACATAAGAACGCCGCAGGCTTTCCCAGAGGCGCAGAAAAGGGGCCAGCCCCGACTTGTTGCGAAGCGGCGGCGGTAAACTCTTCCACGACTTCACACAACATGTCAGGGGAAGACGCGGCGAATATCTTATACACATCGTCCATTGTTGCATCTATTAGAAGCGCTTGCCGTCTTGATACCACTCCTTAAAGCGGCGCACGGCCTCTCGAAAAAGGCGGGACTTCCCGCAGCCCTCAGGCCCGTAGACAAATATGGGCACAAGCATCTGCCTCGCGTTATACCTCCTCAAAGCCTCCAACTCCGCCCCACGAAGGGCAACACGAGCAATATTCAACATACACATATAAATAGTGGTGACGCTTTTAAAACGTTGGAGTCTGTAACGCATGCGCCTGGCATTCACGGGGAGCGGCAAGGGGAAGACCTCTGCGGCACTCGGCATAGCGCTGAGGGCGTGGGGCCACGGGCTCAGGGTGCTGTACGTGGGAGTCATGAAGACGCCCTTCTACATGGGGGAGGAGGTGGGGGAGTACAAGGCCATGAGGCGGCTGGGGATAGACGCTGTGTATCTCACCGACTTAAGGAGCCCCGCCGCCCTCCTGGAGTACGCCCTCTCCCAAGGCGACAGCTACGACGTAGTCGTGTTGGACGAGCTGTTGTACGCGGTTAGGCAGGACCTTCTAGAGCCGCGGCACTTGGGCGATCTCGCAAGGCTGAGGTCCCACGTGGTGGTCACTGGGGGGTATTGGGAGGAGGGCTTTGGGGGCTACTTCGACTTAGTGACGCGGCTGGACAACGTCAAACACTACTACCAGAGGGGGGTTTTGGCCATTAGGGGGCTTGACTGGTGAAATCTGGCTTGCGCTAGCGCTCGCCTTGGCCCTCGACGTGGTGTACCCCGAGCACCGGGGCCTCCTCTTAAAGATACACCCGGTGCACACCTCCTACTTCATGGCGCTACGGCTGGCCAAGCGGCGGAGGGACAGGCTGTGGGGAATTGCAGTGTGGCTCGCCGTAGAGGCGGCGCATTTGACCCCCTTCGCCGCGCTTTTGGCCCTGGCCGCCTTCCACCCCCTGGCGTGGGCTCTGGCGGCCGCCGCTACACTCAAGTTCTCCATCTCGTACAAGCTCTTGGTGGACATATGCCGCAGAGTGCAGAAGGCGCTTGAGAGAGGCGACTTGGCAGAGGCAAGGCGGTGGGTGAGTCACATCGTGAGAAGAGACGTATCCTCCCTAGAGGAAGCCGGCGTAGCGTCGGCGGCGTTGGAGAGCTTGGCGGAGAGCCTAGTGGACGGCTTCACTTCACCGGTCTTCTACGCCGTACTGCTGGGCCCCCTAGGCGCCTTAGGGCAAAGGGTGGCCAACACGTTGGACGGCGCTTTAGGCTATAAGACGCCCGAGTTTAAAGACGTGGGGTGGGTCTCGGCCCGGGCGGACACAGTCCTGAACTTTATCCCGGCCCGCCTCACCGCCCTACTGATAGCCCTCCTGGCGCCCATAGCCGGCGGCGACGTGAGGAAGGCCCTGGCAGTGTGGCTAAGGTGGCACAACGCCACAGAGAGCCTCAACGCGGGCCACCCAATGTCGGCCATGGCAGGAGCGCTCGGCGTGAGACTGGAAAAGAGGGGGCACTACGTCTTGAACCCCTCTGGGAGGCCGCCCACCGCGGCCGACATAGCCAGAGGCGTTAAGCTTGCCACGGCAGTCACCGCGGTTTACTTCGTAGTCATGTTTTTAATATGGACGATTGTTCAATATTTAAAAGTGTTGATTTTTGGAGGCCCATGAAAATAGCCTTCTACAGCGGGGGCAAAGAGAGCGTGTACGCGGCTCTCTTGGAGTGGCCCATAGACGCCTTTGTATTCCTCATCTACGAGTTTCCCAGGCCCTCTCCCCACATCGCTAACTTGGGCTTCGCCGTGGGGTTTGGCTCGCGTATAGCCCCCGTGGTGGTTCACAAGTTGCCCAAGGGGAGAGAGTTTGAGGAAAAGGCCCGCCTCTTGAGGAAGCTGGGCGTAGACGTGATTGTCGCTGGGGACGTCGACGTGGAAGACCACTTGCGCTACATGGAGAAGCTGGCGCGCGAAGTGGGGGCGTCGCTGAAGGAGCCGCTGTGGGGGATGGACCACGAAGAGCTCCTCAGGAGGGAGGCGGAGGAGCTCTCCTTTTACATCATCGGCGGGCCGGGGGAGCTCCTCTGTAGAAGAGTCGACGGGAGCAACGTGGAGGAGTTTATCGCCTTGGCGAAGAAGATGAGTGTCGACCCCCTAGGGGAGCGCGGAGAGTACCACAGCCAAGTGGTAGAGGTGAAGAGGCTCGTCGTCTCAGCTGAGGCAAAGTGTGTGCCTGCGGCGGTCTACGGGGGGTACTACATCGCCGAGATTAGGCCGTGATTGTAGACCTCTTGTCTAAGTATGCGGAGTGTGACGGCGTCCTCCTCTCCGGGGGAATTGATAGCACTTTGGTGGCCTACGCCGCGAGGCGGATAGGACATGTGCCCGTCGGCATAACAGTGTCGCTGGTCAGTTGCCAGGGGGATTTGCCATTTGCCTTATACGCCGCGGCCCGCCTCTCCACCCCCCTCTCCATTGTGCAAGTGAGACTTGTAGAGGCGCTCGACTACGTGGAGAGGGCCATGGAGGTGTTGAAGAACTTCAACGCCATGGAGCTCGTAAACTGCGCAGTGCAGTATGCTGGGCTTGAGAGGGCGAGGGACTTGGGGCTTAGGAGGGTGTGTACAGGCGACGGGGGAGACGAGCTTTTCCTCGGCTACTCCTTCTACCGCAAATATCCCCTCCACGCGCTTGAGGAAAAACGCCGCGAGATAGTGGCAAAGTGGAGGTTCTGTAGCCGCCAGATAGCCCAGGCCTTGGGCCTAGAGGCGGTGCTCCCCTTCACAGAGAACGAGGTGGTGAAATTTGCGCTCGCTCTGCCAGCCGCCGAGGTCTTAGACAAAAAGCCGCTTAGAGAGGCCCTAAAGGGCGTGGCGCCGCTAATCGCCGCGAGGAGGAAGACCCCGCTGGAGGAGGGTAGTTGCTTCAACCGCCTGTACGAGGAGATGGAGAAGAGGGCTGGGAGCCCCTACGCCTACCTCTGCCGCCTCTTTGAAGCAAAGGGCTTCCAATACCTGCGGAGCGCCGAGGGGTGCCCTAGATGCGGCTACGCTCAATTCGACGGCTACTGCTCCATGTGCGGCTACTATGAAGAGCGGTAATGCGCTGGGCATGGAATTGAAGTTGTACACACTAGGCGAGGTGGACGCCGCAATTCTAGCGGAGCTACAGCCTCGGCTAGCCCCCGTCAGAGTCCAATGGCTGTAGTCTTCTATCACGGGGGCACCAGTTGGGCGGAGGAGGGCGTCATGCCAGATTTCTCGGACAACTCAAACCCCATAGGCCCTCCCGAGGGCTTGATTTATTACGTGAGAGAGGCCGTGGAGAGGGGCGTCTACCTCCGCTTCCCGGCCAATTTGGCGGAGGAGGTGTTGAGGGAGTACGAGGGGGTTGAGGTGACTGTGTTCAACGGGGCGACTGAGGCCCTGCTTGCGGCTATCGCGGCGCTTAAGCCGCGGCGCATTGTAATCCCCTGGCCCAACTACGCCGACTATGTGAGAGTGGCTCAGCTGCTCGGCGTCGGCTACGTCCTAGTGGAGGACCCCCTACAAGCCGCCTCGGGGGACCTAGTGGTGATGTCAAACCCCAACAATCCGCTGGGGAGGTACGTGAGGAGAGACGAGGTGCTCGACTTGGCGCGCCGCCTCAAGGCGAGAGGGGCGGCGCTTCTCGTGGACGAGTCCTTCATAGACTTCACAAGGGGCGAGTCCGCCGCCCCAGACGTGCCCGTGGTGAAATCCTACGGCAAACTCCTCGCGGCGCCGGGCCTCCGCGTCGGGGCATACTTGGGCGACCCCCCGCCGGGCCTCAAAGCGCCTTGGCGTCTCAACTCCATAGCAGACTACGCCATCTACCACCTAGGCGCATCTGGCATAAAGAAGCACAGAGAGAGGACCCTCGCCTACATAGCCGAAGAGCTCCCGCGGGTGTGGCAGAAGGTCGCCAAGTGCGCGAGCCCGCTCCCCACCGACGTCCACTTCTTCGTGGTGAAGGGCAGAGAGCCCAAGGGGGTCAAGGTGAGGCCGCTGTGGACCCACGGCCTTGCAGACGCCTACCGCGTATCTATCAAAACTCCGGAGCTAAACGACGTGTTGATAAAGGCCATATGCAGTGCCTAAGGGCGCTCCTCTCCTTCTTCACAATAATACCGGCGGGAGTAGCCAAGCTGGACTTCAAATGCGCCTGGGCGCTCCCCTACGTGGTACCCCCCTTAGTGGCGGGGCCAGCGGCCGCCGCCCTGTGGCTCGGCGCAAGTCCCCACGTGGCCTATCTCTTACTCCTCTTGATGACCGGGCTCAACCACCTCGACGGCCTCGCCGACGTGGCCGACGCATTGATGGTCAGAGACAGGGAGAGGGCACGCGCCGTGTTGGAAGACCCCAGGAGGGGCACTGGCGGCATATTCGCAGTGGTGGCCACATACGCAGTCGCCACAGCCTCTACCGCGTCCCCTCTTCAGCTCCTCTTGGCAGAGGTCTTCTCAAAGGCACTGATAGTGACCGTAGCGGCGTTTAGCAAGCCATTCAAGCCCGGCTTAGGGGCGCTGTTTATAGACGGCGCGAGGTCCACCTGGCCGCTGGCGCTCCCAGCCCTAGCCGTGATAATATGCTTAAGGCCAGCCGCTACGCTTGCCGCCCTTGCCGTTGCCTTGGCGTTGTATGCTGTTGCATATCAACACCTCGGTGGGGCAAACGGAGACGTCTTCGGCTACCTTCTAGAGGTCTCACGTGTGGCGTATATAGTTACGTGGCACATGTAGCCGTATGAGTTTACTTATATAATGGATTTCTCTCCCTCTTATGAACTTAAAGCCAGCCATATTCGCCGTGGTGATTGGGACTACAGACGTCTCTCTAATCCCCGGCATAACTGTTGCGGGGGCTACTCCTGAGCTTACCCACTATACCCCCGCCTTGGACGTGGAATATCTCCTCACCGGGAGGCCTATCACCCTCGACGTAGTGCCAGTGACGCCCGACGGCATTCCCACCCCCGCGCTTGTCACAAGGGCAGTGGCCTTCGACGTGCCTAAGCTGGTGGTAAACGCCGGGGCTAGAGTGAGGCCGAGGGTGCCGTATGTGGACTTAGGCGGCGAGCCAGGCGGGGACATAAGGAGGGGCCCTGCCATGAGTTGCGCCGCGGCCGAGGAGCTGGCGAGCAGGGGCAGGATGCTCGGGCGGGAGCTGGGCCGCCTCGGCGTAGTGTACCTCGGAGAGTCTATACCAGGGGGAACCACCACGGCCATGGCCATACTAGTGGGGCTGGGATACAACGCTTGGGGCAGGACCAGCTCCGCCTCGCCCAATAATCCAAAGGAGCTTAAGGCCCAAGTCGTAATGGATGCCCTCGAGAGGGCCAAGCCGCCCCCCGACCCGCTCAGGGTGGTATGCGAGCTGGGCGACCCGGTCCACCCCGCCTTGGCGGCAATTGCGCTGGGCGTCGCTGAGGCGGGCGGAGTCCCGGTATTGGCGGGGGGTACTCAGATGGCGGCGGCCGCGGCGATTTACAAGGCCATGGGCGGCGACCTCGCCAAGTTGCATGTGGTTACCACTAGGTGGATTGTGGAAGACAAGTCGGCGGACTTCCTCGGCCTAATGGCCGAGGTAGGGGTCAAAAACGTCCACGTGGCCACCGCCTCTTTCGGCGAGTCGAAGTACGAGGGGCTTAGGGCCTATGAGAGAGGCGCCGTTAAGGAGGGGGTGGGGATGGGCGGGGCGCTCTTCTACGCCCAGTCCATGGGGCGCGACGTGTTGAAGCTGGTGGAGGCCGAGTACGAGCGCGTATGGAGATACGTAAAGAGAGGGGACTAGTGGTGGTGGAACTCGGCGAGGCGCACCGCGCCATTTCCTCTCTCCCCACGCCGCCCCAGATCGCTAGAATAGCGTTTAAGCAGGTGGACAAGGACTTCTCCGATACCTACGAGGCAGAGGCGGCCCGCGTGAGGAAGGCGCTGGGGGAAGACACTGCGGTCTTTCTAACGGCGGCAAAGCTACCCGAGTCCTTTGGCGTAAGGGCCGAGGGCCCCGTCTCCGCGGCGGCCACAGTGGCCATGTCGCCGACGAGTTGCGTCGGGGGGACTATCAACGTGGCCGTTATAGCAGACGCTCCGCTGTCCAAGTGGGGCATGGTAGACCTCCTGAGGACAGCGGTGGAGGCCAAGTGCCTAGCCGCGGTGGACAGGCTGGCCAGATGCAACGGCATGAGGAGCCCAGGCACAGTCACCGACGCGGTTCTAGTAGCCGTGCCGGAGAGGCAAGGAGAGTCGATACATCACGCCGGCCCCGCCACCGAGCTGGGGCAAAGGGCTACGCAGCTCGTCTACGAGCTTGTCGTCGCTTTGGACGCCTACGACCTCTTTGAAAGAGCGCTCGGGGCCACTAGGAGGGAGTTCTCGCAAGCCTTCGCCGCCTTGCTTAAGGAGGCTCCTCTGCCAGTGAAGGAGGGGGAAGAGCTGAGAGAGCTTGACAAATTCCTCAAAGACCCAAACGTCTGGGCCCTCATCTTGGCCGCCTCTGAGCTGGACGCCATGGGCACAAGGGGCCTCATCCCAGGGCTCTCGGCGGAGGAGTTCAAAAGCGACTCGCCTAGGCTTGTCGCAGACGAGCTCCTCGGTGTGGCGCTGGCGGACTACCTCGGGGGATTCCAAGCAGTCTTGACCACTTACTGGGTCGAGCGGGTGAAGAAGAGGGGCGCCTTTAGAGAGCTCGCCCCCTTTGCAGACGACATAATGTCGGCGTTGCTGGCCTCGGTGTATCTATCCCTCTACAAAAAGGCGTATGGGGGCGAGAGGCAATAATTTTTATACCGCGATAAGGTTGTGGAAGAGCTACCTCCCGAGCTGAAGGCCATGTTCGAGGCGTATAGAGAGGCGAGGAGGCCCCGTATAAAGATAGGCTACATGAGGATAAAAAGGGTCGTGGGGGAGATATGTGGCCGTCAGAGTGAAGATAAGGCTGAGGGCGGGAAATAGAGAGGTGTCCACGTCGGCCCTCGTTAACACGGGCTTTGAATCCCCAGCGCCCGACGTGGCGGTACCCACAGCCGTTGCAAAGGCCCTCGGTTTGTGGCCCCCTACAAGAGCTTGGCTTGTCTCAGCCGATACAGGCGGCGGAGAGGTTGAGATGGCGTATATAGAGACTGGGGAGAGCTAGAGCTAGAGGGTAGGCGATTAGTGGTCAACGTGGCGGTGAACCTCTACATCGACGAGGTATTGCTAAGTGACTACGTCGTGGGGAAGCTGTGCATAATAATACTAGACGCCAAGAGGGGCTTGTGGCGCTTCTGCAACGAGGACACCGTTAGACAGTCGGCATTTAGGTTATTATCTTGCCTTAAACTATCGTCTCCTACACAGTGATATGCACCTGTGCTTTAACACTCAGAGGAATTGGCCAAAATCCCCAGGATTTTTTGAGAAAACTCATCGGGGGGAGGGGATGGTGAAAGGGAGCTAAGGGGTTCCTGTCCGTGACCTGGCACACTGACCTCTCCCCTCCACCTCTCCATGTACATTATTTGTGTTTTTAGATAAACTTTTCTCTGCCGTCTAGTCACGAGTTGGCAGTCGTCCTTGGCGGCGGCTGTGTGCTGAGTCAAGTCTCGGCGTGCCTCCCTCAGTCGAAGTGGTCGCATAACTTCTGTGACACAGTTGGCGGAGAGACGGGAAGGTACATGCATTGTGTCGTTAAATTAGGCGGGCCTATAGCTGACGCGATGTGTTGTTACGCCTCTTTTCAATATCTGGCAACGGTGGTAGGATGCGCCGTTGCTAATATGTGTAAGGGGACGATGGTGTAAAATATTCAAAAAATTATAATTTTCTATATATGACTGGAGAAAGTTGAAACATGTTTATAAAGTGAAATGTATAAGATGTTTATGGAGATTCAAACTTCAGTCGAAGGAGGTCGGGGAATGGGGACTGCTAAGGAGAAGGCGTCACGCGCCTGCCAGCCGACTTAGCGACACGCCTCTTGAGCCGCAAGACATGGTCGTCAATCGTAGCGTCAGTACTGCGCCCGGCAATCGCTCCTGACACCGTGATTCCGTACTATAAGGCCCAAGATTCCGCGCGCCAAGATCCTTGAAAAACCGCCGCTTTAGCTTTTGTTCTGTGGCGTTAAAGTAGCGTGGCTTTAGGTTGATGCGGCTATCGCCACAGTTACCCGACGCTTGTAGGATCTCTTTCTGTAGAGCAAAAAGCCGCGGGGGCCCGCCGCGGCTAGCGCAGATGCTTCAGCCACGTTTCCCGCGCCCACTGTAGCCTTGGCGATTTCAAGAGGCGGCGAGAGGCACCGATCCCTCGCCAGTTGCCCCGGGTTAAGCAAGATGGGCCTCGTTCCCAGCCTCTCGGCCACTTGATAGACGAGAGGCTTTATCGACGCAACGGCCTCCAGAGTCGTTGCCCCCACCGCCTTCATAGCTTGTAGAATAGCCTCTACTACGTCCTCTACGGTAGCCGTAGAAGTGGCGCCGAAGCCTGCGTAAATCTTCCACGGCCTACAACACATCTCCCCATCGCAACCCACCCACACCACCACGTCGCAGTCGTTGCCCTGCCTATAGCCAGGGAGGGGGCGTGGAAGAGGGGCGTCGACGCACACCGTCTTGCCCAACGCAAGCGCCCGGTAGACCTCTAAGGCGTCTCGCGGATCTAAGCCGCACAGTAGCGCCCTCTCGAGGTCTTCGACGGGCGCAAATCCCGCCGCCTCAGCGGCCGTTGTCAAGACTGGAGTTGCGCCAAGAAGCTTCGCCAGCTCTATGGCCAAGCCGTTGGCCCCCCTGTGCATGCCCACCACCGGCACCACGTGGCCTAAGTCGTGGGACACCACCACGACTGGGGGGTCCGCCGCCTTGTCCACCAGTCTGCCGCAGAGCCACCTCACCACGCCCCCCAGCGCCATGACGAACACATACGCGTCGTAGCATCCCCAGACGTCCTCCAACTGGCCGTACCTGAAGATATATGCTGCCACGCCCGCCCCCCTCAGCGACTCGGCCACTCTCTCGGCGGGATGCCGCCCAGCCTCTGAGGCGTACACTACGGCAACCCCCCTCCACAGCAGGTCAAGAGACACGGCAGTCCACCACGACGGCCGCGAGGTCCCCTGCGTCGAGCTCTGCCATCTCTTCTACAGACCCCCTCCACTCCCACTCCCCCGGCAGAGTAAGGTTTTCCAGCACCACGGCGCGGCACTTGCCCATGCCCAGCGAGATCAACGCCTCTGCCAGCCGCCTAATTCCGCCAGGGGGAGGGAAAATTACAAGCGCCCTGCTCCTTGCAACACAAGCCACTTCGGCTACGTCCTGCGGCCTTGAGGCGTGCATGGTGAGAAACACCACCTGAGCCAAGTCCAGCCCCACTCTTCCAAGCGCCACGTTTACAGAGGAGACGCCGTTCACCACTTCGAAATCTACGCCAAGCGCCCTTACCCTCTCAAGAAGCTCCCAGTCGGAGACCAGGGGATCGCCATGCACCAAGAGGCAGACCTCATCGCCCGCGGCCCTCTCGGCCGCCCTCCTCAACTCAGCCTCTTGATTCCCATAGGTCAAATAAACCACCTCCTTTCCATCAAGCAGGTGTTTAAACCTCTCCACCACGCTACGCCAGCCCAACACCACTCTGCACCCGCGGATTGTATCTACGGCTTTCAACGTGGCCAGAGAGGGGTCTCCAGGCCCCACGCCCACTATGTACAGCATGGGGGTAGAGAATTTTTCAGGTATTTAAATCTGAAAAAGCTTAAATATAGGAGAAATATCCCAACTATGAAAATTAAAACCAAAAAACTAGGCCTTAAACTGGCGCAGAAGACAAGCCGTTTTCCTCTAAAGACGGCGCTCGCCCTTGCGGCGGCGGGGGTTACTCTGGCCGTGCTCCTCTACCCCGCCGTGATTGACGCGGCGCTCGGGGGAATTCTTCAGAAGATAGTGCCAGCGCCTATATACAACGCAATACACGAGCTGAGACACCTCCTTGGTATACCATGTCACTGAGGCTGGCCCTCGTGGCCGGGGCACTGGCGGCGCTGGTCCAGCTGGCCTTCCTCTACTACTTCGCGGCCCCCCTGGCGGAGTTACTCCACGACAAGCTGGCCGTGGTTGAGGGGGAGGAGGAATACGCAGGGTGGGCTCTCCCGCTCGTGGCCATGGCCCTTGGGGCCGCGTGGGCTGCTCCTTTCCACTACTTGTCCATGCGCCACGGCGTGGCCAAGACGGCCGCGCTTATGTTTGTGGCCTTCTCCCTCCTACCAGGCCTCAAGTGGCTCCCCACTCCGCATGGAGTCTCCTACGTGGAGCCGGTGTGGTGGCGAGAGGCGGTGCACGGTGCGTATCTGCTCTACAACCTATTTGCGCTTCTGTTGGTGCTGAGGGGAGGGCTTGCCGCAGTCGCAGGCGCCGCGGCCCTTGGGGCTGGCCCCCTCCTATTTCCAAGCTTCACTCTCCCCGACAAATACGCGGGAGTTGTGCCAGAGCTGAGGGCCCTCCAAGGCCTTTCCCTGGCGTCTTGGGCGCTGTTCTGGAGCTCGCTGGCGATTTTAACATCTATATTTGCCCCCCTTAGGAGGCTATGGAGGTCATAGTTGTCAACCACGGCTCCCGGAGGTCGGCGTTTAACGAGCTAATGGAGAGGTGGGCCGCCGAGGCGTCAAAGCGCCTTGGAGTTAGGGCCGTGGTGGGGTACAACGAATACGCCGAGCCCAACTGGCGGCAACTAATAAGAGAAGCGGAGGGAGACGTGATAATTGCGCTGGCCTTCCTCGGCGAGGGGAACCACGTGGCCAAGGACATCCTCCGCGAATTAGGCGTGGACTTTGAGCAGTGGGCCACCTCTCCCACGTATGGGAAGAGGGTCTATGTGACAAGGCCGCTGGGCGACTCGCCGCTGGTGTTGTCAGCCTTTCTCTCACGCATAGTAAGGGCCATTGAGGCAGGCGAGGGCGCGCGGCAGAGCCCAGACGTCGTGTGGGATCCAGAGGAGGTGGAGGAGTCGTCTATGAGGTACGTGGCTGAAAGGCTAGGCCTCGACTTGTCCAACTGGAGAGACCGCCTCATAGCCAGGGCGGTTTATGCAAGCGGCAACCTAGAGCTGGCGAAGAACGTGTGGATTTCCCCCGACTTGCTCAAGGCCGCCGAGGAGGCAGTGCGTGCCGAGGTGCCAGCTGTCGCTGACGTGAGAATGGTGGCCGCTGGGCTCAAGTACCGAAGGGTGTACGTGGCAGTGGATGCGCCCGCTCAAGCAATAGGCGTGACGAGGGCGGCGCAGGGCGTGCGCCACTGGCTCAGAGAGCTTAAGCACGGGATCTTAGCAGTGGGCAATGCCCCCACGGCGCTTAAGGCAGGCTTAGACGCGTGGAGGAGCGGCGAGGCTGAGTTGGCCTTTGCGGTGGCGTCCCCCGTGGGCTTCACCAATGCCGAGAGAGTCAAGGAGGAGCTCGTGGAGTCTGGCATCCCCGCCGCAGTGGTCAGGGGGACATACGGCGGATCTGGAATCGCCGTGGCGCTTTTCAACGAGCTGGTCAAGCTGGCCCATGGGCGGTAAGATATACGTAGTGGGAATAGGCCCCGGCCACCCCTCCCAGCGCACCTTCGCCGCAATTGACGCCATAGCTAAAAGCGAGGTGGTGGTGGGGTATGAGACGTATATAAAGCTGGTGGAGGACCTCCTCGGGGGCAAGGAGGTGGTTTCGGCCAAGATGCGGCAGGAGGTGTACAGGGCAGAGGTGTCTATAGCCAAGGCGCTGGAGGGGAAGACCGTGGCCTTGGTCTCAGACGGAGATCCGCAAGTCTTCGGCATGGCCCCCCTCCTCTTTGAGATGTTGGCCAAGAGGGGGATCTCCGTAGATGTGGAGGTGGTGCCTGGCGTAACCGCGGCGCTGGCCGCTGGGGCTAGGCTCGGCTCGCCTCTAGGATCAGACTTCGTCGTGTTGAACCTAAGCCCCCTTCTGACCCCCGAGGATGTGATTCTCCACAGGGCGTTGAAGGCCGCAGAGGGCGACTTTGTAATTGCGTTGTACAACCCCATAGATAGTGGGCTGCTGAGGCGCGTCTTAGAGGTGGTAAAGGCCGTCAGAGGCCCCTCGACGCCTGTGGGAGTTGTTAAAAACGCCTACAGAGAGGGAGAGGCGGTGAAGATAACCACGTTGGGCGAAGTAGACGTAGACGAGGTGGACATGCGCACTATCCTCATAGTGGGCAACTCTGAGACATTTGTCTGGGGCAGCTACATGATTACGCCGAGGGGATACAGCAGGAAGTACCGGCTATGATTCCACTGATGCGTTTTGGGATAACCACCGGCCTCGCGGCGGCTGCTGCGGCCAAGGCCGCCGCGCTGTTTGCGCTGGGGGAGCGGCCCAGAGCTGTGGTAGTGCCTACGCCCATTGGGCTAAGGATTGAGGTGCCCGTGGAGAGGCTGTACGTAGAAGAGGGGAGGCACTGCGCCGAGGTAAAGAAGGTCTCTGGGGACAACCCCGACGTCTTGGACGGGGCGATAATCAAGGCGTGTGCGAGGCTGGGGGGCGAGGAGGTGGTAGTTAAGGGGGGCAGGGGGGTCGGCGTGGTCACTAGGCCCGGTTTGCCGGTGCCCCCCGGAGAGCCCGCCATAAACCCTGTGCCTAGGCGGATGATTGAGGAGGCCTTTAGAGAGGTGGCGAAGGGCGGTGAAGTGGTGATAGAGGTGCCCGGCGGGGAGGAGCTGGCCAAGTTAACCATGAACGAGAGGCTTGGCATCGTGGGCGGAGTGTCTATACTGGGCACCACTGGCATAGAGTATCCAGTGAGCGCCGAGGGGTATATTGAACATGTAAAGGCCGAGCTGAAGGTGCTGAGGTCGTCTGGGGACAGAGTGGTGTTGGCGCAGGGGAGTGGAAGCGCCCAATATGCCAGGTCCGCCATATGCGACTGTGTGGTCAAAATAGGGGACTTAGTGGGAGAGGCCGTGGCGGCGGCTAGGGAGTTTGGCTTCTCTGAGATCTACTTGGCCACGATGCCGGGCAAGCTGGCTAAGATAGCTTGCGGTGCGTTGAACACCCACAGCAAGTTGTGTAAATGCGGCGTAGAGTCCGTGCTTTACTCGGCCGTGGCGGTGGGCGTAGATCCCGCACTGCTTGGGGCACTAGTTAAGGCCTCGTCTGTGGAAGAGGCGCTGTATTACTTGGGCCCACACGCCAGGGCCGTGGTGGAACACATGGCCGTTAGGGCTAAGCAGGCGTTGGGCAACGACGTAGTAGTGGTGGTGTTCGCAAGGGGAGGGGAGCTGTTGGCCAAGGTATGACTTGGCCCTACGCAACGCCGGGAATACCCGACGAGCTGTTTGAGAGGGCGGAGGGCGTGCCTATGACCAAGGCGGAGGTGAGGTCAGTAGCTCTTTCAAAGCTTAGGCTACGCAGAGGCGGCGTCTTAGTGGACGTGGGCTGTGGGACAGGGAGCGTGTCTGTGGAGGCGGCGCTTATAATGGGAGAGGGGTCGCGCGTATACGCCGTGGACTACGACGAGGAGGCGCTCATGTTGACTAAGCGCAACGCGGAGAAGTTCGGCGTGGCGGACAGAGTGGTGTTGGTGAGGGGAAAGGCCCCGGAGGTGTTGGCCGAGTTGCCTAAGGCAGACCGCTACTTCGTCGGCGGGGGAGGGCTTGAGCTACCGGCCATAATCAAGGCCGCTGTGGAGCGCATGGAAAAGGGGATCATAGTCGCCGACGTGGTGACTTTGGAGTCGCTTAAGGCGGCGGTGGAGGCCCTCGGCGAGTTGGGCCTAGACTACGAGGTGACCCAGATATTCGTCGCCCGCGGACAGCGCAAGGGAAGGTACACGGTGATGACCGCTTTAAACCCCGTCTACATAATTACGGCATATGCTTAGGGTAATTGGCCTAGGCCCCGGAGACCCGGAGCTTGTGACAATTAAGGCGCTTAAGGCCCTCCAGAGGGCAGACGTGGTCTTTGTGCCCAAGTCCACCTCCTCAGAGGCCAGCCTGGCGAGGAGGATAGTGGAGAGGTACGCCGGCGGCCAAGTAGTGGAGCTGGAGTTCAAGATGGGCGCCAGCGCCTCTGAGGACTACGCCAAGGCCGCGGAGGCGGTGAAGAGGTACGGGGGAGAGAAGGCGTATGTGGTGCTGGGAGACCCCGCGCTGTACAGCACCTTCGCCAAGCTCCTGCCCTACGTTGATGAGCCCGTGGAGTACATCCCCGGCGTCTCCGCCATAGTTTCCTGTTCACTCAAAGTCGGCAGGCCGCTCGCCGTCGGGGACGAGGCCGTGGCCATTGTGCCAGCCACGAGGCCGGAGCTAGTGGAGACCGCCCTCTCCCTCTTCGACGCAGTGGTGGTGGTCAAGGCCAACAAGAACCTAGACTTGTTAAACCGCCTCCTCTCTTCATATGCCGGCGCGGCTGTCAGGAGGTGCCACATGGAGGGAGAGGCTGTGGGCCGGGCCGTGGGGTGGACTGACTACTTCACCACTGTGTACCTATGGCGGGCAAGGTAGTGTTCATAGGCGCCGGCCCCGGCGACCCAGAGCTCATCACTGTGAAGGGGCTGAAGTACCTCCAGGCGGCAGACGTAGTGGTCTACGCGGGGTCGTTAGTTAACCCCGAGCTTTTGAAATACGCGAGGCCAGACGCCGAGGTCTACAACAGCGCTTCTATGACCACAGAGGAGATAGTCTCAATCCTCGTGGAAAAGGCCTCCAAGGGGTTGCTCGTGGCCAGGCTAAAGTCGGGCGACCCCTCCATATACGGCGCCTTGTGGGAGGAGATAATCCCCCTCCAGTTGCTGGGCATACCCTACGAAGTTGTGCCAGGCGTCACGGCGGCGCTTGCGGCCGCCTCAGCCATGAAGATTGAGCTGACCGTGCCCAAGAGAGTGCAACACGTAGTTATTACGAGGGCGTCCACCAGAGTGCCCATGAGGGGGTCCCTCGTAGATGTGGCAGAGTTCATGCGCAAGACGGGGGCAGTCGCAGTGATATACACCGGCGTCCACGTAATAGACAAGGTGGTCCACGAGCTGTTGCAAGGCGGCCTTGGCACCGATACCCCAGTCGCGGTGGTATACAAGGCCACATGGCCAGACCAGAAGATAGTGACAGGCACACTCGGGGACATAGCGGAGAAAGTCAAAAGAGAGAGAATAGTCCGCGACTCCATCATCATAGTGGGTGAGCCCGTGAGCCCACCCGAGCTACCGAGGAGCTCCGTATACGACCCAAGCCACTCACACAGCTATCGGCCAAGGCGTGTCGAAGAGCCGCGTTAAACCACCTGCTCTCTCGCAAACCTCTTGACTACGCCGGGGATGCGGTCTAGGAGGTCTGTGGCTGTTATGTGGAAGCCCAGCTGAGCCGCCGCCTCTTCGCCAGCGAGGCCGTTGACGAAGGCGGCAACCGCCGCCGCCTCTAGGGGGTCCTTGGACTTGGTGAGGAAGGCCGCCACAAGGCCCGTGAGCACGTCGCCAGTGCCCCCCACGGTCATTGCAGGTGTCCCCGTGGCGTTTATCTTAACCCTCTGCCCGTCTGAGGCCACGTCGAACCTGCCCTTGAGGAGGATGACCGCGCCTCCGAGCCGCGCCGCCCACTCCTTCACCACCTCGGCCCTAGCCCTCAGATCTGCGGGGGGCTCCACGCCGGTGAGCGCCTTGAACTCCCCCGCGTGCGGAGTAAAGACCACGACACCCCTCGCCTCCACTCCCCTAAGCGCCTTTATCGCGTCTGCGTCTACCACCAGCGGCTTCCTCCCGGCCAGCTTGTTGAACAGCTCGCGCACGGCGTCTGGCGTCTCTCCCTCAGTCCCAAGGCCGGGCCCCATGGCCACTACGTCGAACCGCTCCGCAAGAGACGCCAGCTTGTCCACGTGTTTGAGGGAGAGGCGGGCCCCCTCGAGGGGTATGGCGATGACCTCAGGGCCCTGCGCCTTGGCCGCGTAGGCCGCCGGCTCGGGCGCCGCCACCACTGCCAAGTCCACGCCGCCTCTCAGAGCGGCCTTAGCCACGTAGACGGGGGCCCCCGAGTACTCCAACGAGCCCCCAACCACCAGCACCCTCCCGTGGTCCCCCTTCTTAGAGTCAGCCCGCCTAGAGAAGTTGAGGTAGGCGAAGTCCCCCGGCCCCACCACCAGCTCAGCCTCAGGCGGGATGCCGATGGGCTCCACCACAAGCTCCCCCACGTACCTCTCGGCGCCAGGCGCCAAGAGGCCCCTCTTAGCCTTGTGGAAAGTGACCGTCAGCGCGGCCTTGACGGCCTTGTCTCTCACCTCCCCCGTGTCTGGGTCAAGGCCGCTTGGCACATCCACAGCCACCTTAGGCGCCGCCGCGGCGTTCATGAGGTCAATGGCGGTGGCCTGCGGCTCCCTCAACACACCCCTAATCCCCGTCCCCAACACGGCGTCTACAATGACGTCAGCCCAGAGGAACCAGTCCTGCAAAGCCAACAGCTCCAACACGTCGCGGACCACCGCCAGCTCCACCCCCCACAGCCTCCTCACAGCCTCGAAGTTGACCCTCGCCAGCTCCTCCCTTGGCTCGCCCAGCCCCACCACCCTCACCCTCTTCCCAGCCGCGTGGAGGTGCCGCGCCGCGACGTAGCCATCACCGCCGTTGTCACCAGTGCCACACACCACCAGGACGTTTGACGCGTTGGGAAACTTCCGCAGAAGGTTCCTAGCCACAGCCGCCCCGGCGTTCTCCATAAGCACAAGCCGCGGCACCCCAAGCCACTCGGCATTACGATCCGCCACATACATCTCCAGAGAAGAGATGGCCATGCCCCCCCCAGATACGTCAATATTTTATCAATTACCCGCGCCAGCCACTTAATGCGGCGAGCATAGTGAGTTGTTTGCATGACAGAGCCGCAGTCAAGGCTCCCCACTCGCACAATGCTAGCCCAAACGGCTACAGCCAAGCGAGGACAGAGCTCCAGTAGACGTCAGTTAATCAAGCCCTCTTCACACATACGCCGTTCCCATGCTCATCACGGAGGGCACCTCGCCCGTCGTTAAATCTCTTATGGAAATTGTTAAATATGGGATATTTCTCCCACATATGAGTCAAAAAATTACGCTGGGACTAGCCGCGGCTGCGTTGTTAATCTCCATACTGGCAGTGGCGCTGGCCTGGTCCACCTCGGCTAAGGTCGAGGAGGCGCTCCACGCGACGGGGCAGGAGCTGGGGGCTCTCACATCTGCCGTAAAGTCGCTGAACTCCACCCTCGCCTCTCTGGCGTCTGGGGTTGAGCAGAGGCTGGCCAACGTGGAGAGGGAGGCCGCCGCGGCGAAAAACGCCACGGCCATTCTGCTAAAGGCCGCCCAGGCCCCCGCCGGCGAGGTGCCGGTCAAGTACGCCAAGCTGTTCTCCATAAGGTACGAGGGGGGCTACTACGTGCTGAGGGACGCCCTCGGCAGGACGATACTCCTCGCCCCCAGGGGCGCGGGCCCGGCCCTCACAAAGTTCTACGTGGATAAGTACAAGCCAGCCGCCGTGGTCTACTACCCCGTGCAACGCGCCGTGTACATGTCCTCTACGCATGTGGCCATGGCGTACCGCCTGTACAAGGAGGGCGGCGATGCCCACGTGCTTAAGTCGGTGGTGGGCATAATGTGGGGGAAGGAGTACGCGTGGCACCTCCCCGAGGTGGCGAAGGCCCTTGAGAACGGCACAATCAGGGACGTGGGGCCCGCCAGCTCGCCCAACTATGAGCAAATAGCCGCGCTGAAGCCAGACGTGGTCTTTGTCTACTTCTACCCCGGCCCCTACGGCACAGAGGCGGTGATACAGCGGCTTGACCAGTTGAAAATCCCCTACGCCGTGGTCAACGAGTTCCAGGAGGGGTCCCCCCTGGGCAGGGCCGAGTGGATAAAGTTCATAGCCGCCTTCTACAACCTCACCGACGCGGCCGTCAAAATCTTCGACGGGGCGGAGGCCAAGTGGAACAGCCTAGCCGCGTTGGCGAGGGAGGCCGAGCATAGGCCAAGGGTGGCCTGGTTCATAATATTCGGCGGCGTCCTGTACCCAGCGGGGCCGCAGGTGAGAGAGCTCATATCCCTCGCCGGGGGCCGCTACGCCTATTCAAACTACAGCCGCGTAGACCTGGAGGTGGTGCTGAAGGAGAAGGACGTGGACGTCCTCGTGTGGTCGGGCTATGGCGTGCAGTCCGTCTCCGACATTTTGAAAATCGAGCCGAGGCTCTCCGAGCTAAAGGCCGTCGCAGTGGGCAGATTATACGCCTACAGCGACGCCTTCTACCAACTCGCCAACGCATACCCCGACCAAGTGCTCGAAGAGCTACTCTGGATAATACACCCCGAGCTGGCCCCGCCGGGCAACTTCACCCTCTTTGTGCCACTGAGGTGAAGGCCATATACCTCCTCATAATCCCACTCCTCTTCCTGGAACTAGCCTGGGGACCCGCCGGCTTTGACCCCGCCATAGTCGAGGCGGTTAGACTGCCCCGCGCCCTCGGGGCCGTGGCCGCAGGGGCCGCCCTCGCCATATCGGGCCACCTGCTCCAGACCGCCCTCCGCAACCCCCTCGCCGACCCCTACCTCCTAGGGGTCAGCCAGACCGCCCTCTTCACAGCCCTCCTCTCCTACGTCCTCTGGCGCCTCTTCTCCGCGCCTTACCTGGGCTACCTCGCTGGGTCGCTTCTCGGCGCCGCGGCCGCCACCGCCGTCCTCCTCTACGCCGCGAGGAGGGCCCCCCTCACCGTCGTAGTGCTCTTCGGAGTACTCCTCGCCTTCGCCGCCTCCTCGGCCACACAGCTCCTCCTCCTCGCCCTGCCCCCAGAGGAGCTGGGCTACATCTACCTGTCGCTGCAGGGAACCTTCGCCGCATATCCCCCCGGCCCCGTGGGCTACGCCGCGGCTGCCGCCGTCGCCGCAATATACGCCGCAGCATGGGCCAGGGCTAGGCGCATAGCGGCCTACATCCACGGCGAAGAGGCGGCTAAGGGCCTCGGCGTGGACGTGGAGAAGACAAACCTCCTCATCGCCGCCGCAGGCGCCGCGGCGGCGGGCGTTGCGACGGCTACGGTGGGGCCTGTGGGGTTTATCGGTCTCTTGGCGCCGCACATGGCCAAGTGGGCGGAGAAGAGCGTCCGCTTTGACAAAACTCTCCACGCCGCCGCGGCCATGGGCGTCGCCCTCGCCCTAGCCGCAGACAACGCCATACGCCTCCTCCTGCCCCGCGACGTCCCAGCCACAGTGGTTCTGTCGATCGTCGGAGCCCCGGCCGCCGCCTGGCTTCTGCTGAAGTATGTACGTGGCCTTTGACGTAGAGAAGCGCCTCGGCGAATTCCGCCTGTCGGCAAGGGGGGAGCTGAGGGAAGGCGCCACATGCGTAGTGGGGCCCAACGGCGCGGGTAAGACCACGCTGTTCAAAATACTGGCCGGCATCCTCAAGCCAGACAAGGGGCGGGTGGAGTACGTCGGCGTCAAGTCGAGGGCGTACGTGGGCGACTTATACGCCCCGCCAGACAGCACAGTGATGGACGTAGTCCTCGCCGGCCGGACGCGCTTCGGGGGGAAGCCGGTGGGGAGGGAAGACGCCGCGGCCGCGGCCCGCTTCGCCGAGCTAGTGGGCGTCGGGGCCCTCCTCCAGAGGAGGTGGGGCACCCTCAGCGGGGGGCAGAGACAACTCGCCGTGGTGGCCGCGGCGCTAGCCACAGAGGCCGACCTACTCCTCCTCGACGAGCCCATGGCGAACCTCCACGGCGACAGACGCGCCGAGCTGGCGGAGTTGCTCAAAAGAGAGGCGCGGGGCAAGATAATAGCCTACACCACACACCACCTCGACGTCCTGCCCTGTTGCGACTACGTAATGGTGATAGAAGACGGAGAGGTCAAGTGGGCAGGGCCGCCCAGCCAGATAGACCCCGCCCACCTCACGCGGCCAAAGGCGTGTAGATAATTCGATTTTCACACGCCGTTTATGCCAAGGGGGTGCATTTGAAGACTTTTTTATCTCTACGCGTGTTAGCTATTGTGAACAAGGAGGAGTTCTTAGACCTACTAGAGAAAGACAAAGAGTTTCGCTATGCTGTAGCTGGCAAGCTGGGGATACTAGAACTTTTAAGGCGCATGGACGCAGTAGAAAGGGAACTTAAGAGACAGAGAAAGGTGCTAATAACATTAGTGAAAGAGGTGAGGGATCTAAAGGTGGCCGTGGGATCTTTGGGCAGGAGGCTCGGCGTTGACGTCCGGGCGTTGGTCGACGAGTTGTTGAAGAGGCTGGGGGTCGGGGAGTACGTGGTGGAGAAGTTTAGGTTTGAGGATAGGGAGGGGAGGTATGGGCCGAGGGGCGTGGTGTACGAGGTAGACCTCTACGTGTCTAACGACAAGACGTTTCTCGTAGAGTTGAAGAGCCTCGTGGAGCCCGAGGATGTGGACCGCTTCTACTTAGTGGCAGACGCCGTGGAGAGAATACTCGGAAGGCGCGCAGAGGGCAAAATAATCGTGGGAGTGCACGCGGCTAGGGAGGCCCTAGAGAGGGCTGAAAAACTCGGCGTAACTCTCCTCTACGGCGATTTGGTCTAGCGCAGGTTTATAACTGAACCTGTTCTGCCCATTGTGCGTCGAGTTATCTCGTTGGAGAACGGCGTCAGGCTCGTTGTTGATAAGTTTGACTCACCGTTGGCGGCTGTTGTGACGTCGGTGGGGGTTGGGTCGCTCTTCGAGCCGCGGGAGGCGCGGGGGGTGACGCATTTGTTGGAGCACCTCTCGTTTAGGGTGCCGGGCTTCGACGTGGATATGGCTGTGGAATCTCTCGGGGGTAGCTGTAACGCGTATACGCACAGGGACTTCGTGGCGTTTGTCTTTGAGGGGCTTGGGGGCTCTGCCGTGGGCCTCGTGGAGCTGGCCTACCGCATCTACGCCAATGGGAGGTACGAGGCGGCTGACTTTGAGAGAGAGCGGGACGTGGTTCTCTCGGAGTTGCGCATGTCGCGGGAGGACCCGTCGGAGCGGGTGGGGGACCTAGTAGTGAGAGCGCTTTTCGGGGACTCGGACTGGGGGGCGCCGGTGGGCGGGACGCCGGAGACTGTGGGCTCCCTCTCGCTGGGGGACGTGGTTGAGCACAAGGAGAGGTGGTTCACCCCCGACAACACCGTGGTGGTGCTCTCGGGGGGCTTCTCCGACGAGGCTGTGGAGAGGGCCGCCTCTCTCTTCGGCTCGTTGGAGGGGGCGGCGCCGCGCAAGGGAGACCCCTCGGAGGGGGTTGGGCCTGGGTTTGTGGAAGAGGTGGGGGAGGTGGATGGGGTGTACTACGCCAGGGCGGTTAGGCTGGCCGTGGACAGCCCCCCGGCCGCGTACGCCCTCCTCCACGGCGCGGCTTTCCACTTGGAGACTGGGACTAAGTCTATACTCTTCAACGTGGTGAGGGACAGGGGCGTGGCGTATTCCTTCTACGTGGATTTCGACGTGGTGGGGCAGGTGGCCTACCTAGCCGTGGTGGTGGAGTCGGCGAGGTCTCTCGGCGACGCCAGGACTGCGGTGGCCGAGGCGCTGAAGCCGAGAGAGCCGCCGGAGTACAGGATGCGGTTCTACGACTACCTCATGTCCAGCACACTGCGCTCGCCCGCCGGCCGCGCCCTGGCCTTGGCTGAGTACATGGCGAAGGGTGGCCGGCCCGAGGCCATGGAGGAGGAGCTGAGGAGGGCCGCAGAGAGGGGCACCGAGTGGATGCCGCCATACGTGGTCAGAGAGGCCGAGGCGGTGGTACACGGCTAGCCCAGGCGCCGTGGGCGCCTCCCGCTGGCTGTAGCGGGGCTTGGGTTTCTACCTCGAGCGTGTTTCCCAAGAAAAGGAGATGTCTAACCTGCTTGAGTCGGCTTACGTAGCTTCACACGGTGTCTCTAGGCGTAACCTTTTTGTGAGAGAGTTTGGCGTTGCAGACGGCGTCGGGTATGTGACCATGTGGGACAACTCTGCCGTTGTCGCGGTGGGGTGGCGAGGGGGCTGGGTGTAGGCGCGTCGTATGGCGGGTTGCCGGCGTTTGGGCTGTTGGGCGCTGGTGGTGTTGAAAAGTTTTTATCTCTGTGCGGGGGTGTGTCTGTGGATGAGGTGTGGATTGCTCTGTTTGGCCTTCTCGCGACTGTCGTGGCGCAGATTGTGGGGCTTGCCTACTGGCTGGGGAGGAAGTTTGCCACTATTGACGAGAGGTTTGAGGAAGTGGACATGCGCTTTAAGGCGGTGGAGAGGCAGATCGCAGATCTTAGGGCGGAGATGGACAAACGCTTTGCCGAGGTAGATAGGCGATTTGCAGAGTTTAGGGGGGACGCGGATAGGCGGTTTCAAGCTGTGGAGAGACAAATTGTAGAACTTAGGGGCGACGTGGAGAGGCGGTTTACAGAGCTTAAGGGAGACGTAGATAGACGTTTTACAGAGCTGAGGGAAGAGATGGATAAACGTTTCGCCGAGCTTAGGGGAGAAATGGATAGGCGGTTTGCGGAGTTTAGGGGTGAGGTTGAGAGGCGTTTTCAAGGTGTGGAGAAGCGGATTGAGGAGCTGGGGGAAGAGTTGCGGGGGGAGATTCGCCGGTCTTCTGAGTCTGTCTTATCCGCCGCAGTTGCCATGAACACCTTTGTGGTGGACTTCGTGGCGTTGAAGGGGCTGTTTACGGAGGGTGAGAGGGACTTCGCCAAGGCCCAGCTTAGGGCTATTGCGGGGGTCGCGGCGCCTAACCCCGTGTCTAGGGAGGAGCTGGAGTTTATAAAGGCGGTCTTCTCTAAGCCTGATGAGGAGATCTCCTTTGAGGAGTTGGACAAGGCGTTGGACATCTTGTGGCGCTGGTTTTTAGAGACTTACAAGGTTGAAGTGTTCAGGGCGTATCTCTACGCCTATATGATCAAGGCCTCTCTCTACTTTGAGAGACTGAAGAAGAAAAAGGAGGGGGGCGGCGGGCCTGGGGCGACTGCCTAAAGTCTGCTGGCCACGTTGTAGGCCTCGTGGACTGCGGCGTAGAGGTTTCTCGGCCTTACGCAGTCTCCCACCTCGTATACCTCAACGCCGTGTTTTGCCAGGGCCCTGTAGGGGGCTGTGTCTCTGGGGCGCATTCCAGTGGCTATTACGAGGGTGTCGAAGGGCACCTCCACGGGGTTGCCGTTGTGGAGTCCGTAGAGGCGCCCCGGGCGTACTTCCAGTGTGCGGAAGTTTGTATATATGGAGACTCCCCTCCTCTTGAGCTCGCCTAACATGGCCAGCCTGTAGCTGCGCTCTAGGTCTGTCATAATGTCTGGGAGGATTTCCACTATGGCCACTTGGGCGCCTTCTAGGGCTAAGTGTAGCGCCGTTTCTCCGCCCACTCGCCCGCCGCCTAGGACGACCACTCTGCCCTGCGCCTTTGCCTTGCCCAATAAGACGTCGACGGCGTATACCCCCTGCTCTATGCCGGGGATGTTGGGGGTTGCCGGCTCTGACCCCAGGGCGAGGATCACGGCGTCGGGCCTCTGGCTGAGTATCTCCTCGGGGGTGGGCCTTGTGCCTAGCCTCACCTCTACGCCAGCCTTGTGGACTTGGCGCCTTAGCCACTCCAGGTAGCGCCTAAGGTCTTGTTTAAAGGGGGAGGCCGTGGCGGGTATTAAGTTCCCGCCTAGCTGGTGGCTCTGCTCGTAGAGGACCACTCGGTGCCCCCTCTCGGCGGCTACCCGGGCCGCCTCCATCCCCGCGGGGCCCCCGCCGACTACCACCACCGTCTTTACGTGGGTTGGGGGCTTGGGCTTGGCGAATCTGAGGAACTGCGGATTCACGGCGCATTTGGGCGGCAGTTGCCTGAGGCTAAACCCCCTGTCTATACACTCGTTGCACCTAACGCACGGCCGTATGTCCTCTGGCCTGCCCTGCCTCAGCTTGATAGGCCACTGAGGGTCTGCTATAAAGGCTCTTCCAAAGGCCACGAAGTCTGCCAGCCCCTCTTCTAGGGCCTTGTTGGCCAAGTCGTGGTCTAATGCGCCAATGGCAATTACAGGGATTTTCAACGCCTTTTTCAATTTGGCGGCTCCCTCTAGGAAGAGCCCCTGTGGGAATACCGCGGGGCTTATGGGCGCTGGGCCGCCTGACGCCTCTATGGCCGCGGCGCCGGCCTCCTCAAGCCTCTTGGCGAAGTAGAGCACTTCCTCCTCTGTGACTCCCCCATATGCGGGGTTTACCGCGTCTATTCTAAAGATGGGGGGTATCCCCTGGCTTTTAACCGCCTCTGCCACCTCGATGGCGAATCTTATCCTGTTCTCAATGGGCCCCCCATACTCGTCGCTCCTCTTGTTCGTGCGGGGTGATAGGAACTGGCTGAACAGCCAGCCGTGACCCGCGTTTATTTGCACAAAGTCAAACCCAGCGTCTTTGGCCCTGCCGGCGGCCTCGGCGAATTTCTCAACCAACCGCTTTATCTCCTCCCTAGTGAGCTCCCTCGCGTGTGCCTTAAAGGCGTGTCTCCCGTGCACAAACAGGAGGTACTCCATGGCCGTGGGAGCCACAGGCACGTTCCCCCTCACCCTGGGGCTCGCCGCGCCGCCCGGGTGCAGGAGCTGGATGGCCACCCGGGGCCCCCTAGCCTTGATCTCGTCTACGAGCAGGCTGAGCCCTCCGACGAAGGCGTCGTCGTATATGGCCAACATCCCGTGGCTGTCTCTCGCGTCTTCAGACACGGCGGCCCCCTCCACTACCACGAGGCCGGGCTCCGCCTCGGCGAGCTCTACGTAGTGCTGTATGAGGGCCGGGGTGACGAATCCGTTTTGGGCAAGGCCGGCTCCCAGCGGCGCCACTACAATGCGGTTGGGCACTCTCACCCCCGCGATAAAGCCCTCCTCAAATAGCTTCATGTAGCAACCACCGCGGCAGTTATTATGCTTAACTTCGACTCCTACCTAACTCTCTTTAGCTCCACTTTGACTGTCCTGTCCAACTCCGCCACGGCGTAGTACCCCTCCTTCAAGGGACCCGGGTTTACCAACACAGTGTCGCCCAAGAGGTCCACCCCCCTGTCCTCGTGTATGTGGCCGTGGATAGAGAGAAGCGGCTGCCTCTCCTCTATGTACCGCCGCACGGCCAAGTTCCCCACCGGCCTCACCCCTCCCACTCTGTCTAAGTGGCCCCTCGGGGGATCGTGCGAGACGAAGACATGCGGCGTTGGGGAGAGGCCCCTCAGCAACGCCTCAAACTCCCCTTCCCCCATGACGAACAGATTGGCGTATGGGAAGGGGGTGGGAGTGCTACCCCCCACACCCCCCACCCGGAAGGGCCCGAGCTGGACCACACGGCTGTGTAGAGGGTAGACTCCGTCGGCCGTGTAGTCGGCGAGCTGGGGAGGGTCGCAGTTGCCTGGGACAAAGTAGACTGGGCCCAGCTCGGCGAGGGCGTGGAGGACCGCGGCAGAGGTCTCTAGAGTGCCCCTATAGGTGAAGTCCCCCGCAGCGATCACCGCGTCCACGGACTCCCTAATCCTCTTGACCATCTCCACGGCGTCGTGGACGTCTGCCACGATGAGGAGGCGCATAGGCTAGCCCCCCGCCTTCAACACGTGCTCACCCCTCTGGATTTTTATCAGCTGGGCGGCCAGCCAGCGGCCTAGGGTAGCCGACGAGGAGGCTATTGCGATGACCACGTCCACAAGGCTCAAAAGAGCGGCCACGCCGACAATTAGACATAGATATAAATACTTGACGAGGTGCGGCCGTGCTGGCTGAGTTGGAGCCCTCGGCCTTTGCGCCTCTGAGAGCTGTGGCAAAGAGGGGCCGCTACCCCGAGGAGGTGGACTTCATAATCTACAGGGGCGGGGAGGCGCTGTGCGTTGTAAAAGTCTTCAAGGGCCGCCCGCCCTACTACTCGCCGTGGGCAGAGGTCTTCAACATAAGCCAAGGCGCCTCCGCCGAGGAGCTGCGCCACGTCCTCTGCGTCCTCCACCGCCACATGGAGCCCGGCGACGTCCTCTACCTCGAATACGTCGGCGACAAAGAGACCCTGGCCCAGCTCCAGAGGGGAACCCCGCCAGGGGAGACCAGACTTGGAAAACTGCTAGAGCAGTGCGGCTTCAAGATAGTAAAAGACTGGTACTTCCCCGAGGGGGGACTAGAGGGAGGCATGAAGCTACAAGCCGTGAAGCCTTAAAAGGAAGCAATGAGTTGCGCACATGGAAGAAGAGACGCCGAGAACCACGATACCAGTCGAAGGCGACGTGGCAAAGGAGGCCTCCGCCCTCGCAAAAAGCCAAAGACTCTCTCTCATAAGGTTTTCCTCAGACGCCCTCCGCTTGGCTGTGGAGCTTTTTCGTCGTGGTATTTCTCCTTCTAGGGGTTTAGAGATGTTTAGGCTGGTGGAGCTTGCCCTTGCCTTCGACGTCGTCCCCGTGCCTCTTCCGCTTTTGGAGCTCTTTGCCGAGAAGTGGGGAGTGTGTGAAGACGGAGACGTGGCTAAGGCGCTGAGAGAGATGGGGGCAAGGTTTGGCCAACTGGCCTCTGCACGCTTCACATTCCCCGAGCTGGTACAGACGGCGGCCCAGTTCTTCGCCCTATTCCCAACGGCCCGCCTAAGCTTCACCCGCCGGGGAGAGACGTGGAGAATAGTCTTCATAGCCCCCGGCGAAAAATCGGCAAAATGCCTAGCCACATTCGCAGAAGAAGCCATACGACAATGGAAATGTCAGCCAAAAATCGCCGTGGAGAAAAACGTAATAACAGCAGAGATTACTTGTGGATAATTTTTATATCTAGATGTACTACGGTAGTACATGCCTCAGCGTTATGCCCGCCTGGCCGTAGACCAAGCCCTCGCCCAAGAGTTTTCTCAAAAGGTGAAAAAAGTGGGGAGGAGGCCCTCCGAGGTTGTAGAGGCGGCGATACAGGCGCTTATAGACGCCGTAGACCACGGCATTGACCCCATTGACCTAATACACATCTGCAGAATTACTAGGAGTGTTGGGCCTGGCAGATCTGGCTACGAAGTCGGCGTCAATGCTGGGATGTTGCTCCGCGCGTACTACACGCCTAGGGAGTTCTTCGAGGTAGTTACATGCGTGGGGCCCCAGGTGATGTCTGCATACAGGGTGGGGAACAACCTCTTCCGAGTGAGCGACCCCCAGATGAGGGCCACGCTCTGTGGCCTCTTCGTCGGAGTTGGGTGCAATTGCAGAGAACGGGGCGACTTCCTCGAAGTGGAGTGTATATAAAGTGTACACAGGTGTACAATAGACATATACTGTGTTAACTCTTGTCCATTATTAATACAAACGTTTAAAAATAAAAGCATTCGTATAACACATGTCTATCTCTAGGCGTGATGTAATTAAAGCTGGTATTACCATAGGCATTGTTGGAGGTGTCGCCGGTGTTTTAATCAAGGCCGCGGAGCAGGTGGGACAACAGGCGCCAAGCGCTGTGAAGGTCACCTCGGTGCCGTCTATATGCGGGATGTGTATGGCGCAGTGCGCCATCTATGTAGACGTGGCGAACGGGAAGCCGGTGAGAATTAGGCCGAACACCAACGCTCCCACCAGCGCCATGGGGATATGCGCCAGGGGGGTCTCGGGCACGTTTAGTACGTGGCTTAACCCAGACGCCATAAAGAAGCCCATGGCCAGGAGGGCGCTGGTGGACTGGGCCCAGGGGAAGATCAGCTGGGAGGAGGCAAAGCGCCAGCTCTCACAGAACAGGGGGAAGTACGACGACTTTGTAGAAGTGGACTGGAACACGGCCATTGAGATAATAGCGAAGAAGCTCAAGGAGCTCGCCGACAACAACGAGAGGCACGCCTTCACGTTCCTCTTCGGCGCCTGGGGCCCCACGGCGTCAATGAGGGCAGGAGTCCCCATCTCTAGATTCGCCGACACCTTCGGCGGAGGGATAATAACCTTTGACAACCCGTACTGCACATACCCCCGCTACCTCGGCCACTGGCTCACGTGGGGCCACGGCCACCAAGCCCACACCGTGTGTGTAGACTACGGCGAGGCGGAGGCCATACTTGTGGTGCGGCGCAACGTCATAGGCGCCGGCGTTGTGACAGAAACGTGGCGCTTCATGGAGGCCGTGAAGAGGGGGGCCAAGCTCGTGGTGCTAAGCCCAGTATTCGACGAGACCGCCTCCTACGCAGACGTCTGGCTGCCGGTTAAGCCGGGCACAGACCTCGCCGTCCTCCTGGCCTTTATTAAGTACATACTGGACAACGGCTACTACGCAGAGCCCTACCTCGTCAGATATACCAACGCCCCCTTCCTAATTAGGCTAGACAACGGGATACCCCTCCTAGCCTCTGAGGTAGACTGGGCCAAGTACGGCGCATCTGAGCCCAAGGCCTTTGCCTACGTGGTGTGGGACGCCGCCGCCAACGCCCCTGCGCCAGACAACGCCGCGGCTAAGCCGGCCCTATTCGGCGAGTACGAGGTACAGCTAAAAGACGGGACCACGGCGAAGGTCAAGACAGCGCTCACCATCCTGAAGGAGTGGGTAGACGCCAACTTGGCCGCCCTCGCGAAGAAGCACGGCGTCGCCGACTACATGGAGGCTGCGGCAAAGGAGGCCGACGTCTCGGTGGAAGACTTGAGGAAGGCGGCGGAGATTGTTGCCAAGCACCGCGCCGTGGCGCCCATCGGCTGGCACGACCCCCGCTACTCCAACTCGCCGCAGACGTGGAGAGCCGTTGGGATAGTAATGGCACTGCTGGGCCGCATACAGCAGCCAGGCGGCATCTTCCTGTTGACGCACCTCATAATGCCCTACTCCGACATATACACCAAGGTGCTTAAGTACACTAGGAAGGACGTGCCGTATAAGACAATACGTGGGGCCACCTTCAGCGAGTACGTCTCAGCTAACCTAGGCGGCATATACGTCATCCCAGTGGCGCCTCCGCTGCCAGGCCCCAGCGACAGAGGCGCCCCACCCGTCCCTGCCCTAGTGGAGAAGTGGGCCGAGGAGGCCGAGAAGAAGGGCTACCTCTACCCGTACGACACTGTACAGGCGCTGTACGAAAGCGTGGTACACGGCAAGCCCTTTAAGACCAAGGTTGTGTTCATCGTAGGCTCTAACCCAATACCGCAGATAGGCAACTCCAGGCTGGTGGAACAGATCTTCAGAGAGCTCGACCTCGTAATTGTCCACGACATACAGTTCAACGACACCACGGCCTTCGCTGACTTAATACTCCCCGACTTGCCCTACCTCGAGAGGATGGACTTGGCGTTGCCCGGCCCGTTCTCCCCGTTCCCAGCCATCTCTGTCAGATTCCCGTGGTACTACGAGGAGTACATGGCGAAGATACAACAGGGGGCTAAGCCGGGGGAGTTGGACAAGCAGTACCGCTCCAGGGACGGGCGCACAATATTCGAGGTTTTGCTAATGATTGCGAGGCGGTTGCAACAGCTCGGCGTCAAGGCGAGAGATGGGACAGACTGGTCTCAGAACATGCCCGTGGGAATGATCACAGAGGACGGCATATTCCCAATAACAAATCTGAGGAACTTCATCAACGCCACGTTTAGGAGGATTAGGATTGTCGACGAGCAGGGCAACGTGAGAGCTCCAACGGTGGACGACTTGTACAAGATGGGCGGCTACATGGTGCTCGTGCCCACGGGCCGGATAGAGACAGTTGTAGACGAGAGGTGGTCGCAGGCGCTCGGCAGGGAGGTGAAGGTGAGAGTCCACGTGTACAAGCCCGTGAAATACGACGTATCTCTAGAGCAGTGGCTGTGGAGGACTATACACTACAATGCGCCCATCACTGCGGGCACTGTGCCATTCCCCACGCCGAGTGGGAGAGTGGAGATATACAGCATAAACTTGGCCTACGACGTGTCGAGAGTCTTCGGCAAGCCAGCCACGTCTATAGACCCCTCCGACCTCGAAGGGACAAAGAGCGGCGTAGACCCCCTGTTCTCCCCAGTGCCTCTCTACGCGGGCATGGCTAGGCCAGACTACATGTGGGCCACGGCGCCTCCCACGCCGGACATCGAGGTCAACGGCCTCGTCCCGCCGCAGCCGCCAAAGAGGTTGTTGTTGGTATACCGCCACGGGCCATATACCCACACCCACAGCCACACTCAGAACAACATGCTCCTAAACACTCTGACGCCCGACGAGCTCCTCACTGCGTGGATTCACCCGTCCACCGCGGCGGCCCTCGGCGTGAAGGACGGGGACTGGATTGAGGTAAGGCCCGCGGCGCCCAAGGTCCTTGAGCAATTAAAGGCCGTGGGCGCCCAAAACGTCCCCACGGCCAGGTTCAAGGTGAGGGTGACGAACATGGTTAGGCCGGACATCATCGCCATATACCACTACTGGCTTGTGCCAAAGGGCCGGCTGAGGGTCAAGGCGGCGAAGCTGGCCGACATAAGGGCGGGGGACAGCGACGACAACTACTTCGGCGCTATGATGGCTGGGAAATTGGGCACGCCTGGGGCCATGGGTAACACAGTGGTAGAGGTGGTGAGGGTATGAGGCCGGTATTCGTCATAGACGTAGGCAAGTGCGTCGGCTGCCGCGCCTGCGTAGCCGCTTGTGTAATTGAACACGGCCAAGTCTTCACTGCGGCTAGGCCAAAGAGCGTGGGGAGGCCTCAGACTGTGAAACTGAGGACTTGGGTGGATTGGCGTGAGTCAGATATGCCGGCGAGGAAGTTTATCTCATCTCTGTGCTACCACTGTGAAAATACGCCGTGTCAGAGGGTGTGTCCAACGGGCGCTACGTATAAGACAGAGGAGGGCGTCGTGTTGGTGGACAAGGAGCTGTGCATCGGCTGTGGTTACTGCATAGTGGCCTGCCCCTACGGGTCTAGGTATAGGCCAGAGCCCCACGAGTGGCGCGAGGCCGAGGAGGCGCCCCTTGTGAAAGAGGCCGCGGCCGGCGAGGCCTACGGCGGAGTCATGTTTAAGCCTCCTGTGCCAAACAAGTGGGCGTTTAGAGTAGACGCAGTGGACAAGTGCACCTTCTGCTACCACAGATACGCCGGAGATGGGAAGCTGTGGACGCCGGCGTGTGTGGAGGTGTGCCCCACCAAGTCTAGAATGTTCGGCGACTTGGACGACCCAAGCGACCCAGTTGCCGAGCTTGTGAGAAGCGGCAAGGCCAAGTTGGCAAGGCCAGACCTTGGAACTGGAGGAAGAGTGTACTACGTGGGGCTATGATAGTCCGCAACGAGGTCTGGGGTCTACCAGTCGCTGTGGAGATGACGTTGTTAGCAATAGCCAGCTTCGCGGTGGTGTGGGCCTACGTGCTGTGGAGAAGAGGCGAGGCCAAGTGGGCGGCCCTAGGCGGCGTCCTCGGCGTCGTGTTGCCGGCAGCCGCGCTGGGCATACTGGCCTCCGAGCTGTTAAAGCCGCCCACAGCCGGCATGTTGGTATTCCCATTTGTGAATCCACGTGCTAACCTCTCTAGCTGGATGGTGTGGGGAGCCACTGGGATATCCCTGCTCATACTCTGGTCCCTCCTGTTCACGTTGCCGCTCATAAGGCCGTTAGACAAAGTGGCCGTGTGGGGGCGCAGTAGGGCTGTGATGAACGCGCTTGGGGCATTGATGGCCGCCTTCGGAGTATTTGCCGCGATCTACACAGGGCTCGTCTTGGCGTATGAGCGGGGAATAGCCTTCTGGCACAGCGCCGCCGTGCCTCTGCTGGCGCTCTTCATGGGGCTCGCCGCCGGGAGCGGTTTGTACGGGCTAGTGGGCAAGAGGGAGACAGGCCCCTGGATAGCGGCGGGAAGCGGACTAATGGCTCTCACTTGGCTGTTACACCTCCAACTCTCGTCAATAGGCCCCTACGCCGCGGCCTACAGCGCAACAGCGGCAATGGCAGACCCCGCCTCCACTGCCGGCGTCGTGCTAGCCGCCGTAGCCGCCGTCAGCGCGTTGACGAGAAACAAGCTCGGAGTAGCCGCTGGCGGCGCTTTAGCCATAATAGCGGTATTCTTGATAAGACTAGCCCTCTTAGCCAACGGCGCCTGGTACTTCCCCTAAATCCCCTTTTTTCAGTTTTCCCACAAGCTTGACTAAATTTTCCACGTCTTCTACGTCTTTTTCAGTGGGCTTAAGCCTAGCCTCGTGGAATCCCTCCACGTGCAATACCCACGCAGTTCTCCACCACCACCTAACCTCCCTCTGCGTCTTTTCAGCCAACTTCTCTACTGCGCTGAAGAGAAGCGCCGCGGTCCACCTGCCTGCCTCCCTTGCCCTCTCCGCCTCCTCAAGGCCCAACAACACTGCCGCCGCCTTCACGGCCTCTACAGCCGCCTTGTACAACTTCTCGCTGGCCTGCACAGGGTCTTTATCCACTAGCCCCCTTCCCTCCTCCAAGAAGCGCTCGGCCAGCTCCAGGTGCGCCTCGGCGATGGCTGGCGGGTCGAGAGAAAGGGCCTTAGCAACCACTTCCACAAGGTCGACGCCTCTCCTCTTGGCCTCCTCTAACAGAGACTTCGGAAGCACGTATTGTCCAACTCCTGGTAAAAAAGTTATGGGCGGTAGTGCTCGGGGGTCGGGAACTTCCCCTCCCGCACCTCTGCCACGTATTTAGCCACGGCCTCTCTAATTATCGAGGCCACGTCGGCGTATCGCTTTGCAAAACTCGGCGGCTTCTCAGACAAGCCGATTATGTCGTGTAACACGAGGATTTGCCCATCGCAGTGAGGCCCCGCGCCTATGCATATGGTGGGTATCTTCACAGCCTCTGTAACCTCCTTAGCCAGAGAGGCAGGGACGAACTCCACTACTAGGGCGAAGGCGCCTGCCTCTTGCAAAGCCTTGGCGTCTTCCAACACCTTCCTCCTGGCCTCCTCATCTTTCCCTACCATTCTGAATCCGCCCAGGGTCAAAACGCGCTGGGGGTTAAGCCCAATGTGTCCCATCACGGGCACCCCCGTCTTAGTCAACTTCTCCACCACGTCCACAATCTCCACGCCCCCCTCCGGCTTCACAGCCTCGGCACCGGCCCTCACGAGCTTCGCCGCCGCTCTAAGGGCGTCCCTCGGCCCAGTCTCGTAGGTCATAAACGGCATGTCCGCCACCACGAGGGCCCTCGGCCTGGCGCGGGCCACAGCAGCCACGTGGGCCACCATGTCCCTCAGAGTGACCCGGAGCGTGTTCTCATAGCCCAGCACCACCATGCCCAGAGAGTCCCCCACCAAGATTCCGTCTACCCCCGCCTCGTCCACAAGCCTGGCCGTGGGGTAGTCGTAAGCCGTGACCATGGCCAACTTCCTAGACCCCTTAGCCTCTAGAAAATGTCTAATAGTGACCTTCCTCTTCTCCATGTGGCAGAAATCTTCTATATTTATAAACTTGGGACATCTCGCTCATATGAGGCTGTTGACGTTTAGAAAGGGGGGCGTGGCCAAGGTTGGGCTTTGGAAAAACGGGAAAGTGCTAGATCTGCCAGAGGCCTACAAGGAGGTCTTCGGCGCCTACGAAGCCCCCGACTTTTTATACAGCATGAGGAAGCTAATCGCCGTGGGAGAGCCCGCGCTTGAGGTCGTGAGAAGGCTGGAGGCAAAGGCCAAGGGCCCCTACTACTCGCCCGGCGACATTCTGTGGGAGCCCCCGGTGCCAGACCCAGAGAAGATATTCGCAGTAGCCGTGAACTACAAAGCGCACGGCAGAGAGATGGGCTTTAAGCCTCCTGAGAGGCCCTACTTCTTCCCCAAGTTCCCCAACGCCCTGGTGGGGCACGAGGGGAGGATAATCAAACACAAGGTGGCGCAGAAGGTGGACTGGGAAGTGGAGCTGGTCGTCGTCATTGGGAGAGCTGGGAAGTACATACAGCCCGAGGAGGCCTTGGACTACGTCTTTGGCTACGCGGTGGGCAACGACGTGTCTATCCGCGACTGGCAGTTCCCCGAGGGATGGCCCCATCAGCTAAACCCCTATGGGCAGAACTGGATTTGGGGCAAGTCCATGGACACGGCGGCGCCGGTGGGGCCTTGGATTGTCACTAGGGACGAGGTGCCCGACCCCAACCGCCTCGACTTGAGGCTGTGGGTAAACGGCCAGTTGGAGCAGGAGGGCAACACCTCCGACCTCATCTTCAACGTCCAACAGTTGATCCACTGGGCCTCCCAAGGCATAACGCTGAAGCCAGGCGACATGATATTCACAGGCACCCCACCGGGCGTAGGGCACTCAAAGGGCAAGTACCTGAGAGGGGGAGACGTGGTAGAGGCAGAGGTAGAGGGCGTGGGGAGACTTAGGAACTACGTCGTGGAAGAGTAGTTGGGCGGTGCTTAGCCCCTCGTCCGGGGCCGCACACCCGCCCGCATACGGCTAGCCGGTGCTCAGCCCCTAGCGCGGGGCCGCATCTCCGGCGTCACAGCCATAATCTACACTCTATACAGATTATAAGCCTTGTGCGCAATAAGTAGCTAAATCGGGTCGTAGCCACGGGACACCTTGCAGTTATTATGCCGTTGGCGGCGTGCTAATAGAAGTGGCTGGCTATATGCACGGCGGCTTAGACCTCGTTGAAGCGCTCAAGCGGAGATACGGCATAGTCAAAGAGCTAAAGTGGAGGGTGTTAAAGCGGATGGGCGTCGGCGAGGAGGCGTACGTGGAAATCGTGAGGCATTACCCCACGTAGTATGTGGTCGTTCACATAGGCGAAGAAAGACCTAGAACAAGCCTTCCTCAGGCTTATAAAAAGCGTGGAGGCCGACCTGTATGTAGTAGATGAGGGGCTGGTCAACATAGGTAAATTCGCCCGCTTTGTCGCCAAGCCGTCGCACAAGGTGCCAGACATACAGCTGGCCGACGTGGTCGCAGGTCGCGCGGCGGAGAGGCTATGTCTTAGAGCCACGCGGGGATCCACCCCCAGCCTAGTTCTCACAAGCCTCTTCTCCTCGACGTAGCGTTTGAATCTCTCCAGCGCCGACTTGTACAACGATTCGTCGCCGCAGAGCAACACCCCGTCGGCGAATATGTCCAATACGACCATACTGAACTCCAGGATGTTGTCCAACTTGTCGAGGGGGACTATGAAGAGTTGCCCAACGCCAGTGCTCTCCACTCTGTACTCCCCCTCAGCCACAATGAGCGCCAAGTCCCAGTCGCTGAGAAGGTGCGCCTCTCCCCTAGCCCTAGAGCCGAAGAGCAGAACTGCGCCGCCCCTCTCGCACAGCCGTTTAATAAGCTCCTCAGCTCTCCTCCTCTTCTCCTCGGCCACCTCTCTAACGATACTTATCCACGACATGCGCCCACACCTTCTCCATACACTCCACGGCCTCCTCAGCCTCCCACCGCCTATAGTCGCTGAGCCGCGCCTCTGGGCAGCGGGGCTGGATATAGTGCTGTTCTAAAAGCTCGGCGCAGCGCCTTACGTCCTCTGGAAAAGTTACGCCGAGCGCCTTTTCCACAAGCTCAAGCAAGTCGCCAGTGGCGTGGGTCTGAGGCCTAGAGCCCGTCAGCTTAATAAGAAGGGCCTTAAGCGCAAGCTCCACCGACTGTTGCACAAAAAAACGCCGCGGAGTCGTACCTCCCCGCGCGTAAGTCCTCGCGGGCATATTCCCTAAACTTGGCGGCCCGCCTAAGCCAAGACTCCACGCGCCATGGGGCTGAGAGAAATAAAAGCTTTGCCATATGTACAACATGTATATCAAGTGTACACTTTTCATAACAAGAGTTTTATATCTATAAAATTCTATGGAAACATGGAAATTTCGAGAAGAGACTTCGTCAAACTCGCCGCTACTGTTGGCGTTGTTTCTGCGCTTCCGCTGACGCTGACATCGGCGGCTCAGCAAACTGCACAAAAGACGGCCGCGGAGGAGGTGAAAGCGCCTGTGATCTGCGGCGCGTGTGGAGCAGCGTGCGGCTTAATCTTTGTCAAAAGAGGCGACAGAATGTACCTCTTGCCCAACCTGGAGCACCCCCAGCCCGGCATGTGCTTCCGCCCAGCCTCTGCGCTTCAGCTCTGGAACCACCCCCTCAGGCTGAAGAAGCCTCTAAAGCGCGTTGGAAACAGGGGAGAGGGGAAGTTCCAAGAGGTGGACTGGGACACTGCGTTGAACGAAATTGCACAGAAGCTCAGAGACATAGTGAACAAGTACGGGCCAGAGAGCGTCGCCTTCACTAGACACGACGTACACTCTTGGATACTGCCCTTCATAGCCAGCGTCTTGGGGACTCCCAACGTGGTGGGGCACGAGGGGACTTGCCACAACGCCCCCACCGTGGCCAGGGGGTTTGTCCTAGGCGCAGGAGGCCCGCCCTCAGTGGACCCAGACTATGAAAACGCCACTTACATCCTCCTGGTGGGGAGGAATTTAGACGCCGCGATGGGCCTCGTGAGGCAGGTGGCCAAGGCTAGGGAGAGGGGGGTGAAAATTGTCGTAGTTGACCCAAGGGCCCCCAACTTGGCCTACTCCTCGGTGGAGTGGGTGCCCATAATCCCAGGCACAGACACGGCCTTCGTACTCTCTCTCATAAACGTGATAATAACCCGGGGCCTCTACGACGCCGCGTTTTTAAAGAAGTACACCAACGCCCCGTTCCTCATTAAGCCAGACGGCAAGCCGCTCACTGAGAAAGACCTAGGCGGCGAAGGCTCGGCCTACCTCGTCTACGACAATGCGACTAAGTCCCTTGTGCCACATGACAAGGCCCAAGACCCGGCCCTGGACTACGAGGGCGTTGTTCAAACGCCGCAGGGCGAGGTCAGAGTAAAGACGGCGTTTAAGCTCTTGGCCGAGAGGGCGGCTAAGTATCCGCCAGAGGAGGCCGAGAAGATAACCGGAGTCCCCGCGGCCGATATTCGGAGAATTGCCGTGGAGTTCGCCACGGCGAGGGGCGTGGCAGAGGACGGGTGGTACGCCGCTAAAAACGGCAACGAGCTCGACTTGTACATGGCAATCCTCATCTTAAACGCCCTAGTGGGCAACATAGACAAGAGAGGCGGCCTCTGCTTCCAAGAAAGCGCCAAGTACCCAAACGCGGTTACCACCGCGGCGGGGAAAGTGGTGACGATATTCCAAGTATGCGACGTGGGCATAACCGCGCAAGAGCTCCCAGCGCCCAAGGCCCAAAGAGTGGACAAGGTGGCATACCCGCTTGCGACCAGCGTCTTTGACGCATTGCTCGACGCAATAATCACTGAGAAGCCCTACCCGATAAAGGCCCTCTTCATAGTGGGCACTGCGCCTTTCACAAGAGACGTCAATACGGAGAAGCTCAAGCAAGCCTTAAGCAAGTTGGAGCTAGTGGTGGCCATAGACATACTGCCGCAAGACCACGTGGATTGGTGCGACTACGTACTGCCAGACCTCATGTTCCTCGAGCGCGGCGAGATGGGGACTATGAAGTGGAGTCTACACGCGGGCGTAGTCTACTCGGAGAAAGTGCTCGACCCGCCCCCCGGCGTAGATGCGAGAAACGCCTTCTGGGCCTTGATGGAGATCATCAGGAGGGCCTTCCCAGAGAAGGCCGCCGCCGTGGGCTACACGGAGAAGTACGCAGACCCACACGCCTTTGAGGAATACGAAGAGGCCATTAAGAAGGCCGTAATCATAAGTCTGGCAAATGCGTGGAACCTAGACCCTGCGAGGCTGGAGGAGGAGCTCAAGGCCAAGGGGTTCTACGTCTTTAAGAAGAAGTCTTACGAGGCCAGGCCGTATAAGACGCCCCTGGGCACTCCGAGCGGGAAAGTGGAAATCTACGCGCTGAGGGCTCTGCAGTACAACAGAGACCCACTGCCCGACTGGAGGCCGCCTCTGTACAAGGTCCCAAGCGCCCCCGACGAGTTCTACCTAGTAAACGGGAAGGATCAAATCATAAGCGCGCACATGGTCATGGTGAAGAACGCCAAGTGGATCGTGGATAGGACTGTGTGGATGAACCCCGTCGACGCCGAGCGGCTAGGCGTCAAAGACGGAGACGTGGTGGAGCTAGAGGGCTTAGACAACGGGTTTAAGGCGAAGGCCGTGGTAAAGGTGACAAACCGCGTTAGACCAGGGGTGTTGTTCACATACGCAATGGCTGGGGGTAGGACGAGTAGGCTACTCACTGGCGAGTACGAGTTCCTCCGCGAGGGCGTCAATCCGGAGTGGTTTGCCAGCGGCAAGCTAGAGCCGGTGAGCGGTAGCGCTGCTACAAACGCAAGCGTTCGGGTGAGGAGACTATGAGGCTGGCACACCTCTGGGACCAGTCCAGGTGCATTGCCTGCGGCGCGTGTATAGCCGCGTGCAACGCCGCAAACTACCGCTCTTCCACAGGCGAAAACAAGACGTGGGGGTGGCTTAGAAGCAATATAAAGAGAATCGCTGTGGAGAAGGGGCCCAGGCCCATGTTGTTGCTAGTCCAGTGCCAGCACTGCGAAAATGCGCCCTGCGTCACAGTGTGCCCCACCGGCGCCTCTTACAGAGACGTAGACGGACTCGTCAAGATAAACCCGGCCCTCTGCATCGGCTGTAAGTACTGCATGGTGGCCTGCCCCTACGAGGCCAGGTGGCTAGACGAAGAGACCGGCTTGCCCATGAAGTGCATGGGCGAGGAGTGTTTAAGCAGAGTAAAGGCCGGCCTCCGGCCGGTCTGCGTAGAGGTGTGCCCAGCGGGCGCCAGGGCGTTTGGAGACATAGACGACCCAACGTCTGAGATTTCTAGAAGGCTCGCGAGAAGCCGCTACGTTAGGTTGCTTGAGGAAAAGGGCACTTCGCCAAAGTACTTCGTGGTGGTGGGGCCATGACGGCGTTTCAAGAGATTTGGAACCCCTGGCTCATAGGGCCGTTCCTCTGGCTAGCCGGCATTAGCGGAATGACGGCCGTGGCCTACGTATTGCTAAAGTGGAGCGGCGTAGAGGAGAAGAGGAGGGAGCTGAGCTGGGTGACCTTTATCTCCCTCGCGCTAGCGCTTGTGTTTGTGGTAGCAGACTTGTCTAGGCCGTGGAATATGCCCTCGGCAATCATGAGCGCGGTGTTCGGCGGAACCTTCGGCTGGACGAGAAGCTGGATGGCCGTGGGCATAGCCCTGCTGTTGGTAATGCTGGTGTTAACTCTCTTAGTGGCACTGAGACACGCCGGGATCGGGGCGTTGAGGCCGCTGGTAGACGCCAAGTGGTATGACGCACTGCTTCTGCTAGTGGGAGTTGCGGTGACAATATACAGCGGGTTCTTAATCGCCGCGGCGCCGGGGGTGCCGTTTTGGAACACGGCGCTGATACCCGTGCTGTGGATAATAAGCGCCTCAGTGTGCGCAACGGCGGTGGTCAAACTGTTGGTGCACTCAGAGGCTGTGTCAAAGGCCGCCACGAGGTACGGCTTCGCCTTAGACGCGGCGGAGTTGCTGGCGGTGTTCGCCTTAGTCAGCCTCGCCCTCTACGGGGGCAGTAGGGCGGCTAGGACAAGCGCAGAGGCTTTGGCATACGGCGATTTGGCCGCGCCTTTTTGGATAGGCGTAGTGGCGCTGGGGATATTGGCGCCATTATTCATAGGCCTCTACCTCGCCAAGAGGGAGAACAAATACCTCGCCGCTACAGCCGCCTTGCTGGCACTAATAGGCGCCCTACTGCTGAGGGTATTAGTACTACAAGCTGGAGTTTTTGAAGCGCCAGTGTAATACAAAGTGTACATCTTGAATAACAAGGCATATATTTTTCTGATTGTGAAGCATTGTGTTGAAATTTAGAATGCCTATTAAAAAGGCGTCAGTAATAAAGGCCATCGTAATTGTCATATTGATACTTATTTTTTCGATACCGGTCCTATACGCATTTTTTGTATATACTCCAACAGTAAATGTACAATGTGGAATATGTCATACAATGTCATTCTACATAGGCAATATAAGCAAGCCGCACTCAAAATACAGCTGTCTCGTATGCCACAAAATTACGATAGGCGACATGGCAGACATGGTTTGGACATACTTGACATCTCGCCCAAATTCCCTCGACGTATTCAATAAGTATTATCCACACAAAGGCCTATATGAGCCCTGTCTAGAATGTCACACAAATCCACAGAAGTTGTACATACACACCGCCCACCTTGCAGTAGTTAATACCACTAATACATGTAGCGTGTGCCACGCCATCCACATCGAAAACTTCCTCCCCCAGTCCTGCGCCAATTGCCACCCATACCTCCCCACAGTGGAAAAGCATATGCAAATGCACAATAGCCCCTTCACATTCAGCGTAGAGATGTGCGGCAAATGCCACTCGCCAAATTCACACGCCTATGTACCCCCGGCAGCTCCCTGTCTACAAGGCGTGGTAGAGGGCAAGACTTGTCTTACCTGTCATCTACAGCTTACGCCGCCTGATATAACAGGTAGGCCATGTACACAGTGCCACTACTCGTAGTGTACACAATGTATACCAAGTGTACATTTGTAATAGAATGGTTTAAATAAACATAAAAGAAGCTTTTACGTGGTCAAACTGACTCCAGTGTCGTGGCCTAATCCGCGGAAGGAGTATGGCATATTATTCGACGTGGATAAATGCACTGGCTGTGGAAAGTGTGTAGAGGCGTGTAAAATTAGAAATGGCACAGCATATGAGCTACGGTCAAAAACTTTTTCCCCTTCCTCTCTCACTGCGACTAACTGGCTCTCACTTAGGCAATATGCCAGCGTCCCAATGCTTTACAGATGTTTCCACTGCTACTCGGCGGTGTGTGCCTTGGTATGCCCAGTGGACGCCCACATTGTCACAGAGTACGGCGCCGTGGTTATTCAGACAGACAAGTGCATAGGCTGTGGGAGATGCGCCGCTGTTTGCCCATACGGAGTACCTAGACAAGGAGCAGATAGACGGTATAGAAAATGCGACCTCTGCGTGGATAGAGCGGCGGAGGGCAAGCCGCCCGCTTGCGTAGAGGCTTGTCCAACAGGCGCGTTAAAATTCGGCCCCATATCGGAGATATACGCCCAGGCAAGAAAAGAGGAGAAAAAGGGGCGGAAAACCTACGGCATAGAGCTCACACATTGGGTGTACGTGTATAGCGACGAGAAGGCCTTCTCCGCCTTTTTAACCGACGTCGCAAGAAAGAAAGACCCCGAGGAGACTAAGAGAATTCTCTCATTCCCACTAGAAAGAGGCTCTCTCCCGCCAATCAGCTACTTAGGCATAGAGGCGGCCGCAGCCGCCGTGGCGATCATGGCCTTAGTGGGCTGGCGCCAGTCGCGCATCGAGGAGAAGAGTGGCGAGGGGGGCCATGAATAGGCGCCAATTTCTCACATTGCCAGTGGCTCTAGCTGCACTATCCTTGTTGCCGTCGAAAAGCAACGCCAAGGGGCTAAAACTACAGCCAGTAGAAGTGGGCCAAGTCAAAGACGGCCAAGGCAAAAAGTACGCCTTCCTCTGGAGCGTTTCCAAGTGCATCTTCTGTGGAGCCTGTGTGGCTGCCTGCAACGCGGTAAACTATGGAAGAGACAAGTCTCCAAACGCGTCGTGGGGGTGGCCTCAGGCAAATACAAAAATAGTTGAAACAGAGCACGGAGATTTGCCGCGCTTTATATTTATACAGTGTCAACACTGCGAAGATGCGCCTTGCGTCCGCAACTGCCCCACTGGCGCCTCCTACGTCGATAAAGACGGGGGCATTGTGCTAGTGGACTACAACCTCTGCGTCGGCTGTAAGTACTGCATATCTTCGTGCCCCTACGACGCCAGGTGGATAAATAAAGAAGGCACGCCCTCCAAGTGCACTTGGTGCATCCAACGGGTAAAGAGTGGGGGGCTCCCCGCCTGCGTCGCCTTCTGCCCAGTGGGGGCAAGAGACTTCGGCGACATAAACGACCCCAACTCCTCAATCTCAAAGAGGCTGGCCGCCGCCAAGCGGGTCTACGTACTAATGCCAGAGAAAAACACTAAGCCCAAGTTCTTCATCGTGGAGGAGTAATGTTTCAGGAGTATTGGGACGCCTTCTTAATAGGCCCCTTCCTATTCTTCGCCGGGCTAGTCGGCATGGGGATGGTGGCCATGTCAATTTTCAAGCTAAGGGGAGAGGAGCTACGGTACGAGACGCTGACCTACGTGCTACTGGCCTCGATCATACTTGCCCTCCTCTTCGTAATGGGAGATCTCTCAAGACCACCCACAGTCATGATGTTCGCCATGTTGAACTCCTTCCTAGAGCTTAGATACAACTTCCTCTTCCCATTCCTAAGGGGGGAGTTGCGATTTTCCTGGATGGCACTCGGCATAGTCATGTTAATACTGGCGCTTCTCGTAGTGGCCATATGGGCACTCCCCTACCTAGTAAGACGAATCCAAGCCGCGCTCCCACAGCCTTTGGCAAAGCCCCTCGCGCCACTACTAGCCCTCTTAGACAAAATCGCCACGTGGCTACTGGCACAGAGGTGGTACTACTACCTAGCAATGGCCATCGGAGTATTGGTGACGTTGTACAGCGGCTTTTTAATATCTGAAGCAAAGGCAGTGCCGTTTTGGAACACGACGCTCTGGGGAATCCCCGGCATACCCACCATATGGATATTCAGCGCCACGGCGGGGGCCTTAGCCCTCATAAGAATGTACCACTTAGACAGAGAACACCTAGTACACACCACTGAGAAATACGGCGTCTTATTTGAAATAGGCGAAGTCGCCGTGATATTCCTCTTCCTCTACAACGCCCTAAACTCCGCCTCATTCGCGGCAAGAGAAAGCGCACACGCAGTGCTGTGGGGCGAGCTAGCGCCGATCTTCTGGGTCTTCGTAATCGGCCTCGGAATCGTAACCCCCCTCGCCACAGCCGCGCTGTCAAAAATTAGGCACAGCCCCAAGTTAACTTACGCAGGATGCGTCGCCGGCCTCTTCGGCGCACTAGCCCTAAGAACGCTAGTGGTATACGCTGGAATTCCAGAACCATTATAACAAGTGTACAACTTGAATACATGTGCTTAAATAATTTTACAAAATTCAGACACATGAAATACCTCGTTCTACTTATTGCCCCTTTCGCCATAGCCATAACAGTGGCGCCAGGCATCGAGGTAGAAGTAGTAAACAAGACCACGCTCACCATAGTAACAGACGTAGTAGTTGCAGTCAAGGTAAACAACACCGCCCTATCTCAACACCTAGGCGAAGACGTCTACACAATAGCCGTCTTACACCTACGCTTCAACTGCGGAGCGAAGGGGGAGAAGACGATGCACTACGTTTTCCAAAACCCGCAGAACACTGCCACGTTGTCCCTCAGCCAAACCCTCATGGACGCGTGCGCAGGCGAGGAAACAGCGGTGGAGTTCTTAAATGCCACTTTCATAGTGGTGACCCGCGGCGGCGTGGTAAAAGACGTGTACTACCTAGACATAGCAGAGGCGGCCAAGAGGGCTGGGCAAAGCCTAGTCTTTACCCCCGAGTGGCGCGCCCTAGCCTTCAACGTCAAAACGCGGGTGGTAGACCTCTGCAACTGGCTTCAAATAGACCTAGCCGGGAAATACGGGGGAGACATAGGCCTTCTAAAAATAGTCTCATGGTACTGCTTCAATAGGTCTAAGGCCCTGAGAATAGCGTACCAGCCCTATTACTACTACTTAGCCAAGTACATACAGGTAAAAGTAACGCTGAACGTGGGCAACGTCACCGTGGAGAAGGACTTAAGCGGCGGCGGAGAGATACTCCTAGAGCCGTCAAAGGCGTGGGGCAACGTCACATACTTCAAAGTGGAGATAGCCGGGCCTCAAAACCGCTACGCCATATACCCCATGAACTACACCGGGCCTATATCAATACAGCCGCCCACGGTGGAATACAGGACGCTGGCCGGAGTAGTAGTGGGCATTAGACAGACGGCGCTGGGAGTACAATACGACGTGTTATTAAACGACACAGTGTCGCCAGAGGGGCTCGCCCTAGAACACGCGCTCTCAGCCACGCTCTTTGCAGAGGTGGCCAAGCCCAGTCTGTTGACAATACGCCTCTTGCCGCTGGAGGCCACGGCAGGCGGAAATGTCACAGTCGTATACACAGGCCCCGGCGTAGTTAAAAAAGGCGTGGTACAACTGCCCCAAGTACCCGCCCAGCCCATTACACTGGAGAAAAAGACACCCCTAGTGGTGCCCCACTACTACTCCATACAGCTAACACAGCCGCAGCCCCTCATGAGACTGGAAATACCCCGCCTCCCCAACGCCGTGGCGGCCTACGTCGAAATGAACGTGACAGCGAGGCCTAGAGACCCCCTAAGACAGACGGCGCTATGGCCAATCCTACTAATGAACAAAAGCGGGGTTCTCATCCCGTTGCCGCCCACGACGCTTTTCAATTCCACAAACTCTGGCCGCTACGCCGGGTACATAAACGGCACAGTGAGACTTAGATACCTCTTGCCAATGCCCCCCGGCGACTACGTCTACCTCGTCTTCTACCTCTATGGCGACAACCTCGCCGCCTTCAAAGTAGAGTCGGGGTACGCGTATGTACTAACTCTACCACAAAACCCCCAGCTAGCCCCCAAAGAGACGCGAGACGTGTTGACGGCGGCGATTTTTCCGTTCATTGCCATACTTGCAATTTTAATAAGGAGGCTGGCGGGCCATGGGTAGGCTACAGCGGCTGAGAAAGGCGCTTACTCCCAGGACTGTGGCACTGCTGTTGTTAGCCGCGGCGGTGGTCGCCGGAGTCGGCTTTTGGCTGTACTTGAGGTACGACCCCGGGTCATCGGCCGTGTGCGCCACCTGCCACAACATGCTCCCCTTCATCGCCAACATTAAAAATACGCCGCATGGGGGAACCTCCTGCGCCACCTGCCACTCCATAGACCTACTCCGCTGGATCTACGTACAAGCAGTGGAAAACCCAACTCCCCAACAAATAGCGGCGCGATACGCCCAGCCCATGTTCGACCAGTGTCTCACCTGCCACACAGCCCAGTCCTTCTCCCAGTTAAACATCCACGAGGCGCACGCCCAGCTGGCAGACAGGCTAAAGAGCTGCACCCTCTGCCACAACCCCCACGACTCCGCCACCACAAGCGCCAGATGTCAGACCTGCCACGACTACAACAAAGTGTTAAACACCCACATGGTCTTCCACGACTCCGCCTGGGCCCAAGTAGACATGGGCAAATACGAGGTATGCCTAGAGTGCCACAGTCCGTGGTCCAGGTGGTATGTCCCAATAGGGCCAGACTGCCAAATAGGCGCAGGCAAGGGAGTCCCATGCATAGGGTGCCACGGGCCCAGAGCCATGGGCTTTAGCCCAGCCGACTTCCTAGACTGCGCCAGATGCCACGGGCGCTAGTCCTCCTCCTACTAGCCGCCTTGGCCTACGGCCAGGGGACGGCGTATGGGCTAGCCATCTACGACGGAAGGGCAGTGCCAGTCCAAGTGGCGGTGTACGTGGGGCCAGGCAACGGCACCGTTGAAATCAAGGGCCTAGACTACTACGACTTAACCTTCTACTACTCCACAATCTCGGCGTGTTGGGAAGCCGCAATAGCGGCGGGAGTCGACCCCCTCGCCCTAAACTACACCGTGGTGATAAACCCGCTAAACGCCTCGCGGGCCCTAGTGGGGACAAGCCTATCGCTGACAGTGGCAGTGGCGGCGTACAGCGCAATAACGCACACCCCCCTCAACGCGTCGATCATCTACACGGGGACTCTGGCCCCCGGCGGCGTAGTAGACTTCGTGGGAGGCCTCGTGGAAAAGGCCCAGGGCGCCAGGCAGTACGGCTTCAAACTCTTCGTATACCCAGTCCTCCAACACTACGACTACAAAATAGTGTGGAAGCCCAAGCTCTACGGCGTCTACGGCGCCTTGGTAGAGAGAGTAGAGAGGAGGCCCCTCCCCCTGGCCGAGATAGTGCCAGTAGAAGAAGTGGGCAACATATACCAAGCCGTAGCCATCGCCGCGGGGGCCGCCTACAACCTCACGGCGAATCTAGAGAGGCTGGGCCAAGCCGCCGAGACCGTCTTAAACAGCGCCACGCCAATAGACGCAGTTGAAAAAGAGGCCCTCCTCTTTGTAAACAAGACCCTCCGCCTCGCGGCGCTTTACCCACAGTACGCAGATGTGCTAAGGCGAGGCGCCGCCCAAGCCCTGGCCTATGTACAAGTGGCAAAGAACAACACTGACCTCGCCACAGAGGCCCTCCCCCGCGCAATAGCAGAGGCGGCCACGCCGTACTTCTACGTGAGGATGCTGACAGACCCACAGGGGGCCGAGGTAGAGATAGCCACATACCTAGCCGCCTTGCTTGAGCTCGCAGACGCTGTGGCTAACAACACGGCGCCGCTGTGCGACATGGCATACGCCCACATGTATATACACACGGCCCAGGTCTACATGCGAGACGCTGGACTCGACTATGCCTATTACAAAATGGGCTTTATAGACAGCGCCGCGCAGGCCGCGTACAAATATGCACAAGCAGTCTACTACCTATGGAAATCCCTCCTCTACTATACACACAGCGCTGAGCCATACGACATAGAGAAGGCTGCGGCGAGCCTCCGCAGATATGTAGAACAGGCAGTGAGATACGCCGACATGTACTCAAAAGCCACAGACATAATATCTCCACAACTCGTGGGAAACGCCGCCCTCAACTACGCCAGAGGCGAAATAGCAATGAGACAGGGAAACTACAAGGCGGCCCTGGGCTACTACATAGAGGCGTTGGCCTACGCCCTCACCTACTTCGCCCTACACCCAGCCTTCCCCAACACCACAGACGTAAAATACCTACACTACCTAGACGCGCTGAGCCACGTCGTAAGACCAGACGGCCAAGTCTCATTACGAGAAAACTTGGCCATAGCCGCCGCGGCTCCCCTAAACGAGACCAAGTTACTCTACTTGGCGAGAGTACACGCTTGTCAAATAGCAGAGAGGTGGGCCAACTGGAGCCAAGCCCCCGCCCAGCCCCACGCCCAAGTCACGGCGCTACCCAAGCCTCCACAACGCCAAGAAGAGCCGCCCTACGCCCCCGCGCTAGTCGCCCTAGCCCCACTCCTATTCCCAGCCCTACGCCGAATACAAAATGTACACACAAAATACAGAGTGTACAAAAAACATAAAAAAAGTACTTGACAAATACAAAAGTTTAAATACCCAAAAATTTCTCATCTCACATGAAGAAATTCCCCGCGCTAATTACAACGCTACTACTACTAGCAGTATTCGTAGCAGCAACGTACGGCCCGCCCTATTCATACAACCACCCAACAAACTGCATCTCCTGCCACTCAAACTCGACAGGAACGGCCAACAGCCAAGCCCTCTCCGGACTAACTAGCGGGCCGGCCGCTGGCGCTTGTGACCCAAGCCAGCAGGAGTGTGTCTGGAGCCACCAAGTACTCAAGGGTACAGACGTATGGAAAAAGTGTATAAACTGCCACGTAGCTATTTGGAACTCTATTAATAGCGGCCCCGGTAATGTGCACTCCGGTCTTCTGAACTCGTATGGATGTGCGTGTCACGCAGTAGCACACGTGGGCTACGGCAATCCAACAGACGGCTACACTGCATGTATATACTTCTATGTGCCCAGATTATCTACCGCTACGCCGGGCTATTTCGGCGCCAAGCCCACTCTAGACTTCCGGAACGTGTACATATGTTTCAAAGGTACGCCAGAAGGCACATACACATTCAGTGGTAATGCGCCGACGTCGTTGATGCAACTTCTAGAGAGCAAGGGCGAGGTTACGGTAAAGGCGCTACTTGTAGGCTACGATAAGTATGCCAACGGCACAGTAAAAGCAAAGAGCTCTGCTGCCGACTTCCTTGAGACAGACTTCTTCAGTGCTTTAGAGCAAGCTGGTATATTCCGCTATGAGTGGGGTACTGCATCTGGCGCCGTGCTGAAGAACCCCAGTGTCAGGACGCATCCGTTGACTGAGGAGGCGCCTAATGGCGAGACTATTGTCATGGGCGTATTTGACATACACACTGGCGACTTCATATTGGTAGCTCCATATGCGCCATATTCAAGAGCTCCCTACTACTTGCCAGTGGCCGTTAACCCAGGCGTTGCTGCGTGTTTCAACTGCCACTTCGTCTACCAGGGTCAGCTTGGCACGGCTAAGGTGATGGAGGTGGGCGGCGTGTGGAAGATAGGCATACCCGCCGATGTGCTTAACTCTCTCACTGACCCGCACAAGATTGTGATGCCGGCGGCTCAGGCGGCTGGCGGCGGCGTGGCGCCTAACTTGTCGCTAGTCGCCCTCTTGGCCACTGCCACGTTGCTTGGAGGCGCCTTCTTGGCGCTGAGGAGGAGGGCACAGTAAAAATAAACCCCCTCCCTTTTTCTCCCCGTGCCTGACCCCCTCCCTTTCCTAGCTCTTTTCTCTCTCGCCTTGGCGGTTTTTGCCAGGGGTTTTAGGTGGTTTCTCTCTCTCTACGCCGCGTTGCTTTTCGTGGTGTGGGCGGCGGGGGGGTCGGGGCAGTTTTTGTCGCTTCTCCTCGCGCTTTCTCTTGCCCTATTCCTCTCCGCCATTGTGTTCTGGCGGCATGGGTATCTACTCACGGCGGGGGGCATCGCCGTTACCTCGGCGGGGTATATAGCGGCTGGGCAGCCCATCGACGTGTTAAGCCCCTACTTCGGCTACGTCGCCCTCTTGGCGTGGGCCGGGTGGAGGGCTGGAGGGGGGAGGCTGGCCTACCTGCTGGGCGCCACCTCGCTGGTTTTGCAGTCCGTCGTCCTGCTGTTTGACTCGCCTTTTGGCCGCTGGCCTCTGGCCCCGGCCCTCTCCCTCGCCCTAGTCCCCCTCGTCTTTTCTCCCGTCGATAGGGGCAATGGGAAATGGGCCGTGGTGCTCACCGGCTTGACTGCGCTTTGGCTGGGCTGGGGGCTTTTTAGGCTTTTCACAGGCTCGCCGGGGGAATTCGTCGGGGGGAGGTACTTGTTGGCCCTCGCCGCGGCCTCCGTGGCAGTGGCCTCTCTGGCCGCCTCGCCTAGGAGGTTTGCTGGGGGGTTGGCCATGGCGGCGGGGGTCTACCTCTTGGCCGTCTACTTCTCCCCGCCTTCGCTTGCGCCTCTCCTCTCGGCTGTGTTGCCCTTCGCAGTTCTCCTCGCCGCCTCTTTGCCCAGGGCATCTCTCCTGGCCTTTGCCGCGGCCGCGGTGGCGTTGATCTACTTCTCCCCCCTCCTCCTGCCTCCCCCCGCCACTTTTTCGGGGAAGTTGGGCCCCCTCGACGTGGCGCCAGACGGCTCTCTGGCTGCGGCAGATGGCAGATATGTGGCATTGAAGGGGGCCACGTTTGGCGTAGAGGGCGAGCGGGGGGCGGGGGTTTTCGACGTGGTAATAAAAGGCGTGGGGGAGTACTCAATACCCCTGTCCGTGGACTTTTCAATGGCCAAGGCGGAGTCGTATACGGTCACTGCCTACCTCTTTCCACACGTGGTGGTGGCGAGGTTTTGGCTGGGAGACGAGGTGTACTTCTCATACCAGCTGTGTAGACTCTCTGCTCTCCTCGGCAGGGAGTGCGGGGGGCTGAAGGTTTCAATTGTGGCAGACATCGCGGTCTACCCCAACCTACTCCTCTTTTCGCTTCTCTGGTTTTTTGTTCTACTAATTCCTGTGGTTCCACTGTATATTAAGTGTACACGTTGTATAGCTAGGCATAAATAGTTCTGTGTAGAGGCGCATATGCATCCAACTGGCTTCGTCTTTGCAATAGCTCTGGTTGTCTACCTGGCGTTTGTTGTCACTGGGAGAGTCCGCTTGCTGGCGGCGGCCACCGCGTTGTTGGCCGCCTCTTGGCTTTACTACGCCGCGTCGTTTTTGGCCCAGGACTTCTCTCTCCTCGAGGTGGCTAAGAACACTAACGTGGGGGCGGACTGGTGGCTGAGGCTTTCTGCGTCGTGGGCTGGGACTGGGTCTAGCCTCCTCCTCTTGTCTTTCTTCTTGGGGGTTTTCATTTTCCTTGTGCATAGGGCTGGCGCCCCTTTGAAGGTGGCGAGGGCCGCGGCGGCGGTGCTCCTCCTCTTAGGCGCGTCGGCATACTTCTACGGGCCGTTTGACACTCTGCAGGAGGCCACTGTGGGCGGGGGCATAAACCCACTGCTTAAGAGCTTCTGGGTCTCTATCCACCCGCCGCTGGTCTTTTTAGGGTATGCGGGAGTTTTTGCCACGTCTCTCGCCTTGGCCTACGTCGAGGCCGTTGGACTGAGGCGTCTTGCCTATGCGGCGCTGGCCTTCCTCTTCGCGGGGCTTGTGGTAGGTGGGTACTGGAGCTATGTCACTTTTGGCTGGGGTGGGTACTGGGCGTGGGACCCCGTGGAGACTGCCCAGCTCATGGTCTTCGTCGTGGCTGCCGCCGCCCTCCACGCCCCCAAGGCGCTTAGCGACGTGAAAAAGGCCTCTTTCCTCTTGGCGGCGGGCTCGGTGTTTCTAGCCCTCTTTGTCACTCGCACGGGGATGAGCCCCCTCCACGGCTTTGCCTCGCCTGGCGCAGGCGGCTACCTCCTCCTAGCCCTCTCCCTGGCCTTTCTGCTTATGGCCCTCCGCCACCTCCTCGTGGCTAAGTGGGCTGTGGAAAACTGGGGCAAGATGTTGACTTTCCTCTCCATATTCACGGCGGGGGTCTTTCTCTACGGCTCTCTCCTAGTCCCCTCGCTGGGGGTGGCCTTTGGCTTAAACACGGCGCCGCCGCAGATGGACGACGGGATGTGGTTCTACAACCCCGCCCTCTATCTGCTGGTGTTGATAACGCTCATGTTCTCGCCGCTGATATACCTAGAGAGGGGCGGCAAAACGCTCCTCCTCTACGTCGCCGTGGGGGCCGTGGCCAGCGGCGCCTTGGCCGCGGCCGCCTATGTGGGGGCGGTCCCCTTCTCGCCGAAGTCGCACCCGCTTACAAACGCCGCGGTGGGAGCCGCCTTGGTCTGGGCGGCCATGGGGGCCGGGGTAATTTTATACTCGGCGTATAGGGCTAGGGGGAGGACGTCTGTGTTGAGGATACTCCACCTCTTCCTCCTCCTCTTCTTCGTAGCCGCGGTGTACAGTCTGCCTCACGCGTACAGCAGGGCGTATTTCCTAGACCTCTACGTGGAGCCAGGCGCAGAGGCTAAAGTGGCCGGCGTCTCCATAAGAGTGGAGGACTACCAACTCGGTCTCTCCGCCGACAAGGTCGACATCTACACGGTGTATAGGGGAAACTCCGTGTATCAATACGCCCAGTATGGCCTATTGTCGGCGGGCTCCCTTGTGAGTCAGGCTAGGCCTTTTATAGAGGAGGGGAGGCGGCGCGTCGAGGGAGACCCCGCCTTGTCCTACCTCTTTGCGCTAGTCAAAAAGCCTGTGCATGTGGGCGACCTCCGCATTGAGGCGGGGGACAACGTCTACTTCGTGGAAAACGCGTCTGTGGGGGCGTATGTGGCACACGGCGGGGCTGGGGGGCTGGCCCTCATGTTGTACATATGGGGCAACTCCCCGGTGAATCAGACAATGACAGTGGAGAAGCCGCTTGTGTTTAAGGCGGGGGACGCCGTGGTCAACGTCACGGGGACTTTAGTGTCCAGCGGTGGCGCCCTAATCCCAATGTCTGCCGTGGTGGAAGTGGGGGGCGTGAGGAGGGCTGTGCCCATGCCGCTTGACATGAACTTGACTTTGTACTACATGACTATGACGCCGGGCACCCCCCTCTACGGCCTATTACAAACCCCCTACCTCGACCTCTTGTCAGACGTGAGAGCTGCCCACACCTTCTCCGACGTCCCGAAGGCGGTCCCCGCCGAGGCCTTCTCCAAGACTGTGTTGGCGGTAGATGGCAGGAGGCTGGAGGCCGTGGTTAGATACGCCATAAACGGGGAGGTGTCTGGCATACACGGCCTAGTATCGGCGGTTGTCACTGTGCCCCGCGGGCTCGACGATGTTTACATAGCTGTCTTCACTCCATACGTCCAGGGGGAGTTTGCCACATATCCAGAGCCCATGATTTACTACCTATCGCAGGTGTGTAAGACGCTTAACCCGCGGGAGAGCCTCAAGCTATTGGCCCTCGCCGCGGCGGGGTACAACATAAACCTCCTCTCCAACGCCGACCCCCAGAGCTTCGCCACCACCTTTTTGACAGCCCTACTAGAGCTCGCCACGTTAGTCCACCAATACACGCCGACGCAGAGCGAAATACACATAAGCGTAAAGACGGTGCCGCTGGTGAACCTCCTATGGCTCTCCTCGTTGGCGGCAGTAATACTGCTGTTCTACTTAACCCGCTATGAATAAGCTCGTCCTAGTCTTATCTCTAGCCGTGTTTACCCTCGCCGTGTCGGTTCAAGTGGGGAACTGCGACAGTTGCCACAGTGAACAGCGAGATAGAGGCTGTCTTAACTGTCATGTGGAGTACGTGGCCGGCGCCCCCCACGCGAAATTATCCAGCGCCACGTTTTACCTCTCGCCCCCGCCCTACGGACATCGCCAAGACCGAAGGTATTGTGGATGTCATGACGGCAACGGCAAGCGGGTGGCTGGGGTGCCTGTTATGCCGCGTGCGCGTGAATGTGCATGCCACGCAGTTATACATGTAAATCTCAACCGTCACAGTTCTACACACCCTAGCGAGGTTTTAGTAGAGACTTATCTTCCCGTCGCCGCTCCGCCTTATGTAGACCCGCCTCTCGTGTTTAAACAGGCGAAGCTTTGGTGCAACTGTACGCGGACGCCCAGCAACTGTCCCCCCAAGGTATGCCAGCTTGTTAATCAGTTGTACAGTGGAGGGTATACAGTTAATGTGGCCGTGGTGGTGTTGTGGGATTGGTGGGTGGGCGACATAGCCTCTGTGCCCGCCAAATTCGGCGGTGCCTATGGGGCAGTGGCGGAGGAGAGCTGGCTTTCCTGTTTTAACTGCCACTTCCATGGGTATAACATTTGGGATGTCGCCCGCTACATTAATGCGACGAAGAGGACTCTTTCGCCTACGCAGTATTTGCAACATCCTGATGCTTGTCAGCCGTGTCACGGCCAGCCGTCGACGGTGTATGACCCCACGGTTAGGCAAAATGTCTGGGCGCACAACACCTATGGTGGGGACGAGGCTTGGAAGTACTGTGGCTCTTGTCACTCGGCTATTGCGTCTGTGGTTTCTACTAGTGTGCACTGGGGTGTGGGGTGTAGGTGTCACTCGGTGGTTCACGTGGGCTATGTGTATGGGGGGCAGTGGCTCGCGGGGTTGTGGACGTATGAGGGGTCTGGCTCGGGGGTAGAGACGGCGCCCACTATTGTGAAACTTGCCCGCGCTTATACTCAGTACAACGCCACGGGGAGCGTCGCCTCGCTGGTGGGTAATATCACGGCTAAGACGCCTGGGCGGAATATTGAGGTGGGGCTTTGGGACGCCTATAAAAACGACTTTGTCTCTACTCTGCCGTTGGGCGTTGGGCCTAGTAGAGTCTGGGTCTCCTGCTTCAATTGCCACTTTCTCTCCATAGACCCCAGTAGGGTGTCTAATGCGCATGCCATTGGCTACCAGTTTAAAGTTCAGACGTGGGCTGTGGAGCCCTCTGCGTATTCAGAGGTCGTGGCTAAATCGTCTGCGGGGCCTAGCCCAGTGGGGCTGATCGCCGTGGTCTTGCTTGTTGGCGGGTTGGCGGCTCTGTGGGTAAATAGACGCGTGGATAAACGTTAGTCTTTGTGTACACTTAGTATACATAGACTTAAATATGGACGTGTATTATGTCCACATGTCTCCCTTGGGTATTCTCCTGGCGGTTTTAATAGTGGTAGACGTGGCTACCGCGGTTTATTTGGTGAATTGGGGGCCGTTTCCGCTTATTGTGGCTGAGCTGGGGGCTCCCACGGCGTATTTAAACGTCTACGTCCACGTGCCGCCCGCGGTTGTCCTCTACGTCATGGCCGCTCTGTCCTTTGTCTTGGCGGTGTGGGGGGCTTGGAGGGGTCTCTCAGAGCGGGCTCTCAAGTGGATGGACTTCTCGGCCTACTCAGTGGCGGCGCTGGGGTGGTACGCCTTTGTCAGCGGCACCGTCTGGGCGGCGGAGAGCTGGGGCACGCCCCTCGCCCTAGACCCCAGACAGATGTCTATCCTAGTGCTCGCGCTGATTTACTCCCTATACCCAGCCATTAGGAGGGGGGTCGAGGACCCCGAGAGGAGCGTAAAGCTTGCCCAGTCTTTTGTTATCGCGGGCTTTGTCCTCGCAATTGTCTCTCTCCTCGCGCCTGTCTTGGCACAGGCGTTTCACCCCAGGCCGGGCACCACCTTCGGGGGGCCCCTGGGGCAGTACATGGGCATGCGCATCCTCTTGATCTTGACCATCTTCTTGACCCTCCTCTTTGTTAAGCCGGCGAGGTGGACCTCAGCCGTGTATTTAGCCGGCCTCGTTGTGGCAGTGGCTCTCCTCTACCCTTGGCTCCTCTACCAACCCCAGAGGGTGGTGAATGTGACTGAGACGTCTATTGTGTTAGAGAGCGGGCAGGTGCTCAACGTGCCGCCTGGGCAAGTGTTAAGCCCCGCCTTTTTCAACGGCACGCCTACTTTGCCCAAGAACTTCGTGGCTGTGGCAGGCGGCGGGGTGGAGCTGGTGCGGCACTTCAGCGCGTATGTAAACGCCGCGCTTTACTTCGCCACAATGGCTTTTATACTCTGGCTCCGGGAGAGGCTATGAATAGGTGGGTAGTGGCGGGGGCCCTTGTGGCAGTCTTCTTGGCCGCGGGCATAGCCTCGCTCTTTGTTGGAACTCCCAAGGACGTCTCCGACTTGAAGAACTTCCCAGGAGGCAAGGTGAGAGTGTCCGGCCAACTTGTGGAGTACGGGAGAGAGGGGGACTACATCTACCTAATCCTCAGAGGCCGCGACGGCTTTACCATAAGGGCTGTGGTGCCCTACGACACCGTCGTAAGGCTGGCGGGTCCCTCTTTCCAATTCAGCGGCGAGGTAGTGGTAGAGGGGTTCTACAACCCAGCCACCAAGACCTTGAACATAACCACAATTTTGAAGGGTTGCCACTCTGCCTACTATGCCCCAGTTAAGTCATAGTGTATATTAAGTGTACAAGTGTTATAGCAAGGCTTTAATGTGTGAATTTTTGTATATGGCGTGTATATGATTGAGATTAGAGACGTGTGGAAAAGGCTTGGAGGATTTTGGGTCCTCCGTGGGGTAAACATGCGAGTTAACAGCGTTGTCACATTGGTGGGACCCAACGGCTCTGGCAAAACTACCCTGGTTAAAATCATTGCTGGGGTGTTGGAGCCCTCTCGGGGGGAGGTGCTGGTCGACGGGAGAAGGCCCAGGGTGCCCGCCAGCGTCTTAGGCGTGGTATTCCACACGCCCATGCTCTACCCAGAGCTCACTGTCCGAGAGAACTTGAAGCTTTTTGCCAAGCTGTCCGGCGGGAGGCTTGTGGGCTGTCCCCTGGGCGTCTGCAAGGTGTTGGACAAGCCTGTCAAGGCGCTTAGCTTTGGGTGGAGGAGGCGGGTAGACGTGGTGAGAGCCCTCCTCCCCGACCCCCCCAACCTCGTAATCGACGAGCCTACCACGGGCCTCGACGAGGAGGCGAGAGGCGAGTTGTTAGACTTGTTGAAGGAGAGGGGGGCCGCCCTCCTCACCTCCCCATTCCCCCTGGGGATTGGGCATGAGGTCAGGATTGAGGATGTTCAGTATGCTGGAGGTAGTTAAGGCCGACTTCAAGGCGGCGGCTAGGAGAGTGGAGGAGCTTGTGTTTCTCTTCGTGGCCTCTCTGGCGGCTGGGGTAGTGGGGTCTTACGCTGGGAGATACGCAGTCTTTCTCGTGGCGTTTTTGGCCTCGCAGCTCTCGGCGTATCTCTACGTCATTAGAGACTGGGACCGCGGCGTGTTGGAGGGCCTTGTCTACTACGCGGGGCACAGCGGGGTCTACGTCTCAAAACTCGTTGTCACAAGCGCCTTGTCCATGGCCTCCACGGCCCTCTCCTCCCTCTTCATTGACCTCTCCCTCGCCCCACTCGCCGCCGCGGCGGCGTTTCTTATGTCTACTCTGGCCGCGTTGGCGGCGCTCTTCGCGGTATACGGCGGCTTGCCCCCGCCCGCAGCTACTGCAATGACCGCAGTCTTGGCCCTGCCCCCGTTGGCGATGGTGGTAGAGGGGGCCCCGGCGTGGCTTGCCGCAGTTTTTACAACTGCGATAGGGATAGTAGTGGCGGGGCTGTTGGATAGGCTATGAGGCAGGTACTGCTCGTCTTAGTTCTCGCCGCTTTGGCCTTAGCTCTGCAGAAGGGCCTTCTCGTGTTTCAAGAGGTGGAGTCGCCTTACGAGGTCAACGGCACCTTCCTGCTGTACATATACCAGCCTGGGTGTGAGGAGTGTAAGAGGCTTGAGGCGCTTTTCTCAGATGGGGAAGTCGCCGCCTTAATGTCGAAGTACAGCCTCTACACCCTTGATTTATCTAGGGCGCGTATAAGCGGCATTGACGTAGTGGTGGATGGGCAGGTGGCGTATGTGGATCACGGGGTTGTGAAATACTACGTGGTTAGGGGTGAGAGGACTTTTTTAATCCCGGGCACGCCCACGGTGGTAATAGGGGTGGCGGAGGGCGGGAGGATTAGGCTACTGGGCTTTTGGACGGGGGCGGACGTGCCTCCTGGGGTTGACCTAAAGCGTGTGTTTGTGGAATTTCTCTCTCCCAAGGGCGTGCAAGAGGGCGGCGACGCCTTCCCGTATGCCGCTTTGCTGTCTGCGTTTGTGCTAGGCGTCGCCAGCGCGTTTTCTCCCTGCGTTCTCCCAGTGCTAGGCGTCGCCGCCGTGACACATTTTGCGCGGCGGAGTTTGCCCAAGGTGCTTCTGGGGATGGTCTTGTCCTACGCCGCCGTTGGCGTGGCTGTGGCGGCGGTGGGAGGCGCAGTTGCGTATGCTAGGCAGGTCTTTCTCGCGGTGGGCGGGGTGGCTCTGCTACTGCTGGGGGCTGTCCTCCTCGTGGAGAGGCTGAGCGTCAAATACGCCGCCGCTGTCTCTAGGTTGCAGACTTTCGCCTTTAAGCGGCTTGGCTCTGCCGGCGACTTCCTCTTCGGCTTTTCTCTAGGCGCTGTGTGGACTCCCTGTATTCTCCCCTACGCCGGGTTTGCCACAGTGGTGGCGCTGGCGTCGCTTGCCGGGAACTACCTCGCCCTCTTTGCCGCGCTTCTGCTCTACGGCCTAGGCCTCGCCGCAGCCGTATACGCCGTGGTGCGGGGAGTGGCGAAGTACATAAAAGGCGGGAGGTGGGTCGAGGTGGCAATCGGCGTCCTCTCAGTGGCGGCGGGGGTCTACTTCTTGGGGCTATGCTTGTAGACAAGTTGTACGCCTTATCGCTTTCGCATAAGCGACTCAGTGTGGACGAGCTGTCCGAAATTTCCAGAAATGTGCACAAGACCTGTTACAACGTCCAAGCCTTTGTCTTTCACACGTGTAACAGGGTTGAGGTGTACCTATACGACGCCGACGCTGGCCCAGCGGAACACATTAAGCGGTCTTACGGTCCCTACGTTGAAAAAGTGGCGGAGTTCAGAGGCGTTGAGGCGGCGAGGCATTTGTTTAGAGTGGCCGCCGGCCTTGAGTCCATGCTCATAGGCGAGACAGACGTCTTGGGCCAGCTGGAGGAGGCCTACGAGTCGCAAGTGAGGAGGGGGAATCTCAGAGGTCTTCTCAAGACCGTGGTAGAGAGGGCCGTGGCTGTGGGGAAGCGGGTGAGGACAGAGACGGGGATCTCTAGAGGGCCCAGAGGTCTCGGCTCTCTCTCAATTGTGTATCTAAGCCGCCGTCTTCCACTGCGGGAGATCTCGGTATGCGTCATAGGGGCTGGGGCAGTGGGCCGCGGAGTTGTTAAAGAGCTCATAGACGCAGGGGTGAGGCGGGTGGCTGTGGTTAATCGCACTGTGGAGAAGGCCGCCGACCTGGGCGTAGAGGTGAGGCCTCTCACAAGCGAAAACGTGGAGTGGTGCCTCAGGGAGTTCGACGTAGTCTACACGGCCGTCTCCTCCTTCGAGCCCGTAGTCGTGTACGTGCCCCCCGGCTCTAGGGTTAAGCTAGTGGTAGACTTGGGCGTGCCCCGCAACACTGCGCCGAATCTGCCAGTGGAGGTTGTTACGCTGGACCACTTGAGAGAGTTGGCTGAGGAGTTTAATAGGCAGAGGGCTGAGGAGGTGTCCAAGGCAGAGAAAATTGTGGAAGAGGAAGTGGCGCGTCTCGAGGAAGTCCTTAGGAGGAGGTGGGTGGAGTTGGAGATGTCCGCCTTGCTGAAGAAGTGGTTTGCAGTGGCTGAGGAGGAGGGGGAGAGGGCCGGGGGAGGGCCGGCCAGGCTTGCCGCCATGTCGACTGTCAAGAGGACTCTCCTGCCCCTGGTGAACTACATAAAAGAAGTTGCTGTGAAAGACCTTGCGGTAGCCGAAGGCTTATTGCAAGTTCTCAAGTCTGCTTACGCATGATACACGGAAAGACCCGCCGAACTACAGTGCCCGTGGAGGCTGATGCGGCACGCGAATTTTCTGAAATGGCAAAGATACAAGGATACTCCGTAGTACGCCTAGCCTCAGACTCTCTTCGTCTTGCTGTGGAGCTTTTTCGTCGTGGTATTTCTCCTTCTAGGGGTTTAGAGATGTTTAGGCTGGTGGAGCTTGCCCTTGCCTTCGACGTCGTCCCCGTGCCTCTTCCGCTTTTGGAGCTCTTTGCCGAGAAGTGGGGAGTGTGTGAAGACGGAGACGTGGCTAAGGCGCTGAGAGAGATGGGGGCAAGGTTTGGCCAACTGGCCTCTGCCCGCCTCACCTTCCCAGAGCTGGTACAGACGGCGGCTCAGTTCTTCGCCCTATTCCCCACAGCCCGCCTAAGCTTCACCCGCCGGGGAGAGACGTGGCGAATAGTCTTCATAGCCCCCGGCGAAAAGTCGGCAAAATGCCTAGCCACATTCGCAGAAGAAGCCATACGACAATGGAAATGCCAGCCAAAAATCACCACGGAGAAAAACGTAATAACAGCAGAGATAGAGTGCAACAGCTAGAGTTTGCAGTGTTTAAGCAGGTCTCTTATAGATATGACGCCGTATAGATCTCCGCTTCTTTCCAGCACGAGTACATGTCTTATGCGGTGTTTTTCCATCTTCTTGGCCGCCTCCTCCAGCGGCTCGTCTACATAGACGTATATGAGCCCCGCGGTGGTGGCGACCTCTCTCACGGTGACTGTGAGAGGCGCCTTCCAGGCCAGGGCTCTTACCACGTCTCTCTCCGATATCACGCCGATGGGCTTCCTTGGGTTTTCTCTATCCACTACCACTAGTATCCCAACGTCGTGTTTTGAGAGAAGTTCTACGGCCTCCTCCAGCGTCTTGTCTGGGGTAATGGTGATGGGAGGCCTAGAGGCAATTTCTCCACACTTCATAGGTAAGTTGGGAGTTTGTAGATAAAAAGATTTCTCTCTTGGGAAAAGGGGGTTATTTAGACCTAGTTATTAGTAGCTTTGGCAGTTTTATGTTTAATTGGCTTAGTTGTATAGTGCCGTCGCGGATACTTGGGTAGAGGGCTAGGAATAGGCAGAAGAGGTAGCCGAGGGCCGCCGCGGCGGCCACATTGCCGTGGAGCATCTCGGGCAGTGTTAACACTGGGCTAAGGGCCACGGCAGTAGTGTAGAAGAAGGGCCATACATATGCCAAGAGCGTCATCCCGATTATCATGAATATCCATGCGATTAAGTGCGGTATGCTCCCCTCGCCGCTTCTATACGCGGAGCTGAAGCTACACCCAGCCACTAGGACCATGCCTATGCCGAATAGGAAGCCGCCAAGCAACGTGTGAATGCCCACTGGGAATAGAAACTCGCTGTAGCTGTAGCCGACGCCGTATTTGAGCACTAAGTTCGCCGTTATGGTTATGGAGAGGGCTATGGCCACGGCCCTGGCGTTTGCGCCGTAGGGGGCCAGCCGGCTCCAGAAGCCGTCTCTCAACATGGAGGTAAAGCATATATCCGCCTTCGCCCCCGCGAAGCCGTACGCCACCCCGAACAGCAGATAGAGAAGGCCTGCCATCACGCCTATTTGCCACCAGTATAGAGATAGAGCCGCCGTTATAGCCACAGCCGTGGCCAAGACCTTGCGATTGTCTACGTTGCCTCCGATGGATATCCTAATGGGTCTCGTCTTGGCTATTCTATCCATGAGCCACGTCTCTATGAGGAACGTGGCTACGTATGTCCCCATGGCCATGCCGAGGAAGAAGACGAAGCCGGAGAACACAAGGCTCTGCACGGTGGCGAAGAAGTTCCCCACGTTGCAACCCAGGGCGAGCCTGGCGCCGAAGCCCAAGAGCAAGCCCCCGATAATCGACGTAATCACCACACCCCAGTTGGCGGGCCACCGGAGACGCCACGCGCCCTGGAGCGCCTTGGCTATCGCGGCCCCCAGCATGAAGCCGAGCACTATTTGAAAGCCGGGGTTCTCCAGCGGCCCCAGGGCCTTTGCCACAAACATGGGGGAGCTTGGGTTGAAGTAGTCCCACAGATCCACCTTCACGGCGCCTAGAGTCAAAGTCTTGAGGAGCCAGCCGCCGAACTGAGTCTCGGGGCCTGTGATATACCACGGCGATCTAATCACAAGTATCTGAAGAGAGGCTACAATGCCGATGACCAGCCCAGCCACCTCAGGCCGCCAGGGCTTTACCAAGAAGTCCTTTACCCTCGACATGGTCACCCTCTCAACACTCCGCTATAGTATAGCCACTCGCCGCTGGGTATTGCAATGATCCACACAGCCGACTTAGCCTTTATAGTCTTTACCACGGACTTAGCCGCCACGTCAATTACATCTATGCCGCCAGATCCCACGACGTAGAAATAGCGCCCATCTGGGCTAAATGCGCCTTGTACAATGCCCTTAACGTCTATAGCCGTGGCAACGCGCGTGATTTCCCTGTACTCTGGCGGCGGCGATCTGACATAGACCCCCGCACCTCTCACCACCACCCAGACCTCGCCCTTGGCCATGGGATGCTCCTCAGCCATAAACGCCACGGTGCCAGAGGGGTAGCTCACCTCCTTTACAATTCTCGCCGACTTAGCCGCAACGTCCACCTCCACCACTGCCTCATAGGGCCTAGCCTCCCCCTGCAGTAATACATATTTCCCGTCGAGCGTCCAGTAGGTCATGGAGGGCTCCGTGGGAGGCCCAGCCTCGCCAGGCCTTCTAAAGTAGGCGCGCGCCACCTCCCTCCCCTCCCGGTCGATGATCAAAACGTATTCAGGCTTGCCCTCTGCCCCGTCGGCCCTCACAGGAATGGCGAAGTAGTTTCCGTCGGGCGAAGGCGCCACGTCGCACGGATTGGCGTCAGTCTTCACCGCTCTTATCACATCCAAAGTCTTGGCGTCTAGGTAGACTATCTGTTGCGCCTGGCGTTGCGCAACCACTAGGAGCTTCCCATCAGGCGATATGCCGCCGTACTGTCTAGTGTACTTGTCGTAGATCTTCACGTTCTTCACCAAGGAGAAGTCCTTGGGATCTAGGGCCGCCACATAGGACCCCCACGGCCCCTCGTATAGGATATAGAGGTACTGCCCCGGCTGCGTATAATACCGCGGCATCCAGACCTCTAGCGTGGAGGGGGAGACAAGCCTCAGTGAGGCGTTTCTCATAAGCGTATATACGTCTGCTGGCAGTCTATCTCTTAGAGGTATTTTGACGACGAGGTCGTTGGTGCGGGGGTCGATCACATATATAAACAACTCGTCGCTACCGCCTACAGTGTCAACCACAAGGGCGTACATGTAGCCAGCAATGGGTTGCGCTTGTCCCCTCAGCGCTTCTATGGTCTTCTGAGCCTCGGCTAGCCTCGACTGTAGCTCGTTCAGCCTGTTCTGAAGCTGGGTCAACTGCCCCCTAAGCTCCTCAGCCTGTTTACTTGCCTGCGCCGCCTCCTGCTTAGCCTTTTCAACCTCTCCCCGGGCAGAGGCCAACTCTTGTGTGGCCGAGGTGTATAACGCCGCAAGTATCACCAGGGCCACGACCAAGACGGCTATGAGTATAGTTGCCGCCCTCATGGCTACCCTCCGCAGGCCAGGGCCACTTTTCTCGCGGCTCCTCCGCCCAGCGCGGCGCCGGCGCCCGTTCTAAATATCAAGCCGTCGAGGGGCTCCGGCAGATTGACCACATGCGTGTTTAAAGACGGTATCAGTATCACGGTGGCCTTGGAGTCCTCCACTGCGTATACTACACTGCAAGTGGGGTCAGCATACAAAATGCCCCTCGCGTCTAGTCTCTTTATAACTCTTAGATCTGGTATAGACACCGCATATACGCCGCCGTCTGTGGAAGCAAGCAGTATCCCGCGGCAGGCCAAGAGTTGAGACACGCCGCCATCCAATTTAACCTCGGCTATCTGCCTATTAGATTTGTCAAAGGATTTTACAAAGCCGTCGCCGCCGACGAAGAAGTAGAGCACTCCAACAAACAACGACTTGCCCGAGACGGCCACCTCTCCCAACTTGTTTAAATCTCCGTCGAATTTGACGAGGGACCTCTCCGTCAGCACGTACACCACTGTCGAAGGCTCGTTTACGCCGGCGATATACACGCCGTTGGGCACTTCCACCGATTTAACTATGTCAAGAGTATCCGCCGATATCTTATACAGTTTATCTCTAGACAAGGCATATATGTAGCCGCCCTTTTCGTCTAGGTACACTCCCACAAGGCCATCAATATACACCACGTTCTTAATCTCAAGGCCCTGGGTTATCTGGAAGATTTTTCCCCGGTCCCCGTCGTAGGCTATATACATGTCCCTATAGGCCCCGGCCACCCTCGCCGCCCCGCCGCTCCACTGCGCAGTGGTTATGGGCGTGCCCATGGCGGTTAGGAAAAACGCCGCACCCTTAGGAGAGAGGGCCACGACGTATACGTCGGGAGGAGGCTGTTGAGCAGATTCAAGCAACCTATAGGCGTACTGAAGCGTGGCCGCGTTTAAATAGTAGCCAATTACCAGCCCCACCACTACGCCTACCACAAGACCCAAAGCGATCCAGTACTTCCTCGGCGTGGGGACTCCCAGCCCTAACTCCGCCATAGTCCCGCCTCTATTTTTACATATTTTCTTTTATCTATGTGAATTTTTTGCACATTAATACGTTTTGCCCTTCGTCTATCTACATGTGCGCAGGTTATCATGGCATTGTCTGTCAGATTTGGCTTTAAGTGTTGTTAACTAGGTGATTGAGAATATTTTTTACAAGCTGTGGAATAATGATTAAAATTGTGCAAAATGGGGGTCGGCATGCCCAGCTTGAAGAAGATTGGGGATGGGAAGTACGAGCTAGATTTAAAGGGCTTTGTGTGCCCCTACCCCCAGATGTATACGGCACAGGCGCTTAAGAGCATTAAGAAGGGTGAGGTCCTGGTGGTGTACACAGACAACCCTCCCTCCTGCGACAATATAAAGTCTGTGGCTGAGAGAAACGGTAGCAAAGTCGTCGCCATGGACATGCCTGAGAAGGGCGTTTGGCGCATTGTGATAGAGAGGTAATGGCCTTTGGAATCATAGTGGGGAGCGGCGACTTTGTGAGACTGTACGAATTTGCCACGCTTGTGTCTACGCTGGTGGCCAGGGGCGAGGAGGTTAGCATATTCGTCACCGGGGAGGCTGTCAAGGCGTTTAAAAAAGAGTACGCCCCTCCCCTATCCTCGCCAGAGCACAAGAGAATCGTGGAGTTGGGCGTGGATTGGAAGTCCCTGCTCTCTACAGCGAAGTCCATAGGGAGCGTCAAGGTATACGTCTGCGAAACGGCCAGCAAGATCTTTGGAATCTCCGAGGAGGAGTATGACCCCGCGCTTGTGGACAAGGTCACCTCAATGTACACCTTCCTGGAGGAAGTGGACAGACTAGTAGTATTTTAGCAACTGTCGGAAGAACTCTATTGTTTTTTTCTTCGCCTCCACGACCTCTGGGCTTGGGCCCTCTATCTGCCGCCAGTAAACATCGCCGTATATTGGGTACCACCTCTTCGCCCCCCTAATCCCCAGGTCTGGGGTTATCCTTATAGCATCTTCGCTGTATATCTCCTTGGGCTTCTCCACGCTTATGCCTAAGTCCTCGAGCGCCCACGCGGCGGCTATGGCGGCCTCGGTGGCCGCGGCCCATCCTGTCTTAACCACGTGCCAAACCGCGTCTCCCGCCACGTAGATATCTCTGTACTTGGGGTGCCTCATCCTTTCGTCTACCTCCACGTAGAACCCCTCGGCGTTTGACACAGCTGAGATAAACCTAGGAGCCTTATTGGGGGGCACTAAGGTGAGGTAGTCGAAGGGAACCTTCTCCCCAGTGGAGAGGTGCACCACCTTGTTTTCCCCATCCACGAGCTCTACCTCGGCGTTTATGTACTCGACACCCCTCTCCTCCAGTATTTTCCACACGAGCTCCCCCATCTGTGAGATATATTTTTCAAAGACGGCCGGGATCTTCCCCACCTGCGAGATTATGGTGACGCTGTGGGGCTTCCCCTCCTCCCTAAGTCTCCAGTCTAGGAGGAGGGCGAACTCGTAGGGCGCCGAGGTGCACCGGTAGGGCAAATTGGGGTGTACAATCACGTAGCGCCCGGCGCTCAGCTCCCTCTTGGCCAGCGCCGAGCCTAACTCGTAGGGGGTAAAGTTGTCCACTCTGCCCTTGACCTCCACTGCGCCGTAGTCGAAGACCACGCCCGGCGTCAAGAAGAGGATGTCGTAGGAGTACACCCTGGTGTCTGTGTAGACGAGGCGGTTGTCGGGGTCTATGCCCGTGGCGCAGGTCTTCACCACGCCGCCGCCGACGCCTAAGTGGACTAGGAGGTCTCCCGCGTCGGCGAGCCCCAGGGCCACGTCCACTTTCCCAGGCCCGGGCAGAGCCGCGTCTGAACACTCAAGCACCGTGGCCCCCACACCGTGGCTGTCTAAGATCATTTTCACCATGCTGCCGGCAATGCCTTTCCCAACCACCAAGACCTTAGCCTTGACGTCTGCCCCCGGGCGCCCCCTGGGCCAGATTAGGGGCAACAACGCGGCTAAGAGGGGCAAGGGGGCGAGCTTTAGGAGGTCGCGCCTCTTCATCTGTGTAAAAGGTCGTGAACCTGTGGGTTCTTAATCATGAATAACACTTCCACAAGGCCGTAAGCGAGGTTTCCAAGGAGGAGGTAGAGCCAAAACTTGGTGGACTTAAAGCCGCCCATTTTGCCCAAGGCCGCCACGTTGTTTCTAAAGCCTAGGTACACCATCATAGCCGAGTTGAAAGAGTAGAGGTTGGCCGTGGTGAACATGTAGTAGAGGAGGCCCTCGGAGTATAGGAGGTTGGGGGTTGCGGCGTAGGCTAAGTTGCCTAAAAGCGCGGCGACCGCAAAGGCGAGGGGGTAGGCGGAGGGCAGCCTAAGTGCTAGGTTGTGGGAGACGGCAGAGGCGGAGGCGGCTAGGAGCATGCCGTATGCCACATAGCCCAGATAGGTGACGTCTACGCCGTATGTTTGAAGCGCCTCTACGGCGGGGGCCTTGTTTGCCAAAAGAGCCGCTGAGAGGGCCAGAGGGAGGTAGAGGTGCCTCTCCCCCCACTTTATTGTTGCGATTACCCCCAGCATGAATGCCGCAGATGTGGTAAATACGCCGAGGATGAACAAGGGGATTAAGTTCACTGGGGCCACTACGGCGAGGGATTTGACGAAAGACGCCGCTAGAAACGCTTGGACTAGCGCCATGTGTAAAACAACCCCTCCCGCAAAAGCCGCCCACTTGGGCGAGGCCAAGTGGGCAAAGGCCGCCGCGCCGCCCAGCGCGCCAAGCGTAATCAACAAGGCGGGCTCAACTGGGGGGAGCATCGCCGCAGTAGAGATAGGGCGGTATCTCCAAGGGCTTGAACTTGACCTCGGGCTGTATGTCCATCTTCTCCACTACCTCCTTGTCCACAAAGATGACGGTGTGTGGCCAGAGCATGGGGGTCTTCACTACCTTTGCCACTTCGTCTCTCCTAACGTCAATCACGAGCACTCTCCCCCCTACGATGTCTGTGACATAGACCGCCGTACACTTGGGGTTGGCAAAGGCGCCCCACGGAACGCCCCCCGTCTTAATGGTCTTTACCAGCTTCAGCGAGGGGACTTCAAATACGTACACTAGCCCCTCCACTGGCGAGGTGGCGTAGAGCTTGCCGTTGCACACGGCGAGGCCGGGGAGGCCGGGCGGCGGGGCGTTGGTGGGAGCCACCGACACAACTCTCCCGCTCAAGTCCATGGCCACCACAAGGGCGTGGGAGTGCACCCCCACCGCGAACCTTGTGCCAGGCTCCACCAAGTGCCCCTCGCCGTATATGTACCGACCGTCTGTGGTAATCATGTGGAAGGAGAGCTGGGTGTATCTCAACACGTCGTGGGTATTGACGAATATGGGCCAGTCGTACCGCGGCGATATAACCCTTAGAGAGCCATTGGAGGGGCTGTAAAAGACCAGCCTCGGCTCCCTAATTGTCGGAGCCACCACCACGTCGCCCACCTTTATGGGGGCGTGGGGGTACATCCCAACGCTTATGCACTCCTTGAGCAGAAGCGCGTCTAAATCCAGCGCGCATACGTAGCCTCGCTTCTCGGCGAAGTTGGACACCGCTATGTACAACGTGGAGCCCACCAGGGGGGCCAGCCCAAGCTCCCCGTAGAGGAGGTGGCTCACATTGCTTGGGGCGTGCACTGTGCCATACACTTTCTTAAAGTCGGAGATGTTGTAGATGTAGATTATGGAGCCCGCCTCGCCTTGGAACACCAGGAGGAAGTCCCCGTATAGAAAGCTGTCGTACATGGGGAAGTAGGGATCTGCGTCGTAGAGGTAAGACCCCCCTAGGAACTTGCTGCCGTTGAAAACTGCCACCGAGGGGGGATTTCCCCCCACCACTATGTACAAGTCGTCGCCCACTTCTCCGCCAGAAGGCGCAAACTGCATGTACAAGAGGGCCGCAGATAGGGCGAATATGGTTAGGAGGTACAGCCTCTGGGCCACGTTGACACGCTGGCTGGGGTTTATAAACGCAATTCTCTACTCCTTGGCTAATACCACCCTCCTGGTCGTTGGGTGAGGCCCGAGGAGCCTCTCGGCGGAGGCCCTCTCGACGTTGACGGCGTAGGTGTAAGTGGTGGAGTAGATGCACCTCCCCCCTTCGCAGAGGAGGCCAGTGGTCCCGTAGTCGGGGGGCGGCAGCTCTAGGCCGAGGTTTTGCCAGCTCTCCCCTCTATCCCTCGACACAATTATGGGCCTTTTAGACTTGAGGTGCGCCGCCACCGAGCCTCCCGCGGCAGACAAGGCGTGGCAATAGCCCCCGGCCGCCCGCTTGAACTGGGCCAAGTCGTCGGTGTAGTAGACGCCGCCTGCGGCCGCTATCAGAAGCCTATCCCCCAGGGGGAGGAGGTTGTGCAAATCCTCCTCAAACCCGGTCGGCCTCAGCTCCTGGGGGGAGGGGCCTGAGAGGAGGTGCCCCACCTCCACCGTCGCCACCACCTCGCCCTTGTAAACGGCGAAGTCCGTTATGTGTGGCTCCCCGTAGAAGAAGTGCCAGCCCAGCTCCTTGGCATAGCCCCTGTAGTCCGCGGCCACTCTGCCCCTGTCGGCGTTGTAGACAATGGGGCCCTCCAAGGCGGCCAGCACCTCCCCGCCCCACTTAAAAAGGCGCCAGCACTGCCTCTCGGCAAGCCTCTCCAGCCTCCCGCCCACCTCCACGTAGAGCCCCTGCCAAGCGCATATGTACGCCCTCTCCCCGAAGTAGAGGTCGTTTACGTCGAGCTCTCTGCAACATTTGAGCGAGCCCCCCAAGTCGTAGACCCCGGTCTCTGTGGCCAAGAGCATCATAGATCCACCACGCGGGCCCCCTTTTTCACAAAAATCCCCTCGGCCAGCTCCCGCCTAGCCTCCAGAATCTCATCCCACGTATTCATGACTATGGGCCCCCACCACGCTATGGGCTCCTCCAGAGGCCGGCCAGAGAGGAGGAGAAATCTGCCAACCCCCCTCGCCTCCACCTCGCCCCCCTCTCTGTTGAACACCGCGAGCTCCCCCGCCGATACGCGGCGGCCGTTGAAGTCAACCGCGCCCTCGAAGACGTAGGCCAACACTGTGTGCCCCTCCCTTGTGGCGAAGCGGAAGAAGGCCCCCTCAGCCACTGCCACGTCCATGTACACCACGGGCACCTTTAGCCCAGAGACGGGGCCCTCCACCACCCCAGTCCCCGGCTCGTATACCCTCCCCGCCACCACCTTAACTACGGCTCCCCCATCAGCCACCACCCTGGGCACGCTACTAGCCTTGACGTTCTTATACTCAGGGTCGGACATCTTCAAGGCCCTGGGCAAGTTTACCCAAAGCTGGAACGCAGACACCTCTGGGTTCTCCACCTCCCTATCCCCCACCCTCGCCCTCCCAGGCCGGGGCATCTCCTCGTGGAATATCCCGCTCCCGGCAGTCATCCACTGGAGGTCGCCGGCCCCCAGGACCCCTCTATACCCCATGGAGTCGGCGTGGCGGACCTCGCCCTTGAGGAGGTACGTCACCGTCTGAATCCCCCTGTGGGGGTGCCAGGGAAAGCCCATTAAGTACTCATGGGGATACCGCGACCCGAAGTGGTCTAAGAGGAGGAAGGGGTCGGTGAGCTCTGCAAGAGTGGGCCCCCCAAAGACTCTGTAAAGCCTAACCCCCGCCCCATCCCGCGTCCAATTACCCCTCAAAACATGCACAACCCGAGCCATGTAACTACCGTCTTGTACAATTAAAGATTTTTGAACATAGCTGGCAGAAAGCCTTTTGACAGATCCGCAGGCTCGGCGGGGGGTTAAACCTCCACGTACACGCTGTCGCCCACGACCTCGGCCTTGTACGCCTTTATCTGAAGCGGGTAGCCGTTGAGCTCCCCCGCGCCGGTGGCCAAGTCGTAGACGGAGCCGTGGCCCTTGCACCTCAGTTTGCCCTCCTTATAGTCGCCGAGGCTGAGGAGCCACCTGCCGTGTGGACATATGCCGTAGGCGCAGTATACTCTTTCGCCGTCGCGGACGAGGACGAGCGGCGTGGCCTCCACCGTCTTGGGAACAGGCCTTTTGTCGGGTAGCTCCCCCAGCTTGGCGGCCGCCGCCCTCACCATGGCACTCTCACGTAGACTACTCCGTCCACCACCCTGGTTTGATGCCTCGGCAACGTCCTCGCCTCGCCGTGGTTGGGGTGCATCGCCACTCGCCCAGTCTTGGCGTCAAAAGTGGCGTGGTGACCCAGGCAGACCAGCTGGCGGACCTGGAGGTAGCTGTAACATCTAAGCGCTTAGAGGCGGGCGTGTTGAGTGCATCCCGCGCCTAGACTCTCTTCCGGGCTTCGGCGAGGCCCAGCCCGAGGGGGAGCTTAAGACGCTGGCCGTCCTCCTCGGCGCGGTGAAGCCCCGGCGGTGCGAGGTAGTGGACTACGCCGTCCCGTGGCCGGGGGTCAGCATGCTCGCCGCGTACTGCAACTGAAGTGTCTTTTTTGCACATTTGCAACACCTTTTATATCCCCACATTTGCCCATGGCTGTGAAGGAGGTGGGCAAGAGGGTGCTTGACCTCAGGGGGTACGTGTGTCCCTACCCCCAGTTGGCCACTGTGAAAGCGCTGAGGGAGATGGCGGTGGGGGAGGTTTTGGAGGTCATTACCGACAATCCGCCGTCGTGTGAAAACGTGCCTGCAGTGGCTAGGCGGGAGGGGCAAGAGGTGGTGGGGGTCTTCGAGGTGGAGAGGGGGGTGTGGCGCATTGTGATTAGGAAGGTGCGATGAGCCCAATCGAGCGTTTTAGGGAGAGGGTCAAGCTGTACCGCGAGGCGGGCATCGCCCTGGAGTCTCTCTCGCTTGGTTGCTCTGTGAAGGTGGACCTCTACGACGTGTTGTACCCCGCCATCCAGCTCCTGAGGGACGAGGTGTCGAAGCTCAACCTAGTCATTGCCCCCAGGGAGGACGCGGCCATTGTAAGGGGGGAGGAGGCCCAGCTGATGAGGGTCTTCCTCGACGTGGAGAACCCACAGCTCGACGCCGCGGCTGTGGAGTCCTTTGCCCCCTCTCTGGCGGTGGTGCTTGTGCAACTCTACATGGCCAAGGCCGCTTCGGCGGAGAGATTCGCCGAGTACGCCGCGAGGCTCTACAAGGCGCTTGGCTCCACCCGGCACAGGGTGTGGCTCGGCAAGGGGCACAGCATAGTGAGCACGAAGCAGGGCGCGGAGTTCTTCATGGTAGACTTCTTAAAGACCTACGGCGAGGGGGGCTACATCCTCGCCAACAACGACACTATCCAAGTGATAGACCCCTCCGAGGACTTGGACTCCCCACTCCAGGTGGCCGTGGCGATAAACAACGCCCTCAACGACCTCTACGTCAAAGGCGTCTACAAAGACGTCCACATAGCCCCCATATACGACGCGCCTGAGCGCTGGTACGAGGGGGTGGAGAAGAGCTACCTAGCCCACGCCTCTAGGCTGGGCAAAGTGGTGGAGGCCCCCCTCCCCCGCCGGGGCTACCTCCTCCTGGGCGCCACGGCGTGGGGCTACCTGGACAGGGAGCCCCCCACCTTCTACAGAGAGTTGGACAGAGGGTTCGTGGTGGTGGTCACTAGGCCCTTCGGGGAACTTGCCTACTTCACCACCTACGTGGCCATCCACGCAGACGAGGAGCTTCTAAAGGCCTTCGAGTCCTCGGTGATGCCCCTTGAGGAGTTTGAGAGAGAGAAGAGGAGAGTCCTCGAGCTTATGGCCACTCCCAACGCCGAGGTGGCCAAGGTGATATACCGCCACCTGCCGGGGCTGGGGGAGAGGTTTAGGGCTGAGGATCACATAGCCGCGACGATAGACGTCTCGGGGCCCGGGATCTTCGTCTTTAAAGAGGTGGCGGAGAAGGCCGGGGTAGACATAGAGCTGTTCGAAGTGCCCCTCCTCAACCCCAAGCTCTCTAAATTCGCCGCAGACTTCTACATTATGCCCGACGCCACCGCGGGGACCAACGGCGCGGTGGCCCTGTTCCTCCACGAGTCTCTGGCAGAGGAGGTGGTGAAGGAGCTGTCCAAGATCCCCCACCTATCCCCCAGGGTGGTGGGCAGAGTGGTGGGCAGAGGCGAGGGGCGGCTCCACGTCCCCCCGGAGGCCCTGTCCTACATATCCAATAGAAAGCTCAAGGAGAAGTTGGCCGCCCAGGCGCCCATCCTTGCGGGGCTGGGGGTGGCCAAGCCGGCGAGGGCTAGGATCTACGTGGAGGGGGACGTGCAGGGTGTGGGCTATAGGCCCTACCTAAGGTCTAGGGCCCGGGTGCTGGGCTTGACGGGCTACGCTAGAAATCTCCCCGACGGCCGCGTGGAGGTGGTTGTGGAGGGCGACGCAGACGCCATTAGGAAATTCGCAGAGGAGGCCTGCAGGGGGAGGGAGAGGTGTAGAGTGGCAGAGACCCAGTGGGAAAGGTATTTGGGGGAGTTCAAAGACTTTGAAATTTTATGATCTTAGACATCAGGGGGAGGCCCTGCCCCGAGCCGGCTCAACAAGCCCTCTCAGCCATAATGGAGAAGAGCCCGGGGGAGCTCCAGGTGGTCACAGACGACGAAGACTGCGTAAAGACGCTCAGAGTCATGTTGCCTCTGCTCGAGTACAAGGTGGAAAGGGTGGAGGAGGCCGGGGGCGGCTATGTGGTGTACGTAAGGAAGAAGGGGCAAGGGTAGTGCGCCTGGGCCGCCGGCGCCAGACGAGTCGTGCTTCACGGGGTCCCCTACGCTGGGTCTCCGCCGTCCATGGTTGCTGTAGTGACGTGCTTCTCTACGGCTCGGGTCTCCAGGATAAGATGGGCTCTTGGTCTACCGTGGGCGACTAACCGCACTAGGCAGAGGTTAGAGATAGACCAATGCTTTGTGTCTTAACGTAGCCGCGCGGCGTCTAGCTCCGACGGGGAAGCTTTGCAACATATTCTTTGACTTTGCCGACGAGGATTTCTACATCTCTCTGCGCGCTCTTCTCGTCTGGGTATGGGCTGTATATTCCCTCTGGGTCTGGGCCGTTGTACTGGTAGCTGTGTAGGTCTAGCGCTATAGATGTCAAGGCGCTTTCCTCGCCGCCGAGGAGTTGGGCGAGCTTTTTCATCTGGGAAGTGGGCACCAGCGCTATGACCCAAAGGGCCTTCTTAATCCTCTTCCCCTCCCTGATTCTCACAACGCCGGGGTACGCCTTCTCCACCTCCTCAATCTTATCGACCAGCAGTGCGCCCAGGAGGGACTTCCACGCCTGGAAGGCCTTCCCAGCGGCGTTTCTGACTAGCCCACTTTTGAGAAACTCCTCAGCCAGCTCGGCCTCGTACACGGCCTCCCTGACTCTGGCCTCTCTGTACGCCTCAAGGTTAAGCCAAGGCTTGGCGAGCTCTTCCACGTGCGGCAGTGCGGTGTGCCTTATAAGCTTGTCTCGGCTGGGCGAGCCGGTGTACATGTGTATCTGTAAAGTTTATATAGGTGGGTATTAGTGGACATGTGAGTGTAAAGAGGGATAGGGTAAACATAGCTGTGGCTAGGGAGGTGGCTGAGGAGTTGGGGAACGTGGCGGAGTCCCTCGGCATGACCCAGTTCGCCCTTGCCAACGACATACTCACAGTGGGGCTTGAGGCAGTCAAGGCGGGGTACAGGGTCTCGCAGATAAGGGAGCTCCTCCAGTTCTACAAGCTGATGGTGGAGCTGGAGATTGTGCCTATCCCAGGCCGCCTCCTCGACTCAATCGTGGCTGAGCACTACAGGAAGGACAAGGAGGGCGCGCTTAAGGTCTGGTGCGAGGCGGGGAGGATGCTGGGTAGCTACTTGAGGGCCACCTTCGGAGGGCTAGAGGAGGTGTCCCAGCTCGTGCCCTACTTGGCCAAGATAGTCCCCGCGAAGCGTTTTGAGCTCAAGGTGTCGAAGGGCGAGGCGGTTTTGGAGATAGTAGGAGTGGGCTACAGCTTGGAGGCCGTGGAGGTAAACGCCGCCGCGGCTAAATGCCTCTTCGACTCCTACGGCTACGAGGTGGTGGAACAAGTGACGGCCCCCGGAATCTTGGTGGTAAAGGCCAGGGAGAGGGAGGCAAAGTAGCCCAACGCTCACCCGGCGCTCTACTGCCGTGGCTGGGGTTGGCCGAGCCTGCACGGCCGCGGCGTTGGCTGGACGCCGTTGGGCGCGATAGCTTTTTCTCGTAATATCGCAGTTACGCCGTGCGGGTGGTGGTGACTAGTCCCAGGGCGGTGGAGCTGTTTGTGAGAGTGCTGGGGCGGGAGAGAGTCGTGGCGGCGCCGGTGGTGAAGCTGGTGCCTCGGTCTATCTCTGCGGAGGAGGTGGCGAAGGCCTTGGCGGGGGCTACCCACGTGGTTTTTGTCTCGGGGGCCGTTGCGTATAGGTTGGCCGAGGTGTTGCATGGGGCAGGCGCATTGTTTGCGGGCAGGGCTGTGGCCACGGCGGAGGGGGCGAAGGGGGCTGTCATGGTGAAGAACAAGTTCGGGGTCGAGGCCTACCCTGGCCAGACTTGGGAGGAGGTGGCGGCGTGGGCTAGGGGCTGCGGCGCCGCCGTGGTGTTTCACCACGGAGAGTTCCACAGGGAGTTGGCCGAGGCGCTTGAGGCGCTGTGCGGCTCAGTGGCCCACTTCCAGCTCTACGACGCCGTTCCAGAGGACTTGGACAAGATGCGCCTGCTCGTGGAGCCCGGCGGCGACGTGTACGTCTTCTTCAGCGGGGTGGCTGTGGAGTACGCCGTGGAGAACCCCTACGGCCTCCCCGTGGCGGAGAGGCTGAGGCGCGCCGTAAACGTGGCGGCGGGCCCCGCGGTGGCAAAGGCCTTGGCCAAGTACGGCATAGAGGCGGTGGTGCCGCCCTCGGGGAGGCTGGGCGACGTGGCGAAGTTCGTGGCATCGCTTATAAGGGGGTAGACTTCTGCCCCCGTGGAGCTCTACTACGAGGGGGAGGCCGAGCTGTCCCACGTGGACGTAGACGAAATGGCGCAGTGCCTCGGATTTACGCCTAGGGGGCAGGAGGGGGAGTACCGCGTCTACGCCGCCTCTGGGCCATTCGGCGCGGGGGAGGTCAAGCTCTACCTCCGCGTCCTCTCCCAGAGCCCCCTCGTCTTAGAGGGGAGGCTGGAGGGGCTGGGCACTGTGAACAACTTCGAGCTCTCCGTGGCGGGGGGCAAGTGGCGGTTCAAGGGGAGGCAGACGGGCCTCTTGAACTTCCTTGGAAAGGAGTTCTTCGACAGAGCCGCCAGGTCCTTTGTGGAAAGGGCCTTGGCGTGCGTAAGGAATATAAACAGGGGGGAGGGCTAGGGCGTGTACGACCTCTGCGTCTTGGGGGGAGGCTCCGCGGGCTTTGCCGCGGCTATAAAGGCGGCTGAGCTGGGCGCCAAGGTGGTCATGGTTAACGCCGGCCTGCCCCCCGGGGGGACCTGTGTCAACGTGGGGTGTGTCCCCACCAAGTACTTGGCCAAGGCGGCTGAGGTTGTCCACAGGGCGAAGATGGGGTACTACCCCGGCGTCAAGGCAACGGTGGAGGTCCGCCTTGGGGACCTCTTGAGGGGCGCCGCCGGCGTGGTGGAGAGGCTTAGGCAGGAGAAGTACATAGACCTCCTGGAGTACTACGGCATAGACTACGTTGAGGGCTTCGGCGTTCTCGCCTCTGCCAACGCGGTAAAGGTGGGGGATAGGACGATAGAGGCCAGGCGGGTGTTGATAGCCACGGGGGCCAGGCCCGCCGTCCCGGCGATAAAGGGGCTGGAGGAGGTGAGGTACTACACCAACGAGAGCTTGTTTGAGCTTGGGGAGCCCTCCAGCGTGGTGTTCATAGGCGGCGGCGCCGTGTCCGTGGAGCTGGCCCAAGCCCTCAACAGGCTGGGGGTTAAGACCGCCATATTCACGAGGGGCAGACTGTTGAAGTACGAGGAGGAGGTGGCGTCCCACTTCGTGGAGGAGGTGCTGAGGGAGGAGGGGGTCGAGGTGATACACGACGAGGCTGTGGCAGTGCGGCGCGTGGACGGCGGCGTGGAGGTGGTGGGGCGGGAGGGGTCTAGGGCGAGGGGAGAGGCTCTCTTCATCGCCGCTGGGAGAAGGCCGAACTCAGAGGCAGCCGGGGGGCTCGTGGAGCTGAACCCGGAGGGCTCGGTGAAGGTGAACGAGAGGATGGAGACCAGCCTCCCCGGAGTATATGCGGCGGGGGACGTCACGGGGGGACTGCCCGGCGGGAGATATCTAGAAAACGCCGCGGCGAGGCAGGGCGTGGTGGCGGCCATAAACGCGCTAGGGGGCGACGCCAGGTTTAACCCACTGCACGTCCCCCGCGTCGTCTTCACAGACCCACCCGTGGCCTCCGTGGGGATGAGGGAGGAGGACATGTTGAAAAGCGGAGTGGGTTGCGTCTGCCGGCTGGCCCCCGTATCCGCGGTGGCCGCCGCGTGGGCCTCCGGGCGCCTGGACGGCTTCATAAAGATAAACACCTACCCCCAGACGTGGCGCATCTCCATGCGCGGCGGGAAAATAGCCGGCGCGGTGGCCGCCGCGCCGCAGGCAGAGGAGCTGATACACATCTTCGCCATGGCGGTGGCCCACGGCCTAACGGTGGACGACATTGCTGATATGATACCCGCGTTTCCCACCTTCGGCGAAGCCGCCAGACTAGCCGCGCTGGCCTTCTACAAAGATGTGACAAAACTCTCCTGTTGCGCAGGCTGAGAGGCCGCTATTGTGTCCTCACGCTGTCGGTGTTCAGCGTTGGTTTTAAGTGCCTTATGATGGCCTCGCCGAGATACGCCAAGAAGGGCTTTTCTGGCACAATGTGCGGCTCTACGCCAAATTTTTTGCACTCTTCTGCCGTGACTGGCCCCACCGCCGCCAGCTTAACGGCGCCCGACCTAAACCGGTTGGCCACTTTTTCGGCTAGGCCTAGGGCGCTGAGCTGTGTGAAAAAGCTGTTGCAGGCCAGAGCGCTTGTGAAGACCACCACGTCTGCCTCCCCCGCCAAGACCAGCTTCGCTATCTCTGCCGCATTTTCCTCAAGCTCTGTCCTGTAGGTCTGTATGTACTTCACCTCTGCGGCCCTCTTCTGCACCTCCCGCAGAAACTCGTCGTCTAGGTACCCGTAGAACGATATGGCCACCCTCTTCCCCTCAAGCGTTCTCTCAGCAACCTTCAACAGCTCCTCCGAGGTCTCCTCCACCACGGCGCAGGTGAGGCCTAGGAGAGATTTCACGTTGCCAGCGGCCTTGCTGCCCCTACACAGAATAGTCATCCTGGAGAGGGCCTCCCTAAGCCTCTGCTCTAGCCCAGCCCTCTTAGCCTCTTGCACTAAGCTTGCAACCGACTGCCCAGTCATGAATATGAAGACGTCGAAGTGGGATATCTCGTCGATGAACTTCGCCACGTCCGCACCCCCGGCCTCTCCTATCTTTACCACGGGGAGGTAGACAGGCTCTATGCCTGCCCTGGTCAACATCTTGGCCAGGAGGTCCGCCTTGTGTGCCCTCCCCGAGGTTATTACCACAGTGGGCATGTATATACCTATGTGGGGTATTTATTGCTGTATTGCACAGAAAAGGGGAATAAGGAATTTTTAAACAAAACCATGGGTTACCATGGAAACTGTTGAGAAAAAGCCCCTAACTGTTGACGCATATGCAGAAGAGGGGCGCCGCATCCTTGAGTACTACGAGAAGGGGCCTTGGCCGAGCCACGTGGCGGAGCTCAAGAAGACCAACTACCCCATAGACGCCTACGGGGCGGGGCTGGCGGCTAGGAAGACCATGTGGGCCGCTGGCTCCGCCAAGATACGGTTCGTCTACACTGGCTTCATCGCCAGGAGGACCAGGGATGGAAAATACGCGGAGCTCCACTTCAGAGTATGGCAGCCCTCGGGCCAGATATACACCACGCAGAAGCTCCGCCAGCTGATCGAGTTCATTGAAAAGTACGGCCTAGGCCTCGTGGAGCTGGCCGGCCAACAGGGGATGATGATTATCTCCATCCAGCCGGAGAAGGCGGATGAGGCCATCGACGCCTTGAGGGCCATTGGAACAGACGTGGGGGCCACCGGCGACACCATCAGAGAGCTGGCCACGTGCGTCGGGCCCGCCCTCTGCGAGTTCGCCCTATACGACACCCTCGCGGCGCGGGACTACTTCTTAACCCACCCCAAGATATACGAGTGGATGAGCAACCAGCTGTTCCCCTTCAAATTCAAGGCCAAGTTCTCGGGATGCCCATTCGACTGCACTAGGGCAGTGCACCGCGCCGACTTCGGCTTTATAGGCATCTGGGAGGGTGCTCCTGAGGTGGATCAGGCTAAGTTTAGGGAGCTTGTGGAGAGGGGGGTTGTGGACCCGGTGAAGCTTGCCGCCAATTGTCCCAGCGGCGCCATTAGGTGGGACGCCGAGAAGAAAGAGCTCGTGATAGACGGGAGCAAGTGCAAAAAGTCTATGCACTGCATCCGCACAGCCTTCCCAGCCATAAAGCCAGGCAAAAACAGGAAGATTGCGGTGCTCGTGGGCGGCCACGTCAAGGGCAGATTTGGCGGAAAGATGTCCAAGCCCTTGGCCATAGTCAACGACTACAAGGAGGCCGCGGACTGGGTGGTGAAGACTGTCGAGGCTTGGATGGAGGGCATGGAGAAGGGCATGGTTAAGCACAAGGACAGGATTGGGGACTTCATCATGAAGGTAGGCTTCAAGCGCTACCTCGAGGAGGTGGTGAAGGTGAAGCCGCAGGGCAAGCCCACCTTACACCCGTCGCTTAGGGCGGGCGCGGTGCTCGACGACGAGGAGAGGAAGATGTGGCTAGACTGGGTCAACAAGATAGTGGCTGAGTACAAGCTATGAGCGCTGAGAGGTTTAAGAAGAGGCTCCCAGTACCCTACACCGACTGGCTGCCGGAGGCGCTGAAGCGGAATTTGGGCAAGTGGGTGGATAGGAAGTTCCACGGCTACGGCATAATTGAGCACGTCTCTGCCACTGGGGAGAGGATATTCACAGTGAAGGTGGGCACGCCGCCCAACTTCCGGGTCAGCGTCGACACTCTCAAGAAGTTTGTCGAAATCGCTGACACCTACGGCATCGGGGCGCTGAGGATTACCAGAAACGGAAACGTGGAGTTCATGGCAGACTCTCTAGAGAACGCGCTTAAGATCAAGGAGGCCGTGGAGAAGCTGGGCTTCCCAGTGGGAGGCTGGGGCCCCACCATATGGTCTATAAACAGCTGTACTGCCTTTCTGACGTGCACCACAGCGGTGGTGGACGCGCCCAGCATTACCAAGGTTCTCTACGACGCGCTTAAGCCCTACTTCACAGGCGAGATAACTCTCCCGGCGAAGCTTAGGATAAACGTCTCTGGTTGCCCCAGCAGTTGCGGCGGGTTCACAGCGGACATAAACCTGGTGGGCCACTACGGAGACGCCCCCACCTACGACCCCGAGAGGATAAAACTCTGCCTCCCCAAGTCCGCCAAGGCCCTGGAGGCCGGCCACGTGCCAGAGGTGGCCGAGGTGTGCCCCACCAACGCCATAAAGGTGTATGGAAAACCCGACGGCTCTGTGGGCCTCGACATAATTAGGTCCAAGTGCATCGCCTGCGGCCGCTGCCGCGACGTCTGTGACTGGATTGACTTCGACCAGAGCAAGGCCGGAGTGGCCGTGCTCATAGGCGGCAAGGCGAGCAACACAGGCAGAGGCCCGCTCCCCTCGGTGCAGGTAATACCCTGGGTGCCAGCCATCCCGCCCGCGTATAGGGAAATCGTGGCCGTGGTGAAGAAGATAATCGACGTGTGGAGGCAGAACGCCAGGGAGGGGGAGAGGCTGGGCGACTGGGTGCACAGAATTGGCATGGAGAAGTTCTACGAGATGTTGAACATCCCAGTCACCAAGTGGAATAAGCCCGTGAAATTTGAGGGCGAGTTCGGCATAAGGCAGTTCTTGGCGTGAGCATCTACGACATAATTGGGGACTTTTTACTAAGGCTTAGGTTTAACCACGGAGTTGAGGAGCTGGGGGAGGTAGAGGACTTGGTCCACGAGCTGGCGAAGCTGGAGGAGGGGGCCGAGGCCACCTACATCCTCTCCCTCCCGGGTAGGCCCAGGCCCTACCTTGTCACTGCCTTGAAGACTGAGGAGGGCTACGCCTTGGCCTTCTTGAACCTGGACGACGTGAGGCGCCTTGAGGGCGTCTCCAACGTGGAGGAGCTGGAGGACGCCACGACTAGGTTCTCTGTGGAGAAGTTCGGCAACCCGGCGCCCTTCCTCTTCCCAATAAAACAGGAGGGGGAGGTGGTCTACGCCGCGATGGGGTTTAAGACCTTTGTGGAAAACTTAACTGCTGGAAACATTGAGGACTTGATAGACCAGTTCGAGCTAGACAGCGACGCGTATTTCCTAGAGCTTAAAAAGGCGTTGACAAGTACTTCCACTGAGGGCGTGGAATAACTCTTATTAATAGAGAGAGAGTTTTTCGCATGGAAAAGAAAAACAAGCTTGCAATAATCGTGTGGAGCGGCACTGTGGACAAGCTGTACCCCGTGGCCATTCTTTCGAGCGCGGCCGCCGCTGGGGGCTGGGACGTGGAGCTCTTTTTCACCTTCTGGGGGCTAAACGCCATTAGGAAGGAGAACTTGTCCCAGATGAAGATCTCGGCCGACTTCGCAGAGTATGCCCCCGCGGTGGCTCAGGCGGTTAAGCAGATGAACTTCCCGCCGTGGCACGAGCTTATAAGACAAGCCAAGTCCATGGGCAACGTACGCGTCTACGCGTGCTCTACCACCATGGAGATGTTTGGCATAAAAGACAAGGCGCAACTCGCCGATTTCGTGGACGAGGTGGTGGGCGCCGCCACCTTCCTCGAGAGGGCAAAGGACGCCTCCGTCACTCTGTTTATATAATCCTTCCCACAACGCCGGCAATTTTTCACATTTTTATTACCACACGAGAGAAATAATGCTTTAATACTTTTTGGAAAGTGAAGTCTATGCCCAAAAAGGTGTTGGTTCTGGGCGGTGGAACTGGCGGCTTAATGACTGTGAAGGAGCTTAGGGAGAGGTTTGGGCCGGGGGATGTGGAAATAACGCTCATAGACGCCAAGGATAGGACGGACTTTAGGCCTTCGTACCTCTACGTGGCTTTTGGCTACAGGAGGCCGGAGGAAGTCTCTGTCCCTCTTGAGCACGTAAAACGCCACGGGGTAAATTTTGTGAAGGCCAAGGTGACAGCCATAGACGCGGCCAATAGGAAGGTGAAGACGACGGCCGGGGAGTTTACCTACGACGTGTTGGTGGTGGCCCTCGGCGCAGAGACCGTAGAGACTGGGTTCCCCCACACGTGGGAGCTAGAGCCTTCTCTCAAGGTTGCCGAGGCCCTCGCCCAGGTGAAGCAGGGGCACATCGTCATCGGCGTTTACTCTCTGCCCTACCGCTGTCCGCCAGCCCCCATCGAGCTGGCAATGCTTACCCACTTCTACTACCTAACCCGGGGACTGAGAGACAAGGTCAAGATAACTGTGGTGCACCCGCTCAAGAGGCCCTTTGAGAACTTTGGCCCAATGGCGGCCAAGTGGATGTCCGGCTTCCTACAGCAGCTGGGGATTGAATACGTCGGCGTGGGGCAGTCCACGGCAATCAAGAGCTTGGGCAAGAGCGAGCTGGAAACCACCACCGGGGAGAAGTTTAAGTTCGACGCGGCCTTTATTGTCCCGCCGCACAAGGCGCCGGACCCCGTGCTCAACAGTGACTTGGCTAAAAATGGGTGGGCGGCGCCTCGCAACCCCGCCAACGGCGACTTTAGAAGCGCAAAATACGACGACGTATACGTAATAGGCGACGTTGCCGCTCCCAACGTCCCAGTGGGGATGGCTGGGACAATTCTACACAGCTACATGCCCTGGGTTATAAGCAACATAGCCGCCGACCTATTCGGCGTATACCTCGGGAAGCCCCCGTTTAGAATTGTTGGCACATGCGCCTTAGACGTGGGGGCCTTTGGAATGGCCGCTGCCTGCGACTTCACGCCGTTTGTGAAAAAGCAGAAGCCGTACCCCGACTGCATGTTCCTTCCGCCAGCACCTGCGACGCGATTGTTCAAGGAGATGTTTGAGAAAGTGTACTTCAACTGGCTTCTGGGGGTAGTGCCATGAGCGAGGTAGTCACAATACCCAAGGCCGACTACGAGAGACTTCTGCAGGAGGTGCAGGCCCTGCGCAGGGAGGTGGAGGAGTTGAGCTCCCTCCTCCTCCCAGTAAAGATCGTGCTGGAGAAGTTGCCCCACCTAATGGCGGACATACAGGTGTTCAAAGTGGCGGCGCCGCTCATCTCCATGTTGTCCATAATGGACTCGGCTGACTTGAACGCCTTGGGCGCCGCCATGCAGGGAGGCGTGGTCTGCGCCAGCAAGGCGTTGAGACAGGTGGCCGAGGACGGGGCGCCGCGTGTGGGGCTCTTCGGCCTCCTCTCCGCCATGCGTGACCCAGAGGTGCAGAAGGCCATGGGCCTCATGGTGACTCTGCTAAAGGCCATGGGCAGTTGCATGGAGGAGAACCTAAAACAGGTAAGCGAGAAGTAGCCAGGGGCTGTGGAATAAGGCTTTTAAACGTAGCCTCCCCTTACCTTATGCCCAAGACGTTGGACGTGAGGGGGAAGTTCTGCCCTATCCCCGTTATGGAGACTGCCAAGGCCATAAACGAGGTGCCCGTGGGCGACGTCTTGGAGGTCCTCGCCACCGACCCCGCGGCGGATCCAGACATAAGGGCGTGGGCCAAGCGCATGGGGCACGAGGTGGTCTCCTCTGAGAAAACCGCCGAGGGGTACCTACGCATTGTAGTTCGCAGGCTCAAGTAAGCGGCGTGTGAGCGTTGTATCAATACCCGACTTTTTCCAGCTGTTGGCCAAATGGATAAGCGCCAGGGGCCGCCCCTGCAAGCCCAGCGGCTACGACATGGCCCTCTGGGACGGGCTCTGGGTCAAGGGGGACCTCCTCGTCTTCGAGGGGGAGGGGGAGCCCCGGTGCTTGGAAGACGGGGAGCTAGTGGAGGCCATCAAGGCCACAGCCTACCCCGACTGCGTGTCTAAGGCCTCTCCCGTCTCGGTGGAGCCCCCCTACGTCGAGCTGTATGGAGGCGAGGAGTCGGCCATCCTCCTGGGAGTGGCCGAGGGGAGAGTGGTCATGGTGGAGGCCAGCGGCGGGCAGGTGGGTTGCGTCTGCGTCACCGACATAGACGTGGAGAAGTTTAGGAAAGTAGCGTACATCCTCGAGAGGAGGTATATGGAGATGTACAAGCTTTTACACCATGCGCCCGGATAGATTCACGTGTATGTTTGTAAAAAATTGTGTGATAGATCATTATTGTTAGAAACGTTTATTAACCTCGGCTATCATATTACTAATGTTGGTCGAACTTTCTAGTCTTGTTGGGGTAAAGGTCGACGAAACCGCTAGGGCCATGGTGTCCTTTGTGGCCGTAAACGAGCCTGTTACTATGTACAGAGTGGCGCGGGGGCTCAACATGCACTTCTCTCATGTGTATAGAAAGGTGAATAAGCTCGTAGCGCAGCGCCTCCTCGAGCCCGCGTCGGCTGGGAGATCCACAGTGTACTACGCCACGGTGAGGGGGCTCTTAATCCCGCTGATCTACGGCACTGCGCCTAAGTCCCTCATCTTGGCCAAGATCAAGCGGAGGCTTAGGCTGGAGTCCTTCTCAGACGAGGAGGTGGAGGCCTTTCTGAAGTTCTACGGGAGGGTGGCCGCAGGGGATGCCCCCCTCGAGGGGCTGGAGCTGGTGGGAGCCTACTTGGCCACGAGGTGTGGGAATAGGCTTGAGAAGTGTTTTTCCCAGATGGAGAGGGGGGACGCGGTGTTGGCCAGCAGAGTGGCCGCCTATGCGGTTATATCGTTGGTGAGGAAGATATTTGACGAAGCGCTTATAGTGAGAGATGAGGAGTATACGGCGGTGTTATTTAAAGAGGACGGTGGGTACAAGCTCTTCGCTGCCCATTGTAAGATGTGCGGGCGGGACAAGTACTGTAGCCTAGACCCCTGCCCCACGCTGATGGAAAAAATAGTTGGGAGAATTAGGCTAGGGCCGCGGCAGGCTTGACTGCGGTCTTCCTGAGGTAGGCAGACCTACGTATTACGAAGTAGTGGAGGTATCCGCCTTGCTCCGTCTTCACTACAACGCCCTTCGCCGCCTTAAGGACCTCCTCTGCCCTTTTCCCCGCGTACTGGGCGGGAGCGACCACCACGCCGTCTTTCACTTTTAGGTATATCTCTATGTCGCAGAGGCAGAACTTGGACACCACATCGTCGTAGGTCAACATGGCCCTACCCCGTTGGATAGTTATAAACGTTATTACAAGGGTGGGGGAAATACTTCCGCCGCGTCGGCGGAATAAGAGATAATTAGTGTTGCCTCCCTACCTCCATGTTTGATAAACTCGACGAGAGGGAGTACCTAATCTTGTCTTATGTCGCCATGCGCGAGCCCGTGACAGCTTATAGGATAGCCGTCGATAACCGCCTCTTCTTCTCCTACACCTACAAGAAGGTGGTGGAACTCGAAAGGCGAGGCTTCTTGGCCTCAGCCGCGGCGTCTAGGGGGCAGAGGGTCTACAAAGCCACTCCCATGGGCATCATAGCCCTCATCCAGAGGGAGGGGCCCCGGCGGTACTTAGTGGATAAGCTGGCCTCGAAGTGGGGCCTAGACGGGCCGCGCGCCCTCGCGCTTGTTGAGAAGGTGGCTAAGCTCTACAGGCCCGATATGCCGCTTAACGACGTTGAGCTTTTGTACATATACCTGGTCAAACGCGGGCTAATAGACGGAGAGCTGGCGGCCGCCCTCTCGCCAGTGGCAGAGAGGGTAAAAGCCTCTCTGCGCGTCGTATGTACATCTGTGTAAAACAGTTGTTACACGTTGGTTAGGAATAGGGCTTAAAAGGGGGCACGTAGATATGCTCATGTCAGCACCGCCCAACCTACCGCCGCCCGACCAGCTTCTACAGAGGGCCGAGGAGATATTGAAAGAGCTTGAGAAGGGGCCTTGGCCGAGCCACGTGGCGGAGCTGAGGAAGACCCAGTACCCGCTCAGAGTCTACGGCGTGGGCCTCGCGGCTAGGAAGTCCCCCTGGGGCCCCGGCGCCGTCAAGGTGGCCTATGTAAACACGGGGGTATTATCCCGGTGGGCCAGAGACTGGGTTCCAGGCGGCGGCGTAGAGGTGCACTTCAGAGTCTTCCACACCCCAGGCAAGTTCTGGAAGACCGACTTCATAAGAAAGATTACAAAGATCTCCAGAGAGCTGGGAGTGGGACTTATAGAGGTGGTGGGGCAGACCGGCGCCTTTGTCCTCAACCTAACGCCCGACAAGGCAGAGGAGATGGTGGACGCCCTTAGGTCCATAGGCACAGACGTAGGCGGCAGCGGAGACGCCATAAGAGCCCTCAACGCCTGCGTCGGGCCCGCCCTATGCGAATTCGCCCTCTTCGACACCTTGAAGTGGTACGCGGAGTTTCACAAAGACAAACGCGTCAACGACAACATAGCGACGCCCAACTACCCCTACAAGTTCAAGATCAAAATATCTGGCTGTCCTCTGGACTGCGCCCGCGCCAACAGGGCAGACATAGGCTTCATTGGCGTGTGGGAGGGTGCTCCTGAGGTGGATCAGGCTAAGTTTAGGGAGCTTGTGGAGAGGGGGGTTGTGGACCCGGTGAAGCTTGCCGCTAACTGCCCCAGCGGCGCCATTAGGTGGGACGCCGAGAAGAAAGAGCTCGTGATTGATGGGAGCAAGTGCAAAAAGTCTATGCACTGCATCCGCACAGCCTTCCCAGCCATAAAGCCAGGCAAGAATAGGAAAGTCGCTGTAGTAATTGGGGGCGGAGTTAAGGGGAGGTATGGGCCTAAGCTAGGCTGGTTCATCGGCTACCTAAGGCCGGACCAGGTGAAGGAGGCCATAGACCTCACCTTCAAGGTCATTGCCCCCTGGGAGGCCGAGGCTCAGCCCAAGTACAGGCTCGGCGACTACATTTTGGTGACTGGGCTGGACAAGTTCATTGAGAAGGCTGGGATTAAGCTTGAGGGCATGCCCGAGTCCATTGCCAAGACGCCGGACGACGTGCCCTACGCAGTGTTGCCCAAGGAGGAGAGAGACATGTACCTAAAGCTGGTGGAAGAGCTCAAGGGCAAGGTGGGGGTATGACCGCCGCCGCCCCGTCTAAGGCTGAGAGGTTGCAGAAGGTCTTCCCCGTCGACTTAGAGAAGTTTCTGCCCGAGGCCATACTCAGGAACTATGGAAAGTGGGTGGATAGGAAGTTCCATGGCAATGGTATAATTGAGCACGTCTCTGCCACTGGGGAGAGGATATTCACTGTGAAAGTCGCGTTGCCGCCTAACGCGAGGCTTTCGGCGGATACGTTGGACAAATTTGCCGATATTGCGGACAAGTTGGGCATAGGCGCGCTGAGGGTGACCATGGCAGGCAACATAGAGTTTCTGACAGACTCTCTGGAGAAGGCGCTTAAGATCAAGGAGGAGGTGGAGAAGCTGGGCTTCCCAGTGGGAGGCTGGGGCGGCGCCTTGTGGGGAATCAACAGCTGTACTGCATATCTGACGTGCACCACCGCGGTGGTGGATAGCCCAAGTATTAGCAAGGCCCTCGGCGATGCGCTGAAGCCCTACTTCACTGGCGAGATTCCGCTTCCCGCAAAGCTCAGGGTCTTCGTCAGCGGTTGCCCGGCCATGTGCGCTGGCGGCACAGCTATAGATATAGCAATAGTGGGCCAGTGGGGCGCCCCGCCGAAGATACGCGAGGAGGTCCTCCCCATGTGTCTCCCGCCGCCTAAGGCCTTGGCCAAGTTGCCGGAGTCGCAGATATTCCTAGTCCAAGTCTGCCCCACCGGCGCCCTTTCTCTGAGGAGGGAGGGGGACAAGGTAAAGCTCGTCCTAATTGGGGAAAAGTGCATCAACTGCGCCAGGTGTAAGGAGAACTGCGACGCCTTTGACTACGACCCAGAAAACGTGGGCGTGTCAATACTCGTGGGCGGCAAGATGTCTAACACTGGCACTGGCCCCAGGCTGGGCCGGGTGTTGATACCGTGGTTGCCCGCAAATCCGCCGAGGTATGAGGAGATAGTGGCCGTGGTAAAGCACATAGTAGAGACGTGGAGGCAGCACGCCCAGCCCGGCGAGAGACTCGCCGACTTCATCGAGAGAGTGGGGTGGACTAAGTTCCTCGATCTGCTGGGCTTCGGCAAGGTTAGAGACTACTACCAGAGAGTGCCTGAGTTTGCCAGGACGTTCCTCACCTACAGATCCCGCGGCGACGTCTACCCGCGGCTCAGAGATGGAATTTGAGGAGTTTGAAAAAAAGATAAGGTCTTTTTCCCGCCCCGTCTACCTCCGGGAGTTTCCCCAAGTCCTCGTCTTTCAAGACCCCTCGGAAAAGTTACACCTCTGGGTCCGAGACGTCAACCTCTACGCCTTGGTGGTCCTCGACGGGAGTAGGTACAAGATGGGCTTCATAGACTTGAACATACGCGTCTTTACCACCGCTGGTTGCGCCGACGCGGAGGGGGAGACCACTCTCCTGGGCGAGGTGGAGGACCTCCCCTGGCCTGGGTACAGGCTCAACTACGCCATGTCTCTATTCCCAGTGAAATGCGACGAGTCCGGCCTCTACGGGTTCCTCTCAGTGAAGTTCACAGTCCCCCTCGAGTGGGGCTTCTTCAACTGGGCCCAGATCGCGGCCTTGCTAATTAGAGAAAGGGCGGAGGAGTACTTGGCAGAGTTAAAAAACAAGTTTGGATACGTAGACGCCGTGGAGGTCACCAAGTGAGCACAACCTTGGCCTCAGCCGCGTATTCGTAGAAGCTCGCTATGCCCATTATCTTGACTCCCTCCACTACCTCGTCCTCTTTTATGTTGAAGGTGGCCGCGGCCGAGGAGCACAGCCACATCTTACACCCCATGTCCATGCACTGCTTAAACCTCTCCCTAATCTGCGGGTCTAGTTTTTCAAAGACTTTCTTTTTTACTATGTGGGCTGCGTCCAAGGTGTAGAAAATCAACACCTCGAATCCCATAGAGGCGGCTGCCAAGGCGTAGCCGAGCATTGTAGAAATTCTAGGCCCATCTGCAGGCGGCATTGTGGCTAAGAAGGCCACTTTATCCGGCATGTGGGCGACTTGGGGCATGTATATATACCTTATTCCACTGGAGGAAGTCTTTCCGAGATTAGTGGAATAAATCTTTTTAAGCACAGGCCCAAGTGGGTCTATGCCGGTTAAATGTCCAGGAGAGTACACAGTGGATGGTAAAAAGGTGATCCTCGACGAGGACTGCTTCTTGCAGAACACAGAGGACTGGGATGAGAAAATAGCCGAGTGGATGGCCAGGGAGCTTGAGGGAATACAGCAGCTGACAGACGCCCACTGGAAGGTAATTAGGTATCTCAGGGAGTACTGGGAGACATACGGCTCTTGCCCGCCGATTAAGATGTTGACAAAGGAGACAGGCTTCACCCTTGAGCAGATCTACCAGCTGTTCCCCTCTGGGCCAGCGCACGGCGCGTGTAAAGTGGCCGGGGCGCCTAAGCCCACGGGCTGCGTATAAACCCCCTTTTTCCCCGTGGTACCCCGCCTCGTCGTCTCCTCTTTTAAGGGCATCTCTGGGAAGACCATAGCGGCGCTGGGCTTGATGTATGGCCTCCGCCGCAGGGGGCTGAGGGTGGCGCCCTTCAAGGTCGGCCCCGACTTTATAGACCCCTCGTACCACGGCGCGGCGGCTGGGGCCGCCAGCAGAAATCTCGACGTGGTGTTAATGGGGGAGAGGGGGGTCTTGGAGAGGTTTGTAAAATACTCAGCCGGCTTTGACGTTGCCGTGGTAGAGGGCGTCTTGGGGCTATACGACTCAGTGGACGGGGTCTCCGAGCTGGGGTCCACCGCGCAGGTGGCTAAGTTGCTCAAGGCCCCCGTAGTGCTGGTGTTGAACGGGGAGAGGGTGAATAGGACGTTGCGGGCCGTGGTGAGGGGGCTCAAGGCCTTTGACCCCGGCGTGAACATCGCAGGGGTTATTTTGACCAACGTGGTGGGCCGCCAAGTGGAGAAGTTGGCCAAGTCTATCCCCGAGGAGGGGGTGAGGCTGTTGGGGGCTATCCCGAGGAGCGAGAAAATTGCCCAGTTTTTCGCGTATAGGCACCTGGGCCTAGTCCCAGTGGCCGAGAGGGGGGATGGGGGGCTCTTCCACGTGTTGGAGCGCCACGTCCTCCCCTACATAGACTTCGACGAGGTGTTAGAGGTGGCAAGGGAGGCCGGGGATCTTGACGTAGAGGTGGTGGACCCCCCGCAGCCCCGGAGGCTCGGCTGTAGAATCGGGGTGGTGTTTGACAGGGCTTTCAACTTCTACTACCCCGAGGTGTTTGAATACGCCTCGGCCCTCGGCGAGGTGGTGTACGTCAACGCTCTTGAGGACCAGGCCGTGCCCGAGGTAGACGTCTTGTACGTGGGAGGGGGGTTCCCAGAGGTTTTGGCAGAGGAGCTGGAGAGGAACAAGCCGTTTAGGGCCTCGCTGAGGCGCTTCGTGGAGTCTGGGGGGAGGGTGTACGCCGAGTGCGGCGGCCTCATGTACATGGCCTCTTCGGTGGTGTACGAGGGGGGCGAGTACGAGATGGTGGACGTGGTAGACGGCGTGGCTGTTGTGCTTAAGAGGCCGGTAGGGAAGGGGTACGCCTGGGGCCGCGTAGTGGGGAAGACCCCCATAGCGCCGGTGGGGGCCCAGCTGAAGGGGCACGAGTTCCACTACTCCAAGCTCATATTGAGGGAGAGGGTGGAGCCGGCGATTAAGCTGGAGAGAGGCGTGGGGATTGGCGGAGGCGTCGACGGCATTGTGAAATACAACATGCACGCCCAGTACCTCCACATACACCCCTACACCTACAACGTGTTGGAGAGGTTGTGCTCTACATAGTGGGCGTCGGGCCGGGGGACAAGGAGCTCTTGACGCTTAAGGCGGTCAAAATTCTGCAGAGGGCAGACGTGGTGGCCTACGGCGACTTGGTGCCAGAGGAGGTGGTGGAGGAGTTCGCCCCCCAGGCCGAGAGGGTGAAGATTGGGCATAGGCATAAGGACCACGACGAGGTCGTGGCTAGGTTGCTTGAGGTGGCCAGGGAGAAGAACGTGGTGTTGTTGAAGAACGGCGACCCCACGGTGTTTGGGAGGGCGCATCAGATCTGCCGCATGGCCCGCGCCGCGGGCGTGCCGTGCGAGATTGTCCCAGGCGTGTCCAGCTTCACCGCCGCCTCAGCCCTAGGCGGAGTGGAGCTAACCGACGGCGTCGCCCTCCGCCACGTGGCCCTCCTCTCCTACCCCCACGTCGACGAGGAGGTTCTCAAGAGCGTGAGAGCCGACGTGTACGTCATATTTATGATGGGCGACAGACTCTCCCAAGTGGCCGAGCTTGTGAAAAAGGTGTGCGGCAAAGCCGTGGAGGTCTACGTGTGTAGCAGAATCTCCCTGGGAGGGACCTGCCTCCCACTGGAGAAGGTGGAGAAGGTTGAGAAGCCCCTCCTAGTTATTGTGAGAAAGTGCTGGTCCCCGCCCTAGGGGCTTGGCCCATTTAAGGGGGCCACTGGGCTGATGCGGCAGAGCTTGCAGAACTCCGCGCCATAAGTTGTACACGTGTATTGTGCCCCAACATTGCGCCTCGACGGGACAATTGCCGACGCCATAGGGCGGTGACGCGGTATATTCGGGGGGCTTTGTGTAGTTGAAGGCGGAGAAGGTAGATACGGCGTAGGCGGCCTCCTCTGCATGGGGCACGGGAGTTAGCATTGTCTGTGGAATAAGCTTTATTTATACAAACGGCGTTGGGGATATGGCTGTGGCGCATGAGGCGGCCCAACATGGAGCCGCGGCGTTTAAGATGGGGGATACCTCCAACATCAAGCCTTTTAAAGCCAAGGAGGACCAGGTCAAGGTTCTTCACTCCAGGGTGGGTCTTGAGCTTCCTAAGGACCCCCTGGAGCACATACGGCGGCGGCTGAGGGAGGAGGTTTCACGGAACCGGAACGTGAAAATGGCCATGGAGGTGTGCGTCCACTGCGGCATATGCCTAGACAACTGCCCCACATATGTCCAGACTAAGGACATCTTCAACTCCCCCGTGGGCAGGGCGGAGCTCATTAGGTCTGTAATTAAGGCCGAGTCCCTGAGCGGGAAGCTGTTCGGCAAAGCCGTGGGGGCGGTGAAGCTCACGGAGGAGCAGTTGGAGAAGATATACACGTACTACTACCAGTGCCTGGAGTGTAGAAAGTGCGCCTACTCCTGCCCCTTCGGCATAGATCAGGCGGACATCACTAGGCTTGTTAGAGAGGTCATGTACGAGGCCGGCATAATCTCGAAGTACATTGCCACAGTCATTGACGCGGTGGAGCGCACGGGCACAAACTTGGGCATGAAGCCTATGGCGGTTATAAAGTCCATAACCTTTGCCGCGGGGGAGATCAAGGAGGAGAAGGGCGTCGAGGTGGAGTACTTCATATACCGCGACGACCAGAACAAGCTGGTTAAGTACAAGGCGGATCAGCCGGTCAAGGAGGTCCAGCCCGGCGACCCCGATTGGCCGGAGGCCTTGCTCATTCCGCCCTCGGCCGACTTCTTTACAAACATGGAGACTCTCAAGGGGTACATGCTCTTCCTCCACCTAATGGGGATTAAGTACGCCTTTAGCACAGAGATGGCGGAGCTGGCAAACTTCGGCCTATTTGCCTCAGAGCGCCACATGAAGTTCATAGGCCAGAAGGCCGTCAACGCCGCGCTCAGGCTCAAGGTGAAGTACGTAATTGCGGGGGAGTGCGGCCACGGGTGGCGCGCCTTTAAGAACTACACTGGGCCAGAGCTGGAGAAACACGGCATAAAGACTATGCACGTCTTCCACCTAGTGGTAGACGCCATTAAAAACGGCAAACTGAAGCTGGACCCCTCCCGCAACGGCGACGTCGTCTACACCTTCCAAGACTCCTGCAACTACGCCCGCGGCGGCGACTTGACGGAGGAGCCACGCTTCATAATTCGGCACGTGGTTAAGAACTACGTGGAGAGCCCCAACAACAGAGAGAAGACGTGGTGCTGCGGCGGCGGAGGGGGCCTGCTGACCGACGAGCTTCTGCCGCTGAGGATTCAATACGCCAAGAACTGGTACGAAGACGCCTTGAAGGTCAACGCAAACCACGTGGTCAGGGCCTGCGCCATATGCAAAGCCCAGCTGAGCCACACAATCCCCCACTTAAACAAGGAGTACGGCAAAAACATAACCTACTCCGGGCTAATGGACCTGGTATACAAGGCCATAGTCGTTTAAAGCTCCCTGAAATATATTTTAATTTTAATTTTGTTCAAAATTGCTTTCGAATAAACTTTTGCCTTATTATACAGCGACTAGGGAATAAGTTGTATAAATTTCTCATTGCGTGCTGGCATGCGGAGGGTGGTAATAGTGGGAGGGGGAGTCGGCGGCGCGTTTACTGCGAATAAGTTGGCAACTAAGGCGTTTGCAAAGGTGAAGAAGGGGGAGCTGGAGGTCGTAGTTGTAGAGCCGGAGGAGAACGTGGTCTACCAGCCCGGGTTCCTATACGTCCCGTTTAAGGAGTTGCCCAGCGAAGTGATGTTTAGGCCCGTGCGGAAGGTGCTACACCCACTTGTGAACTTGGTGAAAAAGCCGGCCACCAAAATAGACGTGAAAAACCGCAAGGTGGTTCTGGGGGATGGGTCTGAGATTCAGTACGACTACCTCGTCTTGGCCACGGGCGCGGTGGTTAAGACGGACCACTTTCCCGGGTTTAAAAAGGTGTGGCACACTTTCTGGACTTACGAGGGGGCCAAGGCGCTGAGGGAAGCCCTCTCTAAATTTGCTAAGGGGACCTTGGTATTCTCCGTTGCCTCGACGCCTTTTAAGTGCCCCGTTGCCCCCTACGAGTTCCTCTTCTACTTCGACGACGTGTTGATGAAGACTGGGCGGAAGAAGGACGTCAAAATAGTGTTTACCACGGTGGCGCCGCACCTGCATGCGCAGCCCAATGTGAACAAGTTCTTGGAGGAGGAGTTTAGGAATAGGGGGATTGAGTATAGGACCAAGTTCGAGGTAAAGGAGGTGAGGGAGGGGGAGGTGGTGGGCCCCGAGACGTTGAAGGGCGACTTAATTATCGTGGTGCCTAAGCACACCGCGGCAGAGGTGGCCTTTAACTCGGGACTGGTGGACCAGGGGGGCTGGGTCCCCGTGGATAAGTACACTCTCCAGATCGCCGGGGGCAACGGAGTGGAGTACGCGATAGGCGATACCACCAATTTGGCCGTGCCTAAGGCTGGCAGCGTGGCGCACTTCCAGTCCGAGGTTGTGGCTGACAGGATATATGAGGATATGGAGTTCGGCCACGCAGACTCTGTATACAACGGCAGGGTCATATGCTTCATTTTGACGGGGACAGAGGAGGCTACGCAGGTGAGCTGGAACTACGACGGCCCCGCCCTCTACCCCGTGCCAAGCAATAAGTTCATGATGAGGCTAAAAGATTTGACTAATTTCTCCATATGGAGCGCGGTTAGGTGTGGGCTATGAGTACCGAGGAGAGGCTCTTAAAGGCGTTGGAGTCTCCTAAGACGCAGGAGGCTCTCGCAGAGATCGTCGAGCGGATAGACGTCCTCCGCGACTTGGTGAGGACGCTGTGGGAGTTCAAGAGGAGCGGCGTGTTGGACGACTTGCTCCAGTTGGCCACTACGTTACGCTTTATAACCGAGGGCCTGCTCACGCCGGGCTTCATAGAGAAGGTCGCCAAGTTGCAGGAGGTGGCCCTAACCGCCGCGGTCAACATGTCGCAAGATACTTCAAAGCTGGACTGCTTAACCACCGCCGTGGCCGTTGCGGAGGTGGAAAAGCCAATTGGCCTAATGGGCCTACTGGCGGCGCTTAGGGACCCAGACGTGCAGAGAGGCTTGGGCTACCTCGTCTCTCTCTTAAAGCAGCTGGGCAAGTGCATGGAGAAGAGGTATTAACCGTGAATGTGGAATAACAGATTATAAGCCCCACTCCCAATCTTCCTATGTCTCCACTTGATTTATTTGTATTTGGCGTAGCGCCTTACATATCTCTGGCGCTGTTCATAGCTGGGGTTTTGTACAAATTCGCCGGGTGGCTCAGGGCGCCGGACCTCACGGGCCTCTACTCAGTACAGGTGCTGGGCTACAAGTGGGGCTTCGGCGACAGGCTCGGCGAGGTGCTCAAGAGGATCTTCGTGCTCTACAACCTCGGCATGTCCGACCGCCTCTTGCAGGTGGGGTCTTTCCTATTCCACTGGGGCATCTGGATCGCGCTCCTCGGCCACCTCTCCATGATCGTCCCCCCGGAGAACTTCGGGATGCCGAAGGAGGTGCACAAGGCCATAGCCCTGTATGTGGGCGGGGCGGCGGGCATTGCGGCGTTCATAGGGCTGGTCCTCCTCCTCGTGCGGAGGCTCGTTAGGCCAGACGTGCGGAAGCTGAGCTTTCTAGACGACTGGTTTGCCCTAGTCCTCCTCCTCGCAATTGTGGGCCTTGGCAATGTGCAGACCCTCGTCTTGCACCCCAACTACATGGAGACTGTGTCTCCGTGGTTGCAGAACGTCCTCTTGGGGAATCCCGTGGCTGGCGTTGAGAAGATGGCCGAGGCGGACGTGGTCACTAAGGTTCACGCGGCGTTGGCCATGCTCTTCATAGCCTACGTGCCCTTTGGAAAAATGGTGCACCCATTCTCCTTCTTGGCCATGCCCACCCTCTGGAGCGCCCCCACTAGGCTCTACGGATATATACTGACGAAGCTGAGGGGATAGTGGAGGAGATCCGGGTAGAAAACGCCAGGGAGTTTTTTGAAAAAGTTTTTGCTGAACTCGTCTGCCTCTGCAATCTAAAGGCGTTGGTAATAGCCGAGGGGGGAGTCGTCAAGTTGCCTGCCACGTACGGGGGGAGGCCCATTGGCGACGTGGCTGCTGAGCTGTGCGGCCCCTGTATACTTGTCGACGACGGGGCTGTGCAGTACCTCGCCGTGTTTTACAAGACTGAGAAGCCGCTGGGGCAGGTGGCGGCTCTTTTGAGAGAGTTGTGGAAGACCGTCAGCCGAGGGCGTCTATGAGCTCGGATAGCTTGCCCGCGGCGTACTCTGCGTGTTCAAAGGGCCGCGTCTCTGGCACTTTGCGTAAGTCGATTATGTAGACGATGCACTCCGCCGCCTCGCAGGCCGCGTAGGCGTAGTGCCGGTTGGCCTCTTGGTGCCTTTCCACGTCTTCGGGGGTCTCCACGTCCCTCGTGGGCCTAGTGGCGTCGCTGGCTCTGCGCTTTAGCACCACCTGCGGGTCCGCCTCTATTAACACAATGGCGTGCGGCTTCATGAGCGTGATAATGCGGTGGGGTAGGCCTGGGTAGTACCCCCCGGCTATCTTTATCGACGCGTGGGTGTCCACCACCACGTGGCCCTGCATCTGGGCGATTCTCTCCGCGGCCTCCCTCTGGACCTCCCTGTACTGTTCCAGGGGGATTTTCTTCCTCATCTCGTCCCTATTGGCGATGCCGAAGCGGGCCTTGGCGATTTCGAGCATCACGTCGCCGTAGTTTACCACTTGGACGTCTCTCCTGCGCTCAGTTAGAAACTTCAAAATCGTGCTCTTCCCCACCCCGGGCACTGCTACTAATATAATCCGCGCCATGGGACAAACATCTAACCCCTTTATATTGATTCTTTCACACCACCGCCGGCGATGTATGTAATTATGCGCCTAGCCCTGGGACAGCTCAACGGCGATGCGTGTCCACACTTCCCAAACTTAGAGCAGGCCACGTCTGCCACCACGTGCCTCCCACCAGCGCGTAGCAACAGAACCCTAAGCCCATCCACATACACTTCGCGGAGGGCAGTAGCCTCTCTCATTACCTCAAGCGCCTCTTCTACCACGGCGGGCTCTAGGCCCAGCTTCCTCCCAGCCTCTGCGGCTCCGCCGGAGAGAAATGGAATTATGTACATGGGGGTTGCGTAGAAGTCGCAGATGTAGGCCTCCTGTAACTTAAAGCCCAGCCGCCTAAGCGCCGCGCCCAAGAGGAGGAGGTAGCTGTAGACCCCCCTCCGGGGCCCAAGTCCCCAGAACTTCTCCACGTAGGATAGATACGCCTCGTCGAGGTGGTAAGCCGCAACTATGGCCGCCTTCACTGTGGCCACGTAGCCCCCAGTCTCTTCCCTCAAAATTCGGAGAGATTTCAAGGCGCGGGCCGATTTATATATAGTCGACGCTGGGTACGGGAGAGCCCTATATGCGGAATATATAGAAGTCGGCCGCGGATATTCGCCTAGGAAAAATTTGACAAGTTCCAGAGCAGATTCCGAGAGAGGAGGCACAACGCCTCTCCAAGTCTCTCTAAACATATGACGTGTTACACTAATATTTTTAAACGTAAAACCCATAGAGCAAGGTGGGCCGCGGTGAAACAACATGCAGGAATGGGCGCCTTGTAGAGGCGGTTGGGGGCTTAGCCTATGCCACGCCTTAGCCAACAGTAGGCAGTGTTGAGCTCGGTAGCCGTTGATGAAGAGTAGCCGCGGTTTCCTTAGCGTGTGTGGTCTCCGTGGGACGGGCGGTTAGAGGTCCACTATTTCCACGTGAAGCGTCGACAAGTCTAGAAATGCGGCTGTTTTTCTCTCGTGTGCGCATCCACATGCCTCGCCTGGGTTTATCACCAGTGTCCCATCCACGTGCCTGATGTCAACCTTGTGGGTGTGGCCGTAGACAACTATGTCAAACATCTTCGACCTTATAAGCGCCTCTAGGATGAGCTCTGAGGTTCCGTGGTAGACGCCAATCCTCCTACCCCCGGCCTCTATGAGACCGGCGTCTCCCAAGATCTCTACCTTGTGGGCGGCGGCCTGCCGGGCAAAGTTGATCTTATCCCCCTCGTTGTTGCCCAACACGGTGTAGATGGGCATGTCGCCCACGGCCTTCCTCATCTTCATTAGGCTAAAGGGAGATGTCCAATCCCCGGCGTGGATTATAAACGCCGGCCCACGCCTCTTGACCAATTCGCCGAAGCGCCTAATGGCCACCCAGTCGTCGTGCGTGTCCGAAATAACAGCCACCAACATGGCGCCAAAAACCTGTGCTTATAAAAACCTGTCGGCGGTTATACGCATTTATACTCACACATGTCCAAGTCCATGTATCTGAGGATGTGTTTAACTCGCACTATCTTGGACTACAGGCCTGTGGTTTTTTTAGACGTGGAGGTGCCCTACGTGGAGTTGAGGTCTAGAGATGGGAGGCGGGCCGTGGCTAAGGTGGAGAAGGGGCCGTGCATAGGCGTGTCGAGGGAGCTCGCCGTCATGCTCTACCCCTACTACGGCTGGGGCGCAATGGACGTAGAGGCCTACTTCGAAGTCTCTGAGGCAAACCCTGTGGAGGCCACGCGGGTGGTGATGAAGGTCCCCTTTGGTATCACCGAGCTGGTGGTGAGGAGGCAGTTGACGGGCTTCCCAATATACGAGGGGACGGTGGCCCTGGAGTATCTAGACCACGTGGAATTCGGCGAGGTGGTACACGTGGAGCCTCAGCCGTTCGCCATATTGACTAACAACACGGCGCTTAGGCTTGTGGAAGTGCCGGTGGAGGAGGATGCGGTGGTCTTTATGATGAGGGGAAAAAGAGGGGTTTAGTAGCCTGGCTGTATCTCTTTGCCCGTCTTATTCATCACCTTGAGGGTCGGCGGCGGGAGTCTGCTGATGTTGTGAGAAGCCGCATACTTCTTGTCGGCGTACTCGTATATGCGCCAGAGGATTCTGTAGATTATGTGGTCGGCCTTTGTCCAAAAGAACGCCCAGAAGAACAGCGCCACGGGGATGGCGTGGAAGTGTTCAGCAAAGTAGAGGAAGGCGTTGGCAAAGGCGTCGCTGGGGTTGTGGGCCCAGACGTATATGGCGGCTTGTAGGACGAACCCGGAGAGCCCCAGCAGTAGAACCATGAAGGGCAAGTAGTCTGCGCCGAGCCAGTCCCAAATGCCTCTGTAGTTCACCTCCTTGTACCTAACGGAGAGCCATATCAAGGCGCCCACCACCATGAGCACTCCGCCCGCCACGCCAAATATCCTGGCTGGGTGGTGCAGGTCTAGGACGATCATGTTGTGGGGGAAGGTGAAGTAGGCCAGCGTCGTAGAAATGCCGGCGAGTACAAAGCCCCATACCATGAACAGCTTCGCGACCCGCTTCGCGGCCCTCGTATTAACCACCTCCTTCTCCGACTTCCCGTATTCGCACTTCAGAATTCCCATAGCCAACACGTCGGCGAACAACGTCTTGAAGAAGTATGCGATGGCGCTTCCGACGCCTATGGGGGGCTTCTCCCTTAACAACTTTCTATCCCACTCGGCGTAGGGTATCATCGTCTCAATGTAGGGGTATCTTACGACGTTGAACTGGCGCACCCCCTTATACCAAAAAGTGAATAAGATCCAGAGCACTGTTAACGCGGCCAACACGTCTATGGCGAACCAATCAACAGGCGACTCAACGAAGCGGTAGGTCCCCCACGCCGTTTGAATCTCCTTTATAGTCGCCATCTCTGTGGGCATGGTCCACTCGGCGCGCTTGTTCTTAAGTCTTATTTCCATCTGTAGATGAACAACTCTTTTAAATGTGCAGAGGGGTGGGGACATGCCTACATTTGTATATGCCTCTCTGTGCAAGGGGTGCGGCAAGTGTGTAGACATATGCCCGGCAGACAACATGCACTACAACCCCAAGATAAGGAAGGCCTACAACGCTGACCCAGTGTCGTGTGCCGAGTGTTTAAACTGCGTCAAGTACTGCCCAGAACACGCGGTGGAGGTGAGAGGATACAGCGACTTTATCCCGCTGGGCGCCCGGATAGGCGTTGTGAGAGATACCAAGAAGAACATAATCTACTGGCGCGTAATGTACAGAGACGGAACGGTGTACGAGTTCGCCTCCCCCATACGCACCACCCCTTGGGGCTCGGCGAAGGGCGCGCTAGACTTCCCCGAGAGGCCCGACCTAGACTCGGAGCTCCTCGCGCTGGAGGACAACCCCGAGTTCTTGGGCTTTAAGGAGCTTCCACGCCCGGCGCAGCCCGTGAGAATCGTGGGTAGTATAATAAAGGCTAAGCAGGCGAAGTAGTATGTCGGCGCTCCACTTCCCCACGAAGGTCGTCGAGACTGACATTTTGGTGGTAGGCGGCGGAATGGCGGGATGCGGCGCAGTTTTTGAGGCCAAGTACTGGTGCAGGAGCAAGTGCAAGGTGACCCTCGTGGAGAAGGCCAACACTGAGAAGAGCGGCGCAGTGGGGATGGGCCTCAGCGCCACTAACCTAGGCGTCTTCAGCGAGGACCCAGAGGACCCCAAGCCCGAGGAGTTCGTCCGCTACGTGCGCAACGACCTACTCGGCGTGGTCAGAGAAGACCTCGTGTACGACATAGCGAGGCACATGACCTCCACCATAAAGCTCTTCGACATGTGGGGGCTGCCCATCTGGCGCGACCCCAAGACTGGGAAGTACCTCAGAACCGGCAGATGGCAGCACCCAATCCACGGGGAGTCCTACAAGGCGATTATAGCCGAGCCCTGTAGAAAGTCCGCCGACGAGGTCTACGAGAGGGTCTTTGTCACACACCCGCTCCTAGATGAGCAGAGGCCCAACAGGATTGCGGGCGTGGTGGGCTTCCACGTGAGAGACGGCACCTTCTACGTCTTTAAGGCCAAGGCGGTGATCGTGGCCGCGGGCGGCACGTCGCTTTTGTACAGGCCGCGTAGCGTCGGCGAGGGCCTGGGGAGGGCGTGGTACCCCACTTGGGCAAGCGGAAGCGCATACGCCATACCTCTCCTGGCCGGGGCCGAGACTGTGAACTTTGAATTTAGGCTTGTGGTAGTGCGGTTCAAAGACGCCTACGGCCCCGTGGGCTTCCCCTACCTCCTGCTCAAGATGCGCTCCACTGACGTCAAGGGCAAGCAGTGGGAGCCTCTCCCAGACGAGGCAAAGGCGGAGTTGGCCAAGATCTTCTACGACTACGCGTGGGCCAGGCCCACGCCGACTCCCATAAGGACTTGGGTCACTATTCAGAACTTGAAGGAGGGCCGTGGGCCCGACATAATGCAGACGCAAGAGAGGCTCCCAGACGAGGAGAGCCTCAAAGTTCTCTTTGAGGACTACTTAGACATGACACCCACCCAGGTGATATACTGGGCCAGCCAGAACATACACCCGCAGAGGACGCCCTCTGAGCTACTGCCCACCGAGCCCTACCAACAGGGTAGCCACGGCTCGTCGGCAGGCATGTGGGCCTCCGGGCCGCCGGACATTGCGCCGCCTGAGTACAAGTGGGGCCCCAACCGCATGTTGACTGTGGAGGGCCTCTTCGGCGCCGGCGACACCGTGGGGGCGTCTGGCCACAAGTTCTCCAGCGGCTCCTTCACAGAGGGTAGAATCGCGGGCAAGTCTGCGGCTAGATACGTCTTGACCCAGGCCAAGGACTACAAGCCGGTGGTGAGCAACGACACCATTGAGAGATACAAGGAGATTGTGTACAGGCCGCTGGAGTGGTACCACAAACTCAAGCCGTTGACCACCACGCCGGAGATGCCGCCCAACTTGACCAACTGGTTTGAGATACACCCCAACTACCTAAACTGGTACCAGCTACTGACAAGGCTTCAGAAGATCATGGACGAATACGCGGCGGGCTGGGGTACCTTCTACACCACCAATATGTACATGCTGGGCCGCGCCTGGGAGCTGTTGAAGATGTTGGAGGAGGACTTCCGCTTCGCCGCCGCGGCCAGCCTCCACGAGCTCCTCCGCGTGTGGGAGGTCTATCACCGCCTCATAGTGGGCCAGGCGGTGGTCTTCTCCATGATGAACCGCAAGGAGAGCCGCGGCTACTACTTCAACGCCGATTACCCCTACATCGACGAGGACAACTGGCACGTATTCACACACGTCAGACGCGACCCCAAGACCGGCCAGTGGAGCTTCAGAACCTCCCCAGTAATACACATAATCGACTAATTTTTCCTCCTTCCCCCACCGGTTTTTCCCTACTCCCCGCCTTTCGACAAGACGTAGGCTATGTACTCCCTTTTTAGTCTCTCGATGGCGGCCTCCACCTCGGCTAGGTACTGGGCCAGCTCCGGGTAGGCGGCCTTTACTGTCTCAAGGCGCTTTGCCGCCGTGGCGTGGGGGGCCTTTAGGTCTATCAGCTTTTCTGCCTTTTCTGGCCGGGGGGCGGGTGTGGGGGCGGGGCATTGGCCTTGTGTGAGGTAGATGGCCTCTCCGTCGAAGTAGAACCTCCTGTGGCAGTGGGGCGGCGCGTCGGCTAGCACGTGGAGTGGGAGATGGAGTAGGGCCGCCTTGGCCTCGTATATGCGCATAAGTAGGCGTCTCGCCTCTTCCTCCACAGCCTTTAACAGCCTTCTGCCATGCCTGCCCAGCCTCCTCTGCTTAGACAAGAAGTTGTAGATCTGTAGCGGCGCCAACCACGGGGGCGGTTGGGGGCACGTGTCCCCGGCCTCGAGGGCTAGGACGCACGCCTCTTCCTCCTCCTCCGCGAGGCGCCTCGCGGGGTTGCAGGCGGCTTCCAGCGGCGTAGTGTCTACGCCTCTCTTGGAGAGCTCCTGGGCGGCCTCCATGCAGAGCAGGGCCGTCATCCGGACATGCCGAGTAGCTCCTCCACCTTGGGCTCGGCGATTTGGACGAGCCGGGCGCCCGGCACTCTGGGCCTGACGGCCGTTGTGGCGAGGATGACCTTGCCCCTCTGCGCGGCCTTAGAGAGGGCCTCCACGGCGGCTGAGAAGTCCCATAGGACGAAGTCTGAGAAGACCACCACCGGCTCCCAGGGCTTGGCGAGCTCGGCCACCCTCCTAATGGCGGGGGCTAGGACGGTGCCGCCGAAGCCTATCCGGCTTATTTTCTCCAAGTCGCTCGGCCGCCTCACCTCGTGCACGGCCCTTATCCCCACCTCCCACTGCACAAACATTACCTTGGACTGGGTGCGCCTGGCGATTTCGGCCACCTCTGCGAGAAATAGGGCGTACTCCTCGTCCGATATCGAGCCTGAGGTGTCCACGAGGCACCACACCTTGGTGTACGTCCTCCTCCTGGCGCCTGGGTACTCCTCCACGCGCCTATTGGGCCGCGCCCACGTCTCAAGGACGGCGGCGGCTGTGCTCGCGAAGAGGCTTCGAAGCGACCCCCGCCAGGGGATTGCCGCCGACTCGGCAAGCTTGGCGTATTCCTTTTCCACGGACAAGGACATGTAGCCAGCCCTCTTGGCGGCCACAGAGGCGGAGCTTACGAGCTCTATGAGCATCCTCCGCCTGTCCTCCGGCCGGGTGGCATACAGGGCGGGGTCCCCCCTGCTGACGTCCTCCTCTACGTCGTAGTTTTCGCGGTAGAAGTGGCCCCGGTACGTGGGCAACTGCGACCTGTCAATGAGGTACTTGGCGGAGGTATTGACCAAGCGGTCGTATATATCTTCCACAGAGGCGGAGCGGGGGTCTAGCCCTGTTAGATACTTCACGGCGTCGATGAGGGCTTTGGCGTATTTGGGCAACTCCACGCCCGTCGACTCCACTATAGAGTAGGCCACGGCGTCTGCGGCGAGCCACCACAGCTCTGGGTCTCTCCCCGCCATCCGCCCCACGTGGTCGAAGAGGACGTGGGTCGCCACGTGGAGGAGCTCGGCGATGCGGTGGGCGGGGGGCAGTTGGAGGTAGCGGTCTCCCACGGCTATTGAGTAGCCGTCTAGCTCCACCACGGACTTTGCCCCCACCCTCCTCACGATGCGGAGGCGCCACAGAGTGGCGGCCCAGAAGGGGGATAGGGCAGTTGCGGCGTAGAGATCCTCTATCATTTTTTCAGTTTTTCCACAATGGTGGCCACTTTGTAGAGACGCGTCACCACCTCGTGTGGCATTGCCGAGAGGAGCTTGGCGGCTACGTCGCGTTTGACGAGGCGGAGGAAGAGGATGAGCCACTCCATCCTCCCCTGGAGGAATTCCACGAATTTTGACACGTCGCGGTGCTCCGCCGCGCGAGCCACCTCGTGGAGGAGGATGAGCCTCTCGTCCGGCTTGAGGCCGTCGAACTTCTGGGGGTTGGACAACACGTCTTCCACGTCCACCTTGGTGGAGATAAAGGCCTTGAATTTTGCCCCCACCGCTGGGCCGAGGAGGCCGTATATCACGTCAGGCGACTCCACCCCCCTCGCCAGGAGGAGGGCCAGAGTGGTCCAAGACCGGGGCGTGGCGAAGTTATTCACAGTCTCAAGACTGGCCGCCTTCTCCAGGAGGTCCTCAGGGTAGAGGGTTAGGTAGAGGTAGGTCCTCTTGTCGAAGTCACCGTGGCGCTCGGCCATGTACTGATACCACTCCTCGACGGTGGGGGGCTCCGCCTTGAGCACCACCACCCTGTTTATTAGGGGGGCTGGGAGGGGCCTGGCTATGGGGGAGGTCTCGGGGTCGTTTCCCGCGGCCACCACCATGGCCCCCTCGGAGAACTTCGTGAACCCGGCCTTTTTCTCCAGCAGTAGTTTATACGCCACGGCGGCCACGTCATCGCGTTGGACGTTGGTCAACTCGTCGAGGAATAGGAAGCCGCACTTGGCCTTGGACAAGGCCTTGGCCCACGCCTGGGGGAAGTACTGCACAGCCCCGCCGTCCACGGGCCTAGGCACGCCTACAATGTCGGCAGGTTCTACCTCGGTGAGGCGGAGATCCACGAGGAGGCAGACCTCGGGGTTTTTCACCACGTCTAGGTACACATCGTCGCTGTACTCCACCAGTGGGAGACCCAGCTCCTTTGCCACGGCGGCCGCCGCGGCGCGGACAGACTCAGATTTTCCAATGCCGGGGGGCCCTAGGATGAGGAGGGAGGGGCGGCCGGCGAAGTAGAGTGACTTTATGAGCATGGGTATCTCGGGTATGCGCACGTGTGACACAGGCGGGGGGAATATATGTATACAATTACACTCTAGATAGGAATTAAGATTAAAAGGTCTCCCTCGGCGGTTTGCTATGAAGTTCGAAACGCCGCCGCCCCACGGGGGCAGGCTCGTGTACAACGTGGTAGAGGATAGAGACAAGGCGGCGAAGATGGTGGAGGGGCTCCCCTGCGTAGATATAAAGCCGACGCTGGACCCCGCCGGGACTCCCATTAGGAATGTGTACCGAGAGATCATGTCGATTGCCTACGGCTTCTTCTCGCCGCTGGACCGGTTCATGACAAGAAACGAGGTGGAGAGGGTGCTCGAGGAGAGGCGGCTCCTCGACGGGTGGATATTCCCATACCCCATAGTCCTCGACCTCTCCGACGAGGACCTCAAGGCCGCCGGCGTCAAGGAGGGGGACGGCCTCTGCCTTAGGCTCAAGGGCAGGCCCTTCGCTGTTGTGGAGAGGATAGAGGAGATATACAGGGTAGAGGACAGGAAGACGTTCGCCGATAGGGTATTCGGCACGCCTGAGAGGAATAAGGAGGTTGTTAGGAAGAGGTTTGACGAAAAGCACCCAGGCTGGCTGATATACAGACAGTTGAAACCCAACTTCGTCGCTGGGAGGGTCTACGTGGTAAATCCGCCGAAGTTTAGACAGCCCTACGACAGGTTCTGGTACCCACCGCAGAAGTCCAGGGAGTACATAAGGCAGAAGGGGTGGACCATCGTTGTGGCGCACCAGACGCGCAACGTGCCCCACCGGGGCCACGAGGCCCTTATGAAGCACGCGCTCTTCGTCGCGGGGGCCACTAGGCCGGGAGACGCGGTGCTGGTAAACGCCATTATAGGCGCCAAGAGGCCCGGCGACTACTTGGACGAGGCCATCCTCGAGGCCCACGAGGCCCTCAACAAGTTCGGCTACTTCCACCCCGACAGGCATGTGGTCACCATGACTCTGTGGGACATGAGGTACGGCAACCCACTGGAGTCCCTGCTCCACGCAGTGATTAGGCAGAACCTCGGCTGCACTCACCACATGTTCGGCCGCGACCACGCCGCCGTGGGCGACTACTACGACCCCTACGCCACGCAGATACTCTGGACCAAGGGCCTCCCCAGCTACGGCCTAAACGAGCCTCCGCATGAGACAGACAAGGGGTTCAAGATCCTCCCAGTCAACTTGGGCGAATTCGCCTATAGCCCCAAGGCCGACGAGATTACCTACTACGGGAGCGACTTAGACAAGCCGCTTGTGGGAGACAAGCCTGAGAAGTTCAGCGGCTCCTTTATCCGCGGCATAATAATGGAGGGCCTCAGGCCGCCGCCCATAATAATGAGGCCCGAGGTATTCGACGTGATTGTGAAGTGGTGGAAGGTGTACGGCTACCCCTTCGTGACAGACCGCTACTTAAAACTTAAAGAAGAGCAACTGGAGGTGGAGCTATGACGTACAAATTCGCCCTGGTATTAGACGAAAAGCGGCTTGAGAGAATCAAGGGCACTCCGCTGGAGTCGTTGATAAAGTCCAGCTTCGGCGGCAGAGTCAAGACTCTGGACTTCGAAGTGCCAGAGGACGTGGCCAAGAGGATACTCTCGGAGTTCCCCGCCGCGAGAGTAGACAGCAGGGGCTACATAGAGGACGTCCCCGTGGCCTTTAGAAAGGCGGTGTTTGAGGCAGTGGCCAAGCACAAGTCCACGGGACGCGAGGTGTGGGACGAGGTGTTTTCGAGACTCGAGGAGATAAAGCAGATGGCCGCCAAGGAGAAGGAGTACCTACCGCCGCCCGAGTAGCTCCTTAACTCTAAGAAAGGCTTTTGCCCCCTCCACCAAGTACTTCACGTCGTGTGAAAGAGCCACGAAGTTGAACCCCATCTCCACCATCCTCGCCGCCTCCTCGGGGCTGTACGTCATGACTCCGGCCAGCTTGCCCCGGCTCTTGGCCGCGGCCAACACTCTTTCAAGCGCCGCGGTGAACTTGGGGTTTTTAAAATCTCTAAACGCGCCCAGGGAGGCCGAGAGGTCGTTGGGCCCCACGAAGAGGCCGGTGACGCCCTCCACCGACGCGATTTCTTCAACGTTTTCCACGGCCTCCGCCGTCTCCACTTGGACCAGCAAGACGTAGTTCTCGTCCCACTCCTTGTAGTACTTTACCACGTCTGCGAAGCCGTACATGACGCTCCGCCGAGGCCCCACTCCCCTTATGCCCCACGGCGGATAGCGCACCGCCTTAACCGCGCGCTCTGCCTCTTCCCTAGTGTTAACCCACGGCACGAGGACCCCGGCCACTCCCAGGTCGAGCACGCGTTTAATCTCCACGGGGTCGTTCCACGGCACCCTTGCCAGTGGGACAATGTCGCTCCCCCTAAGCGGCATAAGCATGGTCTCCAGCTTCTCCACAGTGATGGGGGCGTGCTCCATGTCGAACATAAACCAGTCAAAGGGGAGATTGGAGAGAATCTCCACCACCTCGGGGTGGGGGATAGTGATCCAGACGCCGAAGGTTGCCCCCATGCCCGCCTTCATGAGCAACTTGGCACGCGCCACGTCTCTACTTCGTTCAACATAAATATTAATCTCTCCCAGGCAATAACACTTAAAAAGAGTCCTCACCGAAGTGGCATGCCGTTGGACTCCGTCGTGATTTTTCAAGTTGTGTGGAAGCTCCGGGGGATATGGACGTCGTAATATTTGAAGGGCTTCTCTTCGTCGCGTCTTTAGTCATAGGCGTAGTGGCCGCAATGGCCGGGGTAGGGGGAGGCGTGGTATTTACGCCGCTCATGCTCGCCTTCACTCAAATGGACACCACAGTAATCAGAGCGGCGGGCCTGGCGCTGACGATGACCACGTCCGCCTTCGGCGGCAGAAAGTACTTTCTCGCCGGCGCGGCGAGACTTAACTTAGTCTTATTCACCTCGCTCTTCATGTCGCTGGGGGTAGTTACAGGGGCCCTAGTCGGCATACACGTAGTCAAATCGCTCGGCAAGGCTGGGGAAGCCATCATAAGGCTGACCCTTGGCGTCTTACTCTTCTTCATAGTATTGATAATGCTTACTGTAAAACCCCGTGAGGTAAAAAGCGAGGCCAGCGGGTGGTCGAGACGCCTAGGGCTGTACGGAGCCTTTAAAGACCCCGCCACAGGCGAGGAGGTTTCGTACACCGCGCAGAGGCTACTCCCCACCGCATTTGCGCTTTTCGGAGTAGGACTCATAGGCGGCGCCTTTGGCCTAGGCGCCGGGTGGGCCCTAGTCCCAGTCCTAAACCTAATAACGGGATTGCCAATAAAAATCGCCGTCGCCACATCTACATCCACCTTCATAGTGGCCAACGCGCCCGGCCTCTGGGCCTACGTCCACGAGGGAGTCGCAACACCTCTGGTGCTAGCCCCAGCCCTAGTCGGAGTCGCCATAGGGTCCAACATAGGCGCAAGACTCGCCCTCAAGGCTAAGGCCAGGGTCATTAGACTCGTCGTCATAAGCGTAATGCTCATCGCCGCGGCACCACTGGTGACAAGGGGCTTGATGGGGCTGGGGCTAATATGATTGAGAAACGGTTCTCAAACGCAGTCTTCTACACCGTTTTACTCGCACTCGCAATGCTCGTGGCAGACGTAATCCTCTACGCCCTGGCCAACCCACAGGCAACGTCGGAGAGAGTAAACGCAATTATGACCGGGTCGAGGGAGAACATATCTACCACACTACTCGGCCAAATCGGCGTGGCCTTATTAGGCGTAGCAAGCTCCATCGGACTTCTCGCCGCCTTGACCAATCTGAAAAACAAGAGAGCCGCCGCCCTTGCTGTCGCGATACTCATAATAACGGCCCTCGCCGCCATTGGGGTGATAAGGGCGTAGCCACAACCTTTTAAACACGGCTTGGGCAACCCACGTGGGCCATGTGTGGATGACGGCGAAGATAGGCGACGCCGAGGGGAGAAAGGCCGTCGACGTGGACGCCCTAGTGGACACCGGTACGACGCTGACTGTCGTGCCTCGTAGACTAGCCAAGGAGCTCGACCTAAGGCCCACAGGAAAGGCCACACTCACAACCGCCACCGGCGTCGTGGAGCTCAAAAAGACGCGGACATGGATAGAGCTAGAGAGAAGGGGAGAGGTAGCGCCAGCCCTCCTCTCCGACGCCGTCGACAAGGTGTTAACAGGCGCAACAACGCTGGAAGTCCTAGGGCTAAAAGTAGACCCCACCTCCGGCAAACTCAAGGAGCGGACCATACTTCTGTATTAAGCGCCGTCAACGCGCCAGCTTATGAGAGGCCCAGTAGAGCGGGGCGAGCCGAAAAGACGATAGCCGACAAGAGAACATGAGAATAGGAGGACAAAACTTAAATACACCCAGCAGAAAAAGTAACGACCGGCCCGTAGCTCAGCGGTCCAGAGCGCCCGGCTGTAGACAGCCCCTGGGGGTACAACAGCCACAAGCCCCCAGGACCTGTAACGGGCGGTCCCGGGTTCAAAAGGGATAGACCCCTGAGACTCCCGGCGGGCCGACCAGTATCTTTGTAAATTTTCTTCTTGTCATATATCAAAACTCTCATATATAGGTGCCTTAATTTTGCAGTAGTGTGATTGTAGAAATGTAAATGGGTGGAAAAAGTGGGGGGCTATCCTACGGATTATTTCTATCGACTTTTGTTCGTGTATTCTTACCTCTCTCTTCTTGCGTAATATCGTGGCTCTTATTCCCACGGCTCTCAGCTTGGCCGCTATTTCCTCCGCCTTGGACTTGTCGTGGGGGATTATCCTTATGTAGAGCCGGCCTCTGTCTGTAGCCACTACTATTCTCGCCATCTTGGCCACCTCCTCTAACACGCGCCTAACGGCGTTTGGGTCAGACGCTGGCGTCACAGCCTTAACTTCTCTCACCGCGTCTTTCTCCATGTCGTTGAGGAATTTGACGGCAAAGCCGCGCCTCGCCAGTTCCTCCAGCTGGGCGTAAGTCAGCACTAGCAATTGCCCCTTTAATCTCGTCTGTATGCCGAGCCTGTTTACTGCCTCGTACAGCTCTGTAGCTCTCCCTTTTCCAATTACAAACTCGCCACCGCCGTTGTGAGTGAGCAAATATGTAGCGCCGTTTATTTCGACAACGGCGGCCGCCGGGTAGTTGACAAGTACCTCGTACAGTTCTGCCGTCTTTTCAAAGGCGGGCGTAGGCGGAGTTAGCAACAACAGGCGCATATGCCAGCTCTGGAGCTTTACCTCTCTCCCAGCCACCACGCCGCCCAGAGCCTCAGCCAACTCTTTTATGTGCGTACCTCCCTCCAACGTCTCTCTGGGCGAGGCCTTAGCCACAATTCTAAACTCCGCCGGCATGGCGTAGCCGTCTCCCAACACCAGAGTAGCCACTGCGTTGCTAAAGGCAATCCACGCCCCTACGTCGTTGACGACGTACATCTTGCCGTCTCGCTTGAAGGCCTCTTCCTTCAACGCCTTAAGCACTAAGTAGCCCCTCGCCAACACCTCCTCAGTCTTACCCAGCGTTATCCCGAACCAGTCGTATACTGTGGAGATGGTCTCCGTAGCTGTGCCGACGGGGCGCACTTCGACGATAGGGTTTTTGCCCCTCTTACTCCTCGTGATCAGATAGATAGACAGCTTGAATACCAGCGGCGCCCTTGGCGCGATCCTCCGCTCCATCGTGTACTTGGCCAGGGCTATCCAGTCAAACAGCCTCACCGCGACCTGGCCGGGATTGCCAGCAGTGTGTCCAAGATGCTGTCTCCAGTCGTCGCTCAGCAACCAGCCCAAATTCCTAAACAGTGCCACTGGCGCCCTATTCCACCTGCCTAGCAATCCCGACACGGGCCTTGGCAGTGGCACCTCAAGCAGTAGGCGTTTATACTCGTCGTCTACGTCGTATACTTCGGCGGCGATGCCCACTTGCATGGCCTCCCTTATCAGTTTCTCCAGCTCATCTCCCCTTAGCCCTTCGCCAATTGACATGCCGTCGTAGAAGACGTACAGCCTCTTCTCCCACAACGCCACAGTTGCATATACCGGCTTTTTTATGCGCCAGTGTACGATTTCTGTCACAGCCATGGACTTTTCCTCTACGCCGCCGTGTTTCTCAAGGCTCTCCACGCCCATCTGTCTAAACCTCTCCTCCACATCTGCCAGTGCCTTGATGAGATCGCCGCACAGCGGCGCCGTGTTTGCGATATGTAGCCACATGAACGTGAGGTCGCCCACATCGTACTCCCGCCCCCACGGCCTCTTACACCTCCGCCCGGGATAGAAGCACTTCTCCGAGCGGAAGGCGGCCAGGTCAATGTAGCGGTAGTAGAGCCCACGGAGTTGCATACACAGCTCCTCCCAGCGTTCAAGTCTCCCGCGGAGCTCCTCCAACGCCTCGTTGCTGAACGCTTCTCCCCAATCCATGTTTTAGACACGTTTTAAAAGCACCTACGCCGACTCAGCCACGCTACTGAGAGCTTTCCGCGTCTCCATTAACATCGCTCTCTTATTTCCGTAGCATTTAACATGGCCACTACTTCAACAAGCTCGACAACTATAGTTCAATTCCGAGATTTAATGCCCTCGCAAAACTAGCTGGGCCTATTCCATGTTGCGTATCCGCTTCTTCTACTACGCTGAGGCCAAGAATCTTGCAGTTCTTCTCGGTGAAACTCGTATGAAGATGGGTGGCGGGCCCGATGGGATTTTTGGGCGGCGTTGCCTGAACCCACGACCTACGGCTTAGAAGGCCGCCGCTCTATCCAGGCTGAGCTACGGGCCCCACCGCTGATCAAATTCTCTGTTTAAAAGTTTTGTAGCTTTACGCTCACTACCTCGCCTAGGCTAGACAATGACAAGCGAAGCTCCACGGCCTTCTAAATGAGGAACTCCGCTATCCTAGCCGAGTCGAGGGCGTCTCCAGCTTCTCTGAGAGGCGTACACTTAGAGGATCTCGTCGTCTAAGTCCTTAAACCATAGTGGATTTTCCACAGCCCTTGGCCCTAGACGAGGAGGGGAGGGGCGCCGTTTGCACCTAGTTGTACCTCCTGGCATTAATTCGCCCTCACTTCCGCGAAGGGCGACTCTGCGCGCTTTGTGCTACGCCGCCGTTAACTGGCGGCGTCTTCTACGACTCTATCTAACACTTCGTCTCCTATTCTGATAACCACGTGGCGTACCCGCTTGCCTATGAGGCGCCTTGGCCTAAAGACCACGGTGTAGGTGCCGTCTGGGTTCTGGCTGTAGGACTCCACGCCCCAGTCCTCTCCTGCGCAGTCTGAGAGGAAGTAGGCAAAGTCCTCGAAGTAGTCGTAGGTGCCGCAAGTGTAGCACATGTTCCCCCCGAACCTGGCCGCCACTCTGTCCCCGGCCGCCTCTATCACCTCTACCTCCGCCTCTGCGCCGAACACGGCCTTGAACTTAGACAAGGCCTCCCCAACACAGTCCACGGAGGCGTATCGTCCGTCCTTTAAAAGGCTTTCAGCTTGGCCGCCCACTCCCGCGCCTTCTCCGCCAAGTGCCGCACGTCTCTCTCTACGTCTCTCACGTCCGTGTACCGGCTGGCGACGCCCTCGGGGTCAACGCCGCTGTGTTGAAACTCGCGGAGGTCTAGGGCGAGGGAGGTCAAGTAGACCACTTCCCAGCCGAACTTCTCCGCGAGGGCCCCCGCCACGGTGCGCATCTTGCTCGTGGGCATTAGGGCGATGACCATGTCGGCGCGGCGCCGCCTCTTCCCCAGCCTATCCACGACGAAGCCAGGCACGCGCTTCTCCACTAGCTCTCTCGCAAGAGCAGCCGCGGCTGCGAGCACCGCCTTCCACGCCTGAAACGCCTTGCCGGCGGCGTTTCGGAGGAGGCCGTTTTCTAAAAACTCCTCGGCCAGCTTGGCCTCCCACTCCGCTTCCCTGAGCCTAGCCTCGACGTAGCGCTTCAAGTCTCTCCACGGTGGGTAGAACTCAAGCACTCCCACGCATTGGCTACCGCATTTCCTTATAAGCCTACTGCTCGGCGGCGCGGGGCGGCATCCACTTCTCAGCCCACTTCCTAACCGCCTCCACTACCTCTGCCAAGTCCCTCCCCTTCTCTGTCAAGTAGTAGTAGACGTGCCTTCCCTCGGTCTTCCTCGCCACTATGCCCAACTCCTCCAACTCCCTCAGCGCCTTGGAGAGCGTCCTGCTGCTAATGCCCGGCATGCTCCAGAGGAGGTCGTTGAATTTTCTAGGCCCGTGGAGCAGTCGCTCAATTATCACAAGACGCCACGGCCGGCCTAAGATGCGCCACGCCTTCACAACGGGGCACTCCACATATACTTCTGCGCGTCTCATTAAATACTTAACTGGCCTTAGTGAACGGTTGTATACACTGTGGCCGTTTGTGTACACCTTGAATAACAAGGTTTAAATAGTAAAGTGAAAAAGTAAACCGAAGCAGTTCCAAGCCCAAGCTCAACAAGTAACACTGTTTATCGACCCGCTGGATCTGTGGCTACAGATACTGGGCGTTTCCCTGTTCCTACTGGCCTACTGGGTCTACAGGAATTTTGTAAAACCGGCGGATCCCGGACTCAACAAGGCCTTCGCGGCTGGCTTTGTACCCCTGGGCGTTTACATCCTCGCCACAGGCATATGGGCAACCGCCGTGTGGCCTTTCCCAGGCCCCTACAACATACTTTACTCGGACTCATGGCCTCTGCTGGGCGTCGTGTTTATATCGCTGGGCGTGGCCAGCTGGTTTAACCACATACAGAAGCCGGTGTTCTACCTCTACGCCGGCTTGTCGTTGCCCATATTTATATACGGCGTTGCCATCGCCTACTTCCACCTCACACAGGAGCCCGAGATAGCCGCGGCGTTGTTCATGTTCGTAGGCCTCGCAGGCCTACTGAGCCCGCTCTTAACCATGGGCAAGGCTGGCAGAGGCGCCGCCTACCTCATCATCGCCATACTCGTGGTAGCCGCCATCATCGCCCTATTCCTCGGCATAAACTCCACCTTTGCCCACATACCAAGGTGGGCCAAGTGGAGCCCCTGGTACGGTAAAGTGGTAGTCAGCGGGTAGATCGAAAACAACTTTCTTTTTTCTCCAACTCTTCTACTGTCTTTCAATGTTTTTATGTGGAAGTCGGCCTTGTGTCATGCCGTTGAAAGTTGGAGACAAGGCACCGGACTTCGAGGCGTTGGACACAGATCTAAAGCCCGTGAGGCTGAGCGAGGTTTTGGCGAGGGGGAGGTACGTGGTGCTTCTGTTCTTCCCAGGGGCGTTCACGAGCGTGTGTACAAAGGAGCTGTGCACCTTCCGCGACAACATGGCCAAGCTCGCCAAGGCTAACGCCGAGGTTATAGCAATATCCGTGGACTCGCCGTTCTCGCTGAAGGAGTTCAAGGAGAAGAACAGGCTCCACTTCACCCTGGTCAGCGACTTCAATAGGCAGGTCATCGCCCTCTACGACGTGGTGCTCCCAAAGCTCCTCCACTTCCCACTGTACTACCTCGCCAAACGCGCCGTGTACATCATAGCGCCTGACGGCACAATTAAGTACGTGTGGTACAGCGACAACCCCCTCGACGAGCCTCCATACGACGAGGTGATAAACACGGTGAACAAGCTGGCCGCCCAGTAGGCCACTTTTTAAAACACAAATCGGCTTTTTCATGGCCTGTAAAAAGCCCAGCGACGCCTTGTCAGAGCTCGCGGGCAGGGGCGCAGTGGGCTGGGGCACGTCTGGGCAACCCCCCAGGCTCCACAAGCGCTTCTCTCTGGCGAGCTTCGCCGAGGCGGTGGAGTTCTTGGCAGAGGTGAGGAAGGTGGCCGACGCGGCTAACCACCACCCAGACGTATGCATAGAGGGGTACAACAAGGTGGACGTCTACCTCATAACCCACGACGAGGGCTGTATCACAGAGAAAGACGTGGCCCTCGCCCTGGAGATCGAAAAAATATACGCCAGGTTCGCCGCCCGGCGCTAGACTATTTTGGCGCCAGGCGCCTTAAACCCCACTTTTGCATGCGTGCCGTCGCAGTGAGGCTTTGAGCCGGAGTGCCCGCAGCGGCAGAGGTAGATGGCCCTCCCGCCTATCTTAACTTCATACGGCCCATTCTCTATTGCCCTTATTTCCACCGCCATGGCGCTTAGACACACTGATTTATTTAAAAGTTAACAAACTTAAACATTTAAATAGGATTCGTGGAACATCTGTGGAAAAGGTGGTTATTCTTAGGGAGGATGCGTGCGGCAAGCTTGGCCTTAAACACCCGGCTTATATAGTGATGGAGAAGCTAAGCGAGGTAAAGGCCAGAGGAGGCGGCGGAGTCTTGGTGGAAACCGACGACTTTGACTGGGCCTTGACCATAAAGGCCGTGGCCCAAGGCGCGGGGTTCAAGGTGCAGGAGGAGAGAGACGGCGGGAGAATTAGGCTTCTCATCACCGCTTAGCACACCTTGGCGCCTCTGGCCGCCTTATGGCCTCGCGGCGTGTGGTGTAAAATGAGCAGAAGTATATAAGTATATAAAGTTGTATCGAAAATTAGTTCATGCCAGAGGTGTTGGTTTCGACGGAGTGGGTGCAGCAGCACCTAAACGATCCCAAGGTTAGGATCATCGAGGTGGACTACGACCCAAATACGGCGTATAATGTGTGGCATGTCCCCAACGCTGCGTTGTTGACGTGGAAGGAGATGAGGCACCCAGTCATAAGAGACTTCGTCCCCCCTGAGACCTTTGAGAAGCTGATGGAGGAGCGGGGCGTGTCCAACGACACCACGGTGGTGCTATACGGCGACTTTAACAACTGGTTCGCCACCTACGCCTTTTGGCTATTCAAGGCGTATGGCCACGAGGACGTGAGAATTATGGACGGGGGCAGGACGGCGTGGGCCAAGGAGGGGAGGCCTACCTCGAAGGAGGTGCCCAGCTTCCCCAGGGGCCGCTACAAGGTGAAGAGGGTGGACTGGGGCTCTCACAGGGCGTACTTCTGGGAGATCCTCCAGGCGGTGACCAGGGGGGAGGTGGGGAGGCGCGTCGTCCTCGTGGACGTGAGGTCGCCCGCCGAGTACCGGGGCGACGTCACGGCACCCCCCGAGTATCCCAACGAGCAGACACAGGTGGGAGGCCACATACCCGGCGCCATTAACATACCCTGGGCCCAGGTGGTGGACCCCGAGACTGGCAGATTCAAAGACCTCTCGGCGATTAGGGAGCTCTACGAGAAGAGGGGAGTTACGCCGGATAAGGAGGTGATCACCTACTGCCGCATCGGCGAAAGGGCGGCCCACACCTGGTTTGTGCTAAAGTACCTACTGGGCTACCCCTCGGTGAGGGTATACGACGGGTCCTCGGCCGAGTGGAACAACCTAGTGGGCGTCCCAGTGAAGAAGGGCGACGAGCCGTAGCCCCCTTTTAACTCGCTATTTTTTAAACGCGTTTAATTTCTCCATGGGGTGTGTAATTGAGGCTCTGGGGCTTGTGAAGGCCTTTGGCGGGCGGAGGGTGGTGGACGGCGTCTCTTTCTCCGCTGGGGTGGGCTTCACTGCTCTGATGGGGCCCAACGGGGCTGGGAAGACCACCACTCTGTCTATGGTGGTGGGGGCTCTCAGGCCCGATAGGGGGAGCGTGAGGGTGTGCGGCTTCTATATGTGGGGGAGGGATGGGCTTAGAGCTAGGAGGCTTCTTGGCTACGCGCCTCAGGACATGCCGTTTAAGGACAAGCTCAGCGGGTATGAGAACTTGGTCTGGATAGGCCTAATAAAGGGGCTGGGCCTCTTTGAGGCTGGGAGAGAGGCGCGCCGGCTTTTGGAGGAGGTTGGGCTGTACGAGCATAGGGGGAAGAGGGTGGCTCTCTACAGCGGCGGGATGAGGCGCAAGCTCGCCGTGGCCGCGGCGCTCCTCGGCAACCCGGAGGCCCTCGTCTTAGACGAGCCGACATCCGGCCTCGACCCAGTGGCCAGGGCCGACCTCTGGGACCTACTGGCCAAGGTGGGGAGGGGGAGGGCTGTGCTCTTCACCACCCACATGGCGGAGGAGGCCCAGCGGAGGGCAGACTTCGTCGTAATTATGCACGAGGGGAGAGTCGCAGCGGCTGGGCGGCCGGGGGAGCTCGTGGCCAAGTATGCCCCAAACCCGCGCGTCTTGGTATACGCCGAAGGCGCCAAGGGGATCGAGGTGGAGGGGGCGCGGCCGAGGGAGGCGGGGCCCGGCGTCTACGAGTACGAGGTGGCGGACGCCTCCCTTTGGATTCCCAAGCTCGCTGAGGCCTATCTGCGCGTCGGCGCCAAGGTCTGGCGGATAGAGGCGAGGGAGCCCGGCCTAGAGGAGGTGTTCTTCGCACTGACGGGGAGGAGGCTATGAGCCAAGTGCTGGCGGAGACCTACCTATTTCTAAAGGGGCTCTGGAGGTACCGGGAGACTCTCTTCTGGGTGGTAGTATTCCCCGCACTCCTCGTCGCAGTGTTCATACTGATCTTTGGGTCGCCCCAGCAGAGCGTCAGCCTAAACGTGGCGGCGGTGGACTTAGATGGTGGTCCCCTCGCCTCCGCCCTCTTGGAGGCCCTCAACTCCACGGGGGTGGCTAAGGTGCGCCTGGCCCAGGCGGGCGACGTGGCGGGGCTTGTGGCCAATGGCACATACGACGTAGTGCTGGTGGTGCCCGCTGGCTTCACTGCGAACTTGACACAGGCGAGGAGGGCCGTGGCCTACTTGTACTACTACGCCGACCCCAACTGGGGCGGAGTGGCGAGGGGGGTGGTGTATGGGGTAGTGGAGGAGTTTAGCGCCTCAGTCGCCAAATACGCCGTCAACTTCACGCCGGCCCCGTTTCGCCCATACGTGGAATTTGTGGCGCAGCCCATCGCCCTCCGCGAGGCCCCCGTGGAGCCCAAGCTGGGCCCAGGCGGGTTAGCGCTCTTCCACGTGGTTAGCGTCATCGGCGTGCAGACGCTCTTCATAGGGCTGTTCACCGGGGTCAACATCGTGATAGAGCGGCGGCGTGATAGGACGCTTGCCCTCCTCCTCTCTAGCCCAATGAGGAGCTACCACATATTCCTCGGCGACACGCTCGCCGCGGCGGTGGCCGTGGGAATCTCGGCCGCGGCTGTGCTGGCGGTGGGGTACGCCCTCGGCGCAGACTACGGCGCCATTTCGCCGGGCCAGGCGGGCGCCGCCGCGCTTCTACTGGCCGCGGGCCTGCTGTCCACCATAGGGATAGGCCTCCTCTTGGCGCCCCTAGCCAGGACCCCCGAGGCGGCCGCCGCCATGGCAAACGGCGTAGCTTTCCCGCTCATGTTCCTGGGAGGGCTCGCCGTCCCCCAGTGGATGATACCCGAGTGGCTCCGCATTGTCCCAATGGCTCTGCCGCTCTCGTGGTGCATCAACGGGGTGAGGGCCATGTTCCTATACGGCTACGGGCCTCTGGAGGCCCTCTCCCAGGCGGCTCCGGGGGTTGCCGCGGGGCTGGCGCTGTACGCAGTAGGCGCCTTGGTCTACAGGCGGTTGCTCCACAGGGCGCAGGAGAGTCCATAAATCCATATCGAAGTTTCTACGTGGAGTTGCCTAGCTGGATTAGGGTTAAGGCGGGCGACTACGGGAGGATCGTCGCGGTGAGAGAGGCCGTCTTCGCGGCGGGGGTTCACACCATCTGCGAGGAGGCGCACTGCCCCAACATATTTTCCTGCTGGGGGGAGGGCACTGCGACCTTTCTCATCCTGGGCGACGTGTGTACTAGGGCGTGCAAATTCTGCGCAGTTAAGACGGGTGACCCCAGGGGCTTCGTAGACCCGACTGAGCCGGCGAGGGTGGCGGAAGCCGTGGCGAAGCTCGGCCTTAGGTACGTGGTGATAACCTCGGTGGATAGAGATGACCTCCCCGACGGAGGCGCCTCCCAGTTCGCCAGTGTGGTCAAGGCGGTCAAGGCCAGGGCCCCCTGGGCCAAGGTGGAGGTGTTGACCCCGGACTTTGGGGGGAGTGCGGAGGCTGTGGCGTCTGTGGTAGAGGCGGGGCCCGACGTCTATGCCCACAACTTGGAGACTGTGCGCCGCTTGACTCCGCTTGTTAGAGACAGGAGGGCCTCCTACGACGTCTCGCTTCGCGTGTTGAAGATGGCGAAGGAGCTGGGCGCGGTCACCAAGTCTGGCCTAATGGTGGGGCTTGGGGAGACCTTTGACGAGGTGTTAGAGGCCTTGAGCGACTTGAGGCGGGTGGACGTGGACATAGTCACCATTGGCCAGTACCTCAAGCCCCGGGGGCACAAGAGGTTTCTAGAGGTGCAGAGGTGGGTGCCGCCTGAGGAGTTTGAGAAATATAGGGAGGCAGCCGAGGCCATGGGGTTTAAGGCCGTGGTGGCTGGGCCGCTTGTCAGAAGCTCCTACAAGGCTCACGAGGCCTATTTAGAGATGTTGAGAAAAACTATAGGACGATAAAATTGTAAATAAGCGAACATTTTTATATTGGAATCAAACTTTTTCTGTGGAAGTAGAAGTTGGTAAAGAATTTCCCGCCAGATACATGGTCGAGGCTAGGGAGCCTGAGGTCTTCACCGTCTTGAAGCCCGACGGAGACGTGGTGGAGGAGAACTACGGCGTGGGGTACAAGCCATCGTGGGAGGAGCTCGTCTCTGCGTACAAGTACATGGTGCTGGGGAGGGCCTTGGACAAATACGCCCTGCTATACCACAGGATGGGAAAGGTGAAGTCCACCTACGCCCCTCACGAGGGGCACGAGGCGGCTGACGTGGGCACGGCCATGGCCCTCCGCCCCGAGGACTGGATTGCCCCCTACTATAGGAACTTGACCCTACTCCTGGTGAGGGGAGTTCCGCTGGAGGTTCTCTGGGCCAAGTTCATGGCAAAGCTGGGCGACCCGGACAAGGGCAGGAATCTGTCGGTGGAGTGGGGAGGGTTTAGACAGTGGCGCCTGCTCTCCTTCGGCGCGCCCATCGGCCACCACCTAATAGCGGCCGCGGGCTTCGCCTATGGGCTAAGGTACCGCGGGGGGAGAGAGGTGGTGGCCGCCTACGTGGGAGACGGGGGGACCTCTACCAACGGCTTCTACTCCTCGCTCATATTCAGCTCCGTCTTCTCTCTGCCCGTGGCCATATATATCTACAACAATGGATACGCCATATCTGTCCCATCGTCGCGTCAGTCCAAGACCAAGCGCCTGGCCACAAGGGCGGCGGGCTTCGGCGTGTTGGGCATCGCCGCAGATGGCATGGACCTCTTGGCCACGCTGAAGGCGGCGAAGTTCGCCGTGGAGTACGCCAGGTCCAATGGCCCAGTCCTTGTGGAGTTGGTCACCTACAGATTTGGCCCGCACACCACGGCAGACGATCCACAGACCAAGTACAGGGATAGGGCAGAGGTGGAGGAGGCCAAGTCGAGGGACCCCGTGGCTAGGCTGGAGAAGTTCTTGCTCAGAAACGGACTGTTGAGCGAGGGCGAGGTGAAGTCCATTTGGCAGGAGGCCGAGGAGAGGGTTAAGTCGGCGGCTAAGCAGGCCGAATCTCTGCCCGACGTCCCCCCTGAGGAGCTGTACACCGACATGTTCGAGGAGGAGGTGTGGATAACCAGGGATTAGCCATGCCGGTCTTGAACATGGCCAAGGCCATCAACGCCGCTCTCCACGAGGAGATGGAGAGGGACTCCTCCGTGGTGGTGCTGGGGGAGGACGTGGGGAAGCGGGGCGGGGTCTTCTTAGTCACCGAGGGGCTGTACGAGAGGTTTGGCCCCAGTAGGGTAATAGACACGCCCCTCAGCGAAGGGGGGATTATAGGCTTTGCCATGGGCATGGCCATGGCGGGGCTTAGGCCCGTGGCTGAGATACAGTTCGTGGACTTCATCTGGCTCGGGGCAGACGAGCTCATCAACCACCTCGCCAAGCTCAGATACAGGTCGGGCGGCAACTACGCGGCCCCCGTGGTCGTGAGGAGCCCCTACGGCGCCGGCGTAAAGAGCGGGCTCTACCACAGCCAAAGCCCCGAGGCACACTTCGCCCACGCCCTGGGCCTCAAGGTGGTGGTGCCCTCCACCCCCTACGACGCCAAGGGCCTCCTCAAGTCGGCCATCAGGGGAAACGACCCCGTGGTTTTTCTAGAGCCAAAGCTCCTCTACCGCGCGCCGAGGGAGGAGGTGCCCGAGGGGGACTACACTGTCCCCTTGGGCAAGGCGAGGGTGGTGGCTGAGGGCGACGACGTCACTGTGGTGACGTACGGCTCAATGGTGCACAGGGCCGTGGAGGCGGCCAAGAGGGCCAGGGCCTCTGTGGAGGTGATAGACCTCAGAACGCTGGTCCCCTGGGACGCGGAGGCCGTGTTGAAGAGCGTCAAGAAGACTGGGAGGGTCTTGATTGTGCACGAGGCGCCTAAGTTCGCCGGCTTTGGGGCAGAGATCGCGGCCACGGTGGCCGAGAAGGCCATCGACTACTTGAGAGTCCCCATTAGGAGAGTCGCCGGGCCCAACGTCCACCAAAGCCCAGTGGCCCACGACGAGTTGTACATGCCCACCGTGGAGAAAATACTGGCCGCCGTCGAGGAGCTGATGGGCTATGATTGAGTTCAAGTTCCCCGACTTGGGCGAGGGGCTGGTGGAGGGGGAGGTGGTGAAGTGGCACAAGCGGGAGGGCGACTTCGTCAAAGAGGGGGAGGACCTCGTGGACGTCATGACTGAGAAGGCCACTGTGACTCTGCCCTCCCCCGCCACGGGGAGGATTGTGAAAATCTTGGCCAAGGAGGGGGGGGTGGTGAAGGTGGGCCAGGTCTTGTGCATAATTGAGGAGGCGGCCCCCGGCGCCCCCGTTGAGGCTAAGGCCGAGGCGCGGCCAGAGGTTAGGGCTATGCCCGCCGCGAGGCGGTTGGCCAAGGAGCTTGGGTTGGACTTGTCCAAAGTGGTGGGAACTGGGCCGGGCGGGGTTATCACTGTGGAGGACGTGAGGAGGGCCGCGGAGGCGGCGAAGCGGGAGGTCGGCGTTGCGGAGGCGAAGCCCGCTGCGCCTGCGCCGCCGGCTGAGGAGAGGCCTGCCCAGCCTCTGCGGGAGGAGAGGATCCCCGTGAGGGGTGTCAGGAGGGCCGTGGCCGAGAAGATGAAGAAGTCCAAGTCTCAGATACCCCACGCCTACCACGTGGACGAGGTGGATGTGACAGAGTTGGTCAAGCTGAGGGAGAGGCTCAAGGCCTACGCTGGGGATGTGAGGCTCACCTACACGCCTTTCTTTGTGAAAGCCGCCGTGGCCGCCTTGAAGAAGTACCCCCTCCTCAACGCGTCTTTCGACGAAGAGCGGGGCGAGATAGTGGTGAAGAAGTACTTCAACATAGGCGTCGCCGTGGACACAGAGAACGGGCTCGTCGTGGTTGTGATCAAAGACGCAGACTCTAAGTCCATACTGGAGGTGGCAAGGGAGCTCCAGGAGAAGAGCGCGCGGGCCAGGGAGGGGAAGCTCTCCCTTGACGACGTGAGGGACTCCACCTTTACCATAACCAACATAGGCGCCATCGGCGGGCTCTGGGGCCTGGCAGTGGTGAACTACCCCGAGACCGCCATATTGGCCACGGGGAGAATTGTGAAAAGGCCCAGGGTGTACGAGGGGCAGGTGGTGCCCAGGGACGTGATGTACGTGGCGGTGAGCTTCGACCACAGGGTGGTCGACGGGGGCTACGTGGCCAGGTTCACCAACGCGTTTAAGGAGCTCCTCGAGTCCCCCGACCTCCTGGTGCTAAACCTATGAAGGTGGTGGTCGTGGGAGGGGGCCCCGCGGGCTACGTCGCGGCGATCAGGGCGGCCCAGCTCGGCGCAGAGGTCACGCTGGTGGAAGAGGCGCACCTGGGAGGCGAGTGCACAAACTGGGCCTGCATACCGTCCAAGGCGCTTTTGCACATGGCCGACGTCTTTTGGGAGGTCAAAAACAGCCCCTGGGCGAGGGGCGGCGTGGAGTTCGACTGGAGGGAGGCCCAGAGGGCGAAGGACGCCGTAGTGGCCAGGCTGAGGGGAGGCATTGAGAAGCTCCTAGCGGCAAACGGCGTAGAGGTAGTGGCGGGCAAGGCGGAGCCCGGCGACGGGAGGGCGGTTAGGGTGGGGGAGAGGGAGGTGAGGTTTGACTCGCTGGTGCTGGCCACCGGCAGCCTCCCGGCGCCTCTCCCCGGCGCCCCCTTCGGGAGGAGGGTCCTGGACACACGCCGCGCTCTAGCCCTCGAGGAGTTGCCCAAGTCGCTCTTCATAGTGGGCGGCGGGGCCGCCGGCGTGGAGTTGGCCGTCTTATTCGCCAAGCTAGGCGCAGAGGTGCACTTGGCGGAGGCCATGGACAGGCTACTCCCTGCCATGGACAAGGACCTGGGGGCATACTTGGAGAGCCGCTTGAGGAAGCTGGGGGTCAAAGTCTACACCTCAGCCGCCGTGGAGAAGGTGGAGGAGGGGCCGCGCTCTGTCAAAGTGCACTTGAGAGGCGGCGCGGCTGAAGTGGAATACGTGGTTGTCGCCGTGGGGAGGAGGCCGAACCCAGGCCCCTTCGCCAAGTGGGTGGGCGACGTGGCCAAGGTGGACGAGAGGATGTGGACGGGGGTGGGTCAGATATACGCCGCAGGCGACGTGGCAGGCCCGCCCTACTTTGCCCACAAGGCCTACGCCCAGGGCAAGGTGGCCGCCGAAAACGCCGCGGGGCGCCGCTCCTTCTACGTCCAGCGCCACGTCCCCTCAGTGGTATTCACAGACCCAGAGGTGGTGTCGGTGGGATACACGGAGGAAGAGGCGCGTCGGGCAGGCTACGAGGCCGCCTCTGTGAGAGTGCCCATGTCGGCCATTGGCAGGGCCGTGGCCGGCGGGAGGCCCGAGGGGTTTGTAAAACTAGTCTTCGACAGGAAGAGAGGCGTCGTGCTGGGCTTCCACGGGGTGGGGCCCGGCCTGTCTGAAATTGCGGCGGAGGCCGCTCTTGCCGTGGAGTTCTCAGCCACTGTGGAGGACCTCGCCCTGGTGATACACCCACACCCCACTGTCTCAGAGGCGTTGGCCGAGGCGGCGGAGCTGGCCCTGGGCAAGCCTACTCACGTGCTTAAGCCGTGAGGGGTCTCGACCTAGGCCTCCTAGACTACGTCTCTGCGTGGCGCATGATGAAAATTCTCCACCGGGAGGTGGCGTCGGGGGGCGACGACGCGTTTATACTGGTGGAACACCCCCACGTGATAACAGTGGGCAAGCACGGCAGGACTAACAACGTGGTAAAGTGGGAGTTGTTCGTCTACGTGGTGGAGAGGGGTGGAGACGCCACATACCACGGCCCAGGCCAGCTGGTGGCCTACCCCGTGGTGAAGCTGAGGTGGCCCCTGTCGAGGTACCTCTGGATGCTGGAGGAGGCGGTGATAAGGTCGCTGAGGCCCCTGGGGGTAGAGGCGGGGAGAGTGGAGAAGCACAGGGGGGTGTGGGTGGGCGGAAAAAAGGTGGCGAGCATAGGCATCGCCGTGGAGGGCGGCGTCGCCTACCACGGGGTAGCGGTAAACGTCTCCACCGACCTCTCCTACTTCTACCACATAAACCCATGCGGCCTCCACCCCTCCGCCATCACCTCCCTCAACCAATTGGGCGTAGAGATCTCCCTGGAGGAGTACAAAGGCCTCTTCGTAGAGGCCTTCGAGGAAGTCTTCGAGGCCAAGGTTGTGTGGGTAGACCCGGCGCCATACCTAGCGGCCGCCGCACAGCTCCGCGCATCGCCCACACTGCTCTCGGCGCCAATTGAAGCAAGCACTTAATCAATCGACGGTCGTCCATCAGCGTGGTTCACGCGAGGAGACGGCTGAGTCGGCGCGGAGTTCACCACACTAGGGGCAAAGGTGTCCGGCCTGCGTTCGTCTCTCTTGCAAAGAGAGCTTTCTCCGCACTGGTTAATTACACGCCAGCCTTTTGACGACATATTCAAAGAGTAGTGCATAGTTGTAATAGCCGTAGATTGGTAGAGTAAAGCCTTATAAGCCAAGGATAGGCAACTATGAAGAAGGTGGTCGAGACAACTATGCCAATTCTAAAGCGTCAAGTAACGAGAAAAGTTGCGATAAAATTACACAGTCAAATCGCTAGCTCCCAAATAAGCCCTTCTTGACGGTAGAGACTTCCTTTAAGGCTTAGAGAAGTTAAAGTAGATATCCCCCCTCTGGCGATATCTCCTCCACCTCTCCAGTTCTAGGGTTGACTTTGAAGCCAAGGGTCTCAAGCGCGTAGACTCCCAGTAGGGGTATCGGCGTGTCTAACTCGGCCACTAGAGCAGGCCCCCTCCTGCCCTTGACCTCTACCTCGGCTAAAAACAGCCTGGTCTTAACTCTCCTCCCATTGGCGAGAGTTACCTCAACCGCGTAAGGCGTTTCGTAATGTCCAAGCTCTCGAATGAGGTCGGGCCTAAGGACAATATAAGTGGAACTAGCGTCGACAAGCATCCTGACACTTTTTGAAGACTTAACCCCGCGGACGACAACGTTGACGCAGACGAAGCCCACGGTACTATCACTGCAAAAGAAAAAATACTTTCTGGACGCAGACCTCTTGCTCCTCCAGGCTGGAGTTCGTCTTACAAAAGCTGTCCACTAGCGGCTGTGGACACTGTTTGGTCAAGCACAGCCCGGCTAGAGGACTCAGAGATGTCTCTACAACGGCATTACATATTGTAGCCGCAGTATCGCCGTTGTGAGATTTAGGCAGACTGATTCCCATTGATTTGGTGTGAGGTGTACGTGTTGGCGGTTTAAGTGCATAGGGGCGGAAGACGTAACGCCGACTTCCTCGGCATTCGTCAAGAGGCGGTCGTCGGTTAAAAACCTCTTATACTTAAATTTTTATTTATTTTATTTACAAGTTTTTTACAGTTAAAATTCTAACATATACATGGTTTCTAAATTTAAATGTAAAAGAGGAACATTTATTGACAGACTTTTTAGCCGCACATGAGGCGGGCCTATCTTGCGGTAGTAGTGGTCATGGCCCTATTAGCTTTTTCCCTCTTGACCATGTCCCCCTTGGCTCCCCCGCCGAGTTCTGCCACAACGCCAGCCCCCACTTCCGCGGCGGTCAGTCAGACGCAATCCTCTGCGCAAGCCGCCGCCTGTGGCGGCTCGGTGATTGGCTATGTGGCGCCGACGCTTGTGAGAGTAGTGAAAGACGCGGCTAGGGAGGCCGGTCTCTCCGTGGAGGGGATACAGTCGGTGGGCTCCTTGGAGGGACTCAGGAGGATTCAGCAGGGCAGTGTCCCGGATGTCTACGCCTCCGTGGACATAGAGCTCGCCGCCGATGTGAAAGACGCCAGGCAGATCTACTCCCTGGGGCGGTTCAAGCTGGCCTTGGCCTGTGCCAGGCCCATAGCATCTGTGAGCGACCTGCGGGGGGCAAAGACGGCCTTGGCAGACCCCAACAAGGCGCCCATTGGATATAGGGAACTGGCCGTTGCATACATGCTCAAGAAGGGGGGCGTGGCGGACCTCACGGCGAGGTATGAGGCTTTGGGCATAAGGTTTGTAGACACTGCGGTGGGCTTCAACGTCACTGTGCCAACGGCCTTGTTCTCTACGGCGGAGGTCAAGGTGGCTCCCAGCCTCGACGGGAGCTGGAGCATGTTTGAGACTGGGCAAGTGGACTGCGTCTTCGCCTACCTGCCCTTCATCCTTGGCAAAGGCGTGGAGCTTAAGCCCGCGGGGGCGTCCGCCGAGCTTTGGGAAGTCTACGTAGGCGACTACGGCCGGGGCCAGTTCTACGTCTACGTCTTCAAGCCTCCCTATGACTTTTTCCAAGACCCGCCGCTCGCCATATATGTAAACTTCGTGGACCCCTCTGGTAGAGTGGTCAGGGCCGTGCGCGTGGGCCGCTTCGAGGCCTTTGTGGCGTCTTTTACCGAGAGGGGTGACTGCGTGGTGGAGGCGTTGAAGAAGATGGACTTGGCCAAGTACGGCTTTGTCAAATGATGGACGCCGTGAAGGCTGTCGCCGCCTCCACCGCCGCCCTCCTGGCGCTCCTCCTCTTAGCCCTCCCCCTGTTCTTTCTCTCTGCGCCTCCGCCGGGGTTTGTGGAGAGCTTCCTCTTCACGGCCGCGGCCTCGGCGGCTGCGGCGGGCGGCTCTCTTCTGCCGGGCCTTGCGGTGGCTATGGCGGCTAGGAGGGGCGGTGCTTGGGGGGCCTTGGGCATGGTCCTCTACGTCCCGGCGCTTGTCCCGCCGACGTCTGTGGGAGTGCTCCTCCTCGCCGCCTTCTCCACGCCCCGCCTCCTCTGCGGCGACTGCCCCCTCTCGCAGTTCGTCTCCGCGTGGGTGGTGAACCAGCCGCTCGGCGTCTTCTTGGCCATGTGGGTCATGGCGCTCCCCGTGGCCTTCTCCATATACGACGGCGCCTTGAGGGAGGAGAGGGCTGAGGCCTTTTTCCGGTCGCTGGGCTTCTCCGGCCTTAGGCTCCTGGTGCTCACGGCCATGTCGCTGAGGGAGGCCACCCTCTCGGCGGCTCTCTTCGCATGGCTGAGGGGCTTCGGCGAGCTGGGGGTGCTCCTAATATTCGCCAACTACCCATACGCCGCCTCTATCTACATCTACAACGCCTGGCTCATCTACGGCGTCGGCCCGGCCATAGGGGCCTCCCTGGCCGTTGTAGTAACAGCGCTGGCGGTGGGCTACGCGGCGAGGCGATGGCTCTCGAGGTAGAGGGCCTCGAGGCTAGGCGGGGGCGCTTCCGCCTCTACGTGGAGAGGCTAGTGGTAAACTCCGTGGTGGCTGTGGTGGGGAGAAACGGCAGCGGAAAGACCACGTTGCTGGACGCTATCGCCGGCTTCATAGAGGCGAGGGGCCGCATAGTGGCCTGCGGCCGCGACGTGTCCCACCTCCCGCCCCACAGGCGGGGCCTAGCGTATGTCCAGTCCACCCCCATAGACCCCCCGCAGAGGGTGGGGGCATTCCTCCGCGCGGTGGCCCGTCTACATGGCACAGAGGGCCTTGTGGACGAGGTGGCGAGCCGCCTCGGCATATCCCACCTCTTGGACAGGGGGAGGGGCCTATCCACTGGGCAAAAGCAGCTAGTCAACCTAGCGGCGGCCCTTCTGGCGCGGCCATGCGCCTTCCTCATGGACGAGCCCACCTCCCACCTAGACTGGGTCAACAAAAGGGCCTTCAACGACGTGGTGAAGAGGCTGGGGGTGCCCACTCTCTACGTGACTCACGACCCCCTCGAGGCACTCTACGTGGCCGACGTGTTGTGCGTAATGGAGGAGGGCCGTCTGACTAAGTGCGTGGAGAAGCCCACGGACGCCGCCTCTGCCTACAGAGCCGCCGAGGAGTTCGCCCTCAAGTTGTTTAAGGGGGTCTTTTAAACAGTTTTATAATTATCTAAAGTTTTAAATCGAGTTTTGAAGGTTTATATATGCAAGTTGATATATGTCCATGGGTCTAAGGACTGGGGATCAATACGTGGAGGGCATAAAGACGAGGAATAAGGCGAAGATTTATGTACTCGGCAAGCGCGTGCACGACGTTACTACAAACCTGTTTCTAAAGCCCTCCGTCCTCTCCTTCAAGGCCACCTTCGACGCTGCGTTTGAGGAAGACACCCGCGACTTGGCCAGAGTATACAGCCCCTTCGCGGGGGAGGAGGTGAACCGCTTCAACTCCATACACATGGGGCCCCAAGACTTGGTGGCCAAGGTGAAGCTGTTGAGGAAGCTCTCGCACAAGACTGGGACGTGCTTCCAGAGGTGTGTGGGGTGGGACGCGTTAAACACGCTCTACATTGTCACTAAGAAGTTGGCAGAGAAGGAGGGGAAGGGCATCTACTACAAGAACTTCATCAAATACCTGGAGTACGTCCAGAGGCGGGACTTGGCCCTTGCGGGAGCGATGACAGACGTGAAGGGGGTTAGGCCGCTAAAGCCCAGCGAGCAGCCTAACCCAGACGCCTATGTGAGAGTGGTGGAGGAGAGAGACGACGGGATCGTGGTCAGAGGGGCTAAGGCAAACATCACGGGGATCGCCGTGGTGGACGAGGTCGTCGTCATGCCCACTAGGGCGATGACGGAGAAGGACGAGGTCTACGCCATATCCTTCGCCATTCCCCTTGACACGGAGGGGGTGACTGTGGTCGTCGGGAGGCAGTTGAACGATGCCAGGAGGCTTGAGGAGGGGGAGATCGACGGCTTGCCCTATATGTTCAACCACGAGGGGCTCTTGATACTCGAGGACGTGTATGTGCCTTGGGACAGGGTGTTTATGTACAGAGAGTGGAAGTGGGCGGGGGTGCTCGTCGAGGTCTTCTCGGCCTACCACCGCCAGGGCTATGCGGGCTGTAAGTCCGGCCTAGGCGACGTGATCATCGGCGCGGCGTACAACTTGGCTAAGCAGATCGGCGTCGCCGACAAGCCCCACGTGAGGGAGAAGCTCACCGAGATGGTGTTTCTCAACGAGACTATGTACTCCGCCGGGCTGGCGGCCAGCTGGGAGGGGAAGAAGCTTGTGGAGGGAGACGGGGGCTGGTGGGTCAACCCCATGTACGCCAACGTCACTAAGCACTTGGTCACGAGGTTCCCCTACGAGGTGTCTAGGCTGGCTCACGACATTGCCGGGGGTCTTTTGGGCACGGCCCCCAGCGAGTTTGACCTTAAGAACGAGGAGGTGGGAAAGCTGGTGGCCAAGTACCTCCAGGGGGTCCCCGAGTTCACCGCCGAGGACAGGCTCAGGATGTTGAGGCTGTTGGAGAACACCAGCATAAGCGTGGCGTACCTAGTGGAGTCTGTCCACGGCGCCGGTAGCCCCCAGGCGCAGAGGATATCCATGGAGAGGATATACGACTTCTACACAGTGGAGAAGATAGCCAAGTCGCTGGCGAGGATGGGCCAGAGAAAGGCAGACCCACGGGTGGAGCCTCACAAGCCGACGGACAGCGAAAAGGCATGAGAGTGGCCGCCTTTGCCTCAAGACCCCCCATCACGGCTGAGGCCGATATATCTATCAGAGAGGCGGCTAGGATAATGGCCGAGAGGAGGATTGGCCTACTCGTATTGACCAAGGGGGGAGAGCTCTACGGCGTAGTGTCGGAGCGGGACATTGTGAGGGCAGTAGCGGAGGGTGTAGACGTGGAGAAGCCCGCCTCCTCCATAGCCACGACGAGAATTGTGACAGTGGACGCCGACGCCGATATAAGCGAGGCCGCTGAGCTGTTTAGGCGCCACGGCATCCGCCACTTGGTGGTCACTAAGGGCGGGGAGCTCTACGGCGTCTTGTCTATACGCGACTTAGTGCGCGAGAGAGAGGTGCTACGGCACGTGGCCGACACCTTTGCACCGGCCTTCGACTACGTACTGCCCAGCGGGGATTAGCAGAGTTGCCTCCTCCTATTGGGCTCGAGGAGGTCTCTCACGGATATAACCCCCACGAATTTGCCCCGTTCTACTACCACCAAGTGGCGGATGTTGTACATCCACATGAGGTCCGCGGCGCGGGACAGGGGCTCCTCCGCCTCAACGGTGACTAGGTCTGTGGACATGAAGGCCTCCACTGGGGTAGATAGGGGCATCTTGGCGCTTATGGCTTTTACAATGTCTCGCTCAGACAGTATGCCGATGGGCTTGTCAGGGCTTGAGGGGTCTACCACCACCACGGCCCCCACGCCGTGGCTTGTCAACGCCTCAGCCGCCTCCAGCAGAGTGGCGGTGGGCGGCACCGTGACGGGGGGCTTCCTAATGAGGTCTCTCACCTTCATTCCTCCGGCGGCGGCCACCATACCTTGTCCCCGAGCGCTTTAAGGGCAGCGTCCTCTAGAAAGTCTCTAATGGACAAGACTCCCACGAGCTTCCCCTCCTTGTCCACAACTAAGAGGTGTCTCACCCGCCTTTCCCTCATCTTTTTCAACACCTCGTACTCGTCGTCCTCTGGAGAGGCTGTGAGGAGGTTGGAAGTTGTGCCAACCTCGACCACTCTGGCCCCCAGCGCCCGCCTAGCCACTGCCTTAACCACGTCTCTCTCAGTGATAATGCCCACGGGCCTGCCCCCCTCATCCACAATGGCTAGAGATCCCACGCCCTTCTCGGCCATCAACGCCGCCGCCTCTTCGACGGTGGCGTCTCTGCCTATTGTAATAGGCGGCCTCTTGATATAGTTCTTAATCATGTCCTTGTGTATCTTCCTGTTTATATAAATTATCCTAGGAATTTGCGGTATTTGCCCAATGCTATTATGTTGGCCTCGTTTCTAGGCATTCTCAAGAGCGTTGCATAGGCGGGGTTGGGCCTCGCCTCAAGCCCCAGGTAGTCCGCCAACTCAACCACTGCCTTGACAATTTCACCGTCGAGGTACTTCTCAGCCGTGGCCCTGTCGAAGAACTCTAGGTCGTATTCAAGCTCCTTGAGGTAGGTGGGGAGGACCTTCAGCACTAGGTCTAGCTTGTCGCTCTTGGCGAGTTCCAGGAGGTAGGGCGCGTCGAGGAGAGTGGGCGGGAGCCCCGTGGCGTACCACGCGGAGGTGTATACGATGGCCCTGGGCATGTTGACCACTCTCTCTCCTCCAGTCAGCGTCCTGCCATAGGCCGTCCAGCTGACTCTGTCCCTAGTGGAGGGCACTAGGCGGGCCACCTCTATCACCTTGTCGGCGTACTTCATCACAAGGGCGCGATACCTCGCCGAAGCCTCTTGCACTATGTGCAACACCTCGTCCGGCGCCCTTTGCCTAGGCGCGCAACAGCCGTTTAAAATGGCCTCTCTCACCTTCAAAAACTCCTCCAGTGCCACGTCGTACCTCACCGCTGACTGGATAGTGGCCGTGTAGTAGCCCGCGTACTGCACCACTTCCATGGGCGCGAGGCGGGGGTTGTTGAGCCCGCCCCTAAACGGCGGCGAGCCCATCCCAAGGATAGGCCTAATCCTCAGCCCAAGCTCCGACTCCACGTCGCCGAGTCTGGAGAGCGTGTAGGCAATGGCCAGCGCAGAGGCGAGGTGGCCGTGCTTAACGGCGGAGTCCGACTTGCCCAAGAAGAGCCTCACCTCCCTCACCTCCTCCCCTTTAAACACCTCGCCCAACAACGCCTTCGCCTTGAGTTGCACGAAGGCGTCTTCGAAGAGGGGTATGACCTCTATATTTCCCACGTCTACCTTGGCCTCCGCCTTGTAGTCCTCCACCTTCCGCTTCAGCATGCGCCTAACGAGGGACATGGTCTCCACATCTTCAACCATGGGCAACACCACCCACTTCACCGCCCTCACCCCCATGTACTTCACAGAGAAGTAATTAGCCACCACCGCCGCCTCCAGAGCCAGCATAGCTCTGTCAAACTCCTCGAGGCGGGGGTTGGGCAACCTCACAGTAATTACAAACTTTTCGCCTAGCGGAAGCTCGCTCTTAGCCGCCTTCATTACCACCTCCTTAGGCTGAGAGTACGGCGTAGCCTTCCCCTCGTAGTCTACCATGACCTCGTCGCATCCATACGCGGTAAATGCCACAATGGCCTCGTCTACCTCCTCCGCGGCCGTGATTTTCACAGTGGTGTCGGGGTGCTGAGTACACATAAGACGCGGTATAGGCATATATATCGCAACACGGGGGTATATAACTCTTTACATCCTCTACAGTGATCTATACTTTAACTAAATTATAATTACATAGTCTATTTAGAGTTTTAACAAAGTTTATAACTGGCTTCCCTCTGGCGCACATGCGGGCGGCTGTGCTACATACATACAACACCCCCCTCAAGGTGGAAGAGGTGGAAGTGGAAAAGCCAAGGGACGGCGAGGCTAGGCTGAGGGTGCTCTCGGCGGGGGTCTGCCACAGCGACCTCTACGTCTTGGAGGGCGCCACGCCTGTTCCCCCGCCTCTTGTGCCCGGCCACGAGGCTGTCGCAGTGGTGGAGGAGGTGGGGCCCGGCGTCGAAAGCGTGGCCCCAGGCGACGTGGTGGTGACCTCCTTCATATGGCCCTGCGGGAGGTGTAGAAACTGCGCGAGGGGCCTTGAGAACCTATGCGAAAGGTTCGCAGAGGTGAGGCTCAAGGGGGTGATGCTGGATGGGACGACAAGGCTTCGCCTAAACGGCCAGCCTCTCAGGGTGTTCCTCGGGGGCCTTTGGGCAGAGGAGGCGGTGGTGCCCGCCACGGCCTTGGCCAAGTTGCCCAAGTCTCTCCACGGCAGGCCCGAGATGGCCATGCTTGGGTGCGCCTTTTCCACCGCCTACGGCGCAGTGGTTAACTCGGGCTCTGTAGCGCCGGGGGACACGGTGGTGGTGATAGGCACCGGGGGCGTCGGGCTGGCGACGGTGCAGGTGGCCAAGGCGGTGGGGGCGAGGGTGATCGCAGTAGGGAGGAACCCGGAGAAGCTGAAGTTGGCCAAGGAGCTGGGGGCAGAGGTAGTCAACACGAGGGAGGTGGACTTGGTGAAGGCTGTAAAAGACCTCACAGGGGGCAGGGGCGCGGACGTGGTGGTAGAGGCGGTGGGTAGTGAGGAGACTGTGGAGGCGGCAGTGGAGGCGGCGGCGGCAGGGGGGAGGGTGGTGTTGGTGGGCTTAATGGCCGTTGGGAAGAAGGCCCCGCTCCACGTGGCCAGGGTGGTCCGCGGGGGCATAGCTGTGGTGGGTAGCTACGGGGCGAGGCCCCGGGTGGACTTGCCCAAGGTGATTTCGCTTGTGGAGAAGGGCCTCCTTAGGCCGGACCTCTTGGCTAAGGACTTCTACAAGCTTGACCAGATAAACGAGGCGGTTGAGGCTCTGCGGAGCGGCCGGTCTATAAGGCCCATAGTGCTCATGCGCTAGTCCAAGAGCCTGGCGGCTGAGACGAGGGGGTGCCAGACGGGGCCTGTGTGGGGCATGTAGGAGTATTCTGCCAAGATCACCTCCTCGACGGGTCTCCCTATCAGCTGCGCGGCGAAGTCCACCACGGCCGCCACGTAGGGCGAGAAGCCCACCACCTCCACCCCTATCAAGACCCCCCTCGACGCCACGGCCTTTACGTAGATCTCCCTCGCGTCGGGCATAAAGGCCGCTTTGTCGCTGGTCTTGACAACGGCAGACGTTGCGCCTATGCCGTACTGCCTGGCCTCAGCCTCCCCCAGCCCCGCCTTGCCGATGTACATGTCAAAGAACTTAGTCACGGCCGCCCCCACCACAGGCGGAAACCTCACCCTCTTCTCCCCGGCCCCCGCGTTGTACCCAGCCACGTAGCCCATCTTGTTGGCGTAGGGGGCGAGGGGCATCCAAGTCCGCCGACCGGTGACCTTGTGAACCACCTCGGCCACGTCGCCCGCGGCGTATACCCCGGGGACTGAGGTCTCTAGAAACTCGTCTGTCCACACGGCACCAGTCTCCCCCAGCCTGGCGCCGAGCGCCTTGGCCAACTCCACGTTGGGCCTAACCCCAGTGGCCAACACCACCGCGTCTGTCTCCACGGAGCCCCCAGTGGTCTCCACTCTCTCCACCCTGCCCCTACCCACTATCCTCGTCAGCGTCTCCCCCAGCCTAAGCTGCCCGCCCCTCGCCGCTATGTACTGCTCCACGAGCCTCGCCATGTCCTCGTCCAACATCTTGTTCAAAATCCACCTCCCCGACTCTAGGAGCACCACATCCTTGCCCCCTGCCAGGAGGACCTCCGCCATCTCAAGCCCAATGTACCCCCCGCCCACCACTACCACCCTCCGCGCAGGTTGCAAGGCCTTCTTTATGGCCTCCGCCTCGGCGGGATGGCGCACCACTTGGACTCCCTCAAGCTCGACGCCCTCCACCTGTGGAACCCTCGGGCTGGCCCCAGTGGCTATGATCATGGCGTCCCACTCCAACGCCCCGCTCACCGCACCGCTCAGCCTGAGTCTGCCGCCTTCGCCTACCTCGGCCTTGGTGTTGGTATACACAACAACGCCCTTCTCCCTTGCGAACTGCTCGGCGGTGTATATATACAGCCTCGCGGCCTGTGCGATGGCGTAGGGAACGGCACAGGGGGCGTGGGTAACGTAGGGCCCCGCCTCTACTAACACCACCTCGGCCCCTGGGTTCACCCTCTTAGCCTTGGCCGCAGCGGTGGCCCCCGCCGCCCCGCCCCCCACTACCACAATTCTCTTGGCCATGAAAGCGCCTGTGGAATGATATAAATCTATTTTTCTAAATTATCTACTTTCAAAATCAACAATAAGATCTTTAATTATATTTTTGTCTGATATAGGCTCTATGTATATATTGGTGGTCCCCAAGTCCATTAGCTTCACTGTACAGGCAAGGGCTGGCTTGCCGTTGATCTTGACGGCACATGCGCCGCAGACCCCCATTCTACATGCGTAGCGGAAGGATAGGGAGCCGTCTAAGTCCTCTCTTATGTTTATGAGGACGTCAAGCATAGTGGCCCTGGGGTCTGCGTCCACGTGGTAGACTTGGTCGTAGCTCACGCCGTCTTTTCTTCGCCGGATTGCCACTCGGATCCTCATACTAATACGCCCTAACCTCGGGCGGCCACTTGTCCACCTTCACCGGTGCGTAGTAGACGCCGAACCCCTCTCCCACTTTGTGCACTAGGGTGTGCTTAAGCCAAGTCTTGTCGTCTCTCTGCGGGTGGTCCACCCTGTAGTGGGCGCCCCTCGACTCCCTCCTAAAGTAGGCGCCTAGGAGCACAGCGTGGGCGGCCAGGAGCATGCCGTCAAGCTCCACCATCTCCCTTAGCTCCATGTTGTATATTCTGCCAGTGTCGTGCAAGTTGACCTCTTTAAAGGCCGAGATGAGCTTCGCCACCTCCGAAAGGGCCTGCGCCAGCGCCGACTCCTCCCTAATGATGCCTGCCCCCTTGTGCATGGCGTTTTGAAGCGCAGACCTAATGGCCGCGGCTGAGGTGCCCCCCACCTCCTTCCTCCCCAGCTTGTAGAAGACCCTATTCTCCTCTCTCTCGACCAGCGCCTTGACCGCGCCGTCTGCCTCCCCCTCCCCCCGCCCCTTGGCGTACTCAGCCGCCTGCTCTCCGGCCAGCCTGCCCCACACCGCGCACTCGGCGAGGGAGTTGGAGCCTAGGCGGTTTGCGCCGTGTACGCTCACCGCCGCGGCCTCGCCGGCGGCCCACAGCCCCCTAACCCACTCCCCGCTCACGGTCAAAACTCTGCCGTAGAGGTCTGTGTGTATGCCGCCCATGAAGTAGTGCACCGCGGGGGCCACGGGGATGAGCTCTGTGAAGGGGTCCACCCCCGCGTAGGTCTTGGAGAGCTCTAGGAGGAGGGGGAGCCGCTCCTTTACCCTGGCTGGGTCTAGGTGGCGGACGTCGAGCCCGACGTAGCAGGTCCCGTCGCGCCAGGTGAAGCCCCTCCCCGACATGCACTCCATGGCTATTGCCCTGGCTATTACGTCTCTGGGGGCCAGCTCCATCTTCTGCGGCGCGTACCTCCTCATGAACCTCTCGCCGTACTTGTTCACGAGGTAGGCCCCCTCGGCCCGGGCCGCCTCGCTGATCAAGATTCCGCTGGGGACGAGAGCCGTGGGGTGCCATTGGACAAACTCCATGTCTTTCAACGCTATGCCCTCCCGGAGGGCGAAGCCGTACACCTCCCCAGTGTTTAAGTAGCCCATGGTGGTGAGCTTGAACATCCGGCCGCCGCCCCCCGTGGCTATTACCCCGGCCTTGGCCTTGAAGAACTTGAACTCCCCCCTCCTCATGTCTAGAGCAGTAACGCCGTAGAATACGTTGTGTTTAACCACCAGCTTGGTCACCAGGTGCTCTTCGTAGAAGGCGATGTTGGAGAAAGACTTGGCGTGCTTGTACAAGGCGGTTAGTATGTAGAAGCCGGTCTTGTCTTTTACAAAGAGGGTTCTGGGCTTGCTCATCCCCCCGAAGAGCCTGAGGGAGAAGGTCCCGTCCGAGTCCTTATTCCAGGGGACCCCTATCTTGTACAAGAAAAGGGCCTCGGACGGCGCCTCTTGGGCGAGCAACATGGCCGCGTCTTGGTCCACGAGGAAGTCGCCGCCTTTCACAGTGTCGTAGGCGTGGAGGTGCGGCGTGTCTCCAGTCTTCTCTGGGTGCACCACGGCTGCCATGCCGCCCTCGGCTGAGATGGTGTGAGACCGGGGCCCCGCCACCTTGGTGACTACGCAGATGGAGAGCTTCTCGCTAGCCGCCGCGGCGGCCACGGCGGCCCGCAGGCCCGCCAGTCCCGAGCCCACCACCACTACGTCGCAAGATAATACTTCCATGCTTTGACGATTTGTATGACCATATTTTAAGGTTTATCTAAATTATTATAAAGAAACGAAAATTGTAATTACCTATAACAGTAAAAGTTAGGCCAGGCTCCTCCTTGTCTAACATTTATAATTTTAGATAATTACAAAGTTAGTTAATAGACAAAAATTTCGGAAAATCTTAAATAGGTGGCTACACGCCTTTTCAATGTCTAGCAAAGAAGTGGTGGTCTACAACCCTGCCACTGGGGAGGTGATAGCCGTTCTAAGCTCCGCCTCGCGGGAAGACGTGAAAAACGCCGTGGATGAGGCTGAGAGGGCTTTCCACAAGTGGGCAGCCCTGCCGCTTAGGGAGAGAACCCGCCTCTTGCGCAAGGCCGCGGAGTACATGGAGCTCGCCTTCGACGAGCTGTTGAAGACCTTGGTGGCGGAGTCGGGCAAGCCCATCCGCGACGCGAGGGCGGAGCTTTGGAGGGCTATTGAGATTGTGCGGGCCAGCGCTGAGGAGGCTAGGCACGTGCTTGAGGGCTCCTCCCCCAGGGTAGACGCCTACGACTACCCGCCGGGCAACGAGTCTCGCCTCGTGGTAGAGAGGAGGGAGCCCATTGGAGTAGTGGCCGGGGCGCTGAGTTACAACAACCCCGCCTCCACCTTTGCCCACAAGGTGGCGCCGGTGGTGGCCGCTGGGAACACCGCGGTGGTGAAGCCCTCCACTCACACGCCGCTGACGGCCCTGAGGCTGTACGACGTGTTTAAAAAGGCCGGCTTCCCCGACGGCGTTGTAAACGTGGTTGTGGGCAGTGGGGAGGAGGTGTTCAACGAGCTACTGGAGAACTCCAAGGTGGCGGCCATATCTTTTACGGGCAGCACGGCGGTGGGGTTGCAGGTGGCGGCCAAGGCGGCGGGGAGGGGGAAGAAGTACATGATTGCCCCCAGCGGCTCCGACCCGGCCATAGTGTTCAAAGACGCCGACTTGGCCAAGGCCGCGGCGACGGTGGTTAGGGCCAGGTTTGAAAACGCTGGCCAAAACTGCAACGCCACTAAGCGGGTCTACGTAGAGAGGGAGGTGTACGACGAGTTTGTGAAACTGGTGGTGGAGAAGACGGCGGCGCTGAGGGTGGGGGACCCCATGGAGGAGGCCACGGACATGGGGCCCTTGATCTCTGAGAAGATGGTGAAGGCCATGGAGGGCTTCGTGGCCGACGCGGTGTCTAAAGGCGCCAAGGTCCTCCTGGGGGGGAAGAGGATGGAGAGGAGGGGCTTCTTCTTCGAGCCCACTCTCCTCCAAGTCCTCAACGGCAGAGAAGACATGAGGGTTCTGAAGGAGGAGGTGTTCGGCCCCGTCTTGCCCATAGTCCCCTTCGAGGGGGAGGAGGAGGCAGTGGAGTTGGCCAACTCCACTCAGTACGGCCTACAGGCGGCGGTCTTCACCTCGGACTATAGAAAGGCCCTTAGAGTGGCGTCCGCAATAAGGGCGGGGGCTGTGATGATCAACGACTCAACCCGCGTGCGCTTCGACGCCCTGCCCTACGGGGGAGTGAAGTACTCTGGCTTCGGCTGGAGGGAGGGGGTGCGGTCCACCATGTACTACTTCACCGAGCCTAAGTACTACGTCTTGGGGCTGTAGCATGTCTAAAGAGTTCCTCGAGCTCTACCAAGAGTCGTTGAAGGACCCGATTGGGTTCTGGGAGAGGCAGGCCGCTAAGCTGTACTGGAGGGCCAAGTGGGAGAAGACGTACGACGACTCCAACCCGCCGTTTTACAAGTGGTTTGTGGGCGGGGAGACCAACATCACGTACAACGCCCTTGACCGCCACGTGAGAGAGGGGAGGGCGAACAAGGCCGCCCTCATCTGGGTCTCCTCCAGCGGCCAGACCAGGGTGCTGAGGTACTGGGACCTCTACCGCGAGGTAAACCGCTTTGCCACTCTGCTTAGGATGAGGGGCGTGGAGCGTGGGGACAGAGTCGTGATTTACATGCCCATGATTCCGGAGGCCATGGTGGCCATGCTAGCCGTAAGTAGAATAGGCGCTGTGCACACGGTGGTGTTCTCGGGCTTTGGGGCCCAGGCGCTGGCGGATAGGATAAGAGACGCCGAGGCCAAGCTCGTCATCACCGCCGACGGCATGACTAGGCGCGGTAAAGTGATTCCGCTTAAGCCCACGGTGGACGAGGCCTTGGCCATCGCGGGGCTAGACGCCGAGGTGGTGGTGTATAGGCACGTGGGCGTCGGCGTGCCGATGAGGGAGGGGAGGGACTTCTGGTGGCAGGAGGAGATGAAGTCTATTCCGCTCAACGCCTACACTGAGCCTGAGTGGGTGGCCGGCGACGAGCCCCTCTTTATACTCTACACCTCGGGCACCACGGGGAAGCCCAAGGGCATTCTCCACCTCCACGGGGCCTACATGGTGTGGGTGTGGTACGCCTTCAGCCACCTGGTGGGGGCCGAGAGGGAGTTTAGAGACGACATCGTCTTCTTCTCCACCGCCGACATTGGGTGGATCTCGGGCCACCACTACGGCGTACACGGCCCGCTCCTCAACGGGCTGACGGTGCTCTGGTACGACGACGCGCCGGACTACCCGCACCCGGGCATCTGGTGGGAGATAGTGGACGCCTACAAGGTGACTCACATCCTCTTCTCCCCCACCGCCATCCGCCTCTTGATGAAATACGGAGACGAGTGGCCGCGGAGGTACAGCTTGGACACCCTAATGGCGGCTTATCCCACTGGCGAGGTCCTCAACGAGGAGGCGTACAAGTGGCTTGTGACCAACGTGTGCAAGAGGGGGTGCCAAGTGGCGGACATCTGGGGGCAGACCGAGACCGCGTGCTTCGTCACAGCGCCCGGCTCCATGAACCTCGGGGGGTTCAGCTACAAGTACGGCTCTGTCGGCCTTCCCTACCCCACTCTCAACCTGGTGATTCTAGACGACGAGGGGAGAGAGTTGCCGAGGGGGCAGAAGGGCCACGTGGCGGTCAAGCCCCCGTTGCCCCCGGCCTTCTTGCACACCCTGTGGAGAGACCCCAAGCGCTACGTGGAGAGCTACTGGTCTAAGTTCAAGGGGTACTACCACACAGGCGACCTCGGCTACATAGACGAGGACGGCCACCTCCACATCCTAGGCCGCTCCGACGACGTGATCAAGGTGGCGGGGCACCGCCTCTCCACTAGGGAGGTGGAGGACATAGTGGCATCGCACCCCGCCGTGGCGGAGGCTGCGGTGGTGAGCATACCTGACCCAGTGAGGGGGGACGTGCTCGCCGTGTTTGTAGTGCCCAGGGCCGGGAGGCTGATAACCGAGGAGGAGGTGGTGGCGCACCTCAGGAAGAGCCTCGGCCCACTGGCCGTGGTGGGCAAGGTGGCCATTGTGGAGAAGTTGCCTAAGACTAGGACTGGGAAAGTCATGAGGAGGGTGCTCAGGGCCATGGCCATGGGGCAGCCGCTGGGCGACTTGAGCACGCTGGAGGACGCAGAGGCGATAGAACAGCTAAAGGAGAAGTTGTAGATTTTTTACTCTCCCACTTCTCTTGTGGTCTCAAAACACGTATCGGCGGAGGCGGCCGTGTCGAAAATTCCAGACGGGGCAGTGGTCGTCGTGTCGGGGTTCAACGTGGCCAATGCGCCCTTTTACCTCCTTGACAAGTTGCTGGAGCGTTACAAGGAGACCGGTCACCCAAAGGGGCTGTTCATAGTCTCCGACGTCTTGCCCGCCATCCCCGGCTTTGGCTTAGATAAAATAGGCGAGTTCATCGTGAAGGAGAGGGACCAGGACTTTGTGAGAGGGTTTCTCCTGTCTTTCTACGGGTGGGCCCCCTCGCTTCAGAGGGCCGTGGAGGAGAACTTAGTGGAGGCCTACACCTGGCCCATTGGCATTATCAGCAGGTGGTTTAAGGCCGTCGCCGTGGGTAGCCCCGGGGTCTTCTCTAGGGTGGGGCTTGGCACATTTCTTGACCCCCGCCAAGACAACTGTTTTTTAAACGACTTGGCGAGGGAGAGGAGGACCGCCAGAGTGGAGTTGGTGTACATAGACGGGAGGGAGTACTTGCTCTACAAGGCGCCTAAGCCCAACGTGGGGATTATCCGCGCCACAACCGCCGACGAGTTGGGCAACTTGTCTATGGAGCAGGAGGCCATCTACGGCTCTGCGCTGTCCATAGTCGAGGCTGTCAAGGCGAACCCCGGCGGGCTTGTCTTGGCGCAGGTGTTGAGAGTGGTGACGCTGGGGGAGATACATCCAAAGCACGTGGTTGTGCCAGGCCCCCTCGTGGACTACGTCGTAGTGGCGCGGAGGGGCACTGAGGCGGAGAAGTTCCACTGGCAGACGGCTTCCTTTGACTTAAATCCAATAATCAGCGGAGATGCGCCGTATAGAGCGGGCTACGAGCCTCTGCCCCTGGGGCTGGAGAAGGCGGTGGCGAGGAGAGTGGTGTTGGAGCTCTTGAGAGTGGTAGAGGAGGTGGGCCGGCCAATAGTTATAAACCTGGGCGTGGGGATCCCCGCCGCCGTGGCTGACGTAGTTAGAGAAGAGGGGCTAGACGACGTGATACACATGACTGTGGAGTCGGGGCCCTGGGGAGGCGTCGCCCTCATGGACTTAGACTTCGGCGCCGCCATGGGTCACTACGCCGTGTTGCCCATGCCCGACCAGTTCATCCTCTACGAGGGCGGGGCCATCGACGCCACCTCGCTGGGCTTTATGCAGGTGGACGAGTTGGGTAACGTAAACTCCGCCTTCGCCCCTGGGAGAATAACGGCCCCGGCGGCTTCCCCATAATTGCCACGGGCTCCCCCAGGGTCTACTTCGCCGGGGCCTTCACCGCCGGCAAGAGGGACATCCGCGTGGCCAACTGCCGCCTAGCCATTGCCCAAGACGGGCCAATTGTAAAATTCGTGAAGAGGGTGTTCAAGATAGTCTTCAACGCTGGCTACGCGCTGGAGGAGGGGAAGGTGGTGATGTATATAACTGAGCGCGCCGTGTTTAAGCTCACTCCAACTGGCGTTGAGCTCGTGGAGGTGGCGCCGGGCGTCGACGTGGAGAAAGACGTGGTTAAGAAGATGGAGTTTGTGCCTAAGATTGGGAAATTGGAGGAGATGGACAAGAGGGTCTTCTGCGAGGGGAAGCTGGGCCTCCGCAGAGAGGCCCTCCGCCTACTAAGGCGGTAATGTTATATACACGTGTAGGCGTACGTGTGTGATCAATAGGGATAAGCCCTCCGTTGTCGTCGCCTCTGGGAGAGCCCGCCTGGCGGACCTCCTCTCCAAGGCCCCGCTCTACTTCGCCTACAGGGGGCCGCACGGCGAGTGGTTTAAGTCTGTGGCAGAGCGCCACCTAGAGGAGGCGCGTTGGGAGAGGTTGCCCCCCGCAGAGAGCCGGGTAGCCACTAGGCGGGACCTCTTGACGGGGGGCTTCATAAGGCTTAGAGACACCGTAGTGGCGGACTCCGGCAAGTGCATCTGGTGCGGCATATGTGCCAAGGCCTGCCCCTTCTCCGCCGTGAAGTACGCAGAGCGCAAGTACGTGGAAGTGGACTACGGCCTCTGCGCCGACTGTGGGCTGTGCAACGCGGTGTGCCCAGTGGAGGCCATTCAGATGCCGTCGCTCCCCGACGGCTACCTAGCCGACTTGGTAAAGACTTCGCCGGGCTCGCTGAAGTTCATCTGTGACTACGCCTTTGAGCTAGAGGACGAGGAGGGGGTCAGGGTGAAGTGCATTGCCGCAATTCCCAGGCAGTACCTCTACCTAGCCGCGGCTAGGCACGGGGAGGCGAGTGCCCACTGCGCACTGGGCGAGTCATGCCCCCTGTGGCCGGCGGCGGAGAGGTGGGGACGCGGCTTGGCGCGGGAGGGTAAAGACTTCGTGGTAAAGAGCGAGGTGAAGCCGCTAGAGCCGGGGGGCAGGTGGCAGAGCAGGATGTTGGCCGCCGCGGTGGGAATGCCCGTGGGCAACGTAGAGGTGCTCCAGGGGTGTACTCTCTGTGGCGCTTGCGTCAACGTGTGCCCCACCGACGCCCTCTCCCTCCGGGAGTTTGAGCTGAGGATAGTCCCCGCCCTCTGCATTGGGTGTGGGCTATGCGCAGAGAAGTGCCCCGAGGGCGTGATGCGGGTCTCAGAGAGCCCCAGCCCGGCGCCATATGAGCGTAAGACCCTCTTCCGAGACGCCCCGGCGCGTTGCTCCTCCTGCGGCAAGTCCCTGCCCTACACGGAGGCCGCCGCTCGGAAGATAGCGGAGAGGCTTAAATCGGCTGGACTGCCCCACGACCACGTCTACTTGTGCGAAGAGTGCCGCCTAAAGAGGCTATGACAGTGCTGGAGGTGCCCGGCTGCCCCGAGGGCTCCCTCCGCGTGGTGGCCTACATACAGGAGAAGTCGCCCAGCGAAATAGTGGTGAAGACCCCCGACGAGGACTGTGTAAAAGTCCTCCGCCTCGTCTTACCCCTCTTCGGCTACGCAGTGGTAGAAGTCGGCAAAGAGGGAGAAGCCCACTTGGTAAAAGCCGTGAAGCGCTAGCTTATTGCCAAAGCCTCCGCCCTCCTCCTGCCCCGCAGGCATTCTAGGTACATGGAGTACAACACCTCAGCCACGTGGGGACCCACCGCCTTGACCAACAACTCCATCGCCTTATCCTCTTCCACGTCCTCAAGGGCGTACCCCCTCTTCTTCATGGCATAGCTTATGTAGTAGCTAAGCGGGGGCTCCAGTTGGCGGAGGAATTCTTTAAACTGCATGGGTCAATATTACCCGGGTATTAAATGTATATCGTTTATTCCTGGAACCTCTTTATGAGGAGCGGCGCCGCTATTCCAAGGGCTATTGCTAAAACAGCTGTGGCCAAGTTGCGGATTAGGATTGCGGGGTCTAGGGAGGGGGAGGAGATGGAGTCTACGAGGAAGAGGAGCCCCAGCACCACCGCCACTGCGCTTAAGGCGTATACCACCGGCTTGCTGACCATGAAACGTAAAACGGGGGTCTATTTAAACTTCCTCTTGAGACTCTGTGAACTTCCTGTGTAAAATGGGCGCGGCGAATCCCAGGGAAAGCGCCGTGATAGAGAGGCCTAGGTCGCGGGTGAGGATTAGGGGGTCTAGAGAGGGGTTGCTCAACGTGGAGACGAGAGTCAGCCCGCCCAGGGCAATGGACGCAAAAGCTAGGGCTTTCACGACGCCGCTCTTCATATCTCTAAGTCTGCATCTGTATATAAGGGCGTTGTGGAATATTGAGATAATAGTCAAATTTTTATAGGGGGGCAATCTCCCGGTGGCATGGGGAAATTGACTTTGTCTACGACTTGGCGCGGCTCGACGAGAAGCTCCTCATAAACGCGCTACAGGCGGCCGGCCTCTCGGTGAGAGTTCTACACGCCGAGTCCTTCCTCGCCCCCGACGATGTGGGACAAGTAGGCGTGATAAGGCTGGCGGCCAGGTCCAGAGTCGTGCCCGTGGCACACACCTACGAGGCCAGGGGCGGCCTCTCCATAAACACCGCCCAGTCCCTCGAGGTCTCCCACGACAAGTACCTCACCTACCTCCGCCTCCGAGACGCCGGGGTCCCGACGCCCAGGACCTTCCTGGCCTTCGGCCTAGAGGGGGCCAAGGCGGCGGCGGAGAAGCTGGGCTACCCAGTCATCGTAAAGCCCACCGACGGATCTTGGGGGCGCTTCGTCAGCTTGGCCAAGTCGCCCGAGGACTTGGAGGCCATAGTGGCGCAGAGGCTAGCCATGGAGAGCGGCCTCCACCTCTATCTGGTCCAAGAGTACCTGGAGAAGCCGGGCCGCGACATTAGGGTGACGGTGGTGGGGGAGAGGGCAGTGGCGGCCATATACCGCATAAACTCCGCCGACTGGCGGACAAACACCGCGAGGGGAGGCAAGGCGGAGCCCGTCAAGATAGATCCCGAGCTGGAGGAGGTGGCCGTGAAGGCGAACAAGGCCGTGGGGACGTTCTACTCGGGGGTAGACGTGGTGGAGACGCCGAGGGGGTACGTGGTGCTTGAGGTAAACGGTGTGCCCGAGTTTAAAAACGTCCAACGCGTCACGGGGATAGACGTGGCTGGGGAAATCGCCTCCCTGGTGAAAGAGCTGGCGAAGCGGTAGCTACTTGGCCTTCAGCTTTGAGTACTCCCTAAGGGCCACCTTTGCCCTCACGATGTGCTTACAAGGCCCTCCTCTGTACTTAAAGTCGCGGCAGTCGCACCGGCCGAGGAAGTAGCGGGTGCCGGCCTTTAGCTTGAGCACCACTTGGTAGCACTCCTCCCGCTCTGTCTGATAGCGGACGTAGCACACGGCGTATATCCAGGGGCCGCGCCTCTCTACGCTGGCGATGTATACCTCCTCGCCCAGCTTGTATATCACCTTTGGCGCCACCTCTCTACACAGCACACCTCCTACTGGGCAAATATATATGAACTTAACTCTGCGTAGAAGACCCGGGGCGGGGCCGGGGAGAGGAGGCCCAGGTCTGTGATAAATAGGTCGAAGACGCTGGGCGGGATTTTGTCAAAGAGTGGCACTTCCACGGCCCCCAGCGGAGTCTCCGCGGCTACTCTAAGCGGCTCGGGGGCAGGGATGGGCGCCGCCTTGTAGCTCTCGAAGACAGCCGCCGTGCGGATGCCCCGCGCCTTCGCAGAGGCCAGCAGGGGCAGTGACCCCACCTTGTTAAACGCATAGTCTTCGTAGAGCCCGTCTAGCCCCACCACTGCTAGGTCGTAGTCGAAGGCCCCCACGGCGGAGTCTGGCACAACCACTACTCTCCTGCCGTACGTCTTGGCCGCCTCCAGCGCCTCGAGGCCGGGCCTGCTCTCGGCTAGATACACCACCTCAACGCAGTGCGCCTTGGCCTCCAAAAGCCTAGCCACGGCTCTGCTGAAGCTCACCGTGGCCACTGCCCTGGGGCACCCCAAGGCCTTCACCGAGGCGTCTAGCCTGCGGCGGGCCAGGGATATGTACTCCCTAAGCTTGGCCAAGGCCTTCCCCACGTCGGCCCCCCTCTCCACCGCCTCAGCCACTATCAGATACAACACGTCGAGAGGCCCCATGCCCGGCCTAACCCTCCTCACCGCCTCAGCCGCGCGCAACGGGTCGGGCGAAGAGGCCACTATGTCAAGCGCCTTATCGATGTACCAAGAGGCTCCCCTGACCCACTCCCTCTCCAGCTCTTTCACAGCCCCGCTGAGCCACGTATTTATTTCTGTGCACGCCGCGGCGTAGATCGCGGCGGTTCTGTGCATTTAAATATGGTTCAAGTACCTGCTGTGCTCACGGTGAAGAACCTCTACGTGTACAGAGGGGGCAAGGCGGTTCTTGAGGACGTGACTTTCGACGTGGGGAAGGAGTTTGTGCTCGTGGTGGGTCCCAACGGCGCGGGGAAGACCACCCTCTTCCTGGCAGTTTTAAACCTGGTGAAGTACCGGGGCGAGATCTGTGTAGAGGGGGTATGCGGCCCAGAGAGGGTGAAGAGGGTTGGCTACGTCCCGCAAGCGCTGGAGGTGGGGAGAGACGCAACTGTGTGGGAGTACGTCTATCTGCCGGCCAAGTTCCGCGGCATTCCGCCCGAGGTTGCTAAGGCGGCTTTGGAGGAGGTGGGGATGGCGGACTTGGCGGATAGGCCGCTCTCCGCGCTGTCGGGGGGCCAGCGGCAGAGGGCCGCCATAGCAAGGGCCCTCGCGGCGGGCGGGGACATCTTGCTCTTGGACGAGCCCTTGGCCAATGTGGATCCGCAGGGGAGGCTGGAGCTTCTCACACTGCTCAGAGAGCTGAAGAGGGGGAGGACGATTCTAATGGCCTCTCACGAGCTCACACTCCCCTCAGACTTGGCGGACAAGGTCTTGTTGCTCAACCGGAGAGTGGTGGCCTACGGATCCCTTGACGAAGTTCTACAGGAGGAGGTCTTGTCCAAAGTGTATAGCTACGTCCGCGTGGCGAAGGTTGGGGGGAGCTACGTGTGTGTCACAGAGGACTATGCGCATCCTCATTGAGGTCTCTGCGGCTGTTCTGGCCGCGGCGGCGCTTGTGCACGCCTACTTCGTTGCTCCGTTGCTCTTCTGGCCCTTGGTCTCGCTTATGGCTTCGTCGGCGGTGCTGGCGGCCCACAGCCCCATGGCTTTGAGCAGGAGGATGACATTCCTCGCCCACGCCCAAGCCCACAGCATATTGACGGCCTCTCTACTGGCAGCCATCCCCGCCGCCGCGCTTGGGGCAGGGCTCTCGTCGCCGCTCTTCCTGGCCTTTACCCTAGTGGCCATGGTTTTGTTAAACTTCGCCGTGCTCGCGGTGGAAAGGCTCGGGTATGCCCGCGACGTGGCCACCGGCGTAGTCATGTCGTTGCAAGTGTCGGCCACGGTGGCCCTCCTATACCTAGTGAGGCTAGTATACGCCGCCGTTGTGGACCCCCTCGCGGTGTTGACGGGGGAGTACGTGTTGATTACGCCTAGAGACGTGGCGCAGCAGGCCCCCCTGCTGGCGGCCGCGGCGGTGTTCCCTTTAGCGTTTGGGGTAAAGTACCTCTACGCCGCGGTGGATGAACAGTATGCCCGGGCCGTGGGAATCCGCGTGGGGTTGTACGACTTCGGCTACGTCTTCTCCATGTCTATAGCCGCGGCGGCGGGCATCTACGCCCTCGGCGCCTTGATGCCGGCGGTGCTCTTAGTAATGCCGGGCGCAGTTGCGGCTAGGCAGAGCAAGCGCCTCCTCGACCAAATCCCCCTCTCCACCTCCTTCGGCGTGCTGTCGGCGGCCGTTGCACACTTCTTGTACACGGCACTGCCGTGGCTTTGGCCAAGCGCGGCCCTGGGGCTGGTCCTCGCGCTTCTGTTGGCCGTGGGCTTCAGAGGGCGGGGGTAGGGGGTAACTTTTATATTTGCATGAGGTAAAATGGGGCATGAGGTACTGGCTGTTGGCGCTGGTGGCGGCCGCGTTGGCCTGGGCCGGCATGCTCACCGACCACTTCACCTCGCCTCCCATAGAGGTGTGGGTGACTAGGACAGACCAGTGGCTCTTCTGCACCGACTACGGCGTCACTGTGAATATAAAGGCGCTGGACCCCGTGACTGTGAACAAGGTGGAGATAAAGGTCAAGTTCTTCGAGGAGGGCACCTACGTCCCCACGGTGACTTCGCGGTCTTACTCAGGCTTCTCTCTGGCCAAGGGCGAGTCTAAGCAGATTGCCACCACGTTCAACTACTGCCCGCAACGGAGGGTAGACCCCCTGATACTCCTCGAGATATACGTCTACATGCCCAACGCCACGTGGTCGTACCAGTACTACATCGGCAGAGTGCTCCCCACCACCTACGAAGACCTCGCGGCTAGGGCGGCCCAGCTGGATGCCAAGGTCAAGGAGCTGGCCGCCCTGGTGGACCAGCTCAAGGCCCAGATCGCGGACCTCCAGAGGCAGTTGAAGCAGAGGGAGGCCCAGGTCGCAAACCTCACCGCGCTTCTGGCCGCCGCGCGGGCTGACGCAAATCAGCTCTCCGCCGCGCTGGCCCAGGTGAGGGCCGAGCGCGACGCGCTTAGGGCCCAGCTGGAGCAGACGCAGGCCCAGCTCAACGCGGTGAGCCAGGCCAAGGCCGCCGTGGAGGCCCAGCTGGCCGACGCCAAGAGGCAACTCGACGAGTTGAAGGCGGCCTACGACAAGCTGTCCGGCCAGTACACAGACGCGCAGAGGCAGATAGCGGACTTGCAGGCCCGACTCGCCGACCTCCAGAAGAGGTACGAAGAGCTACAGGCCGAGGAGCGCCAGCTGAGAGACAAGTACCTCTCCCTAAGCGCGGACTACAATAGGCTGAGCGGCCAATACTCCGAGCTCTCCAGGGCATACGAACAGGTGCAACAGGAGAAACAGCTCCTCCAGAGCAGGTACTCCGAGCTCAACACGGGCTTCACATGGGCCATAAACTTGGCCACGGCCCTGGGCGTGGCGCTGTTGTTCGTCATAGCGCTTGTGTTGACTAGGAAGAGGCAGGCGGCGCCTCCCCCGCCGCCGACTCCGCAGACATCCCCGCCCACCTCCGTCAAGGCGGCTGTAGTGTTGGAAAACGCCGCGGAGAGACTCGTCAAGTGGCCCGTCACTCAAGAATAATTAAAACCCACTCACTTTTTTCCCGGTGTTGACAACTTGAGCCACTGAGGGGTGAAGAGACGGCGGATTGCAGAACTAGCCCTGGGAGGCCAGTCGCCTTATCCGAGCCACGACCTCTTCGATGTCTTTTTTCACAAGCTCCTCTGAGCGGTAGCGGGACAGCTCGTACTCTTCGTCGACGCCGCTGTGCTGAAACTCGTGGAGATTCAAGGCAAGCTCCACTAGGAGCCTCAACTGGTCGTCTCCTATAAGCGCGGCCACCTCCCTCATGCGCGATGTGGGCATCACGGCGATTATCCAGTCCCCCTTCTCCACCGCATTTTTGGGGCCTACCCTCTTCACACCCTTAAACGCCGCAACAATCTTGTCTTTGTGCAAGGCCGCCGCGGCGGCTAGGTAGGCCTTCACCGCCTGGAAAGCCTTCCCAGCGGCGTTGCGGAGAAGGCCATTCTTGAGAAACTCCTCAGCCAGCTCCGCCTCGTAGAGCGCCTCCCTAAGCTTATCTCTCCTAAACTTGTCCAAGTCCACCCAGGGCGTAGTGACAGTTAACACGGAACCTCTGCGCATGGGTATATATCTTTTAAAGGGGGAATCGGCACCTCTGTGCTTTGGTTCCTCCTCACCACTGGGGCGTGCAACCTGAGGTGTAACTACTGCGGCGGGTCTTTTTCTCAGAAGCACAGCCCCTGGAGACCCACCGTGTCGCCTGGGGATGTGGTCAAGTTCATCGCGGAGAGGGACTCCTCGCCCACTGTGTTCTTCTACGGCGGAGAGCCCCTCTTAAACGTGGACTACATTGTGCAAGTCATGGAGGCGCTTCCCCACGCAAGGTTCGGCATACAGACCAACGGCACCTTGGTCAAGAGGTTGCCGCCGGAGGTTTGGCGCCGGTTTTCCACAGTGCTCCTCTCCATTGACGGGCCTCCCGAGGTGACAGACTACTACCGGGGCCCCGGGGTGTATAAGAGGGTGGTAGAGGCGCTGAGGTGGCTGAAGGGGGAGGTGGGTTGCGGGTGCAAGGTGATCGCCAGGATGGCTGTGACCCGCCGGTCGGACATATACAGAGACGTGACCCACCTGCTCTCCCTCGGCTTCGACGCGGTGCACTGGCAGCTCAACGTCGTATGGACCGACGAGTGGGGGCCCCGCGAGTTCCTCAAATGGTCCCACTCCACGTACCTCCCCGGCGTGGCCAAGCTGAGGGACCTCTTCCTAGGGGAGGCGGAGAGGGGCAGAGTCCTTGGGATTATCCCAATCCTCGGCATCTACCGCGCCTTGCTGGTGAAGCCGTACGACTGGGTGCCCTGCGGCGCCGGCCGCCACTCCTTCGCCATAAACACAGACGGCCGCGTCCTCCACTGCCCCATCGCCGTGTCCGAGAAGTGGGCCACCGCGGGCAACATCAAAGTGGGCATTGTCAACACGCCCAGACTCAGCGAGAAGTGCCTCCGCTGCGAGTATAGACACGTGTGCGGAGGGCGGTGCCTCTATACGCACTACGAGCAATACTGGGGAGAGGAGGGCTTCGACGCCGTCTGCCAAGTCACCAAGGCCACCATAAGGCTGTTGGAGGAGGGAGCCCCCCGCCTCAAGTCGCTCATGGAGAGGGGGGTCGTTAGGCGTGAAGACCTGAACTACGACCCGCTGGCGGACTCCACAGAGGTTATTCCTTAAAACTCCTCCAAATATATGGACTTTGCCAAGTTTCTCCTCGGCGCGTTGCTCGGCTACAGCCTCGCCGTACCTCCCGGCCCAATGAACGCGCTGATAGCCGCGTGGTCTCTCAAGAGTTTCCGCCACGGCTTCGCCGTGGGGGCCGGCGCAATGAGCGCAGACTTCCTGTTAATGTTGCTAACCCTGGCCCTATCCACCGCGCTTAAGTCCCTCGGCGAGATCTACTACACGCCTTTCTACGCCGCGGGCGGGGCCTTCTTCCTATACCTAGCCTACAAGATAGCCACGTCTAAGCCGCCCAAGGAGGGCGGGAGCGGAGGGGGAAGCCCCGCGAGGGGCTACCTCCTCGGCCTCAGCCTAGGCCTCGTAAACCCCTACCAGGTGGGGTGGTGGATCACCGCGGGGCTAGGCTCCATTGCCCAATTCGGCGTCGAGTGGGCCGCCGGCCTTTTCGCCGCAATCTTCACGTGGATAACCGCCTTCCCAGCCGCCGTGAGGGCTGGGTGGAGGGCCAACAGCCGCGCCACGTGGCTCGCCATAAAGATCTTCTCCACGGCCACCCTCCTCATATTCGGCGCATACTTCCTCTACATCTCTGTGCTACTCATTTACAAGACGCTGACATCTGCACATTGAGGTGGCTTCTGTTAATATATCTGTACACTTACGAGGATTTTTTCCCTTAATTGAATTATTTTCGAGAAAAGTTTTTAAAAGTTAATTTTTTTGGGTAACATGTCTGAGGGTGAAAAGAAAGAGGGGGTAAAGCGCCCCGACTCCACTAGACGCACTGTCGTGGCGGCGGCCGGGGCCTTGGTAGTTGGAGGCGTGGTGGGCTACCTGCTGGCGCCCCGAGGCGCCGTGGAGACAGTTACCCAGACCGTCACGCAGACGGTTACGCAGACCCAGACGGTCACTCAGCAGGTCCCCCAGCCGGTGCCCCAAGCCAAGGCCTATGAGCGGGTTAGGCTGGCGAATATTAGGGATTTGGCCAATAAGAGGCCGGTGGTGAGGCAGTACATGGGTCTGAACGTGCTTCTAGTTAAGCTGGGTGAGCGTGCTGTTGGGGGCGTTGGGCCCGACGGAGATGTTGTGGCCTTTGTAAATGTTTGCACTCACATGGGTGGGCCGTTGATTTATGTCCCCGACACCAACTGTGCCGTCTGCCAGCTCCACTATACTCAGTTCGATTTGGCTAGGGGCGGGAAGCAGGTCACGGGGCACGCCACCGAGTATCTGCCCCAGGTGGAGCTCGAATACGACGAGAAGACGGGCGATATATATGCCGTTAGTATTAACCAGCTTGTCTACGGGAAGTACGACAACTTGGCGTAGCCATGTCGTTTAGGTTCACCGGCAGGGTCCCGCTTCCGCCGCCCGACGCAGAGAGGTACACCACTATGTGCCAGTTCTGCAACGTTGGATGTGGCTACGACGTGTATGTATGGCCGGCGGGCGCCTCCGGCGGGCCTAAGCCGGGAGAGCACGGAGTTGTGTACAAGCTGAAGGACGAGGTCTACGGCAGAGAGCTGACTCTCCAGTCCACCGACTTCTCTAAGCCGTTGCCAGCGCTCTCGGCGAAGGCCGGCACGCCTTGGATTTCCGAGGCCATGGTGGTGAGGACTATACGTAGGGATTGGAAGAGGGGGAGGGGCACGGGGGAGTTTAGGGAGGTGTACGTGGCGCAGATCCCAAGCCCCGAGTGTCCCATAAACATGGGCAACCACAGCATTCGCGGCGGCACCAACGGGGAGAGGAACTGGAGTCCTTGGAACGTGGCTGGGGCTAGGCGGCTGAAGTTCCCAATGGTCAGATTCGGCGGGAGGCTTGAGGTAGTCACCTGGGACTACGCCATTGACCTCGTGGCGCGGGTGGTGAAGGGGGTGATAGACAAGTGGGGCATCGACAGGGGGATGGGCAAGGAGGGCCACGCCGTCTTTGCCCACAGAATGGACCACGGCGGAGGCGGCGGCGGGGCGATGATAGAGAACACGGCCGCCGGGCTGTTCTTCTTCTACGGTGTCCGCACCGCCTTTGCCAGAATTCACAATAGGCCCTTCTTCGGCCCCGAGAACCCGGCGATAGGCGACGCGGGCCCGGGCGCCATGAACAACTCGCTCCACGACTTGAGGCTTGCCGACGTGGTCATATTCTGGGGCGCCAATCCCTACTCCACGGGCACTGTCATGTTTATTGAACACGCGTTGGACAACCTCCGTGGGGCCACTGTGGAGGAGAAGCGGAGGTGGTACAGCCAGGGCGAGTCCGCCGGGCCTGCCTACATGATAATCGTAGATCCGCGCGACACGGAGACCGTAAGGGCCGCGAGGGCCGCTGGCGGCGACAGAGTGCTTGTGCTACGCCCTGAGCCCGGCACCGACATTGTCTTGGCCAACGCCATTGCCCGCGTCATCTACGAGAGGTATAGAGACGTGGTGGAGAAGTACGTGCAGCAGTACAGAGACGCGGCCCAGCGGTTTGGCTTTGGCTGGGATGAGAACGCGTGGCGGCTGTACCTAGAGAAGGCGTTGCAGATCAACAGGCCGCTTGACGACTTCCTCAACGAGGCTGTCAATATTACGAAGGTGAGCAGGGCCGACATCGAGAAGGCGGCGCAGATAATAGCGGAGCCGAAGCAGGGAGGGTTCTTGAAGAGGGTGTGGCTTATGTATGAGAAGGGCATTATCTGGAACCAGAACTACCGCTCCATCTACGCCCTGGTCGACCTCTGCATCGCCGTTGGCGCCTTCAGGGGGGTGCCCGGCACCGGTTGCCAGCGGCAGGGCGGGCATCAGGAGGGCTACGCGGGTCCGGCTCCGCCGCCTCCGCCTTGGACAAATGAGCGCCACCACGTGAGCCCGTGGAATTACGCAAAGGAAAAGGGCATAGAGCTTAGGACCTACGACGACTATGCGAAGCTGTTTGAGGAGTGGTATAGGGAGGTGTATAGTGAGGGGTACTACAAGACGAAGTGGCCCCTTGGGGACAGGTACATGCCTACGACCGACTTTAGGCTGACCGCTGGGGAGGGGAAGGTGCTGTGGGTGCATGACATGGACAACTACAAGCTTGCGCCGCAGGCCCAGAGGCTGAAGGCGGCGGTTAGCGACCGGGCGTGGAGGGTGACCAGGTACGTCTTTGCCGAGGACTTTGCGAAGATCGGCGGCGCGGAGTCCAGAGAGCAGTACGACGTCAAGGCGTTGGACATCCCCGTGACCACGCGCCTCACTTCGAGGGAATACGCTGAGAAGGTGCTGGAGGCGTTGGAGAAGACCGGCGGACTGTTCGTAGTTGTCCAAGACATATATCCCACGTTTATGATGGAGGACGCGCACGTGGTCTTGCCAGCCGCGTTTAACAACGGCGAGGTTCCCGACGTGAGGATGTCTGTCCACGAGCGGAGGTTTAGAATCTCCGACGCCTGGCTGGACCCGCCCGGCGAGGCTAAGCCGGATTGGTGGATCTACGCCATGGTGGCTAAGAGGATCGTGGAGCTGTACGAGGAAGAGGGGAGGGGCAACGACAAGGTGGCTGAGAGGTTTAGAAAGGCGTTTAAGCCCATTTGGGACGCCATGGAGAAAAACGCCCGCGACCCCACCTTCGAGGTTGAGAATGAGATATTCAAAGTCTACATAGCCAACGCCGACGAGACTTACAAGCAGCTGGGCGTGGAGTGGGAGGTGCAGTACTGGACGCCGGCTTTCAAGAAGCTGGACTTGAACATCTTGAGGAAGTTTAGAACCGTCGGCGTGGTACTCCCGCTGACTGAGCTAAAGGTAGGCCCTGATGGGACTGTGGAGGCGCGGGGGGTGGTCAACCTCATGGAGCCCGCCTTGAACGAGAGGTACAGAGAGGAGGTGGTGGTGGCGAGGCCTGACGGCACTATAGAGAGGAGGATTGAGTACGTGCCCTCGGAGAAGGCGCGGGGCTACGTGGTGAAGCATCTGCGGGCGTGGCCGTCCCTCTGGCTTGGCTACCCGCCGTATGTGGCAGAGCAGAGCCAGAAGTACAGGTACTGGGTCATAAATGGGCGGTACAACGAGATTTGGCAGACCGGCTACGCCGACCCCAACAGCGAGGTGTTGATGAGGCGCTGGCCGTACGCCTTTGTGCAAGTGAACCCCAACGACGCCAGTAGAGAGGGGCTGGCAAACGGCGACGTGGTAGTGGTCTACAACGACAACGGCTCTGTGCCCGCGATTGTGTGGGTTACCGACATAGTAAAGGAGGGGCACATATTCTTAATAATGGCGCATCCGTACAGCGTGGGGGCAAACGCTGTAACTACGCCAAGCGTAGAGCCTGTGGCGCAGAACCCAGACTACAAACTGACAAAGGCCAACATGGTCAAAATAGGCACGCTCGACGAGGCGGTTAAGGCGTTGCTAACTTTCAAAGACGTAAAACTAGCCCCATAATACTATTTTTTTATCTCGTTCTAAACTGTGTGGCTTTTACCCCTTGTTTAAAGTGCCGCGCGGGGAAGCTACTCTGCGGGTTGTCGTACTGTCCACTGCTCCGCCTCCCCGCCCCGGCCAGACAGCCGCCGATGGAGCTCTTCGGCTCCACGCCCCCCTCGGTATTCGTCGGAAGAGTGGGCTACCCAAGGGTCAGGGTGTACCCCTCTGCGCCGCCGGTGGCCGGAGACACGTCCATCTACGAGAGCCCCGGTGCCTGGCTCTCTCTGCCCATTGAGCGGTTCGTGGAGTTGCGCCTCTCCCTCTTCAGAGGTGGGGTGGAGGTGGACGTGGACAAGCCGAGCCGCCTTGGGGAAATCCAAGCCTTGGCCCTCTCCCAGAGCCCTGTGGACGTGGAGATGCGCTTCGCCAAGAGGCCCGCAGGCGTTTACTTGAGCGAGTACGCCCCGCCCATGGGCCCAGCCGCCCCGCTGAGGGAGTTCAAGCCCGCGGGGAACCCCTCGCTCCCGAGGGCGGCCGAGGAGGCGCTCAGCGACGTGGACATGGGGGCCCACGAGGCGGTGGTAAAGCTCTACTTGGCTGGGCTAGACGTGTCTTACATCTCCAGGGCCTTGTCCATAGGCGCCTTGGGCAGGCGGAGGCGCCTAGTCCCCACCCGCTGGGCCATCACCGCCGTGGACAAAGCCGTCTCAGACTTCTTGTTGAGCAAGGTCAAGCAGTTTCCAGAGGTGGACGGGTACTACCTATACGCCCGCTACGCCGAGCGCAACCTCTTTGTCGCAATACTGGCCCCGGCGAAGTGGGCCTACGAGTGGGGAGAGGCCTTTGAGCCCCGCACGGTGTGGAACCCAGGCGGGTCTGTGGAAGTGGAGGTGGACTACGAGCTCTTCCAGGGGAGGCGGGACTACCCAGAGATAGGCGGGTGCTACTACGCCGCCCGCCTCGCCGCAGTTGAGCACCTCTACTCCATTAGGAGGCAAGCCGCGGCCGTCATCTGGCGGGAGGTGTACACGGGCTTTACCACGCCGACTGGGGTCTGGTGGGTGCGGGAAAACGTGCGCGCCATGTTCAGGGGGGAGCCAGTCCGCTTTGACACCCTCGACGAGACCCTAGAGGCGGCCTCCCACCTGCTGAAGTACTCCTCCACGTGGCTGAGGGCCTCCAAGCTTCTCCCAGTCCTAAAGTCGAGGCTCTACGGCGTGCACGGCACTGCGTAATGACTGCGTGTACTACGAGGTGCTGTGCACAACATTTAAAAATGGAAATTTGTAGGGTGCTCATGCCGATCGAAAAACGGTTCTCGGTCTACCTCGCACTGGCGGCTCTGCTGGCGGTGGCTGTGCATGGGGCAAAGATCGTGGTGTCGTTCCCCGCGTACAACGTGGTGCTCAAGGAGGCGTTCCCGCAGGTGGAGGTAATCCTCTTGACGAGGGGCGCCGCGGATCCGCACGAGTATCAACTCACGCCGCAAGACCTCGAGTTTCTCAAGTCGCTGGGGCCAAGCGACGTCATTGTGAGCTCGATGCACGCGCCCTTTGAGCTAAAGATCGCTGAGATGGTGAAAAGGGGCGAGATCAGGGCCAAGATGATAGACATCACGCAGCTGTACACCTTCTTAACCTTCGACGGAAAAGAGGTGCGCCTAGAGGAGGACCACAACCATGAACACGACCATCACCATGGAGGCGAAGGGTACAGCCACGAGGAGCATGGCAGTGTGAACATGCACGAGCACGGGCTCTACCCGCCCAACGTCGTAAGGCTCATACGCGCAGTGTCTGAAGCCACCGGCCTCAGCCCCGACCAGCGGTTTCTGCAGAGGCTGGAGGAGTTGAACAAGACTTATGCGGGTAAGTTCACCGGGATGGCTGTGGCAATTACGCCGGCCGCCCAGTACATACTCTACTGGCTCGGGTATAGAGATATAGTGGTCTTAGTAAAAGAGGCGGGAGTGCCCCCGACCCCCCAGGACTTGGAAAAGGCTATACAGTACGTGAAGGAGGGCGCACCTGCGTTAGCGGCGTATGTGAGCGGAGAGAGGCCCAGAATCGTGGACCAATTCATTCAAAAAGTCGAGGAGGCCGGGGTGAGCAACCCGAAAATAGTGGCGGAAAGCTTTGCCAACAGCTACATCGACACTCTTGCCAGAGTCATAGAGAAAATAGCCGCACAGTTCACAGCGGCTAAGACCAGCGTGGCTACTGGCACCACAACGCAACCCCACGCGCCGCAACAAACCGCCGCTCCCACGTCCGCAGGTCAGTGGGACAGTGCATTGACGTGGACGCTAGCGGCTGTGGTAGCCGTAGTCATCGTCGGAGTGGGCATTTGGGCGCTGAGGAGGCGCAGGTAGGTCTCATTTTAATAAGACTTTTTCCCACTTTTTAGAAGATCCTTTCTACGTCTAGGCCGTCGAAGTCTTTGTCGTTGCTGATAATCTTCTTTATCCCGTGCTTCTTCATGGTGGCATAGTGGAGTCTGTCTTCAAAGTCGCGTGGCTTTTCGAGCTGGAGGGCTAAGGTGTAAATGTCGGCGGTGAGGGGCAGTATGTCGGCTAGCTGGAGGACGGCTTCGGCGGCTTTTGGGTTTTTCGCGAGTACGAACATTAGCCAGGGGGTTAGGGCGGAGGTCGCCAACTCGCCGATGTACTGTTGAAACAGTCTCTTTGCCCGTGGCCCGTACTGCGGATGCGCCGTTAGGAAGTAGTAGATGGCGTTGACGTCAACGTATATCACCGCCCACGGCCCTTGCCGACTCCTCCTCCACAGCTCTGTCTATCTCCTCCGCGGTTTGGTAGAGGGCAGGCGCGAAGGCCCCGTACAGCTCTTCCAACTCTATGGGGACGAGGACCAGCCTATCTCCCTGTACGAAGGCCCTAAACCTCCTGGCCTTAAGCCTCCTCCTAATTGAGACGGGGAGGTATATCCTCCCGTTGGAATCCATTTCTACAATTTCCACACACGAAAAATTCTCCATAAATATAAGCGTTTTGCCAACCTAGCGCGTCTTGGCGTAGGCCACTAGGAGCGGGAACCTCCTCTCCACCACCACGTCGAAATCCGACAATACCTCCTCTAGACACCTCTGTGTACAGCCGTGGCTACCCACTAGGGGCATCCTCGCTTTGTCCACCTCTATGGCCACGAAGTAGGCCCCAGGCCTGAGGGCTCTCTTTACCTCGTCCGCGGAGGGGCCGTGGGGGCCCCAGTGGTGTAGCGTGAAGAGGGCGACGGCGGCGTCGAAGGCGGCCCCCCTCAGCGGCAGGGCGAAGCTGGCGCCGGCGAGGGGGTCCCCCGCCCCCCTCTTCCTGGCGTATTTGAGCATTGGCGGCGAGATGTCTACGCCCACTACGCGGTACCCGGCGGCCTCTAGCCGCTTCATAAGGGCCCCGGTGCCTGGCCCAATCTCCAACACGCGCCCGCCCGGCTTGGCCACCTTGGCCACGGCCTTGGCGGCGGCGGAGTATGCCCAGTCGAAGACCCGGAGCTTCACCAGCCACTCGTAGAACGCGGCGGTCCTCTCGTCGAAGCGCTCAATCTCCATGGCCCCGCCTCAAATTCCTTATAAATGCGTTCAAGTGGGGGGAACGTGAAGCTTGTTATTGTATCTAACCGCCTCCCCGTGTCCGTAGTGCAGAGAGATGGGGCGTATGAGATTAGGGAGGCCGTGGGGGGCTTGGCCACGGCGGTGCGCTCTTTTCTCCGCGCAGTGGAGGGGGGTAAGGCGCTTGGCCTCTCGGAGGTGGTGTGGGTGGGGTGGTCGGGGTTGAGGGCTGAGGCGGAGACGGAGGAGGTGCGGGGCAGGCTGAGGGAGATGGGGCTTGTGACTGTGCCGCTTGCGGGGGAGGAGGTGAACCTCTTCTACGAGGGGTTTTGCAACTCCACTCTCTGGCCCCTCTTCCACGGCCTTATCGTGTATACCGTCTTTGAGGGGAGGTTTTGGGACGCCTATGTTAGAGTCAACCAGAAGTTTGCAGAGGTCGTCCTGCCCCTCGTGGAGCCTGGGGACATAGTCTGGGTGCACGACTACCACTTAATGCTCCTGCCGGCCATCATCCGCGACGCGGCCCCCGACGCGGCCGTCGGCTTCTTTCTCCACATACCCTTCCCGCCGGCGGAGGTCTTCCAGCTCATGCCACCGCCGTGGAGGTCGGCAATACTCGACGGAGTGCTGGGGGCAGACCTCGTGGGGTTCCACGTCCACGAGTACGTTAACAACTTCTTGAGGTCCGTGGCCAAGTTCCTGGGCTACAAGGCCGAGGCCGGCGCCGTATACGCCGGGAGGAGGAAGGTGAAAGTGGGGGCCTTCCCCATAAGCATAGACTTCGACTTCTTCTACAACTCCTCTCTGCGCGAAGACGTGGCGGCGATGATAAAGGAGTTTAGGCAGAGGCTAAGGGGGCTGAAGATAGTGTTTTCAATAGACAGGCTGGACTACACCAAGGGCAATTTAAATAGGCTCAGGGCGTGGGAGAGGTTTCTGAAGGAGAACCCCGAGTGGAGGGGCAAGGCCACTTTCATCATGGTGGTTACGCCGTCTAGAACCGGCGTGCCGCAGTACGAGGCCATGAAGAGGGAGATTGAGCGAGAAGTGGGGAGGATAAACGGGGAACTCGGCGAAGTGGACTGGACCCCAGTGGTGTACATCTACCGCTTTATCCCCACCCCCACGCTACTCGCCTTGTACAACGTGGCAGACGTGGCGCTGATAACCCCCCTGAGAGATGGCATGAATCTAGTGGCCAAGGAATACGTGGCGTCGAGGAGGAACTGCACAGGCGTCTTAATACTCAGCGAGACGGCGGGGGCAGCCCACGAGTTGCTCCAAGCGCTTATTGTAAACCCAAACGACGAGGGCGGCGTAGCCGCCGCAATAAAGCGGGCGCTCACCATGAGCGAAGAGGAGCAGTGTAGGCGGATAGAGGCGATGCAGGAGCGCATTAGGCAACACGACGTGGTGAGATGGGCAGTCGACTTCATCCACGCCCTGGCCGAGGCCCACCTAGAGGCCCAAGAGGCCGCCCAGCCCGCCGCGGCGCCCGTGGACGGAAAAACCGCCGAGTCCATCGCCGCCGCCTTCTCTGCGGCCGCCCGTCGCCTCCTACTGCTCGACTACGACGGGACGCTGGTGCCCCACTACCCCTACGCCTATCAAGCAGTGCCCGACGCAGAGCTCCTAGCCCTCTTAAGAGAGCTAGCGGCGCACCCCGAGACACATGTGGCCGTGGTCAGCGGGAGGGGGAAGGAGTTTCTAGAGGCTTGGCTGGGCAATCTGCCGATATACATTGTGGCCGAGCACGGCGCGTTTATAAGACACAGCGATGGGAACTGGGTGCAGATTTTCCCATTTGACACAGAGTGGAAGGCCGCCGTTAGACGCGTCATGGAGGAGTTCGCAGAGCTGGCTCCGGGGTCCTACGTGGAGGAGAAGCAGTCCTCCATAGCGTGGCACTATAGAAATGTAGAGCCAGAGGTGGGGGAGGCCATTGCGGCGAGGCTCATAGAAGCCCTCGGGGGACTCCTCGCGGGGACAACCGCTGCAGTTTTAAAGGGTAACAAGGTAGTGGAGGTAAGGCCGGCAGGCGTGAACAAGGGGGCTGCGGCCAGGCTGTTGGTGGAGAAGCTAAACCCCGACTTTGTACTCGCGGCGGGCGACGACGCCACAGACGAGGATATGTTCAAGGCGTTGCCCCCCACGGCGTACACCGTCAAAGTGGGGAGGGGCGAGACGGCGGCCAAGTACTACGTCCCTTCCTACAAAAGGCTTAGGGAGCTCTTGACCCGCCTGTCAAAATCTCTTCGGCCAACTTCGCCACAGCCTTAGCAGTGGCAATGGCCACGAGGCCCTCCCCCCGCGCCCTGGCCCTCTTCTTCATTTCTTCCCACACTTCCGGCCGCCTTGCCAACTCTGCGACCCAGCGCGCCGCAGCTTCGACGTCGTCGGGATTCCTCAAGTGGATCCCCTCTACGCCGTCTGAGATATACCACGCCGCCTTTGATCCCGGCGATGCCGCCACCGGGACGCCAGCGTAGAGAAACTCTTGGGCCCTAAAAGCCGCCGGCTCGTAAAAGGAAAAGTCAACGGCCGCCGTGGCCTTCGTCATGAGGCCGGCCAGCTCCCCCAGCGAGAGGGGGCCAAGCACTAGGAGGTTCCTACGCCTAGCCGCCTCCCTCCTAAGTCTCTCTTCCCAGCTCCCCGCGCCCGCCACTGCGACCGCAGCCACGCCGGCCAGTCTGTCGGCCAGCTTAACCAAAGCCTTCACGTTCCTCTCCTCCTCTAGAGGGCCCACGTATGCCACCACGTGGTCAAAGCCCTCCACGTCTAGAGGCCTCGCAGTGGCGACGGCCTCGGCCACGTCTGGGTCGACCCACGCCGCGCTCTCCACGATCCTTTTCGCGCGCCTAAGCTCCTCCGCCTCAGCTCTACAGCAGACTACCACGCCGTCTGCGGTGCGTAGAACCTCTGGCAGAGCCACGGAGGCCCACATGGCCCTCGAAGTCCTCTCGAGGGGACCCAGGCGGCTCGTCCTGGGAAAGTACAGGGGCACGTAGACAAAGGCGGCCCTCTTCGAGGTCTCGCCAGCCTCTACCAGGGCCCTCCTCACGGCGGCCCACTTGGCAACCTCCTCGGGGCCATTCCAAAAACTCGACAGAACAACCACCGCGTCTAGTCCCAGCCTCTCTTCAAGAGACATGAGCACCTTGGCGAAGCTCCTAAGCGAGGCCCTGCCCCCGGGGAGGAGGGGCCTGGCGCTCAAGACCCGTATGGCGGGCACGCCGGAGGGGTCCCTCTCCACTTCCACAAACCCATCCACGCTCTTTTCCACCGTGTCGGGGTCCACGGCGGGTCTCCCCTCGTGGAATATGCTGGCCACGAGCCACGCCCTGTGGCCCAGCCGGGCGAGGGCCTTGACGAGGATGACGCCGGCCCTGTACTCGTCCTCCCACGCGGAGGTCTCAGGCGCCACTACGGCTATGTTCATTTCCTCTTAAGAGCCTCCAGCACCAGCACCGCCACTACTGCCACGGCGAGGCCCCAGGTTATCGGCGTAAGCATTGCGCTGAGGGTGGCGACGTTTATCCCCCCTTGCTCAAGGGCGAAGGTTATTACCACGAGGTAGAGGATAATCCTGATGTACTCAGCCACGGGGCCTATGACGGACTCCACCCTAAAGATGGCCCCCTTGTAAATGTACTCAACAAACCCGTCCACGAGGATAAAGCCCACGAGGGCAATGACGAAGAATTTCACAAACCCATACACGTAGACGTTGACCATGTCGAGGGCCCACCGGTAGAGCCACGGGCTGTCAAAGGCAAAGCCCAGGTAGGCGACGGCCAGCAAGATGGACGTTATGTAGATAAGCCACGCCGTGAGGGAGCCGAAGAACTCGCCCGCCGTGTAGCCGGAGCGGAGAAGCGCCCTGCCAATATTGAAATTTCTAAACCAGTCATTAAAGCCGAGCCTAGCCAGCCCCCGCTCCAGAAGCCTCTTCACCACTCTCCCCAAGACAAACCCCACCGCCACTACAGCCACCGCGGCAACTACATGGAAGAGATAGGTCCAAATGTCCATGTCAGAGGCGCCACACATATTAATAAGAGTTAACGCCGCCGACGCAGTTAAGCGATGTGTATATAAGTGGTTGCCCAGAGGGAGATGTGAAAAGGCCGCTCAAGTTCTTCGACATAGCCGTGGGGAAGAGCTTCACCACAGCGGAGTACCAAGTGGTAGAGGTGGCGTTCCGCTTCCCGCACGGCGTAGAGCGGAGACCCATGGCCGTGGCCGTGTCCCCCTACACGGGGAACAAGTGCTACAGCTTTGCGCCTAGGCGTAGCGAGATAAAAGCCGCGCCGCTCAACCACTACTTTTAAGCTTATATACCGGGGCTGGGTAAGAGGCGTGAGGCTAGACGCCAAGTCGTTAGACACAAGGGGCAACGGCATTCCCTTCAAGTTCTACACGGCGTACTACGTCTCTCTCTACAGCGGGATGCAGGCCAAGACCCTCCGCCAGCTTTTGGAGGGAATAAAGGCGGCGGACAGCCGCGTCTTATTCCACCACCTCTTCCACACCATTAGGACAAAGCACCTAATACCCCCAAGTACACCAACGACTTCGCCCGGTGGGTGGGGGAGGAGGTAGGCGACGAGGACTTGGCCGCCGAGCTGTCCGACATATCTGGCGCAGAGCCCGCCACCCTCGAGGACATCCGCAAAGAGATAGTGGAGATCCTAGAGCCAAGAGCCGACGAGAGAGCCGGCAGAGAGAAGTTCATCTTCGTAGGCATGGAGCCCGTCGTAGTGGAGACAGACCACGTGGCGCACACCCTTGCCGACTTTCTAGACCTGCTAGAGGTAGTGCCGGGGGAGTCGATAGTGTACCACTTTGTCACTAGGAGAGTCTTGGAGGGGGCTGGGAGAAACGACTTCTCCACGTGGCTTGAGAAAAACTTCGGCCTCTCAGACGTGGCGGCTCAGCTGTCCAAGATCGACCCGCTGATGTACAACAGCGAGGAGGCTCTCAGAGAGGCCATACTGAGGACGTTGAAGAAGGCGTTGCTATGATTGAGAAATACGCCGAGTTCGTGGGAGAGCAGGAGATAGACGCCATATACAAGCTGGCCCAGAGGCTGAGCGACTTATCCATACTCCACGTCAACTCCACTGCCGCGGGGGGCGGCGTCGCGGAGATCCTGCAACGGATGATCCCCCTCATGAGAGAGCTGGGGCTACGCGCCGACTGGAAGGTGATAAGGGGAGACGAGGAGTTTTTCACCGCCACCAAGACCTTCCACAACGCCCTCCAAATGGGGAAGGCGGTGGAGGTTCCGCCCCACCTATACCAGGTGTATGAGAAGTGGCAGGAGATAAACGCCAACGAGCTCGACTTAGACTACGACGTGGTGTTCATCCACGACCCCCAGCCGGCCGGCCTCGTCAAGTATAGGAAGAGGGGCTGGTGGATATGGCGCTGCCACATCGACTTGTCCACCCCCCACCCAGAGGTGTGGACGTTCCTAAGGCGCTACGTCTCGCAGTACCACGCCGCCATCTTCCACATACCCGAATTCGCCAGAGACGACCTAGAAATACCACAGCTCGCAATACCCCCCTCCATAGACCCCCTCAGCCCCAAGAACCGCGAAATCCCCCACACCACAGTGGAGAGGGTGTTGAAGAAATTCGACGTAGACCCCGAGAGGCCCCTCCTCCTACAAGTCTCCCGCTTCGACTGGGCCAAGGACCCCCTCGGCGTCATACAGGCGTACAAATACGCCAAGCGCCACGTGCCAGACCTCCAGCTGGTCTACCTGGGGAGCCCAGCCCACGACGACCCAGAGGGCGAGGCCGTGTACAGAGAGACAGTCAAGGCGGCGGGAGGCGACAAAGACATACACCTCCTCATGCTACCCCCCGACAGCCACCTAGAGGTAAACGCCTTTCAACGCGCCGCCGACGTAGTAATGCAGAAGTCCATAAGAGAGGGCTTCGGCCTAACAGTAAGCGAGGCCCTGTGGAAAAAGAAGCCTGTAATAGGCGGGAGAGCCGGGGGGATAAAAATACAAGTAATCCACGGCGTCACCGGCTTTTTAGCCACCACGCCCCGCACGGCGGCTCACTACACGGTGTTCCTACTCCGTGAGCCCAAGATAAGGGAGGAGATGGGGAGGGCTGGGAGAGAACACGTGAGAAGAAACTTCCTAATCACCCACCAGCTCAGGCGCTACCTAATGGCCATCGCCTTCGTCACAAAGCGCCACCGAGTGTAGCCGACTCAACCGCGGACAAGAGAAGCTTACCAGTGGCTTCGTCAAAGATCTTGGCCTTTCTTAAGTTAAACCTTAGGTATATCTCATCGCCTGGCCTCAGCGCGACCTCTCTAAACGTCTTTACCTTTATCAAGGTGTTCCCCAGAGTCACATTTATGATGTACTCTGAGCCTATGGGCTCTACTACATACACCACGCCCTTGACCGCGCCCTCCACATGCTTGGGGGACCACTCTATGTACTCCGGACGAATGCCGAAGTAGACCGGCTGGCTCACGCCGGGGTTCCTTAGCTCAAAGCCAGGGCACTTAAGCACTTCGCCGGCGGGAGTGCACTTGAGAACGTTCATCGGCGGGTTGCCCACGAAAGTTGCCACAAACATGTGCTGAGGCTCGTCGTAAATCTCCCCCGGCGGGGCGTACTGCACCACTCGCCCAGCGTTCATCACCGCGATTCTGTCGGCGAGAGTCAAGGCCTCCACTTGGTCGTGAGTGACGTAGATAGTGGTAATGCCAAGGTCCCTCTGTAGCCTCTTTAACTCAGCCCTGACCTGGAGCCTAATCAACGCGTCTAGGTTTGAGAGAGGCTCGTCCATAAGCCACACCTTGGGCTCTCTAACCAAGGCCCTCGCCAGCGCCACCCTCTGCTGTTGCCCCCCGCTCAGCTGGGAAGCCTTCCTATTCAGCAGATGGTCAATCTGCAACATCTTGGCCACCCGCTCCACCCGCTCTCTAATGTCCCTAGGCGTGAGGCGGAGCTTCTTCTTATTAACCTCGAGGGGGAAGGCTATGTTCTGAAAAACCGTCATGTGGGGGTAAATGGCGTAGTCTTGGAAGACCATAGCCACATCGCGTTCTCCCGGCTCTAAATCGGTGACATCCACACCGTCGATGTAGACTCGGCCGCTAGTCGGCCTCTCTAGGCCAGCTATAATTCTGAGCGTAGTCGTTTTCCCACACCCAGAGGGCCCCAGAAATACGACGAACTCCCCCTTCTTCACCTCAAGCGAGACGTTGTCCACTGCCACGACGTTTCCAAACCGCTTGGTGACCCTGTCCAATACGACGAACGTCATCGCTTCACCCCCCACCCGGCGACGCCTCTCACAAAGTACTTGTTAAACACCACGTATAAGACAAGCGGCGTGAGCATTGTGACAACAGAGCCCGCGGAGAGAAGGCCCCAATCCACGTGGTACTCGCCCTTGAGAAACACCACCTTCTGAGTAATCACCTGGTTAAAGGGCGAGGAGAGGAAGACCAAGGCGTAGAAGAGGTCGTTCCAAACCCATGTGTACTGTAGCAGAGCTGCGGCCACGATGCCGGGCTTAGCCAATGGGAGCACCACCCTGCGGAAGATAGCCCAGTCCCTGGCCCCGTCCACCTTCGCCGCCTCTACAAGGCTCCTTGGGATAAGGGCGAAGTAGTTGCGCAAGAAGAAGGTGGCCCAGGCAGTGCCCCACGCGCTGTGAAGCAGAATTATGCCCAGCAGAGAGTCGTAGAACTTGACGCCGTATGGCCCAAGGCTTTGATCCAGCCAGTTATAGAGAAAGAACAAGGGCACCACCGAGATCTGCTGCGGGGCCATCATTACAAAGATTATCAAGGTAAATATAAAAGTCTTCATAGGAAACGGCAGATTGACAAAGGCGTATGCCAACAGCGCCGCCGCGCCCAGCGCAATGGCCGTAGACGCAGAGGCAACAATAAGCGAGTTCCTAAACCCCGCGGCGAGGTCATAAAGAGGGTTAAACAATGCCTCGACGTAGTTCTTCAACGTAACACTCCCCGGCTCCGGCAACCTAAGCCACCCCTTTGTCACAACTTCGCTGTACGGGAGCAGGGAGAGCATGAGTAAGCCCACGAAGGGCAAAGTCCACAAAACGGCGAATAGCCAAACGGCCGCGTTCAACAGCGCCAAGTAGAGCCTCTTCATAGCCACCTCTTAATGGCCACGACAATGGCGGGGACCACGAGCAAAGTCAATATTACTGCCACAGCCGCCGACCGGTAGTAGTCCAAAAGTCTGGCAAAGTAGTTGTACATGACCAGGGCCAAGACGTTGGTGGCCCCGCCGGGCCCCCCGCCAGTGGAGGCAAAAACCACGTCGAAAATCTTCATGTCCCACAACACGGTCATCACCACCACAATGATAATCGCCGGCCGCACCTCGGGCACAACAACTCTGCGGAAGATCTGCCAACTAGATGCGCCGAATACCCTCGCCGCCTCTATGTGGCTCTTAGGCACAGCCTCGAGAGCCGCGGCGAAGATAGTCACAGAAAACCCAAGCCAAACCCACACCGAGCCCAGAATCAACGCGTAGAGGGCCAGGCCAGGATAGGCGATCCACGTCACCGCCAGCTCTTTCACCCCAAGCGCGGAGAAAAACATTGGGACTAGGCCGATATCCCTGTCAAACATAAATCTGATAATCAGCCCACTGACGGCCGGAGGCACCACCATACCCAAAAACACCACCCCCTTCACCACGTTGCTACCCACCACGTAGTACTTAAGAACAAAGGCCAACAAGAGGCCCAGCACAGTGACCACGGGGACGTGTATGGCGATCCACACCACATTGTGCACCAGCGCCCCCCAAGGAGGCGTGCCCGAGAGAGTCGGCAACACCAACGCCCTCAGCGGATTTGTGTCAGTTAAAACTTTCGCATAATTGTCAAAGCCAAACCCCCCGCCGGTGTAGAAGCTATAGACAAAGGTAGCCACGGCGGGGTAGAAGGTAAAAACGGCAAGAAAAACAAGCGGGGCAACCAAAAAAACTAGGTACTGCCTCATTTAGCGGGGAAGTTAGCCGCCAAGGTGTTAACAACGTCCTGCCACTTGTCAGGCTGCACCCACAGAAGCTTCAACTGGTCCCAGAAGAGCTTCTGCCAATCGCCGCCAACGCTGTCGTCAAGGTCGGGGAGAAGCACCATGCCCTTGCCCACAGTCTTCTCATACACGGCCTTCAAAGGCGGCCAAATCTTGTTGGGATCGGCCTTAAGCCACGACGGCACCTTCCCAGCCTTAGTAGAGGCGTGGACCTCCTGCCCCTTAGTGGCGAGCCACTTCACAAACTCCACAGCCGCCTCCACGTTGGGAGAGTACTTTGGCACAAATATGTAGTCAGTGCCCCCAGTTATCCCCCTAGTCTCCGGCATGGGGAAGAAGCCCACATCGTCTGGGTTATCCACCATGCCCAAGATCCAAGTGCCCATGAAGTAGATGCCATACTCCCCATTCCACCACTGTTGCACAGCCGCAGTCCACTCCGTCGGCTCGCCAAAGTATCCCTTCTTCAAAAGCGGCACCAGCCTATCTCTAAAAACGGCCACAACCCTGGGGTCTGTGAATTTTACACTGCCATCAATCAGCCCCTTAAACACGTCGGGACCAGCGTACGCTATTATAAAGGCCTCAGTGACGTCGGAAAGAGGCCACCCAACTCCGTCGCCAGAGGCAATGGGCGCCTTGACGCCCTGCACGCCCTTAAGCTTCTCCAAGAGCTGGACAAACTCATCCCACGTCTGCGGCTCAGAAAGGCCATACCTCTGGAAGAAGGACTTCCTATACCAGAAGCCCGGCTTCAACGACATGGTAAAAGGCGCGGCCCAGATCTTGCCGTCGTACTTCACGCCGTCGAGAATCCCAGGCACAAACTCCGCCTCGTTAACAACGTTAGTCAAATCCACGAGGTGGCCCCTCTTAGCCATCTCGACCACAAACCAGCCAAAAGACGTGAAAATGACATCGGCAGGCGCCTGCCTAGCCTCAAGCTGAGTAGGCAGAATTTGGGCAATATCCTCAGCCCTCCTAGTGACATATTCAAACTCCACATTTGGATTAAGCCTCTGATACTCGTCGAGGACTTGCTTAAAGTACTCATACTCAGCCCCCGACCAAGGTCCCCAAATCCTAATCTTCACCTTAGCCGGGGCAGGAGTCGGAGTAGGAGTTGGAGAGGCAGTTTGAGTTGGGGCAGGCGTGGGAGTTGCCGGAGGCGCGCCCTGTGACGCAAGCCATGCAACAATTACGCCTAGAATTATCAGTATTACAACCACGCTTACTATTAAACCTGTCCTGCTCATATGCTTGTTTCATAGATTGAATATTTATTCGTTCGCATATATAGATTAATATTCGGAATATATAGAGACCTAGTGGCCGGAAGCCCTTGTTATACGTCAACTACTCCGCACAAGACTCATACCCAAAAGTAGTAGCTAAACACGTCCTAATCGGTAGTACGCTCCGCGGCCTCTGCCACGGCCTCTTCCACGAGGCGCCAGTCCACTCTCTGGCCGAGCCTAATCCTCAACGCTGTGACGTCGCCCTTGGGCTTCTCAACGATGATCCGGTCTCCCTCAAGCCTCACAATAAGGCTGTCCCCTGCCCGCAAGCCAAGCTTATCCCTAATAGGCGCGGGGATTGCGATGTGAAAATTCTTAGTCACCCTCACTCTGTACTCCTCCACACCTCCACCTCGCCAAGTGTATAAAAGCTTAACTAAGGCGCTGGGCGCCGGAGCCCCCGCCAACGCTCGGCGGGAGCGGGCTTATATAGCCGCATGTTCTTAAGTTTCACGAGCGTTAAAGTTAAAAGCACAAACTATTATCCCTACAGCGGCGGTTCAAATATGGTACAGATAACCCCAGAGGAGAGGGCTGGCGTCATTAGATGTCTCGTAGAGGAACTGGAGTATGGCATTAGCGATATTGCACGGGCCGCCGGCGTCTCCCCAGCGGCAGTGAGCCAATGGCACTCTGGCAAAAACACCCCCACTGCGGACAAGTTGGAACGCCTATATCAATCTCTAGGAGAGGCCATGGACCGGTGTCTGCCGGAGCTCCCGCTCTCCCAGCTCGACATTGCCCAAGCCGTAAACGTCATAGCCAAGGCCCTGCGGAGCAAGACCCGGCGCGAGCACGTGATTAAGGAGCTGTCGGGTTGCTCCCGGGCCTGCAACTAGAGCCAGCCTACACAGTCACCAGGGAGGATATTGAGCTGTTTCGCGCCCGTGCTACAGCGGATGGCAATATGCCGCAAACCGTACGCGACTATCTAAGATATTAGTGAATTCCTAACCATGTCGGCTGGGCCTTGACGCCTGAGACCCACCAGCGGGTCTACACGTATAGCGAGTCGGAGAAGGCTAGGCGCGAGGCCACAAAGGCGCCGAAGCGGTTTATTGACAGCGTAGTGCGCATAAGAGACCCCCAGCCTGCCAGCCTGCTTTATGACGCGTTTGTCACACTTCAGCAACAACTGATAAAACAACCGCCAGTGTTGCGGTTATAAATCCCCCGAGCTCCTAGAGAAGGTGGAACGTGTAGACGAGAACAAGCCCAAGCTGTCGGGTCTCGACAATTTGGCCCATGGTGTTGACATGGCGCTCCGTCTCTGGGGACGATTTGACCCCCACCGTGAGGAGTGGCTGGACTACCTGGCGAAGTGGGCGACTCGGGCCATATTGGATGATGTGGGCACTGCCAAGTTTTAGGTTGACTATTCTCCGCCGCATCCCAAGTGCTCTGGCCCTACCAGCTTTTTGCCGTACTCTCTTGCAAGCTTGTGCAAACTCTCTGAGCGTAGTATCTTTCTGTCCGTAGTAATTAGTCCAGCACAGTCCTTATCCACTAGTGCATGTGCTATGATCAGTGCATCATTGACAGAAATGTGGTAATCCGTCTCGAGAACCTTCTGTAAGACTTTTGAAATGTTATCACATGAAGCGTCCCCTCCCCCCTCAGGACATTCTCTATGTGTTACAACGTATGGATGAATCACCTTGTCCACTAATTCCGCTATTTCGCATAGATGTTCCTGCTCACTCTTATCCTGAAGACCACGGTATTTAATGAGAAGTTCTCCAAGCGCCACAACGCTTACTCTATATGTTAAATTCCTTTATCTTATATGTAAGGCAATCGAATATACGTCTTTCAAGGAGTATCGACGTGTCTAAGTGCCAATACGTGGGCATTACATTAGGCCCAGCTCCTTTAACAGCCGCGTGCCTGCATTTATCAGCCGCTCGGTGGCGTAGGGCTTGAGCTCCATTACCCTCTCCTTTGCCTCCTCCAGAGGCCAACCGGCATCGAGAAGGTCGTACAACGTGGCAGCAACTTCGAGGACCAGCACGTCTTCTGCGGCGAGCTTGTCTACGATGGGCCCCCACTTCTCCTCGTCCACCTCCGCGTATTTCGCGTACTCGTGGACGAGGCCCTCCCTGGCCAACTCCATGTAGTCGTTGGCTAGCTCCGGGCTGTAGGGGCCCCGTATGTACATGCTGAACTCGTAGCCGGTGGGGAAGCCGAGGGCCTGCAGTAGGTAGACGGCCTTCTGCACCCTCAGCCTAGCCCGAAAGCTACTTTCTACTACATTATCTGTTACTCCAAGCCTTACCATAACCCACGCAAGTAGATTCAACTTATCCATATGTAGCTCCTTGTCCGCTAGATATAAACTTTGTTACCCGTTCTACCCAAACTGATAAAGCGGGCGGAGAGCTTTAATAGCTACGGCCCCCCATTAAGGCGTGCAGATTTTTAGGCCCTACCGAGACTGGGCGAGGTCGGCCAAGGTGTTAGACGACAGGAGGCTTGGGAAGCAGAGGGTGGAGACCAAGCAGGTGTTGCTGGCCATTTTGAGGAAGCTCGGCGTCTTGGCGGATGGGCGCAGGGGGTGGCTAAACCACCCCGTGGTCTTGATGTACTTCAACGGGGGGAGGCCCTACGTGGGAGACCTCGTGGGCTACTTCTACGCCATTGTGGAAGAGTGGAAGGCGAGGGGGCACAAGAACAACATCTCCCTCGCCGACGTGGTGCCCCTCTTGGCGAAGGTAAAGGGGGCGCCGGGCACCCCCATAACCCACGTCCACGAGGTAGAGTACAGGCGCGTATTGATACTAAAGGAGCCCTGCCACTACCTAAGGGTCTTCTCACCCGAGGAGGTGGCCGAAGTCCTAGAGACAGAGCCCGCGCCAATACCCGGGGTCAACACCTGGATACTCCAAGTATACGGCCAATACAGGAGGTTTGTGGACAAGTTGAAGAGGGGGGAGGTAGACTGCGCATCCATATTTCCGAGAAGCTGACGAGGGTAGACGCCTTGTCTAAATGCTGATCCGGCTTTCTTAACAGCCGGGGATGTCTATGCGGGCACCTGGAGAGGTATAGGTCTCATAACGGCCAGTGAAGTGCTGTTTTGAGGGGTTAGGAATGGGTTTATTACGGACATCTTTTCACCTCTCTAGGCTCGATTTTGTAGTGACAGGCGCGTGACATTAGAGGGGAAGTGTTACATTTTTTGACGTAGAAGTCTCTTCTACCTAAAAGCATTAACAATGTTAATACTTTAAAATGGAAAACAGAATAGGGCCATGGGCAAGGGAACCTCTATACTGGCAGGAATTGTAGCAACACCGTTAACAGCGTATGCCGCGTCGTTTGACTACACGCCGCTGGCCTACGGCTTCGTGGCCGGGATAACGGTGCTGTTCGGCCTCTTGTTCATGTTGTGGGCTAGGTCTAAGCTGAGCGGTAGCGCCGTGGGGCTCCTCCAAGCCGTGGCCGGGGGAATACTGGCCTACTTGGCCTTGGAGACTGGGCACGCCGCGGCTGAGTACGTGGAGGAGCTGGCTAAGCCAGAGACGCTGGACCAGTTCCTAGTGGCGTCGTTTGTCACCACGGCGTCCCTCGCCTTGACCTACGTGGCGCTGGCCAAGGCGGAGAGGGCAGTGCACGCCGCACGGGGGAGCACAAGCCTCACCGTCGCCCTCATAGTGGCCCTGGCCTTCGGCGTCCACAACGTGGCAGAGGGCTTCGCCATCGCCGCCGCCCTGCTGGAAGGCGCCGTGGCCCTCGCCGTGTTGTTCACCGTGGGCTTCGCAGTGCACAACTTCACCGAGGGGTTCGGCATAGCGGGGCCCCTCCTGGCCGACAAGCGGGTGGCCGTTCCTCTAACGCAGGCCGTGGGTCTCTCCTTGCTGGCGGGCCTGCCAGTAATCCCAGGCGCCGCGATATACTACGCTGGGATAGAGAGCGGCCTCTTCCTAGCCACCCTAAACACGATAGCCACAGCCTCCATCGTATACGCCATGTTGCACGTGAATTTAAACGCCTTAGCCAAACTCGGCGGAGTGGCAAGCGCCAAGTTCTGGCTAGGAATAACACTGGGCGTAGTCATAGCCTTCAGCACAGAAAGCCTCATATACTTCGCCACAGCGGACTAACGCCAGCTATTTTTACAACCAAACCCTCGCCAAGGAGGTTACCCGCGGAGCAATCCTTTGTTAGCAATTGCAGAGTTACACATTGTCGTATAAGTGCTTCATAATTGACTTTTAGCACATGGTACACGGTTTAAACTGCGTTGCCCAACTGTATTAACAGCTCCACGGCTGGGGTCTATTCCTCTATCACGACTTCGTCGCCCACTATACGCACGGGGACTCTGGCCAGGGGTTCTGTGGTTAGCTCTGGCGTGAGGGATCTGCCCGTGGGTATGTCAAACCTGCAGTAGTGGCACGTACAGATGAGAGTCTGGCCCTCCACTACGCCGGCCGTTGACAAGGTGCAGTAGGCGTGCGGACACTCGTCCCTGTAGGCATACACCTCTCGGCCCAGCCGTATCAAGATGACACCCTCAAAGGGCGTTATGGCCCCCTCCCTCAAGTCGCTAATCTTCACTCTCATGACACCAGCCACCGTGTGCTACATAAAAATCTGCACCCACCTCCGCCGCTTGCACCGCGCCCCTGCCGCGCCTAACCACAGTGAGAGCGCCTCAACAGCCCAGCGCCGCCCATTTGACCCCCTGCCGCCAAGTTGCGCCTTGGGAGATATCTCGTGGGGCGGCTAGCGAATTAACCGCCGCGGCGTTGTTGAAGGTCGCCCTTGAGCCTTTCAACGAACTTCTTCCCCTCCCGTATCAACCGCCTTATGTCCGCCTCGGCTAAGTCTAGGGCGGCGTAGCGGCTCAAAAGGCCCGCCTCGTCTACGCCGTTGTAGTAAAACTCGTGGATGTTCAACGCCACGTCGGTGAGAGCCACCACCTCGAAGCCGTACACCTCCTCGAGAATCTGAGCCACGGCGCGCATAAGGCCAGTAGGCATCACGGCGGCGACCCAGTCCGCCCTCTCGACCACCTTGCCGATCCTCGTCTTCACACGCCCGCTAAACCGCCTCGCCAGGATCTGCCTATTCAACGCCGCGGCCGCCGCCAACGCCGCCTTCCACCCCTGAAACGCCTTCCCAGCCGCATTTCTGTACAACCCCTCTCCGAGAAACTTCTCAGCCAGCTCAAACTCTGCAAGGGCCTCCTCCAGCCTAACCTCCACATATGCCCTAACGTCGCGCCAAGGGTAAACAACCGTTGCCACATCTACATGCGGCCACGGTTTTAAAAGCAATAGCCGCGTCTAGTATACATTCAGCTCTGCGCCTTAGGCCCATCCGTTAGAGGTTATGCCCATGTCAGGGCCAAAGCGCGGAGAACTTATGCGGGGCGAGGAAAAAGTTAGAGTTTGCACTCGGCCTTTGAAATTCTGTGTCTCCCAATTGGGGAGCGCACCGACTCTACGAAGTCCTCTCCTACGCGTATTACTACATCGAAGAGAATGTCCATTCCGTAGAGCCTTCTCAGCGAGGCGACAACGGCCGGCCCCATGCGCGAAACTCTAGTCGCATATCTAAGGGCTTGGACAAAGGCGTCTCTTCCAAATGCACTGCCAAAGGCGTCAAGCCCGCGGATAAATACGGCGTCGTAGCCCACGCCAGCTAGCCTCCGTAACGTATGCACCAGATGGGTGACGTTTAGCTCCACGTCTATGGTCTCCACGCCGTATTTCTCAGCAACCAAAGACCCGCCGCCTCCCACGTCTACATAGGCCACCCTCTTACCCCTATCCATCAACGCCTTAGCTGCCATAAGCATGATGGTAGTCTTCCCAGACCCCACAGGCCCCACCACGGCCGTGGCGGCGCCTTTGTAAACACCGCCGACCAGCTTGTCGATGCAAGTGCCAGTCTCCAGCGCCGTTGGCCTCGCCCCGCCAGCGGGAGGCGCAAGTGGAACAAAGCCCTCCCCCTCTACTATGATGAAGGGCGTCGTGTACCCAGCCGGCCCCCCGCGCACCTTTCTGACCACAAGCTCTCTAAAAGAGCCGTAGGGATACACCTCGTACTTGAGCTCGATCACGTTGTCTGCGAGGTAGGTCAACTGCTCAGCCACGTGCGCCTCAGCGGTGAGAAAGACGTCCACGCCCATCTTCCTCACAACGCGGTAGACCAAGTTCTGAAGTAGGTCAACGCCGCTCTGTGGGAGAAAGGCTGTGACAGAGTCCACGACGAGTGCCTCCGGTCTCTCCTTCGCCACGGCGTCTACCAGCGCGTTGAAAAAGGCCTCCGCCTCGCCGAGGGGCGCCTCCCAGAAGACCAGCCTATCCCCAAACTCGTAGCCAAGCTTAGCCATGTTCGCCCTAAAAGTGGCCTCGTCCTCAAAGGCCGAGACCCAAAACACTTTGCCATAACGCCGCACCCACCACGCCGTGAAAGTGGTCTTCCCAGCCCCCGCGGCGCCGTAGACAAGAGTAACGCCCCTAAGCTCTAAGAGGGCCAAATCTAGCAAAGTCACTGCCATAGCCCCCTCTCCCTAAGGTATTTTCTTATATCTTCTACAGACTTGAGACAACCGTTTTTCTCAAGCCAGTGCTTCAACATATAGACGAAGAGCTCGGCGTTGTGGACACCCATTGCCCTCTCCAAAACCCCATAGACAGACCATGGCTCCTCCACGAGGAAGTAGTCGAAGGGCTTTTTCGTCGCCGCGAGGACCCGGTGGTGGATAAGCGTCCTAAGCGAGAAGCTCAGCGAGCCATAAAACTTGACCAGGGTCTCCCTGGTCAAGCACATGAGACTTATTTTGCATCATAATATATTAAAATGTTTCGGTATGTATCCTTGTATATACTGCAACTATATATTTGCATTTGAATCAAAGATGATGTAGAAGACAGCTCCAACTAGTGGGCTGTATATTAGCCCCGTGAGGGCGATTAGAGTCACTGGGTCTAGTGCGAAGCCAGCCACTTCTAGGGCGCCTAGTGGGCTGAGGGCTAGGGCGAGTATGGCCACCAATATGGGCAAGAGCATCGCCGCGACGACGTATATCTCAAAGAGGAGGGCCAGCGACCGCACGAGGGACTGGGCCTTCACCTGCTTCCCCCTGAGCATCCACTCCAGCCTGGCCAACAACACCTCGTCCACGCGCTCCGTGACCCGGGAGGCCTTGGCCAAGAGGTTCACCGTCTCCCTATACGCCTGGCTGGGCACCCTCTCTGCGCTGTGTAGGAGGGCCTCCGTGGGAGTGGCCCCCATCACCACCACCTCCCTCGTCACCAGGGCGAACTCCCTGGCGATGTACTTGTCCGCCTCCACCTCGGCCAGCCTAGCTATCACTCTCCCAAGGGGCACCCCCGCGGCGAAGAGCGGGAGCATCACGGCCAGGGTGTAGACAAAGTTGTTCTCAAAGTGCGACCGCCTAGCCGAGACGAGGTGGAGCGGATACGCCACAACCCCCGCGAAGGCCAAGAGCCCGGCCATGAGCCCCACCGCCAAGGCGGCGACTGGGCCCAGGAGGAAGAGGGCCGCCACGCCCCCCGCCGCGCCGGAGGCCAGAGGGATAAGGACCAGCGCGGCCAAGTAGCGCCTGTAGCTAAACGCGAGGCCGCTCTGCCTATAAAGCTCGAAGAACAGCCTCATACCTCCCCCCGCTCCACGGCGGCTAGGGCCGCCTCCGGGTTTAAGTGGTAGCGGGTGAAGATCTTCGCCACGACGTACGGCGAGGTGTAGCCCCTCTCCGCCATAATTGAGATGAGCCTCCTCCGCCGCTGGTACTCCTCCCTCAGCTGCTCAAGCGGCACAAACCGCGCCCTCGATATAGTCTCCAGGTGCAAACTCTCCTCCACCTGCTCCAATGCATCTTTCTCGGGGTTCCACCTAAAGACGTAGTGTAGCCGGGGTCTCCCGCCTCTAGAGACGCCCATGTTCTCGGCGATTTCCACCACTCTCCTAACCACCCTCTCCCCCACCTTGACCCGCATAATTCTCACAAACACGTGGGCTAGGCCGAGGAGCATCGGCGGGACGTTCATGGGCCTAGTCAAGAGGCGCCTAACCGCGTCCTCGATAGTCTCTGCGTGGATAGTGGTGGCGCCCGAGTGGCCAGAGCCAAAGGCCTGGAAGAGGACGTACGCCTCCTCCCCCCTCACCTCCCCCACCACCACGTAGTCAGGCCGTGACCTCATGGCAACGGCCAGCAGGTCAAACGCAGAGACGTCGCGCACCCCCTCCCCCCTCGCCGGCCTTGTGAGCAAGGCCTGCCAGTGGTCGTGGACAATGTTAATCTCCCTAGTGTCCTCGATGGTGAGAATCTTGGCCTCCGGCCTCACCAAGTAGAGGAGGGCGTTGAGCAAGGTGGTCTTCCCAGCACCCGTCGGCCCCACAATCACAATGTTACGCCCGTAGTCCAACATAAGCCACAGATACGCCGCGGCGTCCGCCGATATCGTGCCCATTTTCACAAGGTCGACCAGGGTCAGGGGCTCCACGAAGTACTTCCGAACCACGAAAGAGGGGCCCCTAGGCGACACGGGGGGAATGGCCAACTCCAGGCGGTACCCCTCCGGGAGCATCCCCTCGAGGACCGGGTCGGCGTACGAGACGGGCTTACCCACAAGCGACGAAAGCCTCTGCACATAGGCGTCGAGCTCCTCCTCAGACAGCGCCACGTCCGTGCGCAGAGACTCCCACCTCGCGTGCCAAATCCACACACTGCCCGGCCCATCGACGTGGATATCCTCGATAAAGGGGTCGGCGAACAGGGGGTCCAACTTGCCGTACCCCAGCAGATCCCGCCGGAGGTAGTACATGACCTTCCTCCACGCCCGCTCATCCACCCTAATCTTAAACTCAGACGCCGCCCTCTTCGCCAACTCCTCCAAGTACTCAACCCGCCTCTCCCGCGCCAGCTTAAGCACCCCGTCGCGGACACCCCCCACGTTCTGAATAGCCGACTTAAGCCTCTTGAGGGCCGCCGCCTCCTCCTCGCCCAGCGGAGGCTCCACAGCCCTATACCGCCTAAACCCGTCCCTATCCACGTAGACAACGGCATGCACAAACTCAGACACCTCGTACTCGTCCAACACTTCTGCAATCTGGGAAGGCGACGTCATGGCTGCCACCCAAGCCACGCCGGGGCCACTAGCCCCACCGCCGAGGCCGCCGACGCAACGCCGCTGTGCAGAAGCCCAGCCCGGGGGCTAAAGTACGCGAGCCTCCCCACGATGAGGCCGCCGATCACCGACTGGACGAGGGCCGTGAGGAAGAGGACTGGCACAAGCTCCTCCCTCGGGGGCACAGAGGCGGAGACTCCTCCCCAGGGCCCCCCGGAGGCGGAGAACTTAGCCACGCTGGGCAGTAGGAAGTATACCAAGACGTCGGCGAGGACGACGTACACCGCCACCACGGCGTAGAAAAGCGCCACGTAGGGCCTCAGCTGAGACCACAACTCCCGCCTAAAGTCCACCACCACGGCGAAGCTCCTCGCCGCCACGCCGAGCACCTCCCCCAGCCTAGCACCACTCCTCGCCCCCTCAGCCACGATAAGGGCAAACCTCCTAAAATTGGGGGAGGGGAGCTCCGAGGCCACTCTCCAAAGAGCCTCATCCACCGCCAGCCCACCCACCTCCGCCAGCGAGAGCACCCGCCTAAAAACCGCATTCGCCGGGTACAGCCCCATCCCCGCCACCACCTCAAACGCCTCCCTCAGCCCCATCCCAGCCCCCACCGCGTCCGCCACCATGCGGAGCACCTGCGGAATCTGCCCCTCCAGACGGTACACAAACACAGCCCTCCTAAACCCAAGCCACCCCACCACCCCCAACACAGCCCCAACCCCAAGCCCAATCCACAAAACCCACCCATACAAGAAAGAAAACACGGGGAGAAAAAAAGAGGGGAATTTAAAACACCTACGGCGAAATAAAGGTAGCCGCAGCCTCAGTACCACGCGCCGTAACCACTTTAACAATATAGCGGGCGCCAGCGATTAAATTACAAGTACCCGGCACATTTATAGTTTGTATAGTTCCGGGGTCTATTTGCTGTGGGCTGGTGAGAGATCCTCCACATATCATTGTTAATGTTGTGGCATTTAACACATATGCTGAAGCTATTTTAACAGGCACTTCTCCGACATTTCTTACATTTACACTAACTGTAGTGCCTGTTTTTGATACTGCTTCTATTTTTAGTTGTTCGGCTGCGGATAGTTGTTCTGCCTGAGAGGTGGCTCTTGTTACATAGCCTGAGAACCATAGGTATACCAGCACTGCGCCTATTACTGCGACGACTATTAGCAACACCGCGGCGACTATTGGTTCGAGGCCTTTGGTTTTCATGGGCATAGTATTTTCAGTGTAACATATATTTTGTGGTGTGGGTCGGGGGGTGCACCGTCGGCGGGGTGCACAGTAAAATACTTCTTCTTGTGTGTATATGTGGCTATGGCTTTGAGGGGTTTGAGCGAGGTGTTTTCCTCGGTGTTGCTTCTTGTGGTCACTGTGGCGCTTTCCGCGTTTGTGGTGGCTGTGTTTTTCAACATGGTCTATGGGCCGTCGGTGTCGCGGCTGACGGTGGAGGGGGCCTCCCAGCTGTGCGTGGGGAGGATTTTCGCCGTGGTTAACGACGGCGGGTGGGCGCGGCTCTACGTGGTGAACACAGGCTCGGTGCCCTGCACCTTCGACAGGGCCTATCTCATAGTAAGCGGCACTGTTGTAGATGCGAGCGAGACATCGTGGTGCTGGGGTGGGGGGCCCGTGCCGCCGGGAGGCGTGGGCTGTGTGATCACTCGGCTAGAATACCGCGCGGACGCGCGTTACAGGTTGACTGGGCCTAGGGGGGAGTATGTGGAGAATTAGGGGCCTCTCCACCGTCGCCTCCTTCGCCATATTCCTCACGGCCTTTGCAGTGATTGTGCTGTCTCTCTTCTATTTCTACAACTTCCTCATGTCGACGACGCAGAAGGGCGTCGCGGCGGTGTACTCCGCCGTCACCGTAGACCAAGAGACGACGTTCAACGCCTCCACCGCCGGGGGACAGCTGAAGTGCTGGCTGGGGGGCTCGGGGATCTACTACGTGGTGGTGGACGGGGAGGGGCGCCTCGTCTACGAGGGCACGGAGCCCCGTTGCCCCCCTGGGCCCGGTGAGTATGTGTACAAGGCGGTGAGGAGGGATGGGGGGATCTACTTGGCTAAGGTGCACGTCGGCTATGCAACCCTCTCGCCGAGGGTGAATGCCGCGTTTCTGTACGTAGACGACTTGTACAAAGAAGCGGCGGTGGTCCTCTATGTGAATATATACAATCCCAGCGATGGGTACGCCGTATTTACAAGCTTTAAGGCGGAGTTGTACGGCTACGGCAACAGCCAATATATTGAATGTAGCAAGAAGAACACCGAAGAGCCGGTGGTGGTGCCTCCCGGGGGGTCCGCCTCCCTCAATCTAGGTTACTTCGTGTGTAGCGTCACTAAGGACGACTACTTTTACAGCGCTGGGGCTCCGCCTATCCCCATATACGCGCGGGTCGAGGCGTACTACAACGGCATCCTCATCGCCTCGGCCGACACATTCGTAGCCACCGTGGTGCAGAAACCGCTGAAGTGGGGATCTTTCAACTACACCGGCTCGGCATGCGTGGTGGGCGGCGCTTCTGAGCCCCTCTACTACTTCGTCGTCAGGGGAGGCTCCGTGTTGGACAGTGGCCGCGCGACAGGGGGGAGTGTGGCGTGTCCGCCGGGGGTTGTGGGTAACTACACGTATAGGGTGGTTGACGGAGGGGGGTACATAGTGACGGTGGACGTGGTGGTGGGGAAGGTGCGGGTGTGGGCTGAGGCTGATAGGACTGTGGCCTACGTCAACTCGACCCACAACTCTACCATCTTCAACCTCTACCTGAGGTTTACGAACCCCAACCCGGGCTACACGCCGCTCAACTACACCTACTTCCTTGACTACGACAGGAGGCTATTGCAGTGCAGACAGATAGGGGTAGAGGGCTTGGAGGAGGGGGCGTGGCGTCCGTTGACATTGGCGCCGGGGGAAACCCGGGCCGTGTGGGTTGCCACGTTTAATTGCACTGTGACTAATGCCTTCTGGTCTTATAACAGCACTACCGTGGCTGTCCGCGTCACGGCGAGCTACAAGGGGGTGGTCCTTTACGACGGCGTGGTGGGCCGGCCGGGCTTTTTGCCGGCTAACTGGGTCGTGTTGAAGGTGGTGGCTGGCCGGAGCGCGGAGTCGCCGGGGAAGTCTGTGTTTGCCGTCGCCCAGGGCCCTGGTCTCGTCCGCTTCATCGCTGTCAGGCCGCCGGTCGCCGCGCCCTACTGCCCGCCCTTCTACCTCACTCCGAACTCCACGATATTCCCGCTTCTCGCCGTGTCTGGCCTTTCTCTCCGGCTGAAGTTTATGCCTGGGTGGTGGGAGGACTACGTGGTGGGCCGGCTCTCCGGCCCCTCCCCGGCGTGGCTCGTGAAGACGGGGGAGGGGGGCTCCCCCGGCTACTACGAGATTTGGCTTGGGCCAAACCTCCAGCTCAAGCCGACGCAGTCCTCGGGCTCTCCCACGCCGCTCCAAGCCCCAGTGAGGTGGGCCACCCGCTCCAACACCGCCTACTGGGTCACGGCCAACGCCACTGCCAGCAGCTGTAGCCAGGCCGTGGCCAACTTCACAGCTGAGCCCATGTCCCGCCTCGCCCAGTGGACGTTTTCCTGCGGCACTTCGCAGGTGGTGGATCAGTTTAACTATTGTCAACAGCGTAGTCTCACGTGGGGCTGGGACACAGGCCTAGCCCCGCCCGGCGTGTCTTATGACCAGTGGGTTAGGGCTACGGGTAGCGTTACCACAAGCGGCGGTACGTTGCAAATCACGGCAGACGGCAGTAGCACAATCGCCTACGGCGTGTCGGCCCTAATATGGGATATCTCAAGCCTAGCCATATCAACAGACACCACAATACAAGTACAGCACAGATTAGCATACGGCGACAATTCCGTCGACGAAATTACCTACATACAGCTCGAAGTCGTAAAGCCAGACGGCTCTAAAGTATACGTTTATTATGTGAAGAGGATATGTGATGCACAAACTTCCTTGCAAGATAGAAATGCTGAGCTTTGGGATGTAATTAACCGTCAAAAAGTCTGCGACTACCGCATGAGGACGGGGAGCTGCACCTCGTCGCCGCCCGCCAGCCACGTGGTAAAAGACCTAGGCCCTGTGCCAAGTCCCTGTGGCTCCATTAGCGGCTCGCTCTACTCCTTCTTCTCCGCCAACTTTAATTTGCGCAACGACTTGGGGATTGACGGCGTGGTGACAAAGGTGGCTTTTGTGGTAGGCGACAGTGGGCGTCAAGATGGCGCCGCCACGGGGCGGTTTGACAACCTTAACATGGCGGGGTGGAGTTGCTCTCTACCCCCCGCCGTAAGGGTTGTGAAAAGCTCCGCCTCAGCCGTCTACGTGACTAGAGCCGCCAGCCCCACTTCGCCCCCCTCTCTGGCCACTGAGGCTGTCCCCTCTGGCGGGGTGGTGTACGCCGTGGCGCAGTACTGGCTCCCCCAGCCCATCCCTGTCCTCGGCACCTCGATCTCGGTGTGGGGCCTCTACGTGAGGAACACCGGCGATACGCAGAACAACGTTGCCTACGTCTCAGTGGGCGTAGACACAGACGGAGACGGGGCAGTGGACAGGGAGTACATCTACTACCGCAGTGACGGCACCGCCACCACCGTCAGCGCCTTCATAAGCCCTGGCACAGTGGTGTGCCAGGGGACATGCCAAAACACGACTCAGTACGTCTTCCGTAGCCTGGGCACAATGACGAATGTGTCTAAGTACCAGTGGTCGATATCGCTCAGCGGGCCTGGGGCAGTGCTGGCAGTGGCCATGGCCGCCGTAGACGGCGGAGGCTCCGGCGGATTTAAAGTCTATTGGGACGACCTAGCAGTGACATACAGCGCCTGTACACCGCCAGCTGGCTGGAGCGGGAGGGGATACGCCTGGGCCTCCTACAACTACCTCCTAGTCACAGCGGGAGGCGTCGCATATACGCCGGTGGTGCAAGGCGCGTTGACCTACGTGGCCAATTTCACCGGCGTGGGGAAGTACGTTGCCCTCACCTTGACGCTGGGCGAGGCCTTCGGCCTATACTTGCGCGGCTCGTCGGCGGGTTGCGTCTACGGCTACTACAGCCCCTCCTCGCAGTGGGTAGAGCTTAGGCCCCTCGCCGCGCTGGGAGACGTCATCGTGAGAGACTCGTCGGGCAACGTGCTGGCGAGGTTTGGCTGCGCCGCGCCGCCCAACGCACAGTTCATCGGCTTCAAGGCTGGGCCAGGGGAGTACCTAGTGGTAAGGACGGTGGAAGCGTGGGGTTAACCGTACAAAGGTTTGTTAAAATCCCATTTTCCGTAGTTTTCGCTTGGTTGTTGCGTGTATTAAATCACGCCTTCTTCATTGGCTTACGTGGTCTGTGGACTTGTCGGCTGGCTATGCGCTGTTTGGGGCGCGGCGTAGTTGCTTGGGCGTGGATGGCTGTGTGTGGCATAAGTTTTTTATTTTCTTGGGTTGGCTTGTGTGTGAAGGTGGTTGCTGTGGCTAGGACTAATGTGGTTACCTGCACACCTAACACTCCTCTGCGGGAGGTGGTGGAGCTTATGGTTGAGCGGGGTGTGGGGTCTGTGGTTGTGGTTGATCCTGCTAATCCCAGGCGGCCTGTGGGCATTGTGGGCGAGAGGGACGTGCTCCGGGCTTTGGCGCTGGGCGTAGACCTCTCTACTCCCGTGTCTCAGGTCATGTCTAAGCTCCTCGTCGCCGTGGACGCCGAGGCTCACGTGGGCGAGGCCGTTTTGGCGATGAGGGAGCACAACGTGAGGCGGGTCGTCGTCTTAAAAGGCGGGGAGCTCTACGGAGTGGTGGCCCTGAGGGACATTGTGTACAACATCCCCTTGCTAAAGGAAGTGGTGGAGTACTTCCAAGCTAGGCAACCAGCTGGCGCGTCAGAGGGGCGTTGACGCCAGCGGCTGGACGCGCGGTAGGAGCTCTGCGGTTGAGCAAAGTATTTAGGGTGTTGACGTGGCTGAGGCGTGAGAAGGGTCAGGCTTAGGCTTGTGAGGGGGGTCGAGGTGGAATTTGTTGACCGCGAGGTGGCGCTTGGCCAGCTTAGGGAGGTCGCGGAGAGGGGGACGCGTTTTCCGCTCGTGGTGTACGGCCCCGAGGGCTGTGGTAAGACGGCCCTCCTTAGGCAGGCCGTCGAGGTGTTGAGGGAGTGGGGCTACTCTGTCGTCTATGTCAACCCTCTCGGCGAGGTGGCTGAGCGGCTTGTCGCCACCGACGACTTGAAAGATGTGGTAAAGAGGACGTGGAGGGAGGTGCTCGGCGGCGTAGTCAATCCTGCGGCGCCGGCGCTTGTAGACCTCGCGCTTGCAGTGGTGTCTAGGGCGCTGAAGAGGGGCAAGAAGAGGATCGCCATACTCGCCGACGACGTCTTTCAAGCCGTCGGCCTGGACAGGGTGGAGCAATTGGTCAAATCGGTTTTGAATTTCATTGAGTATCCGCCGGCTGACTACGACAGCGTGGTGGCCGTTGTGGCGTCTAGCGAGGGTGTTACGAGGAGCCGCGTGGGGAGGCACGACTGGGCTTCGCTGAGGCTTATGTGGAATATGTCGCGGGAGGGTTTCGAAGAGTTGTACAGGGCGATGCCAGGCCCAAAGCCCCCATTCAACGAGGTGTGGAGGTGGACTGGGGGTAATCCGAGGTATTTGGGCAAGCTTTACGAGTCTGGGTGGGACCCCGCCGTGGTGGCGAGGGATGTGGCAAAGGGGAGGGGGCTTTGGGACTTTGTGAAGAGGCTGGGGGCGCGGGAGGTGGAGTGGCTGAGGAGGGCCGTGGAGGACCCCGACGCCTTGTACGACGGCGAGGCGCCGGCGGCGCTGGTGGAGGGGCTGGTGGAGATGAACTTGGTGGTGAGGCTGTGGGATAGAGACCCCCGCGGCTGGGTCGACGCCCCGCCGCCTGAGCGGGACCTTGAGCTGGGCATAGGGAGGCACTACGCCTGGCAGACCCCCCTACACCGCGAGGCCGTAAAAGTGGCGCTGGAGTCCTCCGCCTAGCCCTCCTTCTTCTCTCTCGGCTCTTGGATTAGCTTGTATGTCCTAATGGTCCAGGCTATTAAGAACAGCCTGTAGGCCTCTTCTTTGCCTTCTCGGTACCACCACCGCTTGGCGATTTCCGCCGCCTTTTCCAGCTCTTCCACGGTCATCTCCTCCACTGGCTTAGAGAAGACTCGCCTTAGGAATTCCACCTCTTCCTCGGTGATGGGGTTTGGCCTTATGGCGAGGGCAAGGCGTGAGGCCTCCCTCGACAAAAACCCAACCTCCTCACGAGAGAGAAGACCCTTCAACCCAAGAAACTCCACCACAAGAGAATTCATAGAAACCACACTCCCCCTCACCGAGTCGGCAAAAGAGACAAACCTCTCCTCAAACTCCACAAGACGACCCTCCACCCCGGCAAGCCGACTCCTCACATCGGCAAGACCTCTCTCGACTTCTGCAACTCTGCCCTCCACGCCGGCCAGCCTATTCCTCACATCTGTTAGACCTTTCTCAACTTCTACAACTCTACCCTCTACGACGGCTAACCGGCTCTTGACCTCCTCCAGCCCCTTCTCTACGCCTACAAGCCTACTTTCTACGTTGGCAAGCCGACTCCTCACATCGGCCAAACCCTTCTCCACCTCCGCCAGCCTCCCCTCTAGGCCTGCAACTCTGCCCTCCACGTTGGCCAGCCTGCCCTTGACTTCCTCTAACTCTTTCTCTACGCCCATAAGTCTACTTTCTACGTTGACAAGCCGGCCTTTGACCTCCTCTAACCCCTTTTCCACAGCCGCGACTCTCTCCTTGACCCCGGCCAGCTCTCCCTCAACCTCGGCGAATTTTTTCTCAGTCCAGTTCTTGAACTCAGTCAGAGTGCTTCTTAGTTCTTCATATCCCTTTTCCAGCCGCTGGAGGCGTTCGTCTATTTGGGCGAATTTCCGCCCTAGCCAGAACATGGCGCCGCCTAACATGCCGATGATCGTGACTGAAAGGCCCACGAGGTAGTAGACCACGTCCACGTATTAGGCGTCCCACAGGTTAAAATATTTTATTTGTGAGCAGTAGGCGTTGTGCAGTTTTAGCAGTGGTAGTTTTTTGCGGTGAGCTGAGCTGTTTGTAGTACTCCGGCGTGTGAGGGTCCTGCGCCGTTGTTGTCTCAATGCCGAATATTTGTAACGCAGATCTCCATTTGGCGCTACTCTGCGCTGGCTGTGCTTACACGCGACGACCACGGCAGGAGACAGTTAAGGGCTATTTTGCCATATGGAAGCCGTGCGTCGGCCTAAGTCACGTGTAGCGCACATGGATTCCTAGGGGATGGCGTAGAAAGATGGTGGACCGGCCGGGATTCGAATTCCCGGGGTTCCCCTCCCGGGATCACCCGCGTTCTTGGGGCTAGCCGCGCGAGGCGGGCATCCTTCCGCTAGACTACCGGCCCCAACGCCTCGTATATGTCTGTTTAAAAGTTTTATTTCCTGTTTTCTGGGGCTTGTGTGTTGATACCCAGGGCGCCGATTGGGGTCTGGCGACTGAATTTTTAACCATCCCCCTTTCCGCCTCTATGGAGGAGGTGATTTACAGGGGGAGGAAGTTTACTCTGGTGCGCAGGGCGAGGGCCGTGGGCGGAAGGCTTGTGTGGGGGGAGTATCTGGTCCACCCGGGGGCTGTCGCGGTGTTGGCCTTGGTGGATGGGGCCGTGTTGTTGGTAAAGCAGTTCCGCCCGGCGCTTGGGAGGTGGACTCTTGAGGTTCCGGCTGGGACTCTTGAGCCTGGGGAGCCGCCTGAGCGGGCGGCGGTTAGGGAGATGGTGGAGGAGACGGGCTTTGAGCCGCTGCGCCTTGTCCACCTCTTGGATTTCTACCCCTCGCCGGGGGTGAGCAACGAGGTTATTAGGCTGTATTTCACTGACCAGGTTAGGTACGTGGGGGTTTCTGGGCGGGACGAGGGGGAGGTGGACATGGAGGTGGTGAAGGTTCTGCCCGGGGAGGCGCTTCGGATGGTCGACGCGGGGGAGATCGTGGACGGGAAGACGGTAATAGCGCTGTTGGTGGGGAGGGCGCGGGGCCTACTGCCCTAGCGCCTCTTCTTGGCGTAGTAGAGGGCGGCGCCGGCGGCGGCCCACAGGGCCAGGGCCCAGAGGTACGGCCACTTCTCTGCGAGGGTTAGGGCGAGGCCTGGGGGTATGAGGGCTAGTCCCATCCAGGAGGAGAGGGGGACTCCCATTATGTACGGCGTTCTGAAGGCCCCGTGTAGTGTGCCAGACTTGGCGGCTTTGGCCAAGGCGGCGGCGACTAGGAGGTAGTTCACCAGCGACCCAATTGCATATATGGCCAGTATTATCCCCACCTCACCCACGGCTATTAGGGCTAGGGACACCGCGTAGGTGACGACGAGGGAGATGTAGGGGGTTCTGAAGCGGGGGTGCACTTTGGCGAAGTGGTGTGGGAGGTCCCCCGACTGGGCCATTATGTAGGTGAGGCGGGAGAAGGAGACGTAGCCGGCGAGAGCCGCCGTCATCATTACGGCGAATATGGAGGCCGAGGCTAGGGCGTAGAGGACGGGGCTCAGCTTGGCGGCGAGGTATAGGGGGGCCACCGCGGGGTCCTCAATGTGCTGAGGGGTCAGGGTGGACATTATGGCGGCCATGAGGCCTAGGCCGTAGAAGCTGCCCATGGCCACAGCCGCCAGGGTGGCGCGGGGGACTTGCACAAGGGGCTCTCTCGCCTCGCCGGCGAGTTGGCCAATGGAGTCGAGGCCGGTGAAGCCGCGAGAGAGGAGGGAGAAGGCGAGGAGGAGGTTCGCCGTCTCTACGCCGTGCCAGTTGAAGTAGGGGGGCGGCGCGGGGTTTTGGGCCAGGGAGAGCGTTACCATGGTGGTGGTGATGGAGATGTCTAGCACTGCGACGGCGGTGGCGAAGAGGGCGGACTCCCTAATCCCGACCAGCGTGATGGCGAAGAGCGCCGTGGAGAGCAGAGCAGCGACGAGAGGCACCTCGACGTGTAGCCCCAGGGCCTTTTCTAACACCTTAGCCGCGTCTATTGTGCCGTAGCTCACCATGACGATTTGGTCAAAGGCCAGCATCCAGGTGGAGAGAAAGGCAACCGTTTCGCCGAAGGAGTACTTAACGTAGAGGTAGGACCCCCCCGCCTCTGGGAACCGCGACCCCATCTCGCCGTAGGCCAGCGCCACCGCCGCCATTAGCAATACGCCGTACACCGCGCCTATGAAGCCGAAGGCGCCCGCGGCCAGGGCTATGTAGCCCACAAGGAAGTAGTAGGTGGATTGGAAGTCTGAGTGGACTAGGGCGTATAGGCCGAAGGTCCCCAGCCTGCGCCTAAGCCACTCTCTAGCCACGTGTTCGCCCACGCCGCGTCGCAGCGGCGAGTATTAAAACTTAAATAGGCGCACAGCCGCGCCCCCATGGAGTTGCCCCTTCTCCAAGTGGTCTTCCTTGTCTTGTTGATCGCCCTGCCGGTGGTGTCTAAGAAGGTGGAGCACAACTTGGAGCTCTTCTTCTTGGCGATGGCGGTGGTCGGCGCGACGCTGGAGGGCATTTGGTCGCTCCACTTGATCGAGGAGGCACTCCTCCACCCCGTGGCGGTCTACCAGCCCGGCCTGGGCTACTTGCCCATTGGAATTGTCCAAGTGGTGCTGGCGGCGGGCCTGGTCTTCTATGCGCTTCGGCATAGGATGGCCAAGGCGGCGGACGTCTTGGCGAGGCCTGGGGTCGTGGCTCTCCTCATCTTCGTCCTTGGCCTGTCCTCCAGCGCCATCTCCGCCATAGTGGCGGCGGCTGTGTTGGCGGAGCTACTCGGCTTCGCAGACGCGCCCCACGGCTACAAGGCCAGGGCCGCGGTCTACGGGGCCTTCGCCATTGGGGCAGGCGCCGCCCTTTTGCCAATAGGGGAGCCCCTCTCCACCATCGCGGTGGCTAAGCTGAAGCAGGGCTTCTTCTACCTCGTCCACGTCCTCTTCGACGCCGTGTTCATAGTGGTCCTCTTCTTCGCCCTCTACGCCTACTTCACGCTGAAGAGGCTACGCGCCGCGGAGGTGGAGGTGGAGCCCTACGAGCCCGAGCTGAGGGAGGTCTTCCTAAGGGCGGCGAAGGTGTTCATATTCATCTTCGCCTTGACTATCCTGGGGGAGTTCTTCAAGCCCATAGCAGAGGCGGTGGCGGAGCTGGGGAAGGAGGTGCTCTACGTGTTCGGCCTCCTCTCCGCCGTGGCCGACAACGCAACGCTGGTGGCGGCGCTGGTGGGCCCAGAGATGGCTGTAGACGCCCTTAGGGCCTTCCTAGTCTCCCTAGTGCTCTCCGGGGGATTGACTATACCGGGCAACGTCCCCAACATAGTCCTGGCGGGAGTCCTCAAGATAGGCTTCAAAGAGTGGATAAGGCTGGCGGCCCCAGTCGGCCTCGCTGTGTTGGCCGCCATGGGCATATACGTGCTAGTGCTCGTGCCCCACCCAGTCCTCTAGTCCCCAGGGGCGATGAGCTCCTCCCTGTTCAAAAACCGGGGGGCCACCAACACCGCGGCTACACTCGCCAAAATAGCCGCGGCCGAGGTGGCGGAAATCACGATGGTGGCCGTCTCCACGTCTAGGGATATTAAAAACGGCGTTGTTGCAAATGTAAGAGCCATTGAGGGCAGTAGGGCAAGCAGATACGCCAAGTTCTGAGTAGCCCCTACGCCTGTGCGAATTTTGAACAGCTGAGGTTTTGCAAGGCCAACGACGAGTATCAACGCAGCGGCTGAGAACACGCTGGCCAAGGCGGCCAGCGCCGCGGCGGGCATTATGGGCCACGCCTCCGGCGCCGCTAGTGCTGTAATTACGGCCGCCAAGGCCACTGCCAAGATGTAGAAGGCGGTTGCGGCAGACATGGCAGTGTAGAAGAGGGCCTTTGTCAACTGCCCCGGTGCCACGCCGTTGCCTAGCAAGACCTCGTAGACGCCGTTTCTACTGTCCTACTGAATAGAGCCGCCCATCACCATCGCCGCCACTCCGCCAGCAAAGAGGGCCACGGTGATTGCGGTGAGCATTAGAAAGAGGGCCTTGAAGTTTGTGTAGGCAACCTCCGGCGGCAAGTGCGGCACGTCTTTTGCCACCTCCTCTGGCGAGACTGTAGTTAGTACTACGGCGAACGTCAGAGTTATGCCTAAGCCTATTATCAGCATTATGGCGAATGTTGTGCCGTAGGCGGCGCGGCCCACTTTCCAGGCCCTTTTTACAAACGGCGCGGTGGTCATGTCATCAGCCGCTTGAGCTCTGCACTGGAAATCTCCTCAATAGTGTACCCCGCCGCGGCGAGCTCCGCCGCCTTGGAATCGGCGTCGTCGCTCTCAACAGTGACTACCTCGCCGCCTCTTCTAGCCCTTATCACCGCCCTCTTTCTGAGCCCCGCCAACGCGCCCACGTAGCTCGGCTTACCCCCTCTAATTACGACAACCCATTGTGCAACTTTTTCTACCGCCTCTGGCTCGTGGGTGGTGAAGATTACGTAGGGCCCGAGCTCCCTGAGCGCCGACAGCACGGCATCTTTGTACTGGACGTCGAGGCCCTTCAGCGGCTCGTCGAGGAGGTAGACCCTCCTCTTGAGTGAGAAGACAATGGCCAACTCCACCCTCCGGCGCTGGCCGTGGCTTAGCCGCCCAACCTTCTCCCCCATGAGCTCTTTCAAGCCGAGAAGCCCCACGGCCCAGTCCCTCCTCTCCCCGCCCAGCACCTGCCAGTAGAACTCCAACTCGTCTCTCACCAACATGTGTGGGTCAAGGCCGCCGGAGGTGGGCAAGTAGGCCAAGTCCCCCGGCCTGACCTCGGCGCCCTCCACGGCCACCCTCCTCCTAGCCGCCGGCAGCACACCCGCCGCCAGGCGGAGCAGAGTGGTTTTCCCACTGCCGTTGGGGCCCACCAGCGCCGTGACCCCGGGGCCTACCTCAAAGGCGGCGTCTACCACCAGCCTCCCCTTGTACCCACCTGCGACGTCTATGAGGAGCACATTGGAAAAAAAAGCAGGATTTATTAACTTAGCCCCACTTCTCCAACCTTGTTGAAGGTGGCGTCGTATAGCCACACGCGGCCTCTGCCCACGAGGTGGATCCTCCCGTCTTTGAAGAAGGCCCTGTCTGCGCACACGCCCTCCAAGGTCCTCGCCGTTAGGCCGTCGCCGACTTCCACGGCGAGAACGGCGCACTGCCGCCACTGGAGGCGGATGGGCACCACGGCCACTCCCTGGCTGTAGGCGAAGGCGTGGTGGTCGAATATGATGGGTGTATAGGAGTGGGGCACGGTGATGTTGGAGACCTCGCGGGGCGCCGCGGGGTTGGAGACGTCGAACAGCGCGATCTTGACGCCGTCGCCGTAGACGCCGACGCCCAACAACTTGCCGGGGGCCACGGGGTGTAGGTACTCCGAGAAGCCCGGCGTCTTGAGGTAGCCAAGCACCCGTGGCTCTCCCCGGGACAAGTCCACCGCAAACAGCGGGTCGGCCTGCCTAAAGGTGACTAGGTAGAGAGTGGAGCCCACGAGGCGCGCGGCGTATATCCTCTCGCCACTGGCCAGCCCCTCCGCCTTGACCACCAATGTCCCATCCGGCGTGTAGAGGTAGACGGCGTTTGTGGGCTCCCCCTCAGCGGCGTAGAGCACGGGCGGTGGGGAGGGCGGCGGAATTTGTGTGGGCAACCCCTCTCTCTTAATCACCGAGGGGAACGGGTCGGCTGGGGGTGGGCGTAGGAGCTCGAATTTGACGGGGGCGGCGGTGGTGGCCACCACCAGCCTGTCCCCAAGCTCTTCCACGGCGAATTGGTCTAAGACGCGGCCGGGGACTATAAAGACGGCCTTGAGCCTTGCCTCCACGCCCTCTGTCTCAAAGACGTAGATCTTGGTGGCCGTGGTGGTGTTGGCCTTGTTGAGGTAGGACAGGTACTCCCCGCCTCTCCACTCCAGCAACCCTCTGACGGTCTTGTAGAAGGTGTAGACGTTTTCCATGTCAAGCACGGCCCTCATCTCCGGGGGCAGTCTCTCCCACACGGCCTTGGTCGCCTCGTAGGCGAGGTCGTAGGGGCTCAGGGGCGCGGCTATGTACAGCCTGTTTCCCCTCATGTAGACGTGGCTGACCGCGGAGGAGACGTAGGCCGCGGCGTTGAAGCGGCCTGTCCTCATGTCCACAGCCGCCACTATGAGCGTGGCGGGGGGATCGCCGAGGGAGAGGAGGGGGGCCTCCTTGACCGCGGCGCCGTTTATCTCCGCCTCCACGCCCCCCATTGCGACAATGTACACCACGCCGTCCCGCATCCTCGTGGACACGGGGTACCCGGAGTAGTTGTAGACAGCCCTCCCCCACGGGCCGTATAGGTAGAGCACTGTGCCCGCCTCAGTGGGCGAGTAGGCCAGCACCGAGTTGCCCCAGGCAAAGACGTAGCAGACCAGCGAGGAGGGGCAGGGCAACCTCTTCTCCACGGACAAGTCTGGCCCCACCACGTAGACGTAGCCCCTATACGCAACGTAGAGCCTCTCCCCGTCGAATTTCACGTAGTCCTCCTCGTCCACGCCGGCCACTTGCACGTTTGCCGCAACGGCGGGCGCGGCGTCGGCGGCCGCGTAGTAGAAGAGGGCGGTGGGGACGGCGGACCAGCCGGTCACCATGCGTAGCTCCGAGAGGTTAACCACTGGGAGCTGCAGCGCCTCTACCGCGCCGGTGGGCTGAGGCGGCGAGCCGCCGGCCAAGGCCAAGAGAAGCGCCAAGGCCAACACGGCCGCCGCCAGCTTCCACATGGCTCCCTCGGGGCCGTGGGTTAAAAATGTGATGTACTTAAAGTACACGCTGCCTTCGCCTTCCGTTGGGAGCACTAAGTATCTACGTCTTCACAGCTCACTACAGCCTTTTGCGCTCCGCCCTCGTAACAGTGGCAACAAGCGTATAAAAGCGGAGACTTCGGCGTGTTGGAGGAGCCGTCAACGCCAAGAGAGCCGTCGGGAGACTTCTCAGATCCTACCCCTGGGACGGACCGGCGTAAGACGGACGCGTCAGCGAGGCCAAGTTCGTATGATGTAGTATGTGGCAAACAAGGCATAGTAAATTATCACGAGGAGCCAAAGAGAGGTGTTTTGAGTTAGCAACACTATGTTGGCGTATACAGCTAGACCAGTCACAATTGTCCTTAAGACTAGGACGGGCATGAGGATTTTACACGCCTTATCCCCCAACACCGCGCAGGCGGCGTAGGATGTGATGGCCAGGCCCCAAATGGGGGCCACAAAGCCAAGCCCAAAAATCCAACCAAACCCACGCTCATAGGCCTCAAGGCAGTCTGTCACCCCGCGTATATACGCAAGGAACTCACTTGACATTATCGAAAATATGCTAAGCACTACAAAGAGCACAAAAATGGAAGCGTACTGCCACATGTAGAAGGCCGATGTGCCTGCCCCCTTGCCCCTAAGCGCTAAGAGCCAGCGCAACTCCACGAGGAAAACGGCCCAGAGAATGAGATCGGCGAAAAAATACGGAAGTTTTCGCTGAAGGAATAGGTCGAGGCAGTCGGTCATCTAGCCACGAAGTACAGCTCGCTTCCTCAGCCGCCAGAGGGCCAGAGAGGCGAGGACGGCGGCAGAGGTCGCCACGGCTAAGAGGGGCGTGGGGTAGGCCACGGACTTCGCCACTGGGGGCTCCATGGCCCTCTTGTCCAGCTCCTTTTCCACGAGGGTGACTGTGATGCCTGGCGCAATGAGTTCTACCCGCACTGTGGGTACGGCGTAGAACGTGGTGTTGAATGTAGCGGCGCCGGTGGCCTTGAAGCGCGCTGTGCCTGGGACGTCCACCTCTACGCGTGTGGGCTCTGCGCCGGCGGCGGTGGTCGCGGCGCGTATTTTCACGTTGGCGTATATCTTCAGCTCTACGCCGGGGGCCAGCTCTAGCCTCGCGGCGTTGCCGGCGCCTGGGGGCAGTTCTAGCTCGTACGAAACAGACCTCCCGCCCACGAGGGGGACGCCCTGGGGGATTGTGAGGTTTAGCCTGAGTCTCCCCCCGGCGGCTGTGTAGGTGGCGGTCACCTCCTCTCCGGGGATCCACACTACCGTTTTGTCGAGGTGGAAGTCCACGTCGGCTGTGTACGTCGCCGTTGCCTGCACTCCGCCTATGTTGATGGTCCAGGTGGCCGCGGCGGCTATGAGGAGGGCTAGGGGGGTCACTCCTTGCCTAAGACCTTCTGTAGCGCCGTTAGTAGCTCCATGGGCACCACTATCTTTGTGGAGGGGGAGCTGGCTATGTTGCGCAGGGCGTCTAGGTATTGGAGGAGTATGGCGTTTTGGCTCAGCTTCATCGCTGCCTCGTTCACCAGCTCCAGGGCCTTTGCCTGGCCCTCTGCCCGCAGTATCGCGGCCTGTCTCTCCCCCTCTGCCTGTAGAATCGCCGCCTGCTTCTGCCCCTCCGCCTTGAGTATGGCGGCCTGTCTCTCTCCGTCGGCTTGGGCTATCATGGCCCTCCTCTCCCTCTCGGCGGCTATCTGCTTGACCATGGCCGACTGGACGTCCGCCGGCGGGATTATCTCTCTTATCTCCACCGCCGTCACCTTCACCCCCCACCGCGCCGTCACCTCGTCTAGCTTGGCCCTGAGGACCGAGTTTATGTACTCCCTCTTTGCCAACACCTCGTCTAGCTCTATGTCCCCCACCACGGCCCTCAGCGTCGTGGTGGCGATGCCCACTGCGGCTTGCCTAAAGTTCTGCACCTGGGTGACCACCTTCTCGGGGTCTACCACCTTTAGGTATATGAGGAGGTCTATGTCCACGGGGGCGTTGTCCTTGGTTATACACGTCTGCTTAGTCACGTCGATGACCTGCTCCCTCAAGTCGATGGGCACAGCCTGGTCTATCACGGGGATTAGGAAGACGAGGCCGGGCCCTCTGAGGCCTATTAGCCTGCCCAGGCGGAATACGACGAGCCTCATGTACTCGGGCACTATGCGGATGGAGGAGGCGAGGATGGCCACTATAATGATGGCGATGACCGCCGCGGCGATTAAGGTTCCGAGCTGTAGAAACATGGTGATCGGTTAGCCGGCCTTTTTAACTTTTACCGTGAGCCCCTCCACGTCCACTATCACCACCTCTGCCCCCGGCGGCACCTCCTCGTCTGACACGGCGGTCCACTCCTCGCCCTTGGCGTAGACGACGCCCGGCCTGCCTGGCCCAATGGCGGTTTTGGCAACCCCCCTAGCCCCCCTCAGCTCCTCCACGTAGTAGGAGGGCCTCCTCCTCAGGGCCTTCCTCACCTTGTAGCCCAGGTAGGCCACCGCCACTGCCCCTAGGGCCCCCAGCCCGGCGAGGAGGTACGCCAGCTCCCCCGCCTGGTAGTAGGGCTGGCTCGCCGCCGCGAGGTAGACGGCTAGCGCAAACATGGCTAGGCCAGATGCGGCAAATGCCCCGTGTCCAACCACGACCTCTGCGGCTATGAGCGCCGCGCCGCCGATGGCCAACGCCGCAACGAGCCAGTCGATGCCCAGTTGCCCCACTAGGTAGAGGGCGAGGACTAGCAACACGGCGCCAACCACCCCCACGCCCTGGAAGCCCGCCGCGAGTAGCTCGTACCCAATGAGGACGGCCCCCAGGAGGAGGAGAAGCGCGACTAGGGTCGGGTCAGACAAGGCGTTTAACAGCCTCATGAGCGGGTCCCTCTTGTACTCTGCCACGATTTCCCATCCCCCGGGCGGGGGCGGCTCCGCGAGGCCCAGGGCCACGGCCTCTCTCCCAGTCAGCACTCTGTTCTCGCGGACGAAGGACGCGGCCACGTCTACCCGGCTGTCGTTCCACTTCCTCTGGGCCAGGGCCCTCATGCGGCCCTCGGCGTAGTTCACCGCCTTGGGGTCGGGGGGCCTGGGCTCGGCCGCGCCTATCTCGCCGGTGGGGTCCATGTAGAGCCTATCCGCGGCTATGGCTATAAAGGCCCCCGCGGACATGGCCTTGCCGCCCCGGGGCACGTAGGCGTACACCTCCACCCGGGCCCTCAGGATGGCGTCAACTATCTGGTCGGTGGGCTGGAGAAATCCGCCGTATGTGTCTAACACGATGAGGAGGGGCACCCCCCTCCCCTCTGCCTCAGCCAACGCCGCCGAGACGAGGGAAGCCGCCGTCCCGTCCACAGTCCCGTCGAGGTAGACGACCACCACGCCCGCCGCCTTGAGGGCGGCCGCCAGCGCCAAGGCGACGAGGAAAAGCCGCATGTACACATAGACGTCTTAAAAATTATCCCCCTCCCCGATCTGTTGCTTGACGGCGCGGGGTTGTTTTAACTTGTTTTGAGTAAGAATTGGTTTTGGAAATGGTTTTATTGATAAAGTTTAAATGTTCACATTGTTAACGGGGGCGTGGTTAAGCGCGTTGCCTTGGTGGGGCCCCCGAACGTTGGGAAGTCGACGCTGTTCTATGCGTTGACTGGGCGCTATGTGAAAACGGCGAATTACCCGGGGAAGACTCTGGATTTGAACGTGGGGTATGTAAGAAGGTACGGCATTGAGGTGGTGGATCTGCCCGGCGTCTTTGACCCGTGGAACCCCAAGGACGAGGATGAGAAGTTGGCCATTGAGGAGGCTCTCTCGGACAAATACGACGCGGTTGTTGTAGTTGGGGCGCCGCATGCAATGAGGGAGGCGCTGGCTCTGGCCGAGTTTTTGAGCCGCCGCAAGCCCGTGGTGTTTGTCTTCAACATGGCAGACCTCGGGACGCCTGGAGCGGAGCCGGAGGAGCTCTCGGCCAAGTGGGGGATCCCGGTTTTCTACACCTCGGCGGCGCGGAGGAGGGGGGTGGAGGAGTTGGCTAGGTTTTTGGCCTCTTGGACGCCGGCGGGGCCTACGCCGGTTAAGCTGGAGGAGGTGTCGGTTAAGCCCACCGCGAGGCTGGCGGGGGCTATTTTCTCAAGGCCGTGGGCGGCTTTCACACTGTTAATTGTGCTCTCCGCCGTAACGGTGCTGGGGCTTTTAGCTGCGGTGGAGGGGATACTGCCGTGGGGCGCCGAGGTGCCCGGCCTACTGCCCCTCGTAGAGCCGTACCTAGACCTCGTGCCCGACTATATCCGCGCGCTGGGCCTCCCCGCCTGGCTGACCTCTCTGCTTGTCAACGGGGCGTGGACCGGCGTCTCTGCCTTTGTCACATTCATCCCCTACGTAGTGGCCGCTGTAGCCCTCGTGACTTTTTATGAGGAGAGCGGCGTCATAGGCGCCTTGGCTAGAACGTTGGAGATGCGTTTCGCATCTCTGGGCATCCCCGGCAGGGGACTTCTCTGCCTGGCAGTTGGCTCTACGTGTAATGTTCCAGCAATCTCCACGGTCAAGGTGATGTGGGGGCGGGGCAACCGGGTTCTGACCGCCCTCCTTGTCCCATATGTCCCCTGCGCCGCGCGTCTTTCCCTCTTCGTCGCAGTGGCGGCAGCCGTGTTGGCAAATAGGCCCTACCTAATACCCCTCGCCGTTTTTCTCCCCTACGCGGCGTCCGGCGTTGCGATCTTGCTTGCCTCTCTCATCTACCGCAGAGCCCTCCGCGTGGAGCCAAGGGTGGAGGGCCTCCCGCCGACTCCCCTCATGTGGCCAAGCGGCAGAATCTACGCGCTAAAGGTGTGGGCCTATCTCAAGGACTTTTTAACAAAGGCGGGGCCTCTGATAGTCTTACTCCCCCTAGCCCTCTGGCCCCTCACCGCGTTTGGCCCAGGGGGCTTTGCAGTGGACATGTCCCACTCTTGGCTTGCCGTCTTTGGGCAAGCCCTGGCCGCGGCGTTTGAGCCCATGGGCATACCTTGGCAGATAACCACATCGCTGGTTGCCGGGTACATATTCAAGGAGTTGGTGTGGGCCTTCATGGGGGCTCTGGGCGCCGTGGATCTACTGCCCGCTCTCTCGTTGCCCTCAGCCCTCGCTCTGCTGGTATTCTTGGCTTTCTACTCCGCCTGCATAGCCACCACCGCCATGTTGATTAGACAAGTGGGCTTGCGTCTCACCGCCCTCTCCCTCGTGGTGCAGCTCCTCCTCGGCCTCGCCTTCGCCTACGCCACCTACTTCACGGCCCTAGCCCTCCTAGAAACGTTTTTATAGTACTGTCCACCCCCCACCCATGTGCGCGCCACCGAGCAAGGTTAAGAAAGAGGAGAAAAAGGAGGGGGAGAAAAAGCAGTAGTTTTTTACAGGCCCCTAGGGGGCCTCCAGTCGCATTTGTAACTGGCCAGGGACTCCCCCTCCACCTCTTTTAAAACGCTACGCGGGTTTTTCACCTCTCTTAGGCTCCTCCCCGTGCCGCCCCTCAAGGCCGCCACCGCCTCTGCCAATATGCTCACCGCGATTTCTCCCGCGGTCTTTGCCCCTATGTCTAAGCCCGCGGGCGTGTAGAGCCGCCTCTCCAGCTCCTCCTTGGGCACCCCGCGCCTCTCCAGCTCTCTCAATATCAGCGCAGCCCGCCTCTGGCTGGCCATCACGGCTACGTATCTGGCCCTACGCCTAATGGCAAGCTCCGCCACGTCCACGTCCGAGGGATCGCCCCCCTCGTTGGCCACCACAACCACCGCGTGCTCCCCCACCAACTTCTCCAGATCCTCAAACGTGGCCTCTAACGCGCCGCGGGCAGTGTGGCCTATTGAAACCACGGCATAGCCCATGGCGGCGGCGACCTCTGCCACGCGCCTCGCCACCTCGCCTCTCCCCACGGCCACCACCGTCGGGCGGATGAGCACAACCTCGGCGTGTACCTCCACGCCGTCTACAACGCCGTCGAACCTATCGCCGGGTTGCCCAAGCCTCAGCTGCTCGGCGACGTGGCGGGGCACGAGCCCCAGGACTGGTCTCCCATCCACCACCACGTCCACCACCCACTTGTCTCCCACCCTGGCCTTGACTAAGACGGCGACGTCTCCCGGCGCTGAGGAGAGCGCGTTGAAAATTTCGCAGATGGACACGAAAAGTGTTGGTCTTTATTTTAATAACCGAAGAGTTGCCGTAGGTAGGTCTGCTCCCAGCGGTCTTTTGCCTTGGTGTAGTCTGTCTTTGGCTGTGGGTCCTTCTGTGGCTTGGGCGGCTGCGTGGTGAAGTCTAAGCCGAACATTAGGGAGTAGGTCTCCAGCCTGCCCTCTAGGTTGCCCACGTATGCCCAGCCCAGGAACGCGTATTGGACAGAGGCCCTGTAGGTGAGACCCTCCATCTCCAGTATCTTGTTGGCGGCGAAGAGGGCGCTTTCAAAGGCTATTTCCTGGTTCTTGGGGAATGGGAGGCCAGCGGCGTCGCCTGCGGCCAGCACGTCGTCGAACTTGGGGTGTCGGAGGTCTTGTGGGCTCCTAACCTCGATCCAGGTCTTGCCGAGGCCTGCCTCTTCCACGAACTTGGGAGCCCTGTTGGGCTCCAGTAGGGCCAATATGTCGTACTGATACTTCTCGCCGCTCTTGGTCACCACGTAGTTTTTCCCAATCTCGACTATCTCCTGGTTTGTAACCACCTCTATCCCCGCCTTGGCGTATATCTGCGACACCACGTCTGCGATGACCGGGGGCTGGGTCTTGTCGTTGGCGTCTATGTGAATTATTTTGAACTTGTCTCTCACACCCCTGTGCCTCAGCACTGCGTCTATCAACAGGGCGGTCTCAGTGGGCGCGGGAGCACAGCGGTAGGGGGCCTTGGGGGCGTAGACGACGACGGTGCCCTTCTCGGCGTTCCACACCCTGTTCTTAAGCACAGAGACGCGCCCTGGGTCGTATACGTTGGCCACGTTGCCCCGGTTCTCGGCGTAGCCAGTGATCCCGCTCCCGTCGAGGACTATGCCGGGGGCAAGCACGAGGTAGTCGTAGCTCAGCTCCCCTATGCCGCCGTGCGAGGTGTAGCCGCCCACGTACTTGACCTTCCTCTCCGCGGGGTTCACCGCGTAGACTGTGCCAACGACCACCTTTACCTTCTGGGCCACCTCTTCGTAGCCTCTCACGATTCTGTCCAAGCTCTGCTCGTTGGTCAACAGTAGCGGCCTCGAAGGCCCTGCGAAGTAGTGCGGGTTCTGCGTCACCACAGTGATCTCCGCCTTGAGCCCGCCCTCGATCAACGTCTTTGCCACCGCCAATCCCGCGATCCCGCCGCCCACTATTACCACCCGTTTCATGGCCTCCGTTTCGAATTCTATTTTTAAAGAATTAGCCGGTGGCGTACCGCGGGTCTGCGGGCGAAAACAAAATAAAGTGGGCGTAGCTAGGGCGTGTTGCCGGAGTTCATAGTGGAGGCGATTAGGAAAAAGGCGCCGGGCGTAGACCCTGTGGAGTACATCCACGGGCTTGTAGAGAGGGAAATTGATCCAGGGGAGAGGGTTGAGTTTTATCTAAGGTCTTCCGACTGGTTTTGGGAGGAGGGTCTGAGGCTTGTGAAGTCTGGGGAGCTGAGGCAGGGCGGGGAGAAGGTGTGGAACTTCGTGGTGCAGTTAGTGAAGGCTGTGGCAGAGAGGAGGGGCTGGCGCCACGACTCTCACCACTTGGTGTAGGCTTGTCTTCGGAGGATTGCAAACGAGCTCGGCGATAGGTCTATCCTCCTCCTGTTCGCCGCAGTGGAGCAACTGTATGTGAATTTCTACGAGGGGCACCTCGGCGCCGAGGAGGTGGAGGAGTTCGTCAAGGCGGCTGGGGCTTTGAGGGAGAGGCTGAGGACCCTAGCCGCCTAGAAGGCCACTACTCTGCCGTTGCCCACCTCCTCTAGGAAGGTGTACATGGAGGACACCGCGTCCACCAGCTCTTTGTCCAGCTCGTCTGGCGACACTTCGTATATCCTCAGCGCAGTTTCACATGCCACGATCTTCAGCCCCAGGGGCTTAGACGCCTTTAAGAGACTGTGCCAGTCCACCTTCAGCTCCCTCATCTTCTCGTAGTAGGGCCCCCCGGCGCCGCCTCTGCCCGCCAGCGCCAGCACAGACCGCCCAGCGGCGAATATCACCACCTCTTTGCCCATGGCAAGCTCCGTGGCCACGTAGGTCGCCGCGACGTAGAGCCTCTCTGGGTCGTCTGAGGCGAGCACTATGCCAACTCTCTCGCCCATGGCCCACGCGCAGTGGGGGGAGTAAATGCTTTATCGTGCATATTCTGCACCGCCCAGCTTGAGGTCCATGTCCATGGCGTCGCCCATGGCCCTCTTCAAAAGCTCGGCGTACAGCGCCCAGTCTTTTACCAACACGGGGAGGCCCCCGGCAAGGGCCTCAAGCCTCACCCAGGACGGCGCCTCGTCTAAGGGGACGAGGTCCACGGGGACGCCCAGTAGCTCCTCCAGCTCGGCGCCCATCGCGAGCCACTCCTCCTACCATGTTTTCCTCCTCTGCCCTTATTTTGCGGGAGCCGGGGTGGAGGAGCTTTAGCTTGTCTCTATTCGCAAGATGCTATGAGCTTTAGGCGTAGTGTATGGAAGCTTTATATCTCCCTAGTTACTAGGGAGGTATGTATTTTAGGCCTACGCCGGTGGAGAGGCCGGAAGAGCTGTTTGACAGAGAAGAGGAGGTTAAGGCCTTGAGAGAGGCCGTGGGGAGGTCGCCTATGGTCGTGGTGGTGGGCGTGAGGCGGGTGGGGAAGACGTCGCTGGTGAAGGCCGCCACTTTTGGCATGAGGAGGGTCTACCTCGATTTGCGGGCGTTTGAGTGGAGGAGGTACATAACTCTAGACGACGTCCTTGGGGAGCTCGGCCGGGCGGTGTCTGGCCTGTCTAAGAGGCTTGTGGAGCTTCTCTCCCGGGTGGAGGGGGTCTCGGTGGCTGGGGTTGAGGTGAGGTTTGCCAGGGGGCGGGGGAGGCCTATCTTGCACCGGGTATTGGAGGCCTTGAACCAGTGGGGGGAGTCCGAGGGCGGCGACGTGGTGGTGGTCTTAGACGAGGCGCAGGAGTTGGCCAAGCTCAGGGGGGCCAGCCTCCTCCCCGTCTTGGCCTACTCCTACGACAATCTCCCCAGGCTCAAGTTCGTTGTTACGGGGTCGAAGGAGGGCATGCTCTACAAATTTCTAAGGCTCAGCGACGCGGAGAGCCCCCTCTATGGCAGATACGCGCCGCGGGTGGAGGTCAAGCCTCTGCCTAGGCGTTTAGCCGTGGAGTACCTACGGCGAGGCTTCGAGGCGGCCGGGGTTAGGGTAAGCGCGGAGGTGGTAGAGAGAGCCGTGGACGAGCTCGACGGCATAATAGGCTGGCTGGCCCACTTCGGCCTAATGGCTGTGGAATATGCGAAGGCAGGGAAGAGCGTAGAAGAGGCGCTTGAGGCGTCGGCCGAGGCCGGCGCCGAGCTTGCGTGGAGTGAGTTCTGCAACTTCGTCGCCCTGCGGGGCAGCGGGCGGTATGTGGACATCGTGAGAGCAGCCGCCGAGGGGGCCACCTGGTCCGAAATCAAGAGGTAGATAAAACACGGCGTAATCCACGACCCAGAGCTCGCCCGGCTCCTAAAGGCGCTACTCGACGAGGGATTTTTGGTCAAAGAGGGAGACCTCTACAAGGTGGCAGACCCCCTACTCAGACGTGCCGCAAAGAGGCGCCCCTGCCGACTTGCACAGCCAAGTTTTTAACCCTGCGACCTGGCGGAAATGTGCAGATAGATTTGGCTATCCTCCGCGTCGCAGACGTGGCGTTGGTTGTGAAGGACGCGGAGCGGCTGAACACGCTACAGAGGCTAGAAGCCCTAGAGCCCGGGGTAGGCCTCTTCGTTTATACGCCAGGCGAGTGGAGGCAGGAAAGCCCCTGGATGTTGGAGCTTAGGCGAGAGGCCGCGCCGCTGGAATAGGCAATAGGGGGGCCACCTCGGCCGTGGGCCTGGCGCGGGGCGGCATGTACACGTCAAGGGCCACGTCCACTGGGACTCCCAGCCCAAAGGCGTAGATGGCGCGGGCGGAGCGGTATGCCTCAAGCACAGCCCTCTTAAAATCCTCCGAGTGCCCCGGCGCAGAAACCACCACCACTCTCCTAACTCCGCCGGCCGTGCCCACGGACACAATAAGACCAGCCCTCCGAGCCGGAGACGCCCTCCCCGCCACCTCCATATAGGCGGTGCAGTAGGAGCACCTCGCCCCGTACCTGGCCACCGCCGCGAAAAACGCCGGCTCCAGCTCCCTCCACAAGCCACGTTTCACAAACCCAGAGAAAAGCTCAAGCCCATCCCCCACCGCCCTCACAGCACCCTCGGAGAGGACGAAGCGCATGGGAGGCCCGCCAGCTGCGACAAAGAAGACCAGGGGGCCGCCGCCGACGGCCGCGGAGCTGGCCCTCACCCCCCGCCCCCGCTCCACCACCAAGTACCTGCCGGCGCAGCTCCCCTCGGTCAAGTGGGGCCACCCGCCCACCAGCCTCACACAGCCCCCTTCCACTGGCAGTGCGTTGTACAGCTCAGTAAGGACAATCACGACTCCATGTCGACCGGCGGCTATAAGACCATCGCTTAAGAAGTCCCGCGGTACGCGGCGTCCCAAAACGCCAGCTCGTACTCCACAGCCGCCTTGAAATACGGCCAAAGCTCGTCGGCGCCTCTGCCCCCCTTGTCTAGGGCCGACTTGAGGCTCTCCACGAGGCGCCGGTACTCTTCGGAGAGGTATGTAGAGGCCCACCTCACGTATACGTCCACCTTGTTCCCCCTAAGCCTCTCCCGGTGCCGTTCCGCGATGTCTAAGTAGGTCCAGAAGCAGGGGAGGACAGCCGCCATACACTCGTAGAACCCCTCCAAGGCGCAGGCGGCCAAGAGGAAGCTCATGTAAGCCCTATTCACCTCGTTGGGCTCCGTCGAGGCCGCCGCCTCCACCGAGAGCCCCACCTCCCTCAGCAGCCCCTCGTAGTTGGCCATTTCCCCAGTCACAGTGCCGTAGGCTAAGCCAAGCGCCAGCTTCATAAGCCCCACAGAGGGGGCCCTAGCCGCCGCGAGGGAGAGGGCCTTAGCGAAGTTCACGAGGTAGAAGTAGTCCTGGAGCAGGTAGTACCTAAACTTGTCCACGGGGAGCCTCCCCTCGTACAACTCCACCACGAAGGGGTGCTCCAAGATGCGCCCCCAGACCCCCCACGCCCTGTCCCTAAGCACCTCAGAAACGCCCATAAGAAACAAATTGAGAATAAATAAAAACATTAAACAAAAACTTTCACCAAACACCCCCCACATCCGCATAAGCGACAGCCATAAAGCCACACAAGGCCACTCACCCATGCCCTTGCCCAGCCAACACGCCGCCACGTGGAGCGAGCAGTGCCAACGCCAGCTGGAGGCGTATAGACGGTACGTCGAGTTGGCCAAGTTCAGAAGCGAAAAGTGCCACTTCTCCGGCCCCAACTGCGGCTACGCCGATGCCGATATACGGCTGATGTGGCAGTACATCGAGAACACGGCGCCGCTGTGCGGAAAACTCATAAAGGCGCTGGCAGAGGTGGAGGAGAGATTTAGACAGATGGGCGTGGAGAGCCTTGAGAAACACGGTGGCGTAGAGGAGAAGACGAAGGCAAGAACGGAGATTGTGCTCTGGCGCCTAAAAAAGCCAGTATACGCCACAGCCGTGTTGCGGAGGAATAGGCTGTACGTCTTCTACGACGACGTGTCCATTGACAACAGACTAAGGGACGAAGTGTTGGAAGAGCTGGCGAGTGAGGCTGTGCAAGCAGGTATAGTCGCTGAGACATACTACGTGGATGAAGAATACAAACGTCTATTGCTAGAAGTGTCATTGCCAAAAACAGTATCTAGGTTGCTAGGTGGAAGGGATAGGGCGCCGGTTACATTGTTTAGGAACCTGGGCTGGCTGTTGAGCGATGACTGGAGGCGGCAATTTGGACACACTGCTGGCAACTTTGGACAAGTGGCGGTGAGACTGTTCGACTGGATGGCGCTGGCGAGATACGCGGCGGATGTGTTGATGAAAACGCCAGATGAACCGCTGACATTCAAGTTGACAATACGCCAAGTGGCTAAACCAAGCGCCGTTGGAAACTCTCTTGTGGATATAAGGCCGATAGGCACGGCAAATAAGCTAATCAATGTAGCTTATGAGCATTTTGGAATTGTGTTAGGAAAAACGGACGAGGTACTCATGCGGGGCTATACTTTATTGAAGGCGCTGAGAGAGGAGGCATTTAGGAGGAAAGGCAGGATGTACGTCGTCAACGACGTCGGGGCATGGATTGCCTTTAGCAACGTGGTCGACATGTTGGTCATCGGCGACGGGTATATCACGCCTGTGGAGCTCAGGGTAGTGGCCAAGGCCACGCCAAGAGAGACGTTACAGGGAGAGACAACGCTCATGAGAGAGTTGGCCAAGGCGCTCGGCGCAACCGCAGGCGGCGGAGGAAAAATACGCCTCAGAGAGTGGTACATGCGCCTACTGCTCCCAACCCCGCCCACGCCTGCCTTCGACAAAACCGGCCAGCTATACGAAGCGTTGACAAATTACCCAGTGGCCGCCAAGGTCGAAATAGGCGGCAATACATACTTGTTCTATCACAACGGCGGCGGAGAATACGTAATTGGCGTAGGTAAAGCGACGGAACTTTACGAAATAGCAAATAAGATCGGCCTAAAGATCAGACTTAAGAAAAATCTGCTTGTACTAACCCACAAGCGATTAGAAGAGTTGAGACGCCACGGAATACAAGTCCAATTCCTTAATGAGATAGAGAAAGAATCGATAAAAAGTTAGCCCACTTTTTTGCAATGTGCCCTTCTACGCCGAGAACACATCCTTGAAAATAATATCCGTCCTTACTCTTTACAAAGCGTAAAAACTTTGGTATAACACTATGAGAATCTTGACGAAGATGGAAGCGGGTGTCATATAGCGGGGCCCGGAGTCTCAGGGGTTGTCCCCCTTTTGAACCGGGGACCTCGGGGGTGCACGTCCCCCGTGCGGGGGCTTTATGAGCCCCGCGGCCTACCAGGCTGGCCTACCCCGCTCGCCTTTTTACAACTTGTGGGTTTTTAAGCTTTTCTGTAGTGGGGGGCGTTGTGTGGTAGGCGGGGGGTTAGGGCCATTAGGACTGCGGCGTAGTTTAAGTCTATCCGCTTCACAACTCCCCTCGTGAGTAGGCCAATTATGCCTTCTCTGTAGCCCACTGCCGGGCGTCCGTAGTGGGCCTCGGCTGTGGCGCCTAGCTCTCTGCCTTGTAGCACGTCGTGGAGGAGGGCGGTGGGTATTTGGAAGGCTGGGCTTGTCCCCACGGTGACGTAGCCCTCTCTGTCCACGATGGCGGCTATGGTTATGTCGAGGTGGTAGCCCGCCACTTCCACGACCCCCGCCTCTATTCCCACGCCGTGGTCTGCCCCCGGGGCCGCGGCTAGGGCGTGTCTCGCCCTTTCGAGGGCCCACTTGGCCACTGCGTCTAGGCCGATGGGCTGGGGCGGGGCGCCGGGGGGCTTGTCCACTGGCACCACCTCCGCGGGGAAGCCGAAGGTCCGGTAGGCCTCTCTTATGGCCCTGAGCTTGTTTGGGTTCCTAGTGGCGGCCGCCACCTTCATGCCGCCCCTCTCGGCTTCTCTTTATAAACTCCACGCAGGCGAAGCCGTATCGCTCAGCCTCCTCAAGCGACACGGGTCGCGGCCTCTCGTACCCGCCGGGGGGGCCTCCCTCCAGCGCAGCCACCGCCCTGGCCGGGGTCAGGCCCGCCGCCTTGGCCATCTCCACCACCTCTGCCACGGTGTAGAACTTGGCGTGGGAGTAGAAGGGGTGGCCGGCGGCGGCTTGGGCCACGTAGTAGAGCCCCCAGGGGGAGCCCCTTGGCACAATACACGCCACTACCCTCTCCGCGGCCTCCGCCGCCTCTGCGAGAGCCTTGGCTGGGTCTTGGAGGAAGCAGAGAGTTACGACGAAGAGGGCGCAGGGGTAGGCGCCTCGGCGGAGGGGGAGCGACTCGGCGGCTGCTTCCACTAGGTCTAACTCCCGCGGCGCCAGCTTCAACATGCCGCGGCTCACGTCGACCCCGGCCCGGAGGCCCAGCGGCCCGGCGAATCGGCCAGACCCAACCCCCACCTCCACCCCGCCCGCGCAGCCCAGCGCCGCCACTGCCTCAAGCTCGGCGCGGTAGAGGTCGCGGTGTCTTATGTACCACTCGTCGTACCGCCTCGCCAGCTTGTCGAAGAGGTCGCGGGCCACAGACCCCCCGGCGCCCATATTAATAAATATGAGCATACTCGTCTTTATGTTTCGGGAAATTTGGCTGAGTTATGGCAAGAACTACTACGACGATGACAAGCCTCTCCAGCTTTTTCTCCGCTACATAGGCTTCGAGGGGGATGAAGACTTGTCTCACCTGGGGCAGTACGTCTCCACGAAGATGATGGAGGTGGCGTATGTGGTAGATCACTACGCGCGGCCTGTGTTAAAGAGGTGGAGCGTGAGGGGCAGGGAGATAAACTACGTCCAAGTGGCCCCCGAGCACTTCGAGGCCGTACGTCAGCTCCTCAAATACGGCGTGGTGTCTAAGCCTTTGTTAAACCAAGACCTGCTCTACCACTTCGTAAGCGGCTACGTCATCTCAGACGCGGGCTTCTTCTGCACAATAACGGTGACAGAGCAGACGGCGTATGGGCTAGCCAAGTACGGCGACGAGGAGGCGAAGGCCTACTACCTCCCCAACTTCTTCAAGTCCGAGTCGCCGTGGCTAGGCGCCACCTTTTACACAGAGGTGCAGGCGGGGAGCGACTTGGGGTCCACCGAGGCTGTGGCGTATCAAGAGGGGGAGAGGAGGTGGAGGCTACGCGGCATTAAGTATTTCACAAGCAACGTGGGTCTCGCAGACGCGGCCATAATAACGGCTAAGCCCCACCCGCCGAGGCCGGGGGCCAAGGGCGTCGCCGCCTTTTTCGCCCCGGCGTATAGGCCAGACGGCGAGCCCAACTGGCGCATACTGCGCCTAAAGGACAAGCTTGGCACAGTCACAGTCCCCACTGGCGAGGTAGAGCTCGTGGACACGGTGGCGCATCTGCTCGGCACCGTGGACACTGGGATATACATAGCGCTTGAAATCCTCACCATAGCCAGAATAGACAACTCGACAGCGGGGCTGGGCCTCGCCAGGAAGGCCCTCTGGGAGGCCTACCTCTACGGCCAAGAGAGGAGGGCCTTTGGGAAAAGGCTCGTGGAGCACCCCCTCTACATCCGCGACTTGGTGGAAATGGAGGCAAAGCTAGAGGCAACCCTCCTCCTCACCTTGAAGGCGGCGAAGCTGTTCTCCGACGCGTCTAGGGAAAGGCCGCCCTACACCCCGTCGTACCACTACGCGAGGCTGTTGACCCACATTGTGAAAAACATGGCCGCGTGGGTGTCCATAGACGTGACGAGGTACTCCATGGAGCTACTCGGCGGCATAGGCTTCCTAGAGGAGTTCCCCCTGGCGAAGCTCCACAGAGACGCCCTGGTAACCTCCATATGGGAAGGCACGAGCAACATCCAGTCTTTAGACATGGCGGAGGCCTTCTTTAGAAAAGACGCGGGGCGGGCCTACGTGGAGGAGGTCTCCACGGAGATTTCAAAGATAGGAGGCCAGGAGGCTAGGCAGAAGCTCTCCGCCGCGCTTGCCCAGGCGCGAGACGAGGTCGCCTATGCGTTAAACGACGGCGTCGAGTTCCACTCCAAGCGCCTCCTCTCCACCCTCGGCACTCTATACGCCGCGGCGCTGTTCCAAAGATGGGCAGAGGACCTCGGCGAAGAGTGGGCGCAAGCCATGGGCAAAATCTACATACAGACAGAACTCTTGAAAAAAGACATCGACCAAGCCACCGCCAGGAAGGCGGCAGAGGGGCTCAGCTGGATGGCACTCTAACTCCAAGCCTCGCCGTAGTCGCAACTCCTAGACAGCTCTATCTTACCTCCTTAGACCCCTCCACGTGCAGCATGGTGGCCAGATGCCGCCCGCCGCTAGATCCTTGTAAGACGCTGAACTTTTTACCACGGAAAAACCAACTCTTGCCAAATCTGCTCCCTATGCACTTGGCGATGGCAAACAGCCGCCAGACTCAGACGGCTAGTGCAACTGGGCCTTTAACATCTCGCCGGCGTCTATCACCACCACTTGCCCCGTAATTGTCGGCACTTTTACCAACATCCACACCACCTCTGCCACATCCTCCGGAGTCACCATCTTCTCCACCAGGGTGTACCTCTTGGCGAACTCCTCCTCCGAGAGGCCCAGCATCTTGAGCAAGCTGTCGCCCATCTTAGTCTTGACGACGCCGGGGGCCACCGCGTTTACCCTAATCCTAGGCGCAAGCTCCACGGCGAGCGCCTGCGTAAGATTGAGAATGGCAGCCTTCGCCGCGCTGTATATGGACAGCCCGGGGAAGGGCCTAATCCCCGCTATAGAGGCCACGTTGACTATGACCCCCTCCCTTATGGCACGCGCCGCCTCTTGCGAGCAGTAGATCACAGACTTCAACGTCACCTCTAACTGCTTTTCGATGAGCCGGTCGTCTGCGCTTAGAAAGGGGGAGTAGAGGCCGAGCCCCGCGTTGTTGACCCACACGTCTAGCCCGCCCAGCCCCAGGGCCGCCTGCGCCAACGACCTACAGCCCTCCCGCGTGGCCACGTCGGCCATTACCACAACCCCGTCGCCCCCCGCCTCTTTCACAAGGCGGAGAGTCTCCTCGGCCTCCTCCCGCCCCTTCTTCGCGTTTACAACCACTCTCCACCCCTCTCTCGCAAACCTCACCGCTATGGCACGCCCAATGCCTCTCCCAGAGCCTGTGACAACGGCCACCGGCATGTAACGCACCTTACACTACTTAATAAACTTTTCTAAACGTTTCTCACATCGAATTTCTATCTTACTCTTGTCATTAAACACATCTACAATCTTTCCTTGATATTTCAATTCTGCAATCCCGAAAAATCTAAAGCTAAAACTAACACTGGCCTTCCCCACGCGCTCTACCACCTATAGGTTTGGGAAACTCCCGAATTAGAGTGAATACTCTCTCCCTCGCTCAAGGCCAAGCTTGAAACAAAGCTCATATCGCTTGAATATGTCTCTGCAAAATCTCTCACATCTTGTACAGCGTAAAAGTGCGCCCACTCACCCTAATAACAATCACTTTCACGCTTCTATCCAGCCTGGCATTCCACAGCGCCGAGTATAGCTCCTCATACTTCGAAGCATTAATTGCGTTTAACACCGCAGACCTATTCAACACAATTTCGAAGAGAGGCCACTCTCTCTTTACTTATTAGATTTTTAAGACTGCCCTCCCCACGATCTTTCCCTCCTCTAAGTCTTTGAATACTTCATTTATTTCGCTTAGAGAGGCCGTCTTTGTAACGTGGCTCTTCACTTTCCCCTGCACCACTAGGTTAAACAATTCTTCAAACTCGTGGGTTACGCCGACCGAACTCCCAAATATCCTAATGCCGCGCCCCACGACTACGAGGGGGTAGAGCTCAAGGCCGCCCTCTTTCATGTCTGGGAGGCCCACGAACACCAAGGCCCCAAGAGGCCTCAAAAGCCTCAGCCCCAGCCTATAGCCCTCTAGCCTGGGCGTAAAGACAACTGAGGCATAAACTCCGCCCCACTTGTCCATTACAAACTTATCAGCCTCTCCCACGTCTACTGCATAATCGGCGCCGAGCTTCTCCACGAACTTCACTCTCTCCGCTCCCACGTCTATTCCAACCACCGTGTACCCAAAAGCCTTGGCGATTTGCACGGCGTAGTGGCCTAGGCCGCCGGCAGCGCCTATAATCGCTATGGGCTTCCCTGGCGGTATCGCCGCCTCGGTGATCAACTTCCTCACCGCGCCGTAGGCCGTCACCCCGGCGCACATAAGCGGCGCGGCTTCGACGTCGCTAATCTCCTTGGGTATACGAGGAGTCGCGCGTTCGCTAATAATAGCATACTCGGCGTGTGTCCCATCCACGTGGACAGAGGTGTACTTGGCGTGGGGGCACCAGTGGGGGTAGCCAGAGAGGCAGTACTCACACCGGCCGCACCAGTAGTTCATCCAGGGGACTCCCACTCTGTCCCCCTTCTTGAGGGTAGAGACCCCAAGCCCGACCTCCTCTACCACCCCAATCCCCTCGTGGCCGAGGATCCGCACGCCGTGTTGAATCATCAGGGCTTGTACCGGGGGCCAGTCTCCCTTCCACTGGTGGATGTCTGTGTGACACACCCCTGAGGCAGATATGCGGACTAAGACCTCGCCTGGTCCAGGCTCGGGCTTGGGCACGTCGGTTACTTCCAGCGGCGTGCCCCACTCCTTGATCACCGCCGCCCTCACGGTTTAGGGAGTTTCTCTTGTTTATATACTTTTCCAATTTAAGTTAATAAAAAATACATTTGATGTTTATGTACAACTCTTTTTAAGCTTTAAAACTATAATATATTTATCTTTAACACTTTTTGTACCTACTTCAACGGCGTCTCCAACTTTTATACATCTCTCGTCGGGGGGCTCTACCCAGCCCATAACTCTTACGCCATTTGAAAGCGTGGCTATGCCAATGACGTACGGCTCTAAGTCGTCGAAGCCCTGAGGCCTGGCGTAAACCTTAGTAAAAGCTTCCAAAACCCCCTCCCTGGGCAACTCCACCCACTCCATCTCAGAGCTCATATCAACGGGGCAGTCTGCCTGCGGCGGGAAGTAGACGGCGCCGCACTTCTTACACCGGGTGGCGTATATCTTCCCCTCGGCGAGCCCCCTCCAGAACTGCTCAGTCTTCTGAATCGGTATCTTGTGCTTGTACACAAGCGGCACAGACTCCACGTAGGGCCCCTCAATTTTGACGTACTTCCTACTCATCGCCTCAACACGACCACATATGCTACGTGTCCCACCCCGGCCACGTTGTGCGCCAAGGCGACGTACCTCTTGAGCGGAGCCTGCCTCTTGCCCTCACGCTCCTCTCTCAACTGTTTAGTCAGCTCATACACCATGCCGAGCCCCGTGGCGCCCAGGGGGTGGCCCTTTGCCTTCAAACCGCCGTCTATGTTGACGGCCACTTTTCCCCCTGCGTAGGTCTGCCCCTCGGCGATTAGCTTGGCCCCCTCGCCCTTTTTAACAAACCCCAAGTCCTCATAGGCGATAATCTCGGCGATGGTGAAGGCGTCGTGGACGTTTGCCACTTCCACGTCCTGCGGGGCGATGCCCGCCCTCTTGTACGCCATCTCGGCGGCTAGCCTAGTGGCTCTGTAGCCCACGTAGTCCGGCCTACGGGTCAGTATGGGGGTGTCGTTGGCGTAGCCTATGCCCGCTATCCACACCGGCGTGTCCACTTTAAGCCTTCTCGCCGCGTCTTCGGAGGCCAGCACCACGGCGGCGGCGCCGTCGCTAATAGGCGAAGAGTCGAGTAGCTTTATTGGCCACGCCACAGGCCTAGACTTAAGCACCTCTTCTACGGTAACTGGGTGTTGGAAATGGGCCTTGGGATTCAGCGACCCGTAGTAGTGGTTTTTCACAGCCACAAGGGCCATGTGCTCCTCAGTGGTGCCGAACTTGGCCATATGCGCAGTGGCGTAGAGCGCGTAGCCAGCCGGCATAGTAGTGCCGTAGAAGTGGAACTCCCATAGATAGTTCCCAGCCCTCCCCCCAACGGCGAGGGAGGTAGGCGTGTCCACTTCGTTCATCTTTTCAACCCCTATGGCCAATACCACGTCGGCGTTTCCGCTCGCAATAAAGTTATACCCCACGGTAAGCGCCGCCAGCCCTGTGGCACAAGCCATCTCCACCCTAATGGGGCCCTTCGGCGTCATTCCCACGTAGTCGTTCACGGGCTGGGCAGGCATTAGCTCGTACCCCCTAGTCCCCACAGTCCCCACGACGCTTATGTCGACGTCCTTCTGCGTAATCCCGGCGTCTTCCAACGCCTCCCTCACCGCCTCCCAAGCCAGCTCCTGCAACGTGACATCACCCCTAACTCCGAAAACCGACTGCCCCACGCCTATTACGGCGACTTTTCTCATAAAGTGTAGAACCCCCGCCTCAGCGAGTCAACAATTGTCAAAGTGTTTATCTCGGTAGTCCCCTCGTAGATGCGGGTAACTCTGTGGTCTCTCCAGATCCTCTCCACGTCGTACTCCTCCATGTAGCCGCTTCCGCCCAGGATCTGAATTGCGTGGTCTATCACCTTTGTGGCATTTTCAGTGACAAAGACCTTAGTGATTGAGGAAATTGCCGCCATTGTGCGCGGCTCCACGGCGCCTTTGATGTACTCGTCGAGAATTAAGTGCGCCCTATACACGGCGAGTCTAGATATGTCTATCAACTGCGCCATCTCGGCCAACTTCTGTTGAATAAGCTGGAACTCTATGATGGGTCTGCCAAACTGGACCCTCTTCTGAGCGAAGTCGTACGCTCTATCAAAAGCCGCAAGCATCATGCCAAGCGCCACGGCGCCGACGTGCACTCTCCCAATGTTTAAATACTGGAGAGCCCAGTAGAAGCCCTTATTAAGTCCCTCCGGCCCGCCCACCACGTATTCCTTGGGCACTTTTACTCCGTCTAGCCTAATCTCGCCCAGGGGGGATGCCCTCTGCCCCATCTTCCCCTTCAGCGGCTTAACGTCTACGCCAGGCCAATCCGTGTGAATGAGGAACAGCGTCTGGCCCCTGTACCCCTTCTCAGGCTCAGTCTGCGCAAGGATGAGGCCGTACTCGGCCGTTGGGGCATTTGTAATAAACGTCTTAATCCCCTTTAACACGTAGTAGTCCCCCTCCTTCTTCGCCACAGTGGAGAGCTGTGTTATATCGCTACCATGGTCCGGCTCTGTTAAAGCGAGGAAGAAGGTCTTCTCGCCCCTAGCCACGGGCGGTATGTACTGCTTCTTCTGCTCCTCGGTGCCGAAGAGATACAACGCGTAGAGCCCAAAGGCCCCGGAGAGAATGCCCTGGCCCAGCGTGGTGTCAGCCCTCACCAACTCTTCGGTTATAACCGCCGAGGCGAGCTCCGTCGTAAGCCCCCCGCCGCCGTACTCCGGGGGCAGAGTAGCGGCAATAAACCCCAACTCGCCCGCCTTCCGATACAAGTCCCATGGAAACTCCTCCTTGTGATCCACCTCGCGGGCGAGCTCTCTCGTGAAATACCTCTGGGCAAATTCACGCGCCGTCTTTCTGACCAGCTCAATCTCCGACTTATACTGCTCGGGGATGAGATATGGGTCAACCATTATCCTAAATTCTGCCACATATCTTTACCTTTGTTTAGACAAAAAACGAAAAATTATAATCTCCACGCCGTATCCATCTCCTTTATCAAGTCAGCCCCCGCGAATTACGCCACAGCCATCGACTTTATTGAGGCCGCAATTTGCGAAACTGCCTCTCTCCCCTCTTCTAATATGGGGTAGAAGTTGACGAAGCCGTGGATGACGCCGTTGTACCTCACCGCCACGGCCCTAACTCCCCTAGTCTTCAACAAGTGGGCGTAGAGCTCTCCCTCGTCGCGTAGCGGGTCGTACTCGGCGGTTATCACCAGGGCGGGCGGGAGGTTTGACAAATCTGCAAATATGGGAGAGGCATAGGGACTGAGGGCGTCTTGCGGCTTTGAGAAATACTGTCTCCCAAACCACGCCATTAAGTCGGCGGTGAGGATGACGTATTCGGGCCCGCTGTACTCCACTCTAGACACTGTGGGAGACCCAGTGAGGTTGACCGCGGGGTAGATTAACACTTGGTATTTCACAAAGCTCTCCCCCCTGTCCCTGGCCATGATGGCCGTCACCGCGGCTAAGTTGCCCCCCGCCGAGTCCCCAGCCACGGCGATTTTCCCATTGTCGACGCCGAGCTTGTCGTAGTTGTCGGCGACCCACTTGGCGGCGTCGTATGCGTCTTCCACGGCGGCGGGGAATTTGTGCTCGGGGGCTAGGCGGTAGTCCACAGAGACGACGACTGCCCCGGAGAGGTTGGCCAACCGCCTACACACGTGGTCGTGAGTCTCCACGCTCCCCAAGACGAAGCCCCCGCCGTGGTAGTACACCACCGCGGGCAACCTCTCCCCATCCCGCGGCCTATAAACCCTAGCCCTAATTGGCCCGCCCCTGCCCGGAATCGTGATGTCCTCCACACGGTGAATAGGCTCATTGGCCATTTTGACGAGGATGAGGGAGGACTTCTCAAACTGCTCTCTCACCGTCTTGACGTCCATGTCGGGTCTAAACTGCAACTGCGCGGCCAACTGTTGGAGAATTTGCCTTAGTATAGGGCTAAGAGGCATACCTATAGAACCCCTCCCCGCTCTTTCTGCCGAGCTTGCCATCGGCCACTTCTATGTTCCATTGTGCCAGCCCCAATTACAAACACGCGCATCATCGCCCCTTATAGACAGGCTTCCTCTTCTCTAGAAACGCCCTAAGCCCCTCTTTACCGTCCTCAGACACCAAGGCCCTTTGAAACATCAGCGCCTCGTACTCAAGGCCCTTGGAGAGAGGTAGCTCAAGAGCCGCGTTTATGGCCCTCTTCGCCAGGGCAATGGCCACGGGGCTCCTCTGCTTAATTTCCTCAACGACCTTGTTGACACACTCGTCGATTTTCTCAGGCGGGCACACCTCGTTGACAAGCCCCCACTCCTTGGCCTCCTGGGCGGTAATCCGCCGTGCGGTGAAGATGGCCTCCTTGGCCCTCTTCTCGCCGATAAGCCTAGGCAGTAGCTGTGTCCCCCCGCCTCCTGGGATAATCCCCACGTTTATCTCCCCTTGGAAAAACACCGCGTCAGTAGTGGCGTATACCAAGTCGCAGTACTGTATGAGCTCCATCCCCCCGCCTACGCAGTACCCATGCACCACGGCGATAACCGGCTTAGACATGCTCCGTATGAAAAGCCCAATATCCGTTATGCCAAACCCCTTCAACTTGTCAAAGTCCGCCAACGTCATCTCAGACAACATCTTCAAGTGGCTAATGTCGGCACCGGCGCTAAACGCCTTGCCGCTCCCCCTAATGACAACCACTCTCACATCCTCCCTCCTCTCAGCCTCTTGAAGACACTGGAGAAGCTCCTTGCGGAGCTCTAAGTCCATGGCGTTCAACTTCTCGGGCCTATTCAACACAGCCCAAGCCACTCCATCCCTAAGCTCACACAAAACCCGACGCTCCGACATTGACTAAAAAATTTGAGATGTTTATAACTATTTAATAGCCAAAAATTGAAACTTTGCGTAAATGCACACTGAAGCACGGCCCTCAAGCTATATATACGCATACATATACTATATGTAGCTTAATACACGTTTCAATTTCTAAGACGCAATTTTAAAACGGAAATAATCAAATCGAAAAATTGAAGGCGTTTCTGAAATTTAATAAAAGGTCAAATATAAATATTTGAACAATCAACATTTAAAAACTGTGCGAATTTACCAATGTGGATGTGGTCTTTCTATTCACAAGATGTCCCCCCGAACGTGCCCTTGCGTTAGCCAAGTGGGGCTTCCGAATTGTCTGCACGGCCGATTGCCCAGGAGTAGAAAAAGTGGCAGACCCCCACGCATACATTAAGCAGAAGTTCGCCATAGTCGTGGGAGACCCGGATCTGGCGAAGCGGCTCCAAGTGGCAAACTTCGACGAGGCCGAGATAGAGGAGTTGCTAAACTGGCTCGCCAGCCAGCAGGCGGCCGCCCCACAGTGAAAGCTCTGTTGCTTGCCGCCCTCGCCGCCGTTCTCGCCCTTGCCCAGTGGGTTGCCTCTTTTAACCCAACGCCGGGGCCAGACTACGCCCTCGCCGCGTGTCTCTTCGGCAACTACGTCGCCGTTGTGGGGTACTCAGATCTGCCCCGGCAGTCCCCAGTCGTCGTCCTATTGGATAGAGAAAGCGGCTCGGCGGCGGGTTGGCTGAGGGGAGAGAGCGGATACTTCGCCGCCTGCGCCTCCACGGGAGATGTGTTCTACGCCACGGGCCGTGGGGCTGTGGGCGCGGAGGTGCTTCCCGGCCGCTACACTGTGAAAGCCACAGCACCCGGCAAAGAATACGCCCAAACCGTGGAGGTGAAGCCAAGCCAAAACCAGACCCTCACGATGCAAGTGCCCACTGCTGTGTTGAACATAGTCGTCTTAGACGACGACAGGAGGTCAATTGACAGATACGTCACTGCTGTGGTTATAACCGGGCCGGTGGCTGTGGAGCTCTCCACGCCGCCTAGGGGGCTTGAGGTGCCGCCGGGCAAATACACCATACGCGTCACAGCCCTTGGCAGAGAGAGCCTGCCCGTCACCGTGGAAGTGGGGCCAGGCGAAGAGAAAACTGTGGAGGTCATAGTGCTGGGCACCGCGGGCTACGACCAATTGCCAGCACGACCCACGCTGGTGGTGGTAACATACGCCGTGGTCTTCTGGGCGCTCATCACCGCGTTTATACTACTGTGGCAAGACGCGCGACGCGGCCAAGTTAGTCCCTCCATTGATGACCCACAGCCGCCAAGCGGGCCAGCCGCTGTAGCGTAGGCTTATATCTCTGCCCCTGGCAACAACGTGGAGCTACCCTTCGCGGGGAGGATGGCTGAGCTGGAGGCAGTGAAGAGGTTTAAAGAGCGGTATCCCGACGGCGTCGCGGTGTTGGTAGACGTGAGGGAGGAGAGGCTTGAGAGAGCAGTGTTGGCAACAGCGCCAGTGGACGTGAAGAGGCTGGCAAAGCAGTTGGCCAAGGCCAAACAACAAACACAAAACACATGCCCTTAGTCGCCCCCCGTGTAGATTTCAATTCCCAGCCTCTCCGCGACTTTTTTCGCATCTTCTTCGGCGTAGGGCGTGATAATAATAAGTCTGTCTGGCCTTCTGCCCTCTTTCTCGGCGTATAGATCGGCCTTTTTCTTGAAGATGATCACGTCAGGCGCCCTGGCGTGTGACGTAATTTCGATGAGTATGACCTTGCCGTCTTTAACGGCGACGTCCACCTCTACCTCGCTTGGGAAGCCGAACACCTTGCCCTCCCCGTCGTACGCCGTCCACCTCTCTACCCTGAGGCCAAGCTCCTCCTCCACAACGCCACGAAGGCCCTCGCGGAAAGCCTTCTCACTCATAACGCCCCACCTAGCGCCCAGGGCATCAAGACGACGCTGAAGCCGGTCAAAGCCCTTATTCATATCTTCCCTAAGCTTGGCAAGCTCCTTCTCCACTCCCCCAATCCTCTCCTCGTGTTGCGCGAACCCCTTGTTCATGTCCTCCCTAAGCTTCACCAACTCTTCCTCGTGGCGATCCAGCCTCTTGAACACCTCAGCGAATAGCTGGTCGTAGCGTTGGAACCCCCTATTCATGTCTTCTCTTAAACGCACAAGCTCCTCCTCATGGCGATCCAACCGTTTAAATACCTCGGCAAAGAGTTGGTCGTAACGCTGGAACCCCTTGTTCATGTCCTCCCTCAGCCTTGCCAGCTCTTCCCAAATTTTCACAAGCTCCTCCTCGTGTCTCTTAAGCCTCTTGAAGAGTTCCACGAGAAGTTCCTCGTGTCTATCAAGCCTCCTCAGAATCTCCTCTAGCCCAATTAGCCCAGCCACTGCGTACCTAAACTCCTCATCCTCCTTCAACAGCTTGAGAAGAGCGGCCTTAAGCTGGGCAAGATCCACAACCACGCATATGCCCAAGTATATAAGCCTGTACAGCGCACCAGCCAGCGAGGCGCCCCCAAAGGCGAAGAGCCTGCCCCTGCAACTAATGACGCGCAGAAATTCAGCGGCTAGCCTATGCCCCTCCCCGCCCCCACCTACTCGCCACAAGAAGCTTCTTCAAAACCACCCTAAACCTATCCCTCTGCGCAGGCGTCGGGACCTATGCGAAGAGTTCTACGCCGCCCACGGCAGAGAAGAATTCGCAGAGGGGGCCGTGGTCAAGTCTTACCAAGGCGAGCAGTTAGCCACCTTCCTCGTTGAGGCAAGGGGAAGGCTTCACGGCGAGTGCTTCTACGGGCAGATCTTCGAAGAGGTGGGAGTGCGTGCCCCTAATACGCGGGGTGGAGCACTACCTAGAGAGAGCAAAGGCCCTCCTCTAGTCTGGGGGGAGGCCGCGTCTTTGCTGGCGGCCGCCTTTGGGGGCGAGGATACCGCCTGGCTGTGGGGGTTCGAATGTTTTTAACTGTGGGCTGGCTGGGGGGCGTGGTGAAGGAGGTTAAGCGGGCTATTAGGGAGCGGGTTTGGCGGGTTTTGGAGGAGCGGGGGGTGGCGGCTTTTCCCAGGCCGGTGTTTGGGAGAATTCCCAACTTCAGGGGGGCCGAGGAGGCTTGCGCGAGGCTGGTGGCGACGCCGGAGTTCGCCGCGGCGCGGGTTGTGAAGGTTAACCCAGACGCCCCGCAGAGGCCTTGTAGGAGGGCGGCGCTGGAGAGGGGCAAGGTGTTGATTATGCCTACTCCGAGGATTAGGGAGGGGTTCCTCCTCCTAGACCCCTCTGAGGTGAAGGACCCAGCGGAGGCTTCCACTATTGCGGGGGCGTTTAAGTGGGGGCGGGGGGTCAAGCCGTGGGACTTGCCTAGGGTGGACCTCGTGGTGGTGGGCTCCGTGGCGGTGGACCCGCGGACGGGGCGGAGGCTGGGGAAGTCCCATGGATACGCCGAGATTGAGTGGGGCCTCTTGACTCTCTTCGGCAAGGCGGGAGAGGAGACGCCGGTGGCCACCACTGTGCACGACCTCCAGCTGGTGGAGGAGGTGCCGCGGGAGCCCTTCGACCTCCCCGTGGACATCGTGGCCACGCCCACCCGCCTAATCCGCGTGCGCCGCGTAGACGCCAAGCCCCGCGGCATCTACTGGGAGTACGTCACAGAGGAGATGCTCAGGGAGATTCCCCTCCTCGGGGAGGTCCGGCGCCGCATTGGGACAGGATGAGCTCTAGGAGGGCGCCCTCGTTGTCGGGGAGGCCGCGGAACTGCGCCCCGCAGACTTCTATAAACACGTCGCCGCACTCCCCCACCGCCTCCACGCGAAGGGGCACCCTCAGCTCCTCCAACAGGGGCTCGATGTACCTCAGCCACTCCCTCAGCGTGTAGAGGTAGTAGGGAGGGGCGCAAAGTCTCACAGACATTCGAAGCCCGGGGGCAGGTAGTTGCACTGTGGGGGGAGTAGGTGGGCCACTGGGAGGTAGGCGAGGGCCCCCAAGACGGTGAAGCCCCCGCCCTCCTCCGCCGGCTTCCAAAAGCCGCACTTCACAGCGGCCTCTCTCACCCTCGGCGACTTGTCGTAGGCCAGGGCCCAGAAGGTCTTGAGGCACTTGGGGTTGGACAAGGCGTCGAAGGCGCCGGCCATGAGCCTTGTGAAGTCCTCCACACGGGCCCTGACCAACTCCTCCCACGTCTTAGCCCGCCGCGCCTCCCTCGCCCACGCCACGGCTCTAAACACCCTCGCCGCGTAGGCCGGGTAGTGCGACGGGGACATGAGGGCCAGGAGGAGAGACAAGTCGCAGACGTCGCACTCCACCTCTAACACATGCGCCGCGCCCCCAAGCGCCCCACGCGCCTCTCTGGCAGGCGCCAGCCTAGCCACGTACCACCTCCCCAGGAGAGGCGCCTCCAGCCTCAGCCCCCCACGCGCCTCAGACACCCGTCTAACCCCCACAAGCGACACAGGAAGGGGGCCCCCGCCTCCGCCCAAGTCAACAGCCCTAGCCCCCGGCAGAGGGACAGCGTCGAGGAAAAACACTTCGTCAAAAACCACCAGCCACCCACCCGGTGAAACCACGTGGTGAAGCCACCGCCCCGCGGCCATGGAGAAGAGGGGCCACCACCTTAAAAACTAGCCCCCCGCCAAGCCCCTCCTAACCCCCTCCACAAACTCCCTCCCCCTAGCCACGAGGAGCCTCACGTCGTCCTCCACGTCCCTTAAGTCGGCGTAGCGGCTCAGCACCCCCGCCGGGTCGAGCCCACTGTGCCGAAACTCGCGGAGGTCCAAGGCCAGCTCTGTGAGCAAGACGACCACGTCGCCGAAGTCCCCTGAGAGGACCTTCGCCACCTTCTTCATCTGCGACGTGGGCATCACCGCCACCACGAAGTCCACCTTCTCAACCCTCTCCCCCTCCCTAGTCTTGACAAAGCCCGCGTATTCGCCCTTCAGCGCCTCCCGCCTCACCGCCGCGGCCGCCGCCAGCGCCGCCCTCCACCCCTGAAACGCCCTCCCAGCCGCGCCCCTGAGCAGACCACCCTCAAGAAACTCCCCCGCCAACTCAAACTCCGCAACCGCCTCCGCCACGCGCGCCTCTACATACTTCTTCAAGTCCTTCCACTGGCGCCCCACCTCCTCCACGCCCCCGGCGGGAAATATAAGAATTGCCCTCCTGAGCGGGGGGCTGGACATTGAACGCTGTGCGAGGCGCACTGGGTCCACGGGACGCGGCTCTCGGGGGCGTGTTGTGTCTTATGAACCGCCGCCTTCCTGGGCCCCGCCTGGGGGCGTGGGACCCGGCGCGGCTTTTCTCTTCTTGACGCGCATATACGCCGCGTATCCCCCGTACGCCGCCAGGCCCAGGGGCACGAGCACTATGGCGAGCGCCAACAGGGCCAAGGCGACGAACTTGAGGGCCTCCACGCCGTTTTGCAAGGCCTGGGCCACCGGGTCTACGCGCTTCTGTAGTCGGATGGTGTACCTAGACTCCCTGGCGTTTACGAGGTCGGTCCTCTTAGACACCACTCTGCCCGGGAGAAGCTCCTCCAGCCTCGTGGAGTTGCCAGGCGGCAGTGAGATGACGACGACCCCCCCGTCCCCCCACACGGCGGCCTGCTCCACTCTGCCAACCCCCAGGCCCAGCAGGGCTCTAAACGCCTCCTCCACGTCGGGGACCTCTAGGCGGATCTCCACGGCGTAGGCCACGGAGCGCCCCACGAGGTTTATTGTGACAGTGGAGACGCCCGTGGAGGAGGGGCTCACAGACTCCCTCCGCTCCACCACCCTGCCCGGGATCAGCCTCTCCACCTCGTCGAGTCTGCCAGTGGGAATCTCCACGCTGACCACCCCACGCGCGTCGCTGAACTCGCCGCGGACCACCCTCCCAACTCTCCCAAGAGCCTCCACCAGCCCACGCGCCGACTTCGCCACGTCATCCACCTCCACAGTCACCACCACGTCGCGGGAGGCGGCGCCCCCCACCAACGTCACCACCACCGTGGAATACGCCACCCTCGTAGACAAACTCCTCAGCTCAGCCTCCAGCCTCTCAATCTCAGCCCTAACCCTCGAAAGCTCCCCCTCCACCTTGAGCACCTCATCCACACTCCCAGCCCTAGACAAAAGCTCCAAAAGCCTCTTCTCCAACGCGCGGGTAGAGTTAAGCCTAGCGCCCAAGTCCACGTAAGTCTCCGTCACGTCGGTCGCCGAGACGGAAAAAGACTCGAGCATCCCCACCCCGCCCAAAAACGCCACAAACTCGTCCAACTTATCCGACGGCACTCTCACAGTCAAGGTGCGCTGCCCAATCCCACCCTCGTCCTTAACCAAGTAGCCCCCCAGCCTCTCCACCTCCCCAAGAACCCTAGACGCGGCCACCTCCACATCGGAGACAATCAGCCTAACAAACCCCTCCTTAACAACCACGCGGGACCCCGCCGCCCCTTGAGGCGCAGTAGTAGTAGTCGCCTGAGGAGGCGCAGTAGTCGCCGTGTACTGAGGAGGCAGTCTCGCAGACGCCGAAGCGTCGTAAGACTGCCAACCACCAGAGGGAGGCGCCCACGGACCCGTCATAAAGGGCCCCCTGGCAAGCGGCTCAATGCCCCCTGCAGAGCTAAGCCCCGTAGAAGCAAAAAACGGCACCACCAGCAACACCACAGCCACCACAGCCAAGGCCGCCACCAACGCAAGGACAGACCTCCTCACAGCCGCCACCACGTCCACACACAAAAACTTAATGTACTAAAAGTACAACACGACGCCCCTCCCCGCCCCAACCCACGGCCACGCCTACGAGCACGCGCCACCCACACACAGGTGCTACAGAGCGGCATGCAATCGGCCAAGCCACAACGGAGCCACCTCCAAAGCGGCGCAACATTTAGCGCGAAAGGGAGGCTAAATGCTTATAACGCCGCCCGCAGACACAGACGTGGAGTTGCCCTTCGTTGGGAGAGCCGCGGAGCTGGAGGCGATAAGGAGGTACAACGCGAGACAAGTGTACCTCCCCATCTTCGTCTTTGGCCCCGAGGGGTGCGGTAAATCCCGACTGTTTAAAGAGGCGGTGAGGAGATTTAGAGAGTGGTACCCCGACGGTGTGGCGGTCCTTGTAGACACGAGGAAGAGCGAGCTCGCCGAGGCCGTAATTGCCACCGCGCCCGTAGACGTGAAAAAGCTGGCCAAGCAGTTAGCCAAGGCCATGTTTAGGAGCCTCTCCCAAATCACGCACTTCGGCGAATTCTTTGCCATCATGGCCACGTCGATACCAAAATACGTCAAAACCAAGGACGTAAAACGGATATTCATCGTAGTAGACGAAGTCACCACCACATTCGTCAATGTGGAGGCATATGCCAAATCCATGGAATCCACCATGAACGTGGGGAGACCAGAGGAGTTGAAAGACGTCATAGTCAACTTCTTCGCGCCTACATCAGAGGGATACGCCAGAGACCTGTTGTCACGGCACAACTACGTGGACCAGAGGTACATATGGAATCTCCCCCGGCGGGACTTCGAAGAGCTGTACTACAGAGCGAGGGAGCTCTACCCCGGCCAGGCGCCACCCTTCGACGAGGTGTGGAGACTCTACGGCGGAAATCCGAGGGGGCTAGAGGAGTTGGCAAAGCTGGGCTGGGACGTGGAAGAGCACTTGAAACTCCTCATGGACAAGAAAGAGATGAGGAGAGTGGCGAAGTTGTTAAGGGAGAGGGGGCTTGCCGAGCTGGCGGTGAAGGTCATAGAGGACGTGGACTACCTCTACCTCGGAGAGGAACGCGGCCTCGGAGACCTGAGAGAGTTGCTGATCAAGGAAAACCTCGTAATGGACCTGCCAAGAGGCATACCCCTCGGCGGGGAGTCCATAGTGAAGTCCCCCTTCGAGCCCCCACCCATAGACAAAGACCTAGGCGTGGGGCAGTACTACGCCTGGCAAATGCCCGCCTACAAGGAGCTACTGAGGAAAGCCCTGGCAGAACAAGGCTCCCGCAGCAACTAGGAGCCGACGCAGAGGTCCCTCTCAATACTGTCGGCACTACACACGGCGGACCAATGCGCGGGAGGCAAACGAGACGGCGCCTGGCTGAGAAGGGCCGGCCCGTAGAGATGCAGTCAAAGCCCCTCCCGCCCGCCAGCCCCTCTCCCAAAGACCACGCAACATGCCTAGCACCCCCCATTGCCCAGCTCCACCATCCAAGACGCACAAAGGCAACCCCCATTGGCCACTGCGCGGCGGGCAACGCCTGCCGCGGCACAACCTCCTGCCCAGCCTGTCGTGTGCATCTTCCAGAAACCAAGCGGCAGACACGGCAGAGCAAAGGTTTTTAACACAGGCGGAGAACATTTCGTGTCCGTTGAGCTACTTATCACAGCTATTGGGACAATAGGCGCAGTAGTAGCTTCAACTGCCTCTTTGGCGTATTGGCTCGGCAGAAAATTCGCCGAAATAGAGAAGAGGTTCGCCGAGATCGACAAGAGATTTGACGAATTCGATAGAAGATTTAACGAGCTGGCTAGGGCTACTCGTGACCAATTTGAGTTTTTTGCTGAGTTTTTGGGTTTTAGGGGTGTTCTTGAGGCGAGGGATGTGGATTTTGTCAAGGGGGAGTTGGCTAGGCTCGCCCGCCTCAACCCCCTCACCGAGGAGGAGCTGAGGCGGATTAGAGAGCTTGTGGAAAAGGAGGAGCTCACACTGGAAGAGGCCGACGAGCTCCGAGAACTCGCCAGAAAGTTTGTAGACGAGCACGGAGACGTGCCGGGGGCTTGGAAGCTGTTGATATACGCCTCGATAATGAGGGGAATCGCGCTGAGGAAGAAGAAGCAGAGGGAGAGCGGCCAAGTCTCTTGAGACTTGTCAAACCGCGTTGCGTTTAGGCGGATACAGAGCGCCGCCTCCAGCGCGCTGGTCGCCGCCCGCGGCGGGGCTTTGCCCATGTTCCACCTCTGGCAAGCGTGCGCCGTACCCAAGCGCGCCGTGCTCTCCGCGGCCTTTAGAAAGTCTGCGGAGGCTAAGTGTTTTAAATGCGCATGTGCGCGTAGCCGTGGTTGGGGAGTGTGGGTTTGTGTCTAGGCAGTTTCCCACGGTGGTGTCGCTCGAGGAGGCGAAGGTGAGCGTCCTCTTGAGCTGCGACGTGGGGGTGGGGGCCTTCCTCGTGGCGGAGGACAAGGGGAGGAGGTGGCTGGGGAGAGTGGCCGAGGTAAAGATGGCCGACCTCTACGCCGTGGCCAACACCCCCGTGCTCTCCCCCGAGCAGGAGCTGGCGGTTGGCCTCAGGCTGGGGCCAAAGATCGCCGTGCTGGAGCTGGTGGCGGAGTGCGGCGGCTCCGCCTGCGGCGCCCCGGCGACCCCCGTCCCAGTCCACGCCCCAGTGAGGAGGCCCAAGCCAGGCGAGGTGGGGGAAATGCTCGGCCTCCCCCGCGACGGCGTCGAGCTGGGGGCCCTGGCACTCCCCACGGGAGAGGAGGTGCCGGGGGAGGTTGTCAGACTGCCCCTAGACGCGTTGAGGCACCACCTCCTCGTGGTGGGGACAACCGGCAGCGGGAAGACCGTCTTCGTGAAAGAGCTGGCGCTCCAGCTGGCCCAGGCGGGGCACCGCGTCGTGGCGCTAGACGCAGTGGGCCACTTCTACCACCTGGCCTACAACGGCCTCACAGTGAACGTTATACTGCCCACCACGGCCAGGCTCATGAGGAGGGGCCCCCGGGCGGTGGTGAGGAGAGCTGTGGCAAAGGCGGCGTGGGGGAGGAGGGCCAGGTACAAGGCCAGGCTGTACAAGAGAGGCGACGTCTTCACAAGGGCGGAGGTGGAAGTGGAGTCCCCCGCCGGGAGGGCCAGGATGCGGGTCTACCCCTGGGCCCTAGAGAGCAGAGACATACTCCGCCACCTCCCCAGGGCAGTGAGCATACTCTCCCAACAGGCCAAGATGTTCTACAAGAGGGTCCTCCAAGAGGCTTGGAGGAAGGGGGCACCAAGAGACGCGGCGGGCCTCTTCCAATTTCTCACAAGCCCCACCGGCGAGGCGGGGAGGCGGCCGGCCATAATGTACGAGGCCATCGGCGCGTCCCTGGGACTCCACGTCAGCACCATGGAAAACATAGTGAGGGCACTCCTCTCAGTCATAGAGACGGGGCTAGTGGACGTGCGGGGAGAGGCCAGAGTCGTAGAGCCGGACTACCGGGAGGCCCTCTCCGGCTACGCCGTGGTGGACATCTCGGCCCTGGGCGTGGGCCAGCAGAGGCTGGTGGTGTACAGGGTGCTAGACGCAGTCTACCAACTGGCGAGGCCCATAACCGCCGTTCTGGTAGACGAGGCGCACCTCTTCTTCCCCCAGACCAGGAGCGAAGACGAGCAAGCCTTCCTAGAGGCCCTCTTGACCAAGCTCACCAGGCTCGGCAGGGCGAGAGGGGTGGCTGTGGTCTTCGCCACCCACACCCCCGACGACTTAAACGACGTAGTCCTCCAACTCGCCAACACCAAGGCCGTGCTGAGAAGCGACACGAAGGTCCTAGAAAAGCTCTCCGTGCCCCCCTCAGAGAGGAGGTTCATAGCCCTCGCAGAGAGGGGAGTGGCATACCTCTGGAGCTACGCCTACAGAGTACCCGTCTACGTCAAGGTAAAGAAGAGAGCCGCCCACTTCGGATAAGCTCCAACACCCACCCCCTCGGCCTATCCCCAGCGTATAGGAGCTCCCTCGGGAGGGAATCCACCCTCACCTCAACCCTAGGCAGGAGGTGGACTCCGCCCCCCACGTCCACGTAGACGGGCTGGGCGCCGGCAATCCACGCCGCGAGGAGCAGGTAGAAGACCTGCGGCTTGGCGCCAGAGGTCAGCCCCACGTAGCCGCCCCTCCGCAGGAGACGCACCACCGCCTTGTCCAAGAGATCCGCCGCCCCCTCCAGAGACCCCGGCCTAAACCTCTTCACCACGAAGAAGCCCACCGGCCTAGCCACCCCAAGCCGCTCAGCGCAGAGAAGCACCGCCTTAGCCGCCGCGACCCCCTCCGCCGTGTCCGACGCCGCCAGCTCCAGCTCCACTCCCCCAAGCGCCGCCGCCATGTGGAGCTCCGGCACCTCCCACGGCCTGGGACAGGAGGAGACGTCCACCCTACCCGCCGGCCCAGTCACCTTCACAAACCTCAAGATAGAGACCCCAGCCGCCGCCAGGAGGTAAGTCACGACCTAAACGCCTCAAGCACAGCCTCAAGCCCCCTATACGTCGGCTCCACGGGGGACGCCGCGTAGATCATTTTGACAATAGACGCGTTCAGGCGCCTAGCGATCTTGTCCGCCACCGCCACGGGCACCGGCACCCCAAACGGGTCACACAGCGACGCAACCCACCGAGCCGCCTCAGCCGCCAGCCCCTCCTCAAGCGCCTCCACCCTCACCACCCTAACCCCCCGCCCACTAGGCACAGCCACGTAGTACATCCACTTCACAAACCCCCCAACCCGAACAACGACAGGCCCCACAAACCCCACCCTCCCCTCCAAAAGCCTCAAAGCCGCCACCTCGTCGTTAGCCCCCACCCCCACGCACCTCGCCAGGTAATAAGAGCGGTCAAGCCTCTTCACCACCCCCACAACCCTCCTCCCCCCAAAAGCCCTCACCCTCTCCTCAATAAACCGCCGGTACAGCTCCCCATAGACCCCACCCCTCTCCGCCGCAGCCGCCGCCCTAAACACCGGGCCGTCCACAATGAGGGTCCCACCACCATCCCAAGCCCCCGCCAGCACCCCCTCCACGTGAAGCCTAACCTCGTCACGCGCCGCCTCCAAGTCAAAAGACGCGTCAAAAGCCCTGTCCAAAAATGCGGAGCGCCAATAAAGCCGAGAACCCACAGGCAGGCCCCCCTCCAGCAAAAAGTTAAACCTAACCCCAAGCCACCTCGCCGGCAGGCCAGGCACAACCCCCGAAACCCTCCCCACCAGCGCCCCAGTCGCCACGATGACAGAAACCCCACCAAAATCCACCACCACAGTGTGGCTATCAAGCCCATGCACATCCCCAGGAGGAGGCCCCCACTCAAACCCCACCTCGTAGTACCCACACTCCTCCACCACACCCCACTCACCCCCCTCCCACTCCCCCACACCCCCAGGCGGCGAAACCTCACCAGCCGCCTCCCCCGCCCACCTCAAAACCTCCACCAACTCAAAAACCTCATCCACAGCAAAACAATATCACAAATATAAAACAAAACACAAAAAGCTTTTATTAACACGGCGACTACTACTTGTTGCTTGCAGACCTCTTTGAACGCTTAGTAAACCAGGCGGCGGAGGACGTGGCAAAAGAACTCTGCGGAGCCATCCCCGGGACAGACGTTGTGATATTAGTAACGCCGGGCTCAGCCCGACACGAAGTGGCAAGAAGAGCGGCGGCAAAGTGCGACACCCCCGTCAAAATCCTAACATACAAGGCAGACGAACCCGGCACAGAACCCCTCGACAAAGACAAAATACTCAAAGAAGACGCCAAGGTCATAGCCATACCCCTAGACAACCTGGCCGCACGAGATCTCTATCAACACCTTGCCACAAAACGCAGAAAAGTCATAGACCTGCCCTCCATCTATCAACGGCTTCTAGGAAGTAGCTACAACTACGCCAAAGTACGCTACAAGAAGCTAAGACACATTGCAAAAACAACAGAAGGCATCTCCATATCTCTACTTCAGCTAAACCCCCTAGAAGTTGAAAAAGGCATAAAAGCCATAAGAAGGCTACGTCCACGACAAAGAAGCGCAAAGGAGCTATTAGCCGAAGTGCTAGAAGACTTGGCAACAAAAGTTGGAGCCCAGCTAGTTGCAGAAGTCCTTCACCTCGGAATAGAGCTACTGGAGAGATCTGGCACAGGTAGCTGGCTCATAGACAAAGTGCACAAGCTATCCAGCCGGCTGGGAATCAGAAGCGAGGACCTACTAGAAAAACTCTTGACAAAAGGCAGAGCACGCGACCACTTTATCGAGGCGGTGGTACAATTCGCCAAAGCCGCCGCAGAAGCCAGCCCCTATCTACAAAACCCCAGTTTCGAAGCCGTAGTAGCCGAGGTGGCCAACGACGGGTGGGGCCTAAGCATAGAGAAGTTCAAAACCCTCGCAGAAAACGCCGCAAAGCTTCTCCGCTCTAAAATAGCCACAAAAGACGACATAGAAAGGCTGAAGAAAGAGCTGGAAGACAGACTAGACAAAGCGTGGAAAGAGCTCGAAAAACTCAAGAAAAGGGTAGAAGAGGCTGAAACCGAGTTGCAAGTATTAGGAATAGTAAGCGAAGTATGGAAGAGGCCGAAGGACCTCGGCTTCGATCTAGAGAGGGGGGTCTTCCACGTCTATGGTTCGGACAAGCCCCTAGTAGTCACAGACAGCTTCGCAAAGCAGGCGGAGGAAATATTAGACGGGATACGCGAAGGCAAATTTGTCGTCGTACGGGGAGAGAAGGGCATCGGCAAATCTACGCTGACGCTATACGCCCTAGCCAAGGCACTAAGCACAGGAAACTTCCGCGTATACAAGATAGGCCCGACGCATAAGGAGCCAACCGAGGAATTCCACAAACTCAGCATAACGGTGAAGATGGCACTCCACACTCCCGTACTCTTCTACGACCCAGCCACACCCCCGTACTACGAAGCGCCTTCTGACGCGCCTCAGCCCACGGCTATAGGCCAAATAATCCGACACCTCCTAGACCTACACGAGAGGTTGCTAGAGGAAGGCAGCCCCATACCCGTGGTAGTGGTACTGCCAAACGACATATACGCTACATTGCCCAGTGAACTCAAACAACGCCTTGACGCCCACATGGCAGTGGAGGTAGACCTACGCCAGCCCCAATTCCTAGCAGAAATCGTAAAAGCATACAGCGGCACCACGTGCAAAGACGAGGTATATCAAAAAATCGGACGTGAAATAGCCGAGAAATACGAAGGCGGCTACACCCTAGTGGCCAGATATGCCGGCGAGTGGCTAAGACAGGCAGGTTGCGCAACCAACGTGGCAAAAGCCGTAGAGGCAGGCGGCGGCAACGCCAAGACCTTCCTCGCCCTGTACATATACAAAGGCATTTTCCAAGGCGACAGCCGGCTCTTATGGGCCCTCGCAATACCCTTCCTCGCCCGCGCCAAACTCGGCCCCATGCCCCCAAAGTGGCTAGAAGAAATCCCACAAATAGACCCAAGAGACAACACACTATACTGCAACACCCCACTCCACAGCGTCCCAATCCAGGGAGGCGACGAAGCAAGGGAATTCATCAAGAAGTGGCTAGCAGAAGAACATGAAGACTTAATCGAAGAAGTCATAAAAGAACTAGCCCAAGGCACCTTATCCGCACAGGTAGAGCCAATGCTAAAAGGAAAGACAGCGCTTAAATATATAATGAATATCGAGAACACACTCGCCGAAGTAGCAGAAAGACTAAAGTCGCCAGCCAGAGTAGTCGGCAACTGTGGAGGAGGAGACCCCGTCGACGTACTCTTCGAACAACTTGCACAAAGGAAAGAACTAAGAGAAGCAATAGAAAGACACACCTGGGAATTCCTTGAAGCAGTGGGTGAATCCTTGTTGAATGTAAGAGTAGAATTAGTTTATCCGAAGATAAAATCTCAGAGGGGCGATCTTGGCGAATGGATATTTGTAGATAACTACATGCCGTTATCTGTAATTTTATTTTTACAAAAATCAGTACATAGATTTACCTATATCATTGACCACTGTCAAGCTATAGAACATCTCCACCAAAGAGCCATAGAAAGAGGAGAACTACTTGAACCGACACCCCTAGCCATCTTAGCTCTCTCGAAAGGCAGACTAGGGCAATGCATAGACAAGGCATGGAAAGTACTCGCCAAACAGATAGGAAACATCATACCAACAGAAGAGGCACTGACATGGGCCAGGGAGTTCATACGCCATCTAATTGAAAGGGAGATGTTCAACGAGGCCGCCGTCATTATTGCTCAGCTATCCTCCTATGACCAAAACCTTGTAAAGTTTATCGAACCTAGCAAATTAAATTGGATTGGAAAAATTTACTATGGAAAAGCTCTAATAAGTTTACTATATAACACAGAGATAACAGAACACAAATACATGATTGAGAAAATCGAAGAATAATAAACGATATTTGTAATTCATATAATAGTATTAAATGCAATCTAGCATCACTCATATTAGCCACAAAAATTCCGTTATCTCTATTCAGAAAATCACCAATATGTAGCCGACTAATATCCCTAGTTGTTGAAAACTTAAAACAACTATCTAAATATATATATGAAATAATAAGAGAAGAAGCAAAAGAATATTTAGATATTGAATATACTTTTTATAACACAGAAGACGCCATAATGGAACTCTTTAGATGTATCTTCTCCTTTCTAACACGGATGATCACTATTTGTTCTCTTGACAAAAATACACTTCACAGCAAATTTATAGATCTTTGTACTAGATATTTACAAAATATAAAAATAAAATTCTTCATAGAAATATGCCAAAAAATTGCCAAAGAATTATTGAAAACACAGTACGAAGATACTGCATTAGAATTGTTAAAAATTACAATAAGTGAAACACAAGTAATTGATAGTGATCTCGCCTCATCTCGTATAATAGCCCACCTATTAGAAAATAATTTAGCTAACGCAATAGAAGAATATAGAAAAATGCAAAGAATTATAATCTCAGACCCTTACAACTGGGCCCTTGTTTCAGGCCTATTGATGCTCCATGGCGCCGACACAAAAGAAGACTTTTATAAAGCGAGAAATGCCCTATTGCACTCTCATCCATACTACCAAATAGTTCTCAAATGTCTAAAAGAGGGGCAATGCGACGTAGAAAATTGCATTAAGGTATGGAACCATTACCTTTCCAAGTGTGATGTGACAGATCACATAGTCTGTGCGGCGTCGGTTCTAATGGCAATAGTTATGGAAAAGGAGTGTTCCAAATTGCTTCGCGCGGCAAAAAGTCGAAACGCCTTTAAAAAATACGTTAATGAAAAACTTGGCACTAATCACGCACACAACCTCTTTAGAGAAACAGAAGAAGACCTAGAACTCGAAATCACTCTAGCTTCGTCTGAATTAGTAGAAATCATAAGACTCATCGCCGAGGGCCACATGGACAAGGCAAAGATCATCGCAGAACATAAGCAAGTTACCAGTATGCGAAACAGGACGCTTTGGGCTCGGCTAGCAAAATCCCTCTCAAAAGAAAATACAAGCAAACATATAGATGATACGAAGCGAATTTTAGCAAAGCTTGCCCTTCTATCACTACCCTAAAAGCTGACTCCACACAAGCTAAACATATGGCCCAAACAGCAGGAGAACGACAATCTAGCCTGCTTAAGCACCGCGCAATGAGACAAAGGCAACTTCAAACAGGAGACACACATGGTATAAGGGGGACACGCCGCCAACGCAGAATCTGTCCACATAAAGGCAATACGACACGGAGTCCGTCGAGCGGAAGACTGTGGCAAGCGGGGAGGTCTGTGACATTTAAACGCCTAGTCTACCGGCGTCACCTCCACCCAGCCGAACCCCATCGACGTGGCCCGCCCCCCCCCCCCGATGTACCTCGCCAGGGAGAGGAGCAGAGAGAGCCACCGCCACCTCTTCTCAGGCGCGTTCACCCTGTAGAGCACCGGCCCCACAAACCCCACAGCCCTGTGAGGCCCCACGTCACCGCCGCCGGCTTAATGGCGTGGGTAGACTCCACAAGGTCAAAAGGCGCGTAGACGTACAGGGAAAGGGGAGCCTCCACCCCATACACCCTCGCCCTATTCACCAGACTAAGCACCACGAGCCGCGGCTGAGGATACAGCGCGTTCACCGACGGCGCCCTCACCCTCGGAGGCTTAGGATACTGCAAAAGCGCAGGCGTCAAAAACCGCACAGACACAAAACGGCCACGCCGAAGCGGCGACACCTCCTCCAAAACCCCCTCCACCACCTCCAACGACGCCGACCCCCCATAAAGCTGAACCCTCCCCGGCGCCTCCAAAAGCTTAAGCGCCATCTCCTCCCCCACCCTCTCCACATCCACCACCCAAAACAGGTAGCGCCCCCCCACCCCTCAAAACCAGCGGCGCCACCCCATCACCCCACAAAGCCCCCTCCACAAACAAAAACGAAAACTCACAGGCCCCTCAAAAACCCCACCAGACCCACCCCAACCCCACCAGCACATCTATCTTCTTTACGTGGTCTACAGACCTTTCAATCCTCTTCTTGAGATTCCGTTTACTGCATAGACGTTGGACACAACGGCGTTTACGTCTCCCATGCTTTCAATCATCTTCTTGAGATTCCCATGGGTAACGTAGTAGAGCAAAAAGGGGAGAGCGAGATAAAGCTTTCAATCCTCTTCTTGAGATTCCATAACACCTTTAACCGGTGGGGGCGGCCTCACGGTCTGCTTTCAATCCTCTTCTTGAGATTCGGCTGAGTTTAAGTCTATTAGCGATGCGATAGTGGGATTCATACACTTTCAATCCTCTTCTTGAGATTCCAATACGTGGCTGGCTATATAATCGGAATACTGGCGCGCTACATCTTTCAATCCTCTTCTTGAGATTCCGCGTCTCTCCGTAGTTATACACGATATTCCTCTCCGCGACTTTCAATCCTCTTCTTGAGATTCAGGGCCGAATGCCTGCAGACCCGCCTGTTGGCGTTGCGGGCGACTTTCAATCCTCTTCTTGAGATTCGTAGAGGAAAGCTGTTGCACCACAGCGACCCATGCCCAAAGTGCTTTCAATCCTCTTCTTGAGATTCGTGGTCTCGTGCGATTACACAAGACGTGTGGGCCCAAATACGTACTTTCAATCCTCTTCTTGAGATTCGAGGAGGAAGACACTATTGGCAAAATAAGGCGCACGGTAATAACTTTCAATCCTCTTCTTGAGATTCGTAGGAGGACGAGGGGCAGGTCCCCACTCTGTGCCAGCCTGCTTTCAATCCTCTTCTTGAGATTCCGACTGAGAAGCTGGTCGGCCACGAGATTGGCCACGTAGGCTTTCAATCCTCTTCTTGAGATTCGGCAAAGGGGGTTTAGGGGGCGCAGGAACGCCCCCCAAAAAAGACTTTCAATCCTCTTCTTGAGATTCCGGCCCTTGCGCACGCGCGTGCGCCCACCGCGGTGCTGGTGGACTCTTTCAATCCTCTTCTTGAGATTCTGACAGGGCGCAGAGGCTGGCTAGGGAGCTGAGGGAGCAATACTTTCAATCCTCTTCTTGAGATTCCGCACATCTCTGCCAAATGCAATAACATCTGCGCCAGGAGCTTTCAATCCTCTTCTTGAGATTCTTGGACAGAGTTATACAGTTTTACCCAAACGTGGCTTTGAAATCTTTCAATCCTCTTCTTGAGATTCTTGATGGCCCAGAGGGGCACTTCACACTGCCGCTACCAAAGCTACTTTCAATCCTCTTCTTGAGATTCCGCTGCGGAGGAGTGCGCCCTCGTCGTCAGGCAGGTGGCGAGGACTTTCAATCCTCTTCTTGAGATTCATAGCATCATGAAGTGGTTAGTGCCTATCGCGGGTGCGGCTTTCAATCCTCTTCTTGAGATTCGCATAATTCACACTGTAGTAACCGATATTTTTTCACACTGGAAACTTTCAATCCTCTTCTTGAGATTCATCTATAGTAATCATAAATGCGGCCCCCGTGGTAAAGGCGCCCAACTTTCAATCCTCTTCTTGAGATTCTCGTAGATGAGGTGGGGGACGTGTACGAGATTGGTGCGCCAGACTTTCAATCCTCTTCTTGAGATTCCGCTTGCTATTCGGCGAGGAGCTCGCCGCCGCAAAAATGCTTTCAATCCTCTTCTTGAGATTCATATGGAACACTATAGTCGTGTTAGGCTCTGGCAAGTACTATCTTTCAATCCTCTTCTTGAGATTCCCTCCCATCGTGGCGCAGTATTTTCACCGGGACGCCAACGCCAATCTTTCAATCCTCTTCTTGAGATTCGGCGAGGGACACCTGCGACCCCTCGAACCTCCTCAAGAGGTCTGTCTTTCAATCCTCTTCTTGAGATTCACAATGAATATGTATGCGAGCGTCAATATCAACACGGTGAGGGCCTTTCAATCCTCTTCTTGAGATTCCTACGCTTGAGTCTGAGGAATTCGTGGGCCGCATAGAGTCTTTCAATCCTCTTCTTGAGATTCACAAAAGGGTCTACGTTGATAAAGAGGAGGAGACCCCAGAGGTCACTTTCAATCCTCTTCTTGAGATTCCGGGTCCCTGCTTGAACGGGTGTCGTCGGACCTTATTGATTCAATATATCTTTCAATCCTCTTCTTGAGATTCTGACGGTTGAACCCCGCCACGATTAATAGCGGGTCCGGAGTGATTCTTTCAATCCTCTTCTTGAGATTCCAAAGTCCCGACGGTGACTGGAGGAGGGCGTCTAGGTTTTGGACTTTCAATCCTCTTCTTGAGATTCACTGTTGTAAGCAATGAGCTTATCCTGGCGACGGCGTATAGAGCTTTCAATCCTCTTCTTGAGATTCGTGTCCTCCGGAGCGGGTGGTGGAGCTGGATCGCTGACAGTCTTTCAATCCTCTTCTTGAGATTCTCGCACCTGAGTCGTAGTGGTAACGGTGGTAGTTGATCCAAGAGGACTTTCAATCCTCTTCTTGAGATTCAAACCAAACCACCGCGTCGCTCCCGCTCGGCGGCGTACAACCTTTCAATCCTCTTCTTGAGATTCTGGGTTTCTTGGGCATTTGTTTTTGTTAGTTTTTAAGTTTTTCTTTGGTGTCTTTTAGAGGGTGTGCGGCGTGCTTTTGAGTTTACTAGAATTGATCCCTTACGGCTTGTCTGCCACCTCTTTCAACTGTGGAATAGTTGAAGGCGTATCTTCAACTCTCGGCGCCGGTGTACGCTTTTCTCCTGCACGACGTTTTTTAAATTGGATCTCCACGATATATAAACGCCGTACGGCGGGGAGAGCTGAAATATTGACAAATGCCAAGGGAGAGTTGCACGACGTTTTAAAAACGCCGACGTCTATGTAGTCTATTGTTGTAAAATGCGTCTTAGGGCTTCTCTCACGTCTTCTTCCCTCGTTGCTTCTTTACTATGCCACAAGCCGTTAGACGCGGTGGCATACTCGCGCAACCCTCGTCTCCAGCGTGAGGAATAGAGCCTGAGGGGCGGAGCCTATTTCTCTGGGCGGCGGCCTTCCGCTGTCTCGGCGGCTTGGATGCAGAGGGTGGGGGGCTTTTCCCACACGTTTACTTTGACGAAGGGTATTTCGAGGTCGGGGAGCTCGCGCACGTCTATGATCTTTGCACATTCGGCGCCTTGGGGGCGCCAGGCCACTTCTATCACGTCCCAGGGCATCATGCCGGGGCCCAGGGTGTAGTCCTGGATGTAGGGGTTTGTAGTGAAGATTAGGACGAGGGGTCGGAGCCTCTCCCAGATGGCGCACACTACGTCCTTCAGCTCCAGGAGCTTCTTCAACACGAGATCTTTGGACACGGCGGAAGGCTTGTAGTCCTCAGGGTCGTGGTCTCCCTCCAACCTCGACGTGTCTAACCTGAGGACTAGGTAGTCGTACCTGTCGCCGGGGTGGCAGAAGGCGAAGTAGTCCCCGTATCTGCACTCGGCGAGGTATGGCTCCCCCTCCCCCAGCACCTCCAAGGCCTTCCCCAGCCCTCCACACCCTCCGCCGCAGATGCCCTTCTCCAAGAGGGCGATTAACATATCCTACATGTGAGACCATGCGTGCAGTGTATTACTTTACCTATCTTTTTTAGCCTTTCTTTGCCTCGTTTCGATTTTCCTCTACCATAGACGACAATGTAAACTTCAGCTATACTCCAATATGTTCTGCTGTTTTTATCTTTATTCTCAATATTTTCGATGTATTCATCTAATTCTTCTACGTCTTTTACTTCTATAGCTACTATTTTATTTTTACTTTTACATATAAAATCATAATCGCCGCGTCTTGTTACACAACAACAACACTTAAATATATCTCTACACTCGGGATAGTCAGGACTACAGCAACACTCAAGGCAGTTGCCAGTAAATGGCGCTTTGCATAAATCGTCACTACATTTTAGAGAGTTTACATTTTTATTTTGTATATAGATGGATAGACCTCTTAGAGTTTTTATATTAGTAGTAAGTCTCATATTAAGGATGAAAAAACTTCTGCTTCACGCTTAAATAACTTGATGTCAAAGTTTGTTATCTTCTCTACGCTTCTTTCAACGTAGTATGGCTGTATACCGTATTTTACAGCTAGCTTAAGGGCTAATCCGCTGTGGGTCTCTGCAATAACTTTGCCCTTTGAAACCGAGGCGGCGTTAAGCACATACACTAGTAAATCGAGGTGGAGACCGGACTCCAAGTTTTCAATTAAGACATAACCGCCGAGCTCGAGGGCGGCGAGGATAACGATGGCCCTCCTCTGGCCGTAGGAGAGGCGGGACAGCGTAGTCCACGTCGTCGCTCCGTCGAGTCCTATCTCGGCCACATTGTAGTAGATTTTAAAAAGGTCTTCCGAGGCTTCAGCTGCCGCTGGACAAAGCACTCTTATATCAAAGTAGCTGTATCCTATGACGCCCGAGGGAACTCCCTCAATGGGGTCGCCCAAGCACTGCGGAACTCTACCGTATATGGCGAAATAGGACTCGGTTATATGCCATAGAGAGAAGTCTGCGACTTTAAGGGGCTCCGTGAGGGGGTAGGCTCTCCCCCTCCACCACAGCTTACGTTGTCTGATCTCAAACACGTCGAAATCTTCAAACCTCACGTATGTGTCGTCGTGGAAGTCCCCTTGGTTTATAATATTTTCGTCGTGGGCCTTTACTCCGAGAGCGGCCCCAAGGATTAGGGCCACAGTGTGTATCAGCGTGGACTTGCCCCCGCCATTAGGACCATATAAGATGATTCTGTCGCCTTCCAGCACAGCCTCGGTAATGTGCTTAAGGTTTTGCACTTTGAGTTTCATAGTCTGATTCTCACGCTAATGCTTTTATAGTTTTTTGAGTCTGCTATAGCCTATCTTTGTCTTTGCTCCTATGCCTTTTGCGAAGGCTCTGTCTATGGCTGGCCATATCTCGGAGAGGCACCGCTGTTCTAGCTCTGTGGAGGCTATGTGGAAGGCGAATCTCGCGCCGGGCTTTACCACGGGGAAGACTATGGGGATCGGTCTCACCTTGTGTTCTTCTACCTGGTCTGGCTCTTTGTAGTGGGGGGTTATCACGTCGGCGCCCAACACGTCTGGGGTTATGGGGAGGGCGTCTGTCACTATTAGTGCGCCTTGGTCGCCTACTGTGCCAAAGACCTCTGCGGCCGGCCTTCCGCAGATCTGGGGCGGGGAGTACGCCCTGAGGGCTCCCTTTATGGTGGTGGCGGGGATGTAGGGGGCGTTGAAGTAGGGGTGCCACGCCAGGCCTATCTCCAGGGGCATGTAGGGGTTTCTCACGTGGACGACGAGGGGGGTGGTCACCTCTGCCTCTATCCGCGCCACGAGGGAGCCTCCCTTGAGCTTCTCCTCTAGGTACATCAGGTAGGCGGAGATGGGGGCCGTGTCAATTTTCACATCCTTTAGCTCAACTGTAATTTGATTACTTAGTTCTGTGAACTTTGGAGACCCGGGGCCCTCGTAAGCGCTGATGATGTGCCTCACTACGCAACTGTAGATGTTGTAGCCCGGTCTGAGGCAGGCTAGGGCCATACCCTCTGCGGCTTCCACCCGAATTGGTTTAAGAGAGCAAGGAAGGCCGACTTGGCATCTCGGAGCGTTTGTTCATTTATCTGAATTAGTTTTCTACCGCTCTCTCCTACCCAAGTAAGTTGAGTAGGCCAATCTTGCGAGAGAAATATGGAAATATAGCCTCCGCCTCCGAATACATGCTGGATGGAATGCCACGCAACAAAGATAGGCGAAGCCCTTCTCTTCACCTCTATGTCGTTGATATGATAGCCTGTGCCCTTCTGCTCTCTTGGTAGGCCAAGGAACCATGCCTTTTGATTAAGCGGGTCTGGTGCGGCGTAGTACAACTTTGCCATTCTAGCTCTTTCTGATCTTAGGAACATATT